>NZ_JBVJON010000006.1:153223-280938 GCF_055583145.1 Amycolatopsis sp. NPDC104819 | reverse complement strand
CCCACTCTCGGATTTTCGGAGTGGACGCGAAAACACCCCCCCCCCCCCCCCCCACCACCCCACCCCCCCCCCCCCCCCCCCCCCCCACCTCTTCCTTTCCCCCCCCCCCCCCCCCCCCCCCCCCCCCCCGGCCCACCCACCTCCGCTCAGCACGTGTCGTCCCCCCAGGTACGCGTGTCGTCCAGCGAGGTACGCGTGTCGTCCACCGGAGCACGTGTGTTGCCCCTTCAATCACGGGTGTTGCCCCTCCAGTCACGGGTGTTGCCCCTTCAATCACGCGTGTCGACCCTCTAGTCACGCGAGTTGACCCCTCAATCACGCGAGTCGACTCTCCAATCACGTGTGGTCGGCTGGCGGAGCCTTCGAACCGACCGGCGCAGGACACGAGCCGCCCCTTCAGGCACGTTGCCCGGCCCCTCCCCGCGCGGGCCCCGACCCCAGCCACGCCGATCGAGCCTCCAAGCCCGCGTCGACCCGCCCTCGTCCACGCCTCCCCAGCCACCCACAGGAGTGAAATCCACCCCGGAACGCAGCGAACGGTCCGTTCGTGACGCCCGCCGTTTGCCCTGCTCAACCTGCCCGCCGCACGCTGGACCCATGACCTCCCCGATCCTCGTCACCACCGCGGCGGCCACCGCGGCCGCCGCCACCGCACCCGTCACCGCGGCCCTGCTGAAACGCGCCGCCGCGCCGATCCCCGTCGTGGCCACCGCGGTCCTCGCCGCCCTCGGCGTGGCCGTCGTCACGACCGCCCGGCTCGCCGGCGCCCTCCCCGGCTGGTGGCTGCCGGTGCCCGTGCTGCTGACCGTCGTCGCGGTCCCGCTCGCCCTCGCCGACCTGCGCCACCTCCGGCTTCCGGACGTGCTCACCCTCCCCGCCTACCCGCTCTTCGGCGCCGCCGTCGGAGCGGCCGCGCTCGGCGGCGGAGGCCCGTCGCTCGCCGTGCGTGCGGCCGTCGGCGCCCTGCTCTTCGGCGGCGCCCACGCGGTGGTCCGGCGGGCCGCGCCTCGAAGCCTCGGCGCGGGTGACGTGAAGCTGTCCGGCAGCCTCGGCGCCGTCCTGGGCGCGGCCGGCTGGCCCGCCCTCGCGCTCGCGGCCGTCCTGGCGGCGCCGCTCAGCCTCGCCGTCGCGATCGTGCGGAGACGCGGCCGCGTGCCGCACGGTCCGGCCCTGCTCACGGCCACCTGGCTGTGCGCGATCTTCCCGGCCGCGCAGTGACCGGAACACGTTTCCGCCCCCGTCGGCGCCCGTGACAGGATTGAGGACATGTTGCGCTGGATCACCGCAGGTGAATCGCACGGACCCGCGCTGGCCGCCGTGCTCGAAGGCATGCCCGCCGGCGTGGGGGTCACCACCGCCGACGTCACCGAGCAGCTGGCCCGGCGCCGCCTCGGCTTCGGCCGCAGCCCGCGGATGGGCTTCGAGACCGACCACATCGACTTCCTCGGCGGCGTCCGCCACGGCCTCACCCAGGGTGGCCCGGTCGCGATCCAGATCGAGAACGCCGAGTGGCCCAAGTGGGAGCAGGTGATGGCGGCCGACCCGGTCGACCCCCAGATCCTCGAAGGCCTCGCGCGCAACGAACCGCTCACCCGCCCCCGCCCCGGCCACGCCGACCTGCCCGGCATGCAGAAGTACGGCTTCGACGAGGCCCGCCCGGTCCTCGAACGCGCCAGCGCCCGCGAGACGGCGTCGCGGACCGCGCTCGGCACCGTCGCCCGCAACTTCCTCAAGCAGCTGCTCGGGGTCGAGATCCTCAGCCACGTCGTCTCGATCGGCGGCGCGGACGCGCCCGAAGGCCCGCTGCCGGTCGCGGCCGACCTGCCCGCCATCGACGAGAGCCCGGTGCGCGCCTTCAGCCAGGAAGGCACCGACGCGATGGTCGCCGAGGTCGACGCCGTGCGGAAGGCGGGCGACACCGTCGGCGGCGTGATCGAGGTCCTCGCCTACGGCCTGCCGCCGGGCCTCGGCTCCCACGTCCACTGGGACCGCCGGCTCGACGCGCGGCTCGCGGGCGCGCTCATGGGCGTCCAGGCGATGAAGGGCGTCGAGGTCGGTGACGGCTTCACCACCGCCCGCCGCTGGGGCAGCCAGGCGCACGACGAGATCGACCGCGGCTCCGGCCCGGTCGGCGTCACCCGCCGGTCGAACCGCGCGGGCGGCCTGGAAGGCGGCATCACCAACGGCGAACCGCTGCGGGTGCGCGTCGCGATGAAGCCGATCTCGACCGTCCCCAAAGCACTGTCCACAGTGGATGTCAAGACCGGTGAGCCCGCGGTGGCCATCCACCAGCGCTCGGACGTCTGCGCGGTGCCGCGCGCCGGCGTCGTGCTGGAGTCGGTGGTGGCGCTCGTCCTCGCCGACGCCGCGCTGGAGAAGTTCGGCGGCGACTCCCTCGTCGAGAGCAAGCGCAACGCCGAGGCGTACCTCAAGGCCCTCGAGGAGCGGTGGTGAGCCCTCGCGCGGTGATCGTCGGGCCGCCCGGCTCGGGCAAGAGCACGGTCGGGCCGATGCTGGCGGCGGCACTCGGTGTCGCGTTCCGGGACAGTGACGACGACATCGTCGCGCGCGCCGGGCGCAGCATCTCCGACATCTTCGCCGAAGACGGCGAACCGGCCTTCCGGGCGCTGGAAGCGGAGGCGGTCGCCACGGCGCTGGCGGAGCACGACGGTGTTCTGTCCCTCGGCGGCGGCGCGCCGCTCACGCCCGGCACCCGGGCGCGGCTCGCGGAGCACACCGTCGTGTTCCTGAACGTCGGCCTCGCCGCCGGCGTGCAGCGCACCGGCCTGTCCTCGGCGCGGCCGCTGCTGGCCGGGGTGAACCCCCGCGCCACGTTCAAGAAACTGCTCGACGAGCGGGTGCCCGTCTACCGCGAGGTCGCCACCGTCGAGGTCGTCACCGACGACCGGACGCCCGCCGAGATCGTCGCGGACCTCGCGGCGGAGCTCGTCGTCCCCGCCGAAGCCAAGGAGTGAGTCACCCGATGTCCGACCCGGTGCGCATCCCGGTCGCCACCGCCCATCCCTACGACGTGGTGATCGGGCGCGGCCTGCTCGGCGACCTCACCACGCAGCTGGCCGACGCCTCGAAGATCGCGCTGATCCACCCGCCCACGCTGACCACCACCGCGGAAGCCATCCGCGAGGAGCTGAACGCGGCGGGCCTCGACGCGCACCGCGTCGAGATCCCGGACGCCGAGGACGGCAAGGCGCTGACCGTCGCCAGCTTCTGCTGGGAGGTGCTCGGCCGGATCGGGCTGGACCGCCGCGGGGTGGTGGTCGGGCTCGGCGGCGGCGCCGTCACCGACCTCGCCGGGTTCGTCGCGGCGACCTGGATGCGCGGGGTGCGGCTGGTCAACGTGCCGACGACGCTGCTCGGCATGGTCGACGCCGCGGTCGGCGGCAAGACCGGCATCAACACCGAGGCGGGCAAGAACCTCGTCGGGGTGTTCCACGAGCCGAGCGCGGTGTTCGTCGACCTGGCGACGCTGGAGACGCTCCCGCCGAACGAGCTCGTCGCCGGGATGGCCGAGGTCGTGAAGACGGGCTTCATCGCCGACCCGCGGATCCTCGAGCTGATCGAGGCCGACCCGGCCGCCGCGCTCGACGCGACCGGTGACGTGCTGGCCGAGCTGGTCCGCCGCTCGATCCAGGTGAAGGCCGACGTCGTGGCCGCCGACCTGCGCGAGTCCGACCTGCGCGAGATCCTCAACTACGGCCACACCCTCGGCCACGCCATCGAGCGCCGCGAGCGGTACCGGTGGCGTCACGGCGCCGCGGTGAGCGTCGGGCTGGTGTTCGCCGCCGAGCTCGCGCGGCTGGCCGGGCGGCTCGACGACGCCACCGCCGAGCGCCACGCCGCCGTGCTGAAGCTGCTCGGCCTGCCGACGACGTACGACGCCGACGCGCTGCCCCAGCTGCTGGAGACCATGAAGGGCGACAAGAAGACCCGCTCGGGGGTGCTGCGGTTCGTCGTCCTCGACGGCCTTGGCAAGCCCGGCCGGCTCGAAGGCCCCGACCCGTCGCTGCTCGCGGGCGCCTACTCGGCGATCGCCGCCGACGCCCCGAAGGCCGGTGGGAGCGTGCTGCTGTGAAGGCGTTCGTGTTCAACGGCCCGAACCTGGGGCGGCTCGGCAAGCGCGAGCCGTCGGTCTACGGCTCGACGACCCACGACGACCTCGCCGCGCTGTGCGTCAAGACGGGTGAAGAGCTGGGCATCGAGGTCGAGGTCCGGCAGACCGACTTCGAAGGCGAGCTGGTCGGCTGGCTGCACGAAGCCGCCGACGGCGGCAACCCAGTGGTCCTCAACGCCGGCGCGTGGACGCACTACTCGATCGCGGTGCGCGACGCCGCGGCGCAGCTGAGCGCGCCGCTGATCGAGCTGCACATTTCGAACGTGCACAAGCGGGAGGAGTTCCGGCACCACAGCGTGCTTTCCGACATCGCGACCGCAGTGATCGCCGGCCTCGGCGTCGACGGTTACCCGCTCGCCCTGCGGTGGCTCGCCGCGCACCCGGGATGACACTGCCGACGCTGACGACGGCGCGGCTGCGGCTGCGGCAGCTGGTCGAGGCCGACCGCGAGGCCGTGGTGAAGGTGTTTGCAGACCCGGAGATGAGCCGGTTCTTCGCGGCGGACTTCTCCGACCCGGCGGCGGCGGGCGCGATGGTGGACCGCCGCCTGGCCTACCGCGGCCCGGCCGGCCAGGGCCACTGGGTGATCGAGCGCGACGGCGAGGTCGTCGGCGTCGCGCACCTGCGCCCGTCGACGGAGCTGCCGGGCGCGGTGGCCGAGCTCGGCTACTACGTGACGGGCGCGCACACCGGGCAGGGCCTGGCGACCGAGGCCGCCCGCGCGCTGCTGGACCACGGCCTGGGCGCGCTCGGGCTCCCGGCGGTGTGGGCGCTGGTGCACGAGAACAACGCGGCGAGCCGAAAAGTGGCCGGGCGCCTGGGTTTCCTCGACGTGGGCACGGGCGTCCACTACGGCGACCTGCACCGCGTGCTGGTGGCGCTCCCGACCGAGCACGGGCGGCCGCACCACATCGAGCTGTGGGCGCCGGACCTCACGGCGGCGGAGCGGAGCTGGGGCTGGCTGCTCGGCGAGCTCGGCTGGCGGGAGTTCCAGCGCTGGCCCGCGGGAGTCAGCTGGCGGCGGGGCGGAACGTACCTGGTGGTCGAGGCATCACCGGCCCTGAGCGCAACGGAGCACGAGCGCACCCGCCCGGGCCTGAACCACGTGGCGCTGCACGTGGCCACCCGAGCCGAGGTCGACGCGCTGACAGAGCAGGCCCCCGACCACGGCTGGCACCCGCTGTTCGCGGATCGCTACCCGTACGCGGGCGGCGAAGCGCACTACGCGGCTTACCTCGAGAATGACGCGGGCTTCGAGGTCGAGCTGGTCGCGATGGAAGGCCCGCCACCGCCCGCTTGAGGCGGCCCGACCGCCCAGCTGCAAGCCGAGTTCACCGCGGCTGGTCACCCGAGGCGGCTGCGGCCCATCGGCGGTGAACCGTGGCTCGGCACGGCTGGTCATCTGAGGCGGCCGCGGGGCATCGGCGGTGAACCGTGGCTCGGTGCGACTGGTCATCTGAGGCGGCCGCGGCTCATCGGTGGCGGACCGGGGCTCGGGCGCGGCTGCTTACCTGCGGCGGCCATGCCCCGTCGGTGGCGAATCGGGATTGGTGCGGTCGGTCATCTGAGGCGGCCGTGCTGCGTCGTCGGCGAATCGGGGCTCGATGCGACTGGTTACCTGAGGCGGCCGCGACCCCGCCGCCTGGCGAACCGGGGATCGCCGCCACCGGGGCGGACCAACCGGGAGACGTGCGCTCGTAACCGCAAACCGGATCGTCGCAGCTCCGCCGTCCGGCAACCAAGATCCTTGCCGCACAACGCCCCCAGCCTCACCGCCGCACCGACCAAGGCACGAACGATCAAGCGACCCTCGACCGGGAGCGTCATCACTCGGTCGGGGGTGCTCTCGCTACACTCCGGTGTCGTGCGCCCGTTTCGTCGTGGGGGTCGGCGACCCGCTCGTGCCTTGCTCGCCAGTGCGCTGGTGGCTCTCCTGGTCGCGGGCTGCACCCAGGGTTACGCCCAGCCACAGGCGGCGGGGGACCAGCCGGCCATCGCGGGCGGGAAGACCACCGCTCCGCCGCGGCCGATCGACGTCAAACTTCCTTCGGGTGACCCTCGGCAGAGTGGCGGGGTGATCGCCGCCGGTGGGGCGGATGCCGTTTACAACTACGGGCCCTCCGTCATGCTGGACCATGGGCAGACCCGGATGTGGTGGTGCAGCCAGTACGGCGGCGCCGGACCCGCCGGGGACGACATCCTCTACGCCCAAGCACAGTCGATCGACGGCCCCTTCACCGCGCCCGGGGGCGGGATCCCCGCCGCCGTCTTCTCCGGGGCGCCCGGGCAGTTCGACGGCATGCACACCTGTGACCCGTCCGTGTTGCGGGTCGGCTCGACGTACTACCTCTACTACACCGGCGCCGCCGGTGACCACGCGCTCGGGAACGCCGTCGGGCTCGCGACCAGCACCGATGGGGTGCACTGGACACGGGCGGCGAACGGGCGGCCGATCCTCGGGCCGTCGCACGACGTGCACCGCGCGAACGTCTACGGCGCCGGCCAGCCCTCGGCCGTCTACCTCGACGGCTGGTTCTACCTGATGTTCACCGACACCACCGGCCGCGCCGCCGGCTGGAACGGCGCCGGGCAGTTCGTGCTGCGCTCGCCCGACCCCGCGTTCGGCGGCGGGGTGCAGGCCCTGGACGTCGGCGGGTTCGTGCCGGTCTCGTCCACGGCGGCGCCGCGCGGCCGCTCGGTCGTCGACGGCTTCAGCGCCGACCTGATGTGGGTGGGGGCGCTCGACGCGTTCGTCGTCGCGCACGAGACCGACGCCGGGACCACGCTCACCTTCTGGACCGCGGACTTCACCGAGAACCCCTTCCGGCCGGTGGTGGTCCCCGGTCCGTGGAAGGAGGGCCCCGGGCTGGTGCGCCGGTCGGACGGGCACGCGCCGCTGTCGTCGGCCGACCCGTGCGACCGGGTGCCGTTCGACGTCGTGCGCGCGACCGCGATCGGCACCGCCGGCGCCCCGACCGGCCTTCGCCACTTCGGGCTGGACCTGCAGGACAGCCAGGCCTGCGCGAACCCGGCCCGGGTGGCCGCGACGTTCGACGGGGTCACGATGCCCTCGCCCGAACGCACGATGGACCTGGTCCGCGCCGGGAAGCGGGTGCGGGTCGACCGCCGCACGGTGGCCGCGGCCTTGGCCGGCGAACTGCTGGAGAAGGCGCCCCTCGCGGTCGGCGCCCTCCCGGTGGCGGCGCGGCTGCGCTCCGGCGCGGAGGCGGTCCAGGCGCCGGGCCGCGGGTACGCCCTGGTCCTCGACGACCGACGGCTGTGGCGGGTCCCCGACCCCGGGGTGGTGGCGGGCAACGCCTCGACGGCCCGCCCGCTGACAGCGGCCCAGTGGGACGGCTACCCGCGCGGAGCTTCCCTAGGCGGCTGACGGCGCCGCATCGGCCGTGGCGGAGTCCTGGAGCCATCGGCTCGATCGTCCGTGGCCGCTGGGCGACCGGAGCCATCAGTCCGATCGCCCGCGGCCACCGGGCGGCGAGCAGGCCGGGGCCGGGGCCGAGGCCGCGGCGAAGGCGCCTCCGCCGGTTCCTCGACCGGCTCGTCAACTGCGTCTTCCGAGACCGGCCGAGAACGCCCGATCCGCCCGCCGACGAACAACCCCAGGCCCGCCGGGACCAGCACCAGCAACGCCGAGAACGCCGCGCCGCCGGTCAGTGCGCCGCCCAGCTCGGAAACCCCCGTCTGGTCGACGAACACCGCGCGCCCGATCACATACAGGATTCCGGCCACCGGGCCCGCGATCAGCGCCGAGATGAACCAGACCTTGCCGCGGTCGGCCAGCCCCCGCCAGGCGTCCAGGGCGCTCCACAGCGCCGCGGTGCCGACCAGCACCGCCAGCGCCACCGACACCACCAGCGTCTGGTCGGTGGGGTGGTAGACGGCGTACTTGGCGAGGAGGGTGATGGCCGCGCCGTGGAGCACCGCCATCCCGAGCCCGCGAATCACCCAGGCGCTCATCCTGCGGAGTGTAGGCCAGGTTACTGGCGAGTCGCTTCCCGGCGCGGAAGGCGACGAAGGTTGCCCGCCCCGCCCACTAGGCTGGACGTCGTGCCTGAAACCCATGGACGACGCCGGGCGGCGCTGCGCGGGCTTCTGACCGAAGCCGGCCTCGACGCGTTGCTGGTCACCGATCTGCTCAACATCCGCTACCTGACCGGCTTCACCGGCTCGAACGCCGCCGTGCTGCTGCGCGCCGAAGGCGACGACAAGACGCTCTTCTGCACCGACGGCCGCTACACGACCCAGTCGGCCGCAGAGGTCCCCGACCTCGAACGGGTCATCGAGCGGCCCAGCGCCGACGCGCTCGTCCGGCGCGCCGGGAAGGCCGAGCGGGTCGGCTTCGAGAGCCAGCACGTCAGCGTCGAGGAGTACGAGACCCTCCGCGAGCACCTCGCCCTCGAACGGACGCCGGGGCTCGTCGAGCGGCTGCGGCTGGTCAAGGACGAAGCCGAGGTCGACGCGCTGCGCCAGGCGTGCGCCGCCGCGGACCGGGCGCTGGACGACCTCGTCGCCGCCGGCGGGCTGCGGCCCGGGCGGACCGAGCTGGAAGTCGCCCGTGACCTGGAGAACCGCATGCTGGAGCACGGCTCGGCCGAGCCCAGCTTCGCCACCATCGTCGCCGCCGGCGCGCACTCGGCGATCCCGCACCACCAGCCCACGCACGCCGAGCTGAAGCGCGGGGACTTCGTCAAGCTGGACTTCGGCGCGACCGTCGACGGCTACCACTCCGACATGACGCGCACCTTCGTCCTCGGCGCGCCCGCGGACTGGCAGCGGGAGGTCTACGACCTCGTGCACGCCGCGCAGGCGGCCGGCGCCCGGGCCGTCGCGCCGGGCGCCGATGTGTCCGAAGTGGACGCCGCGGCGCGGGGCGTGATCGCGGACGCGGGCCACGGCGAGCACTTCGCGCACGGTCTCGGACACGGCGTCGGCCTGCAGATCCACGAGGCACCGAGCCTGGCCGCGACGGGCGTCGGTACACTGTCCGCCGGTATGGCGGTCACCGTCGAGCCCGGCGTCTACCTCGCGGGGCGCGGTGGCGTGCGCATCGAGGACACGCTCGTCGTGCGGGCCGGGGAGCCCGAGCTCCTCACCCTGAGCACCAAGAACCTCGTGGTCGTCTGACAGCGGCCCCGAACCCGAAGATTCGACACAGGAGACTGCAAGCTCGTGGCCACGACCAACGACCTGAAGAACGGGCTCGTCCTCAACCTCGAGGGCCAGCTGTGGACCGTCACCGCGTTCCAGCACGTCAAGCCGGGCAAGGGCGGCGCCTTCGTGCGCACGACGCTCAAGCACGTGCTCACCGGCAAGGTGGTCGACAAGACGTTCAACGCGGGCACGAAGGTCGAGACGGCCACGGTGGACCGCCGGAACATGACCTACCTGTACAAGGACGGCCAGGACTTCGTGTTCATGGACGGCGACACCTACGACCAGATCACCGTGCTGGCCGCGGTCGTCGGCGACAACGCCAACTACATGCTCGAGAACACCGAGGTCCAGGTCGCGGTGCACGAGAACGAGGCGCTCTACGTCGAGCTCCCGACCTCGGTCGAGATCCTCATCCAGCACACCGACCCCGGCCTGCAGGGCGACCGCTCGACCGGCGGCACCAAGCCGGCGACGCTGGAGACCGGCGCGGAGATCCAGGTTCCGCTGTTCCTGTCCACCGGCGAGAAGATCAAGGTCGACACCCGTGACGGCCGTTACCTGGGCCGCGTCTCCAGCTGATGCCGACTTCGAAGCCCCACCCGAACCGCGGCGGCGCGATCAGCCGGCGGCAGGCGCGCCGTCGCGCGGTGGAAATGCTCTACGAGGCCTCGCAGCGTGACGCCGACCCGGTGACGCTGCTGGCCGACCGCGTCGGGGCGACCGAGGTGGACCCGATCGGGGACTACACGATCAGCCTGGTCGAGGGCGTCACCGCCCGGAAGACGCAGATCGACGAGCTGCTGGCCGAGCACGCGCAGGGCTGGACCCTGGAGCGGATGCCGAAGGTCGACCTCGCGGTGCTGCGGGTCGGGGTCTACGAGCTGCTCTGGGCCGAGGACGTGCCGGACCCGGTCGCGATCGACGAGGCCGTGGGCCTCGCGAAGGAACTGTCCACGGACGACTCGCCGCGGTTCGTCAACGGCGTGCTGGGCCGGATCGGCACGATCGCCGACCGCCTCCGCGCCGTGCTCTGAGTCTGCTGCGAGCCCCCCGACGAGGTCAGTGAGCGTCTCCGGTGCCCCACCGGGGGACGCTCACTGCGTCGGCGCAACACACCTCGCGATCAGTCCTCCTTGGACGGGCGCGCCTCCGGGGGGAGGACACCCCAGTCGATGAGCTGCTCGGTCAGCTCGCCCGGCGTCATGTCGTAGATGATCGCCAGGGACCGCAGGTCCTCGGTCCGGATCGAGAGCACCTTGCCGTTGTAGTCGCCGCGCTGGCTCTGGATCGTCGCCGCGTAGCGGGCCAGGGGGCCCACCTTTTCGGCCGGCAGCTGCTGCAGGCGCTCGAGGTTGATCACGATCTTGGTGGCGGGCTCGGCGCCGGAGGGGACCCGGCCCTCGGGCAGCAGCTCGACCACCGGCACGCCGTAGAAGTCGGCCAGCTCGGCCAGCTTCTGCACGGTGACGGCACGGTCGCCACGCTCGTACGAGCCGACGACGACGGCCTTCCAGCGCCCACCGGACTTCTGCTCGACCCCGTGCAGGGACAGGCCCTGCTGCTGGCGGATCCCGCGGAGCTTGGCCCCGAGCGCCTTGGCGTAATCGCCCATCTGGTCGTTCTCCGTTCTCCACCCCCTTTCCGGTCGGGGTGACCGGTCCAGGGGACTCTTCGAGTCGAATACTCAGAGTAATGGTTACGCATTGTTGTCACCAGGTCAAGCGCGAGCTTGCCGCGAATCACGCCACACCACCCGTAAGACTGAGCAAAGTGCCTGCTACTGTCGGTGCGAAAGCCCCGACCAGCAGGGGAACAGACGTCCTTTAAGGACCCGTCCGGTGAGGCGGGGAAGGAGTCCGGTTTGTCGTCACGTCCGCGTGGCGCGGCTGGTTCGGCCGGGGAGCGCGAGCTCCTGACGGCCGGCGACGTCGCGCGCACGATCGCCCGAATGGCCCATCAGGTCATCGAAAAGACCGCGAACGGTGCGGAGAGCACTACCCCGCCCGTGTTGCTCGGCATCCCTTCCCGCGGCACGCCGCTCGCGAACCGCCTGGCCGGCAAGATCGGCGAGTTCTCCGGCCTCTGCCCGCCGACCGGCGCTCTCGACGTCACCCTCTACCGGGACGACCTGCGCCGCCGTCCGCCGCGCGCGCTCGAACAGACGCAGCTGCCGCCCGACGGCATCGACGACCGGGTGGTGATCCTGGTCGACGACGTGCTCTTCTCCGGCCGCACGATCCGGGCCGCGCTCGATGCCCTCCGTGATCATGGCCGCCCCCGCGCGGTCCAGCTGGCGGTCCTCGTCGACCGAGGTCACCGTGAGCTGCCGATCCGCGCCGACTACGTGGGCAAGAACGTGCCGACCGCCCGCACCGAGGGGGTGTCGGTCCTGCTGGCCGAGATCGACGGCCGCGACGCCGTGCTGCTGCGCCCGTCGGAAGGCGGCCCGGCCGAAGCCTCTGGAGAAGACTCGTGAAGCACCTGCTCGCCACCGACGGGCTCGACCCGGCGGTCGCCACCGCCGTGCTGGACACCGCCGACGAGCTGAAGCACACCCTGCTCGGCCGCGAGGTCAAGAAGCTGCCGACGCTGCGCGGCCGCACGGTGATCACCCTGTTCTACGAGAACTCGACGCGCACCCGGGTGTCGTTCGAGATCGCCGGGAAGTGGATGAGCGCGGACGTGATCAACGTCTCGGCGTCCAGCTCCTCGGTCAACAAGGGGGAGTCCCTGCGCGACACGGCCCTGACGCTGGCCGCCGCGGGCGCCGACTGCGTGATCGTCCGGCACCCGGCCAGCGGCGCCGCCCAGCGCCTCTCGGAGTGGCTGGCCGAGCCCGGCACGTCGGTGGTCAACGCCGGTGACGGCACCCACGAGCACCCCACGCAGGCGCTGCTCGACGCGGCGACCCTGCGCGAGCGACTGGGCTCGCTGAAGGACCGCCGGGTCGCGATCGTCGGCGACGTCCTGCACAGCCGCGTCGCCCGCTCGAACATCCACCTGCTCGCCGCGCTCGGCGCGGAGGTGGTGCTGGTCGCGCCGCCGACGCTGCTGCCGTACGGCGTGGAAAGCCTGCCGGTGACCGTTTCGCATGACCTGGACGCCGAGCTGCCCGCGGTCGACGCGGTGATGATGCTCAGGGTCCAGGCCGAGCGGATGCACGGCGGGTTCTTCCCGAGCGCCCGCGAGTACTCGATCGCGTACGGCCTTTCGGAACGGCGGCAGAAGCTGCTGCCGGACCACGCGGTCGTCCTGCATCCCGGTCCGATGCTGCGCGGGATGGAGATCGCGAGCGCGGTCGCCGACTCTCCGGCCTCGGCCATCACCGAACAGGTCCGCAACGGCGTGCACGTCCGCATGGCGGTCCTCTACCACCTCCTGGCCAGCGAAGGAGCCGCCGCGTGACCATCCTGATCAAGGGCGCCCGGCCCTACGGCGAAGGCGACCCCGTCGACGTCCTGGTCGAGGACGGCGTGATCACCGCCATCGGCGCGGTGGACGCCCCCGAAGACGCCGAAATCATCGAAGCCGCCGGTCAGGTGCTGCTGCCGGGCTTCGTCGACCTGCACACCCACCTGCGCGAACCCGGCCGCGAAGACACCGAGACGATCGACAGCGGTTCGGCCGCGGCGGCGCTCGGCGGCTACACGGCGGTGTTCGCCATGGCCAACACCGACCCGGTCGCCGACAACGCCGTGATCGTCGACCACGTCTGGCGCCGCGGGCAGGAGGTCGGCCTGGTCGACGTCCACCCGGTCGGCGCGGTCACCGTCGGGCTCAAGGGCGAGAAGCTCGCCGAGCTGGGCACCATGGCCGCGTCGCAGGCGCGGGTCAAGGTGTTCTCCGACGACGGCCTCTGCGTCGCCGACCCGCTGCTGATGCGCCGCGCGCTGGAGTACTCGACCGCGCTCGACGTCGTCATCGCGCAGCACGCCGAGGAGCCGCGGCTGACCGTCGGCGCCCAGGCGCACGAGGGCGAGCGCGCGGCCCGGCTCGGCTACACCGGCTGGCCCGCCGCGGCGGAAGAGTCCATCGTGGCCCGCGACTGCCTCCTGGCGCTGCACGCGAACGCGCGGCTGCACGTCTGCCACGTGTCCACTTCGGGCACCGCGGACGTGCTGCGCTGGGCCAAGGACCGCGGCACGAAGGTGTCGGCCGAGGTCACGCCGCACCACCTGCTGCTCACCGACGAGCGCCTGGCCACCTACGACCCGGTCAACAAGGTGAACCCGCCGCTGCGCACCGGATCCGACGCCGAAAAGCTGCGGGCGGCGCTCGCGGAAGGCGTCATCGACTGCGTCGCCACCGACCACGCCCCGCACGCGGTGCAGGACAAGGACACCGAGTGGAGCGCCGCGCGGCCGGGCATGCTCGGGCTGCAGACGGCACTGTCCATCGTGGCCGAGACCATGGTCCGCACCGGGCTGCTCGACTGGCGCGGGGTCGCCCGCGTCATGAGCGAGCGGCCCGCCGAGATCGGGAACCTGCCCGACCACGGCCGGCCGGTCGCGGTGGGGGAGCCGGCGAACCTGGCCCTCGTCGACCCGGACGCCGGGTGGACGGTCCGGGGCGCCGAGCTCGCCAGCATCGCCGCCAACACCCCGTACGAGGGAATGCGGCTGCCCGGCGTGGTGACCGCGACGCTGCTGCGCGGGCGGGTCACCGCCCGGGACGGGAAGATCTGCTGATGGAACGCCTGTGGCTGGTGCTGGCGATCGTCGCCTTCTTCCTGCTCTGCCTGTGGGGCATGTACCTCGGCTGGCGGCGCAAGGCGCGCTCGCAGAGCGCGCAGGTGCCGCCGTTCGAGCAAATCCCCAGTGACCCCGGTGCGATCCTGCTCGAGTCCACCGGCGTCTACGTCGCCACCACGACGGCAGGCAACTGGCAGGACCGCGTCGTCACCCGGGGCGCGGGCCTGCGCACCGGCGCGGTCTGGCGGCTCCACGAAGGCGGCGTCGCGGTCGAACGCGGCGGCGCCCCCGACTTCTGGATCCCGCGGGCCGAGATCACCGGGATCCGGCGCGACAGCAAGATCGCCGGGAAGGTGATGGGCACCGACGCCCTGCTGGTCATCACCTGGCGGGCCGGCGAGACCGAGCTCGACACCGGCTTCCGCGGCGACGAGCTCGACGACTATCCACACTGGATCGACCAGCTGAAGATCAAGGGAGGTGCCCAGTGAACGCGCGCGCTCAGGCCGCACTGGTGCTCGAAGACGGCCGGGTGTTCCGCGGCGCCGCGTACGGCGCGCAGGGGCGGAGCCTCGGCGAGGCGGTGTTCTGCACCGGCATGACCGGCTACCAGGAGACGCTGACCGACCCGTCCTACCACGGGCAGATCGTGGTGCAGACCGCGCCGCAGATCGGCAACACCGGCTGGAACGACGAGGACGACGAGTCGGCGAAGATCTGGGTCAACGGCTACGTGGTGCGCGACCCCGCGCGCACGCCGTCCAACTGGCGCTCGAAGCGCACGCTGGACGACGAGCTGGTGAACCAGGGGATCGTCGGCATCGCCGAGGTCGACACCCGCTCGCTGACGCGGCACCTGCGGGAGCTCGGCGCGATGCGCGCCGGGGTCTTTTCCGGTGACGCGCTGGGCACCGTCGACGAGATGGTCGCCGAGGTGCTGGCCAGCCCGAAGATGGAGGGCGCCGACCTGGCCGGCCAGGTCTCGACGCCGAAGCCGTACGTCGTCCCGGCCGAGGGGGAGACGCGCTTCCGGGTGGTGGCGCTCGACCTGGGCATCAAGTCCAACACCCCCCGGCAGATGGTCCGGCGCGGCATCGAGGTGCACGTGCTGCCCTCGACGTCGACCTTGGACGAGCTCCTGGCCATCGAGCCGGACGGAGTGTTCCTCTCCAACGGCCCCGGCGACCCGGCCACCACGACCCACGCCACCGAGCTGACCAAGCAGGTCCTCGGGCGCGAGATCCCGCTGTTCGGCATCTGCTTCGGCAACCAGGTCCTGGGCCGCGCGCTCGGCCTGGGGACGTACAAGATGCGCTACGGCCACCGCGGCATCAACATCCCGGTGATCGACGTCGCCACGAAGTCGGTGGCGATCACCGCGCAGAACCACGGCTTCGCC
Organism: Amycolatopsis sp. NPDC104819; assembly: GCF_055583145.1. Lineage (NCBI taxonomy): Bacteria > Bacillati > Actinomycetota > Actinomycetes > Pseudonocardiales > Pseudonocardiaceae > Amycolatopsis > Amycolatopsis sp. NPDC104819. The sequence continues at coordinate 265,544 of NZ_JBVJON010000006.1, read as the reverse complement.
CTCGAAGGCGAGCCCGGGCAGCGCTTCGAGTCGCCCTTCGGCGCGGCCCAGGTCAGCCACTACTGCGCCAACGACGGCGCGGTCGAGGGCCTGCGGGCCTTCGACGTCCCGGCGTTCTCGGTCCAGTACCACCCCGAAGCCGCGGCCGGCCCGCACGACGCGGCCCCCCTGTTCGACGATTTCGTTTCGCTCATGGAGAAGAAGGCCTGATGCCGAAGAGGACGGACATCCAGCACGTGCTGGTGATCGGCTCCGGGCCGATCGTGATCGGGCAGGCCGCGGAGTTCGACTACTCCGGCACCCAGGCCTGCCGGGTGCTGCGCGCCGAAGGGCTGCGCGTCTCCCTGGTGAACTCGAACCCGGCGACCATCATGACCGACCCGGAGTTCGCCGACGCGACCTACATCGAGCCGGTCACGCCGGACTTCGTCGAGAAGGTCATCGCCGCCGAACGCCCGGACGCGATCCTCGCCACCCTCGGCGGGCAGACCGCGCTCAACTGCGCCGTCGCCCTGCACGAGCGCGGCGTGCTCGACAAGTACGGCGTCGAGCTGATCGGCGCCGACATCGACGCCATCCAGCGCGGTGAGGACCGGCAGAAGTTCAAGGACATCGTGCGCACCATCGGCGCCGAGGTCCCGCGCTCCCGCGTCTGCCACGACATGGACGAGGTCCGCGCGACCGTCGAGGACCTCGGCCTTCCGGTGGTGATCCGGCCGAGCTTCACCATGGGCGGGCTCGGCTCCGGCATGGCGCACACGCCCGAGGACCTCGAGCGGCTCGCGTCCACCGGGCTCACCGAGTCGCCGGTCACCGAGGTGCTCATCGAGGAGAGCGTGCTCGGCTGGAAGGAGTACGAGCTCGAGCTGATGCGCGACAAGCACGACAACGTCGTGGTCGTCTGCTCGATCGAAAACGTCGACGCGATGGGCGTGCACACCGGCGACTCCGTCACCGTCGCGCCGACCATGACGCTCACCGACCGGGAGTACCAGGTGATGCGCGACGTCGGCATCGCCGTGCTGCGCGAGGTCGGCGTCGACACCGGCGGCTGCAACATCCAGTTCGCGATCAACCCGGCCGACGGCCGGATGGTCGTCATCGAGATGAACCCGCGCGTCTCCCGAAGCAGTGCCTTGGCGTCCAAGGCGACCGGCTTCCCGATCGCCAAGATCGCCGCGAAGCTCGCCATCGGCTACACCCTCGACGAGATCACCAACGACATCACCGGCGAGACCCCGGCGGCTTTCGAGCCGACGCTGGACTACGTCGTCGTCAAGATGCCGCGGTTCGCCTTCGAGAAGTTCCCGGGCGCCGACCCGACGCTGACCACGACGATGAAGAGCGTCGGCGAGGCGATGTCGTTCGGCCGCAGCTTCCCCGAGGCGCTCGGCAAGGTGATGCGCTCGATCGAGACGAAGGCGACCGGCTTCTGGACGCTGCCGGACCCCGAGGGCGTCACGCTGGAGTCCACTTTGGACTCGCTGCGCACGGCGCACGAGGGCCGGCTGTACGAAGTGGAACGCGCGCTGCGCCTGGGCGGCACCGTCGCGCAGGTGCACGAGGCCTCCGGCATCGACCCGTGGTTCATCGACCAGATCGCCCTCGTCGGCGAGGTCGGCGCCGAGGTCCGCGACGCGCCGGTGCTGGACGGCGACCTGCTGCGCCGCGCCAAGCGCACCGGCCTGTCCGACCGCCAGGTCGCCGCGCTGCGCCCGGAGCTGGCCGGTGAGGACGGCGTCCGCGCGCTGCGCCACCGCCTCGGCGTGCGGCCGGTGTTCAAGACCGTGGACACCTGCGCGGCCGAGTTCGCCGCCCAGACGCCGTACCACTACTCGGCCTACGAGTCCGACCCCGAGGCGCAGTCCGAAGTGGCCGCGCAGACGGAAAAGCCGAAGGTGCTCATCCTCGGCTCGGGCCCGAACCGGATCGGCCAGGGCATCGAGTTCGACTACTCCTGCGTGCACGCGGCGATCGCGTTGCGGGAGGCCGGGTTCGAGGCCGTCATGGTCAACTGCAACCCGGAAACCGTGTCCACCGACTACGACACCTCGGACCGGCTGTACTTCGAGCCGCTGTCCTTCGAGGACGTCCTCGAGGTCGTGCACGCCGAGCAGGCGTCCGGCACGGTCGCCGGCGTGATCGTCCAGCTCGGCGGCCAGACCCCGCTGGGCCTGGCGAAGCGGCTCGCCGACGCCGGTGTCCCGGTGGTCGGGACCCCGCCGGAGGCCATCGACCTGGCCGAGGACCGCGGCGCGTTCGGCGAGGTGCTCACCGAGGCCGGGCTGCCCGCGCCGGCCTACGGCACGGCGACGTCGTTCGAGGGCGCCAAGCGGATCGCCGACGAGATCGGCTACCCGGTGCTCGTCCGGCCGTCCTACGTGCTCGGCGGGCGCGGCATGGAGATCGTCTACGACGAGGAGACCCTGGCCGGCTACATCCGCCGCGCCACCGAGGTCACCCCGGAGCACCCGGTGCTGGTCGACCGGTTCCTCGACGACGCCATCGAGATCGACGTCGACGCGCTGTTCGACGGCGAAGAGCTGTACCTCGGCGGGGTCATGGAGCACATCGAAGAGGCCGGGATCCACTCCGGCGACTCCTCGTGCGCGCTGCCGCCGATCACGCTCGGGCACACCGACCTGCAGACCGTCCGCAGCTCCACCGAGGCGATCGCGCGCGGCGTCGGGGTGCGGGGGCTGCTGAACGTCCAGTACGCGCTCAAGGACGACGTCCTCTACGTCCTGGAGGCCAACCCGCGCGCGTCGCGGACGGTGCCGTTCGTGTCCAAGGCGACGGCGGTGCCGCTGGCGAAGGCCGCCGCGCTGGTCATGACCGGCTCGACGATCAAGGACCTGCGGGGCAGCGGGGTGCTGCCGGCCGAGGGCGACGGCGGGCAGATGCCGGCCGACTCGCCGGTCGCGGTGAAGGAAGCGGTGCTGCCCTTCCACCGCTTCCGCACGCCCGAAGGCCACGGCGTCGACTCGCTGCTGGGCCCGGAGATGAAGTCCACCGGCGAGGTGATGGGCGTCGACGTGGACTTCGGCAAGGCGTTCGCCAAGTCCCAGAGCGCCGCGTACGGCTCGCTGCCGACGTCCGGGCGCGTGTTCGTCTCGGTCGCCAACCGCGACAAGCGCTCGCTGGTGTTCCCGGTGAAGCGCCTGGCGGACCTCGGGTTCGAGATCCTCGCCACGTCCGGCACCGCGGAAGTGCTGCGGCGCAACGGGGTCGCCTGCACGGTGGTGCGCAAGCACTACGAGGGTTCGACCGAGGCCGAGCCGAACATCGTGGACGTCATCCTCGACGGCGACGTCGACATGGTGATCAACACCCCCTACGGCAACAGCGGTCCGCGCGTCGACGGCTACGAAATCCGCACCGCGGCGGTGTCCCGGGACATCCCGTGCGTCACCACGGTGCAGGGCGCCGCGGCGGCCGTGCACGGCATCGAGGCGCTGATCCGCGGTGACATCGGGGTCAAGTCCCTGCAGGAGCTGCAGGCGGCGCTCAAGGCGAAGTCGTGACGGCTTCAGCAGGGGAGCGGTTCGGGGCGCGGCTGGCGAAGGCCGTCGCGGCCCGGGGCCCGCTGTGCGCCGGGATCGACCCCCACCCGGGCCTCATCGAGGCCTGGGGGCTCCCGGTGGACGCGTCAGGCCTGGAGCGCTTCGCGCTGTCCGCCACGGAGGTCCTGGCGGCGCACACGGCGATCGTGAAGCCGCAGTCGGCGTTCTTCGAAAGTTTCGGGGCGGCCGGTGTCCGCGTCCTCGAACGGGTCGTGGAAACGGCCCGGGACGCGGGCGCGCTCGTGCTGCTGGACGTCAAGCGCGGCGACATCGGCTCCACGATGGCGGCCTACACGGCCGCGTACGTGGCCGACGGCGCGGCGATCGCGGCCGACGCGATCACCGTTTCGCCCTATCTCGGGTTCGGCTCTTTGGCCCAATGCGCCGAAACGGCGGTCGCCGCGGGGCGCGGCATCTTCGTGCTTGCGCGAACTTCCAACCCCGAAGCGGCCGCCGTGCAGAACGCGAAACTGCCCGACGGGCGCACCGTCGCGCAGGCGATCGTCGACGAAGCGGCGGCACTCAACGACGGAGCCGCGCCGCTCGGCGATGTGGGCGTGGTCGTCGGAGCCACCGTTGCGCCGGGAGAGCTCGCGCTCGCCGGGCTGAACGGACCGGTCCTGGCGCCCGGTTTCGGGGCCCAGGGAGCCACTGTGGCCGATTTGCGGGCTCTCTTTGGTGATACAGCCGGTACGGGACGGCCTGGAGTGCTGCTACCGGCATCGTCCCGTGACCTGCTGCGGCACGGACCGGAGCAACCCGCTTTGCGCCAAGCGGTCGAACGTGTCGCCGAAGTGCTGGCCGACCCGCAGGAAAACGGCCAATAGCAGGCCCCGGAAACCAGTCCCACCAGCCACCCCCGCATTGTGGCCGGTGCTCACGGGTGGGTACCGTCGCGTCACCCACCCAGATTTGAGAACTACCGGAGGAAAACGTGGCACTTCCCCAGCTGACAGAGGAACAGCGCGCTGCGGCGCTGGAGAAGGCCGCCGCTGCTCGCAAGATCCGTGCTGAGCTGAAGGAGCGGCTGAAGCGGGGCGGTACCACTCTGGTCGACGTGCTGAAGCAGGCCGAGGAGAACGAAGTCCTCGGCAAGATGAAGGTTTCGGCTCTGCTCGAGGCCCTTCCGGGCGTCGGCAAGGTCCGCGCCCAGCAGACCATGGAACGACTGGAGATCGCCCCCAGCCGTCGTCTCCGCGGCCTCGGCGACCGGCAGCGCAAGGCGCTGCTGGCCGAGTTCAGCGGCGAGTGAACGGCGTCGGTCGTGACCACCCGGTGAACCCGGGCACCGACCGCGGCAGTGAGCCGGTGGCGGGGGATTTCCCCCGGCACCGGCTCACCGTCGTATCGGGGCCTTCGGGGGTCGGGAAGTCGAGCGTGGTGGGGGAGCTGCGCAAGCTCGAGCCCGACGTCTACTTCAGCGTTTCGGTCACCACGCGCAAGCCGCGGCCCGGCGAGGTCGACGGCGCCCACTACCACTTCGTCGACCGTCCCGAGTTCGACGCGATGGTCGCCGACGGCAGGCTGCTCGAGTGGGCCGAGTTCGCGGGCAACTGCTACGGCACCCCGCGCGAGCCGGTCGAGAAGGCCCTCGCCGAAGGGCGTCCGGCGGTCCTGGAGATCGAACTGCAGGGCGCGCGCCAGGTCCGCGCGGCGATGCCGGAGGCCCGGCTGGTGATGCTGATGCCGCCGTCGTGGGACGAGCTGGTCGGCCGGCTCACCGGACGCGGCACGGAGAACGAGGCCGCCGTCAAGGCGCGGCTGGCGGAAGCGGAGCGTGAGCTGGCCGCCGCCGGGGAGTTCGACCACCGCCTCGTCAACGCCGACGTGCGGGAGGCCGCTGAGCACTTGCTAAACTTGATTGCCGGCGAGCAGTTTGCCGCCGGTAGTCCCACAGATTCGGAGCACCAAGAGTGACGACTCAGGCGACGCTGCACGAAGAGCTCGAGGGCATCACCAACCCGCCGATCGACGACCTGCTCGAGAAGGTCAGCTCGAAGTACGCGCTGGTGATCTACTCGGCCAAGCGTGCCCGCCAGATCAACGACTACTACGCCCAGCTGGGCGAGGGCCTGCTCGAGTACGTCGGCCCGCTCGTCGAGCCGGGCCCGCGCGAGAAGCCGCTCTCGATCGCGCTGCGCGAGATCCACGGTGGCCTGCTCGAGCACACCGAGGGTGAGTAAACCCAAGGTCGTCCTGGGCGTGGGCGGCGGCATCGCCGCCTACAAGGCCTGTGAGGTCCTGCGGGGGCTGACCGAGTCCGGTCACGACGTCCGCGTGGTACCCACCGAGGCCGCGCTGAACTTCGTCGGCGCGGCCACCTTCGAGGCTCTCTCGGGGCACCCGGTGCACACCGGCGTGTTCACCGAGGTGCCCGAGGTCCAGCACGTCCGCGTGGGCAAGGAGGCCGACCTCGTCCTGGTCGTCCCGGCGACGGCGAACCTCCTCGCGAAGGCCGCCCACGGCCTCGCGGACGACCTGTTGACCACCACGTTGCTCACCGCCCGGTGCCCGGTTGCCTTTTTTCCGGCGATGCATACCGAGATGTGGGAGCACCCGGCAACCCGCGACAATGTTGCCGTCCTGCGCTCACGCGGCGTGACCGTCGCCGAGCCGGACTCCGGCCGGCTGACCGGCGTCGACACCGGCAAGGGCCGCCTCGCGAACCCCGCCGAGATCGTCGACCTAGCCCGGTTGCTGCTGGCCAGGCCGGACGCGCTGCCCCGTGACCTCGAAGGCGTCCGCGTGGTCGTCTCGGCCGGCGGCACCCGCGAACCGCTGGATCCGGTCCGTTACCTGGGCAACCGTTCCTCCGGCAAGCAGGGGTACGCGCTGGCCCGCGTCGCCGCGCAGCGCGGCGCCGAGGTCACGCTGGTCACGGCGCACACGATCGCGCTGCCCGACCCGGCGGGCGCGGTCGTGAAGCACGTCTCGACGGCCGAAGAGCTGCGGCAGGCCATGCACGCCGAAGCCGCCGCGGCCGACGTCCTCGTGATGGCCGCCGCCGTCGCCGACTTCCGGCCGGCGAACCGGGCCGACGTCAAGATCAAGAAGTCCGATGACCAGCCGGATCCCGTGCTCACGCTGGACCGCAACGCCGACATCCTGGCCGAGCTGGTCCGGGGCCGGCGGCCCGGTCAGGTGGTCGTCGGGTTCGCCGCGGAGACCGGCGACGAGCACGGCAGCGTCCTCGACCACGCCCGCGTGAAGCTCAAGCGCAAGGGCGCCGACCTGCTCGTCGTCAACGCCGTCGGCGACGGCAAGGCGTTCGGCACGGAGGACAATTCGGGCTGGCTGCTCGGGTCCGACGGCACGGAAATCCCTATACCTCTCGGTGCGAAGGCCGAACTCGCGTCCACGTTGTGGGACGCTGTTGTGAGCTTCATGAAGCGTTGACTGTCCCCAGAGCGATAGTCAGTACGCTTGCACTAATTAAGGGGTGCCTAACTTGCCGGGCATCCGACGTCTAGGTGAGGAAGTGACGGCCACCGTGACCGCGTCTAGCAGCAGATTGTTCACCTCGGAGTCGGTGACCGAAGGGCACCCCGACAAGATTTGTGACGCCATCAGCGACTCGATCCTCGACGGGCTCCTGTCGAAGGACCCGCGCAGCCGCGTCGCGGTCGAGACCCTGATCACCACCGGCCAGGTCCACGTGGCGGGCGAGGTGACCACGGAGGCGTACGCCGACATCCCCACGATCGTCCGCGACGTCATCCTGAAGATCGGGTACGACTCGTCGGCCAAGGGCTTCGACGGCAACTCGTGCGGCGTCAACGTCGCGATCGGCTCCCAGTCGCCCGACATCGCCCAGGGCGTCGACACCGCGTACGAGGCACGGGTCGAGACAGGGTCCTCGGTCGAGGACGAGATCAACCGCCAGGGCGCCGGCGACCAGGGCCTGATGTTCGGCTACGCCTGCTCGGACACCCCCGAGCTGATGCCGCTGCCGATCGCGCTGGCCCACCGCCTGTCCAAGCGGCTGACCGCGGTCCGCAAGGACGGCGTGCTGCCGTACCTGCGCCCGGACGGCAAGACCCAGGTGACCATCGAGTACGCCGGCGACCAGCCGGTGCGCCTCGACACCGTGGTCGTGTCGACCCAGCACGCGGACGGCATCGACCTCGACCGCATGCTCGGCGTCGACGTCAAGGAGCACGTCGTCGCGCCCGAGCTCGAGGGCCTGGGCATCGACACCTCCGGCGCGCGGCTGCTGGTCAACCCGACCGGCCGCTTCGTCATCGGCGGCCCGATGGGTGACGCCGGCCTGACCGGGCGCAAGATCATCGTCGACACCTACGGCGGCATGGCCCGCCACGGCGGTGGCGCGTTCTCGGGCAAGGACCCGTCCAAGGTCGACCGCTCCGCCGCGTACGCGATGCGCTGGGTGGCGAAGAACGTCGTCGCCGCCGGGCTGGCCACGCGCACCGAGGTCCAGGTCGCGTACGCGATCGGCAAGGCGGCCCCGGTCGGCCTGTTCGTCGAGACGTTCGGGACCGAGACGGTCGACCCGTCGAAGATCCAGCAGGCCATCACCGAGGTCTTCGACCTGCGGCCGGCGGCGATCATCCGCGACCTCGACCTGCTGCGCCCGATCTACGCCCCGACGGCGGCGTACGGCCACTTCGGCCGTCCCGAGCTCGGCCTGCCGTGGGAGAGCACCGCCCGCGCCGAGGCGCTGAAGAACGCCGCGGGAGCCTGACGCACGATCCGGTGAAGGCCACCTCGACCCCCGTCGAGGTGGCCTTCCTGGCGTCCGGGGTGTCGGAGGGGTCTGGTAGAGATCACGGCGTGAGTAGCTCCGAGCCCGCCGCTCTCTGGGACCTCCCGGAGAAGCCGCCCGCCGCTCAGGCGGCGCCGTCGCGTGCCCGGAAACCGAAGCCGGGGCAGAAGGCGAAGGGCGCCCAGTCGCCCGCGCCCGCGCGGCCGGTCGCGCGGATCGTCGTCGACATCCCGCTGGCGCACCTGGACCGCACCTTCGACTACCTCGTGCCGGAGAAGCTGCACGAGACCGCCGTGCCCGGTTGCCGGGTGCGTGTCCGGTTCGCCGGGCAGCTCGTCGACGGGTACCTGGTCGAGCGGGGCGAGTCCAGCGACTACGACCGGAAGCTGGCGTTCCTGGACCGCGTCACCTCGGCCGAGCCGGTGCTGCCGCCGTCGCTGCGCGGGCTGTGCCGTGCGGTCGCCGACCGCTACGGCGGCACGCTGTCGGACGTCCTGCGGCTCGCGATCCCGCCGCGGCACGCGAAGGTCGAAGGCGAGCCGCCGCTGCCCCCGGCGGCGCTCCCGGAGGCGCCGGACACCACGGCCTGGGCGCGCTACCAGCGTGGCCCGGCGTTCCTGGAGGCGCTGGCCGAGGGCAAGCCCGCGAACGCCGTCTGGCAGGCCCTGCCGGGTGAGGACTGGCCGCGCCGGCTCGCCGAAGCGGCGGCGTCCGTGGCCGCGGCGGGCCGCGGCGCGGTGCTGGTGGTGCCCGACCACCGTGACCTGACGCGGGTGCACGAGGCGTGCGCTTCGCTGGTGGGCGAGGAAGGCGTCGTGGCGCTGATCGCCGGGCTCGGGCCCGCCGAGCGGTACCGGCGCTGGCTGGCGGTGCTGCGCGGCGCGGTGCGCGTGGTGGTCGGGACCCGCGCGGCGATGTTCGCGCCGGTCCACGACCCGGGCCTGTTCGTCGTCTGGGACGACGGCGACGACCTGCACCTCGACCAGCACGCGCCGTACCCGCACGTCCGGGACGTGCTGATGGACCGCGCCCACGCGGCGAAGGCGTCCCTGCTGGTCGGCGGGTTCGCCCGGACGGCGGAGGCCCAGCTGCTCGTCGAGTCCGGCTGGGCGGCGCCGGTGCTGGCGGACCGCACGGTGCTGCGCTCGGCCGCCCCGCGCGTCACGCCGGTCGGCGAGGACTTCGACGTCGCCCGCGACGAGGCCGCCCGCGTCGCCCGGCTGCCCGCGGTGGCGTTCGAGGCCGCGCGGCAGGCGTTCGCGGCGGGCCACCCGACACTGGTGCAGGTGCCGCGGCGCGGGTACGTGCCGGGCCTGGCCTGCGGAAACTGCCGCACGCCCGCACACTGCCGCCGGTGCGCGGGTCCGCTGGCACTGCCCGGCGGCTCGATCGACGGCCAGCCGAAACCCCCGGCGTGCCGCTGGTGCGGCGTCCCGGAGACGGCGTTCCGCTGCACGGCGTGCGGCTCGGTCCGGCTGCGCGCGGTGATCGTCGGCGCGAAGCGGACGGCGGAGGAGCTCGGCCGCGCGTTCCCGGGCATTCCGGTCCGCACGTCCGGAGCGTCGGAGGTCCTGGCCTCGGTGCCGGGCAAACCGGCGCTGGTGGTGTGCACGCCGGGAGCGGAACCGGTGGCGGAAGGCGGCTACGGCGCGGCGCTGCTGCTGGACGGCTGGGCGCTGCTCGGCCGCCAGGACCTGCGAGCGTCGGAGGAGGCCCTGCGCCGCTGGATGGCAGCGGCGGCCCTGGTGCGCCCGTCGTCGTCGGGCGGCCGCGTGATCGTCGGCGCGGAGGCGGCGATGCCGGTGGTCCAGGCCTTGGTCCGCTGGGACCCGGCCTGGCACGCGGCCCAGGAGCTGGCCGAGCGCCAGGAGCTCGGCTTCCCCCCGGCGATGCGCATGGCGAGCGTGGAGGGCAGCCCGGACGCGGTGGCTTCGGTGCTGGACGACCTGCCGCTGCCGTCGTCGGGAGAGGTCCTCGGCCCGGTCCCGCTGGGCGAGGTGGACGAAGAGGGCAACGCTTCGCGCGAACGGGCGTTGGTGCGCGTGTCCCGAGCGGAAGGAAAGGCACTGGCGGCCGAAATCCACGCGGCGGCGGCACGCCGGGACGCCCGGAAGGCCACGGAGCCGATCCGCATCCAGCTCGACCCCCTGGACCTCATCTAGCCCGTGTCGACCCTTCAATCACGCGTGTCGACCCTTCAAACACGCGTGTCGACCCTTCGAGCACGGTGGCTCAGCCCGGAAGGACTGTCCCCGGCAGGGATTCCACCGCCGCCCGCGGGGATTCCGTTGCCCGGACTGGGATCGCCGCGGAAGAAGCATCCGCCGTGGCCGTCGCCAACGTGATCACCTGTGCCGCGATCGCCTGGCGGCGGGACTCGAAAGCCGGGTCCGTCAGCGCCGCCGGGTCGGCCGGCTGGCCCAGCACCGGCGTGTGCAGGTGCCCGCCCGCCACCGACGTCAGGCCCAGCCCCAGCCGGACGCGGTTCGCGCGGAACATCGATTCGTTCGACAGGTAGTTCCCGCCGCCGCCCGACGCCGCGATCTCGCCCGGCGCCGGGGCGTCCGAACGGCACACCGGCGTTCCCGTGCCCGGGTGCGAAGAATCCGGCCACACGCAGAACGCCTGGTTGAAGTTCACCGGGTACGCGCCGGCCGGCGCGGCCAGCATCCGCTGGTACGGCAGGGTCGTCTCGATGAACTGGACGTCCGGCTGCGGCCAGCCCGCCGCCGGCGGGACGCCGCCGGTGACGGACACGTTGTTGTTGTCCGGGAACCCGCCGCGCCACGCGCCGGCCCAGCGTTCGATGTCGAAGCGGCCCGGGCGGCCCTGGCTGATCGTCAGGACCACGTCCGGCCGCCGCGCGCGGTCGCGCAACGCCGTGCCGTAAGCCGCTTCGACGATTCCTTCGTCGAAGTAGCCCCACACCACCGGAAAGCTCACCGCCTGCACCACCGCGCGCCCGGACGGCGTGTCCAGCACCCGGCCGTCCAGCTGCAGCGCCGACGCCCCGGCCGGGTTCGAGATGGTCAGGCCCGGGCCGTCGAGCTGGAACGGGTCGAAGCCGCTGACCATGACCCGCCGCGTCTTGCCGAGCGGGAACCGGACGTCGTCGAGGCCGCGCGAGCCGCGGTCGAACGCGGTCAGCAGCGCGTCCCGCTGCGACGGGAACGACTTCCACTGGCGAATCGCGCTGCTGAGCTGCAGCCGCGCCCAGTACAGCGGCCGGTCGTCGAAGCGGTCGAGCGTCCCGAGGTCCGGGCGGCGGCCCTGCGCGCGGTCGACCGCCGTCCGCCACAGCCGATCGCCGGCCTGGGTGACCACCCGCTCGGCCCGACGCGGGGTGCGTGCCGCGCAGAGGTCGTGCTTCACCTCGGCGACCAGGGGATCGAAGCCGGCCAGCCGAACGAGCTCAGGCCCGACGGCGGGCCCACCGGCCGGCAGGGAAGCGGAGAGCCGCTGTTCTTCCACGGTCAGCGGAACACCGGCGTCGAAGCACCCGGGCGCGGCGCCGGCCACGGCGGGGAAGGCGAAGAGCGGAACGGCGGCGAGCAGGGGGAGCAGGGCGGTCAGGCGCACGGGTTTCCCTCCACGGCGTGGGTGACGCGGTCGAGTCTTCCGCCGACCGCGCCACCCGCGTAACCCGCGGAAGTCGGGGATCAGCCCGTCGCGACGTCAGAGGGCTGCGCCGGCAGCTGCCTCGGCCGGAAGCCGCAGCCACCAGTTCGCGCGGGCACGCACAACGGGGGCGTGTGCTCGCAGGAGCCGCAACCCGGCGCGGTCGCCCTTCATCCCGACCGCATAGAGCACCGCTCGCTGGGTGCTCGCGCCGGTCGCTTGTGTGGTGAGCAGGTGGTGCCAGAGGCGCAGGTCCGTCCGGCCGGGCAGGTGGGCCAGCGCCACGGCCGCCGCGTCTCGCGCCGCGCCCCGCCGCATGAGGTCCTCGACGACTGGACGGTGCCGGGCTTCGCCGAGACTGCCCAGCAGGTCCACGAGCACGTTGTGCATCGCCGAGCCGGTCCTCGTGCGCCCGCTGGTCAGCATCGACGCGACGGTGTCGGCGAGGACCCCGCGAAACGGCGACGCGTGCAGGACGTTGACGGTGAGGATGCGTAGATCGCTGTCGGTGCTGGCCAGCGCCTGCCGGAGGATCCGCCGGCCGAGCAGGTCCGGTTCGTGGCGTCGGACCTGAGCTGTGGTCAGGGCACTGTGCACCTTGTCGAAGGCCATGTCCCCTGCTTTTCCCAGAGACACCGAACGTGCGCCGGGATGGCTCGGGCGGTGCCGTCGCGCCGCCCCGAGGACGTCCCAGGCGGCTTCCCGGATCGGTCGAGACGTCGACGTGCCGTCGTACAGCTCGCGGGCGACTGCTTCGAGTCGGCGCGCCGTGCCGGGGTCACCAGGTGGCCGGGCCGCCCAGGCGAAGAGCGCGCCGAGCTGCTCGGCGTCGTTTCGCGGCGCGCACAAGAGCTGAAAGAGCTGCCGCGACGCGACGGGCTCCGGATTCGCCGCGAGCAAAGCGATCGGGTCGATGATCAGCTGACAGGCGGGCTCGGTGACGAATTCTTCGGTCGCGGCGACGAGCGCGGCGCCGCCTTGCGGGTGTTCGTGCACCCGCTGCAACGCTGAAAGGCGGAGCAGGTATCGCCAGCCCACGGAGAGGCACATTTCGGCGAGCATCCGGTGGACGAGGATGTCCCAGGTCGGCCGGGCCAGTTTGCGTCGCGGCCGGGTCAGGGAAACCGTCAGCTCCGCCCATTCCGCCGCGGAGACGGGATCACGGCCGAGGCATTTCTCGAGCAGCTCATCGCAGGGACGCGCGGCCCGGCGTCCCGTCGGCCGCTCCCGGCCGAGAGCGGTCACGACGGCCGCCAGCTCACCGGGCGGCAGGTCGAAGAGCTTCTCGTACTGGTGCAGGGCCCACGTCGGCACCGTGGCCCGGGAGTTCTCCCAGCGGGAAATAGTGGCGTTGTCGACGGGTGTCCGCACCGCGGTCGCCAGCTGCCGGATGGTCAGGATGTCGGCTTCGCCGTAGAGGCGCCACATCTTGAGCAGCCAGGCCGCGAGCTGACCTCGTTCGACGCGTGGCCACGGATCCGCCGCCTCGACGTCGCCGAGGGAGGTCGGTCGTCCACGCCGAGCCGTCGGCATCACCCGAGTTTGCCCGGTCGGTTCGGCGGGGAACGCCGCCGAACGGGTGCACCGGTTTCGCAGCAAACGGCTTGAGGGCGCTGCGTATGCCTTACCGTCGGTTTCTCGTCCGTTCGAAAGGAATCCGAACATGGCGCGTGATGTGGTGAGCGGCCGTTTCTACTATTGCTCCTTCCCGAATAACGGGTTCACGTCGCTGGCTGGCCGTCGGCTGGTTTTTGTCTTGTTTTCGCAGTTCAACGAGAGCCCGGACGAGTCTCTCGTGGCCCACGCGATCAAGGATTGGGGCACTTATAAGCCAGATTTCCGTCGCGTCTACGTCGTCCCTCGGGACATTCTGGAGGATTCCGATCAGCCCATCAAAGAGAGCCAGCTCGCCAAAGCGAAAAAAGAGCTGGAGAAGAAGATCAAGGGCGCTAAGTGACCGGGTCGGGAGCACGCGGGGGAGGGGGTGTGCTCCCGACCCACCACGTCAGCCCGTCGCGAGGACCTTCAGCCGTGAAATGTCCGCGCTGAACGAGTCCTGGTCGATCGGTGAGGAGCTGTACTGCCAGAACGTGTAGAAGCCCCAGTTGTACGGCAGCGTCCCCGCCGACGACGCGTACCGCGCCACCCACAACGGGTTCGTCGAGCTGAAGTCGCCCGTGTTGCCCGTGCACTGGCTCCACCAGCTCGTCGCCGTGTAGATCACCGGCCAACGGGTCGTCTTCGCGTGGTACTCGTCGCTGAACGCCTTGATCCACGCCACCATCTGGGCCGGCGTCTTGCCGTAGCAAGCGTTGTTCGGGCCCCATTCGATGTCGAGCGTGCCCGGGAGCGTCTTGCCGTCCTTCGACCAGTTGCCGCCGTGGGCGACGAAGTAGTCGGCCTGGGCCGCGCCGCCCGAGGTGTCCGGGCGGCCGTAGTGGTACGCGCCGCGGATCATGCCCACGTTGTAGGAACCCGTGTACTGCTGGGAAAAGTAGGCGTTCTGGTAGCCGGTGCCCTCGGTCGCCTTGACGTAGGCGAACTTCTTGCCCGAGCTCCAGTACGACGCCCAGTTGACGTTGCCCTGGTAGGAGCTGACGTCGATGCCGGGGACGCTCGCGTCCACCGACGCCGGCGCGAGCCCCGCCGGAGGCACCCCGTCATGGGCGCGGATCGCCGCGCCCATCTCGTGGTTGTTCGACGCGTCCTGGTCCGGCAGCCCCGGTGAAGCCGAGGCGCCGGCGGCGGTCACGACCAGCAGGGAGGCCGAGACGGCCATGGCGGCGCCGAGCAGGCGGCGCCACCGTCGTGGTGCAGTCATCTTGAGTTGTTCCCTTCGAATCACCCTCGCGGTGCGCGGTGTGCAGGCCGCGCCGCATGATTCTGTTACGCCGGGGACCACAACGTCACTGCTCCATGTGATTTAATTTCCTACCCCCCTGAATCACGTGAAAAGTTGACAAAGCGGGCGAACCGGCCCCTTTGGCGTCTTGAAGGCGGCCGGTGCGAGGGGCAGACTCGCCCGCATGCCGCCGCTCAGACGCCGCCGCGTCCTCCTCGTCGCCGCCACCGCCGTGCTCGCCACGGGCGTCGCGGCCGGACCCGCCTCCGCCGCCACGCCCACCCCGAAGTCGCCGGTCGCCGTCGGCTTCGGCGGCGCCGTGGCCAGCATCGACGCCGACGCCACCGCGATCGGCACCAAGGTCCTGCGCGACGGCGGCAACGCCGTGGACGCGGCCGTCGCGGTCGCCGCCGCACTCGGCGTCACCGACCCCTTCTCCGCCGGCGTCGGCGGGGGCGGGTTCTTCGTCTACTACGACGCGAAGACGCACCGCGTGCACACACTGGACGGTCGCGAAACCGCGCCGAAGTCCGCCGACGCGAACCTCTTCGTCGAAAACGGCCAGCCGCTGCCGTTCAACGACGCCGTCACGAGCGGGCTCAGCGTCGGCGTGCCCGGCACGCCCGCGACGTGGTCCGAAGCCCTGCGCAAGTGGGGGACGCGCTCGCTCGCGAAGTCCCTGAAGCCCGCGGAAGACCTGGCGCGCAAGGGTTTTGTCGTCGACCCGACGTTCCAGACGCAGATCGCGAACAACGCCGCGCGCTTCTCCGCGTTCCCGTCGACGCGGTCGCTGTACCTGCCCAACGGCGCGCCGCCGGCGCCGGGGACGGTCTTCCGGAACCCCGACCTCGCGGACACCTACGCGCAGCTCGAGCGCCGCGGAGTCGACGCGCTCTACCGGGGTCCGATCGGCGCGGACATCGCCAAGACCGTCCAGCAGCCGCCGAAGGACCCGGCGTCGACGTTGAACGTGCGGCCCGGCAAGCTCACCGCGCGCGACATCGCCGACTACCGGGCGATCGAGCGCACGCCGACCCACGCCGAGTACCGCGGCCTGGACGTCTACGGGATGCCGGCGCCGTCCTCGGGCGGGCTCACCGTCGGCGAGGCGCTCAACATCCTCGAGAACTACGACCTCAGGCACGCGAGCAAGGCCGACTACCTGCAGTACTTCCTGGAGTCGACGCGGTTCGCCTTCGCCGACCGCAACCGCTGGATCGGCGACCCCGCCGTCATCGACGTCCCGGCCAAGGAGCTGCTGAGACAGCGCTTCGCCGACACGCGGGCCTGCCTGATCTCGAAGGACAAGGCCGCGACGAGCCCGGTCGCGCCCGCCGACCCGCGGCACCCGACGCCGTGCGCGGCCGGGACCACCGGCGCGCCGACGCCGTACGAGGGTGAGAACACGACGCACCTGACCGTCGCCGACAAGTGGGGCAACGTCGTCGCCTACACGCTGACCATCGAGCAGGAGGGCGGCAGCGGGATCGTCGTGCCGGGCCGCGGGTTCCTGCTCAACAACGAGCTGACCGACTTCTCGTTCACGCCGGTGACGCTGGGCGTGCCCGACCCGAACCTGCCCGGCCCGGGCAAGCGGCCGCGTTCGTCGATGGCGCCGACGATCGTGCTCAAGGACGGCCGCCCGTTCTTCGCCACCGGTTCGCCGGGCGGCGCGTCGATCATCACGACGGTGCTGCAGGTGCTGACCGGCCGGATCGACCGCGGCCTGTCGCTCGAGGACGCCATCGCGGCGCCGCGCGCGTCGCAGCGGAACTCGGCTCAGGCCCAGGTCGAGCAGCAGTTCCTGGACCTGCCGGAGACGGCGGCGCTCAGGGCCCGCGGCCAGGGCTTCTCGTCGGCGCCGGCGGAGATCGGCGCGGCGACGGGCGTGGAGCGGCTGCGCGACGGCCGCTGGCTGGCCGCGGCGGAACCGGTCCGCCGCGGCATCGGCTCGGCCCAGGTGGTGTGGCCCGCGCACTGGTAGCTCAGGCTTCGAGAGCCCAGCGGACGTACGGCGCCTTCGGGATGAACCCGGCCCGCTCGAACAGCCCGGAGGCGCCGGACGGGCTCGCCGAGTCCACCACCAGGCTCGCCTGGTCGTAACCCTGCTCCTTCGCGGCGTGCAACGCGTGCGCCAGCAGGGCGGCCGCGATACCGCGCTTGCGGTGGTCCGGCAGCGTCCCGACGACCATGAAGTGCGCGTCGCGGAGGCCGGTGGCCTCGGTGTCGGCGTCCCAGGACAGCGTTACGAGCAGGCCGACCGGCTCCCCGGCGGCGTCCCGGAACAGGAAGCTGACCTCGGGCCGGAACGTCTGGTTGACGATCTTGTTGCGCCACTGGTCGGCGGGCATCGGCGCCGCACCCCAGCAGTCAGCCCGGCGATGTGCTCGCCGCCGGTGCACGTCGACCACGAGCTTCGCCTCCGGGTGGTGCCGGGTGTGCCGGATCGTCGCCGCCACCCCGGCTTCGACGAGCCGGTGCCGAGCCCACGGCGGCGGTGGGCCGGGTGGACCCCGCCGTCGAGGAAGACCCGGTGGACCTCGTCGGCAGTGGGCTTGAAGCGGATCTTCGGACAGCCGGCGATCACCCTCGCCGTCGAAGGCCGCGAGGCTCCCGAGCGCCAGGTCCACGCGTTGACGACACGGGTGGCGGGCCGCTGCCCGCCCGAACGCAGCCCCGCCCTTTCCGGCAGGGTTCCGGCAAAGTCGGATTCGCCGGTCGGCTCGCAGCGCGGACGGCCAGGTACACCACACCGGAGGTCGCGGTAGCGGCCCGGGAAGGGGTCGTGAATGACTCATTCATGACCTCTGACGAGGTGAATGAGTCATTCACGACATTGCAGCGGCTCGCCGGTCACGTTCGCCCCGAACGCAGCCCCCCGCCCTCTCCGGGGGTCCGGCCCCGCTTCCAGCCTACTGGGGGCACCCGACGGGAAGCCGCGAAAGTGGTCTTGTGGGGCCTGGTTGTCCACATCACGGTGATGCTGTGGACAACCAGGTGGGCGCGAGCGCGCCGTGATCATCGGGGCCTTCTAGACTCGGGCGCGATGTTCCAGTCACGTGAATCCTCCCCGCTTCCGCCGGGGGTGGGCCGATGAAGCTCGTCTTCGCCGGCACCCCCGATCCGGCGGTCCCCGCGCTGCGCGCCCTGCTCGACTCCGGGCGGCACGAGATCGTCGCCGTCGTCACCCGGCCCGATGCCCAGGCCGGGCGCGGGCGCCGGGTCGTCCGGTCACCCGTCGGTGCGCTCGCCGACGAACACGGCATCGAGGTGCTGACCCCGGCACGCGCGAGCGACCCGGCCTTCCTCGCCCGGCTCACCGAGCTCGCGCCGGACGCCTGCCCGGTCGTCGCCTACGGTGCGCTGCTGCCGCAGGCCGCCCTCGACATCCCGCGCCTCGGCTGGGTGAACCTGCACTTCTCGCTGCTGCCCGCGTGGCGCGGGGCCGCGCCGGTGCAGGCCGCGATCCGGGCCGGGGACGAGATCACCGGCGCGTCGACCTTCCGGATCGTCAAGGAGCTGGACGCGGGCCCCGTCTTCGGCGTGGTCACCGAGACGATCGGCGCGACCGACACCGCGGGCGGCCTGCTCGGCCGGCTGGTGGAGTCCGGCGCCAAGCTGCTGCTGTCCACCATGGACGGTCTGGCCGACGGCAGCCTGGTCGCGCGCGAGCAGCCCGCCGAAGGGCTCAGCTACGCGCCGAAGGTGACGGTCGAAGACGCGCGGGTGTCCTTCGCCGACCCCGCCTCGGCGGTCGACCGGCAGATCCGGTCGGTCACGCCGGAGCCGGGCGCGTGGGCGGAGTTCCGCGGGGAACGCTTCAAGCTCGGCCCGGTCACGGTGCTCGACGAACCCGGCCCGCCGCCGGGCGAGATCGTGGTTGAACGCAAACGGGTGCTGGTCGGCACGGCGACGAAGCCGCTGCGGCTCGGCGAGGTGCAGGCGCCCGGCAAGAAACGGATGGCGGCCACCGACTGGGCCCGCGGAACCAGGATCGACCAGGGAGAACGCCTCCGGTGAACGACAGCAGGGAACGACGGCCGTCACGGCCGCAGCGGGGCCGCCCGGCCCCGCGCAAGGAAGGCCCGCGCCGCCCGCCGGAGGTGGACCCGGCCCGGCAGGCCGCGTTCGACGTCCTGGCCGCGGTGCGGACCAAGGACGCCTACGCCAACCTCGTCCTGCCGGACCTGCTGCGCGAGCGGCGGATCGGCGGCCGGGACGCGGCGCTGGCCACCGAGCTGACCTACGGCACCGCGCGGGCGCAGGGCCTGCTCGACGCCGTGATCGCCGCGTGCGCCGAGCGCCCGCTGTCCCAGACCGACCCGGCCGTGCTCGACGCGCTGCGCCTCGGCGCCTACCAGCTGCTGCGCACGCGCATCCCGGAGCACGCCGCCGTGACGTCCACTGTGGACATGGTGCGGGCCGAAGCCGGTTCTTGGGCAACGGGTTTCGCGAACGCGATCATGCGCAAGGTGTCCGAAAAGGACGAGCAGACCTGGCTCGACGAGCTGGCGCCGGACGAGGGGGCCGATCCCATCGGGGCCTACGCGCTGCGCACCGCGCACCCGCGCTGGATCGCCCGCTCGTTCGCCGAAGCGCTGGGGGACAAGGGCGCCGGCCTCAAGGCCGCCCTCGAAGCCGACGACGCGCGGCCCGAGGTGCACCTGGTCGCCCGGCCCGGCGAGATCAGCGCCGACGAGCTGGCCGCGATCACCGGCGGCGACCCGGCGCCGTACTCGCCCTACGGCGTGCGGCTGCCCGCGGGCGCGGGTGACCCGGCCGACGCCGAGCCGGTCCGCGAACGCCTGGCCGCGGTGCAGGACGAGGGCAGCCAGCTCTGCGCGATCGCCGCGACGAAGGTGCCCGTCGAGGGCACCGACGAGCGCTGGCTCGACCTGTGCGCCGGCCCCGGTGGCAAGGCCGCGCTGCTCGGCGCGCTGGCGGCGTTGAGCGGGGCGACCGTGGATGCCGTCGAGAAGGCGCCGCACCGCGCGAAGCTCGTCGAGAAGGCCACCAGCGGGTTGCCGGTGAAGGTGCACGTCGCCGACGGGCGCGAGAGCGGCTTGGAACCGGGCTACGACCGGATTCTCGTCGACGCGCCGTGCAGCGGCCTCGGCGCGCTGCGGCGGCGGCCGGAGGCGCGCTGGCGTCGGCAGCCGTCCGACGTCGCGGACCTCACGAAGCTGCAGGGCGAGCTGATCACGGCGGCGTACGCGCTGCTGCGGCCCGGCGGCGCGCTCACCTACGTCGTGTGCTCGCCGCACCTGGCCGAGACCGAGGGTGTCCTCGGCGAGACGGCGCGGCGGCTCAAGGCCGAGGTGCTGGACTCGCGGGAGTTCTTCCCCGGGGTGCCGGAGCTCGGGGACGGGCCGTACGTGCAGCTGTGGCCGCACCGCCACGGCACCGACGCGATGTTCTGCGCCGTGCTGCGCAAACCGTGAGAGATCTCGGGCTGGTCGCCGGCTCGTGCGGCGGGCTGGACGTCCGGTTCGCCGCCGAGCTGGTCCGGCCCGCCGCCGCCCGTGGCTGGCGGACGGCGATCACCCTGACGCCGACCGCGCACCGCTGGCTGGAGTCCACCGGCGCGCTCGACGACGTCGCAGCCGCGACCGACTTGCCGGTCCGCAGTGTGTCGAGGCTGCCGGGGGAGCCCCGGCCGCACCCGGACCCGTCGGTGTTCCTCTTCGCCCCGGCGTCGGCGAATTCCGTGGCGAAGCTGGCGCTGGGCATCGCCGACAACCAGGCGCTGACCGTGCTCGGCGACGTCCTCGGCGCGCCCGCGATCACGGTCGTGGTGGCTTACCAGATCCAGGACACCCGGGTGCACCACCCGGCGTGGCAGCGTCACCTCGACACCCTCGCGGGCGCCGGGGTGACGCTGCACCGGCTCGACGTCGGGCGGCCGTGGACCGAAGCGCTCGATCTGCTGCCCTGAAGCTGGGGCGCCGCCCCCGTCACCTTTTTCGTGGCTCCCATCAGGGAGTTGTGGTCACCAGGCCCGGCATGACTAGCGCCCCCAGTCGAACCCATGATCCGGGGGGTGGTGTCACCGGGTCTGGTGGCATCGAGGGACCGCTAATAGGGACACGGCCACCGGCTTGGTAGGTCTCGTCGTAACGTGGGTGCCGGCCATCGATGCCCAACCCGGTGACCACGTCACGGCGAACGAACGGCATGGTGGATGAGCAGCACTTTCAGCGTGTTTCTCGGCCTGGACGTCGGCAAAGACAACCACCACGCCGTCGGCCTGGACCCGGACGGCAACCGGCTGCACGACGGCCCGCTGCCCAACACCGAACCCAAGCTGAAAGCCCTGTTCGACAAGCTCGCCGCCCACGGACCGCTGCTGGTCGTAGTTGACCAGCCCGCCACGATCGGCGCGCTGCCAGTCACGGTCGCCCGCGCCGCCGGGCACCAGGTCGCTTACCTGCCCGGGCTGGCGATGCGCCGCATCGCCGACCTCTACCCCGGCCGCGCCAAAACCGACGCCCGGGACGCGTTCATCATCGCCGACGCCGCCCGCTCCCTGCCCCACACTCTGCGCCCGGTCGACGTCGGCGACGATGCCTTGGCCGAACTGGACGTGCTGGTCGGGTTCGACGACGACCTGGCCGGCGAGGCCACCCGCATCGCCAACCGGATCCGGGGCCTGCTCACCGGCATCCACCCCGCCCTCGAACACGCCATCGGACCGCGGATCAGCCACCCCGCGGTGCTGGAGATCCTCTCCCGTTGCGGCGGCCCGACCGGGATCGCCAAGGCCGGCCGCCGGAAACTGACCGCGATCGCGAAAGTCCACGCGCCCCGGATGGGCGACAAATTGGTCGAGGCGATCATGACCGCGCTGGACGAGCAGACGGTCACCGTTCCGGGCACCGCTGCCGCGGACACCGTGCTCCCGAGGCTGGCCGACAGCCTGAAGACCGTTCTTCAGCAACGCAAACAGGTTGCGGAGCAGGTCGAGGGGATACTTGATGCGCACCCTCTTGCCGGGGTCCTGACCTCGATGCCCGGCATCGGCGTCAGGACCGCAGCCCGCATCCTCCTCGAGGTCGGCGACGCCTCCAACTTCGCCAGCTCCGGACATCTCGCCGCCTACGCCGGCATCGCCCCGGTCACCCGCAGCTCCGGTTCGTCGATCAGAGGTGAGCATCCGGCTCGGACCGGCAACCGGAAGCTGAAACGGGCGTTCTTCCTGGCCGCGTTCGCGGCCTTAGGCGACCCGACCAGCAGGGCCTACTACGACCGCAAGCGAGCCGAGGGCAAGAAGCACAACGCTGCCCTGATCTGCCTGGCACGCCGCCGCTGCGACGTCCTCTACGCCATGCTCCGCAACGGCACCCACTACCAACACCCCGCGCCCGCTGCGGCTTGACAACCACATAGGGACACCCCCCCGGTTTCCACGCTACCGGGAGGCACCGACAGTTCCGGCTCACCGCCGGGCCAGGGCCACCTCGAACGCCGTCTCGGTGTTCTGCTGCACGCCGTCGGGGGCGGGGAGCTCGTTGACCGACACGGCGGCGGCCCGGCCGCCGTCGAGGGCGCCGGCCAGTGTGGCGAAGCCGAAGATGCCCCCGTCGTGGCCCCAGTACGGCGTGCCGTCCGGCAGGGTCCGGCGGATCAGGCCGAGGCCGTAGTCGGCGCCCGGCTCGCTCGGCGCCGGGACCGTGCGCCGCATCTGCGCGAGCTGCGCGGCGGGCAGCAGCCGGCCGGCGAGCAACGCCGAGAAGAACGTGTCCAGGTCCCGGCCGCTCGACACGAGCCCACCCGCCGCACCGGCGATCGACGGGTCGAAGTCGGTGAAGTCGACCGGGGGTCCGCCGAGTGACACGTAGCCACGCGGGTGCGGCGCCGGCAGCCGTTCGTCGCCACGGCGGGGCAGTGCCGTGTCGCGCAGGTCGAGCGGCCGGGCGATCCGGCGGTCGATCTCGGTGGCGAGACCGCGTCCGGTGACCTTTTCGACGAGCATCCCGGCGACGATGTAGTCGGTGTTCGAGTAGGACCAGGAGGTGCCGGGCGCGAACAGCGGCGCGTGCTTCAGCGCGATCGCGACCAGCTCACCGGGCTCGGCGCCGCGGTGGCGCAGGGACTCGGGGTCCGCCGTCAGCACCTCGTCGGTGTAGTTGTGGAGGCCGCTGGTGTGCTGCAACAGGTTCCGGACGGTGATCTTCCGGCCGTCGTTGCCGTTGCCGGTGATCAGCCCGGGCAGGTAACGCTCGATCGGGTCGTCGAGCCTGACCTTCCCCTCACCGACGAGCTGCAGCACCACCGTCGCGACGAACGTCTTGGTGACGCTGCCGACGCGGAACTTCGCGTCCCGCGGGTAGGGCTTCCCGGTGCTCAGGTCGCCGACCCCGCTGCGCGTCTCGGTGACGCGCCCGTGGTCGGTGACGACGGCTTCGGCGCCGGGCGCGCCACCCTGGGCGGTGACCCGGTCCAGCACCCGCTGCAGCGGGTTCGTGGTGGTGGCGGGCGCGGGTGCCGCCGTGGTCGCCGCGAGGAGCGCGACGAGTGTTCCGCACGCGACGATCTGCTTTCCGCGCAATGACTTCCGCATGGAGCAACCCCTGGGGTCTCGATGGTTTCCCGGACCTACTGTCCTGAGCAGAGCGCCGTGTCGGTGGCGGCCAGCAGGTGCTGGTTCGCGTTCCCGGGCGCCGGATCCTGGTTGAGCACCACGGTCGCCCGGCGGCCGCCCGGGCCGACTCCCACCAGGTTCGTGAAGCCGACGATCCCGCCCTCGTGGCCCCAGAACAGCCCGCACGACACCGGAATGCTCCCCAGCCCCAAGCCGTAGCGCGCGCCCGGAATCCCGAGCTCGTCGGCCGGCACCGTCCGCTGCATCTCGGCGAGCTGGGCCGGGCGCAGCAGACGGCCGTCGAGCAGCGCGCCGTAGAACCGGTCGAGGTCGGCCGGAGTGGACACCAGGCCGCCCGCCGCCCCGGCGATCGTCGCGTCGAAGTCGCTGAAGTCCACCAGCTTTCCGGCGATCGCCGTGTACCCGACCGCATGCGGGTCCGGCAGCTTCTCGTCGCCGCGGCGCGGCAGGTACGTGTCATGCAGGCCCAGCGGGCGCGTGATCCGCCGGGTGATCTCGTCCTCCAGCGCGTGCCCGGTGACCTTCGAGACGAGCATCCCGGCCACGATGTAGTTCGTGTTCGAATACGACCAGCCCGCGCCGGGCTCGAACAGCGGCGGGTGCGTGAGCGCCATCGCCACCAGCTCGGCCGGCTCCGCCCCGCGGTGCCGCAGGCTTTCCGGGTCTTCGAGGGCGAGGTCGCCCAGGTAGTCGTACAGCCCGCTCGTGTGCTGCAGCAGCTGCCGGACGGTGATCCGGTGGTCGGGCAGCAGTCCCGGCAGGTACCGCTCGACCGGCGCGTCCAGCTTCACCCGGCCCTCGCCGGCCAGCTGCAGGACGACCGTCGCGACGAACGTCTTGGTGACGCTGCCCGCGCGGAAGGAACCGTTGCGCGGGAACGGTTTCCCGGTCGCGACGTCGCCGCGGCCGCTGCGCACCACCCGGGTGCGGCCGTGGTCCTGGATCACCGCTTCGGCGCCGGGGACGCCGTCCTGGGCGGTGAGCCCGTCGAGCCCGCGCTGGACCGGGTCGGTGGTGGCGGCGAGCGCGGGCGCCGCGGTGGTCGCCGCGAGGAGCGCGACGAGCGTGCCGCACGCGAGGACTCGCTTGCCGGGCAAGGACTTCCGCATGAAAGAACCCCCTGGTGTCGTGGTGCTCCCCAACCTAGGGAGCCCATCACCAGGGGGCATTGGGGCAGGCCGCCGAACCGTTCCGGGGGCCGGCCCTACCGCACTCGTCGTGAGTGGTAATTCGGGTTCTAACCCGAATTACCACTCACGAGCGGGTCAGCGCAGGCGCAAGGCCCGCTTCAGAGTGCCGAACAGGTCGGTCTGGTTGGTCAGGCCGACGACGTTGGCCGCCTGCGGGCCCATGGCCGCGATGCGGACCTGGGTACCCGTGTGCGACTGCGAGCCGCCGGTCTCGGCGGTGCCGTAGGCCAGGGTCATGTTCGAGCCCTCGTTGGTGACCAGCGTCGCGGTCAGGCCCGGGGTGGCGGTCGGCTCGACGATCTGGGAGCTGTGGCCGTGGTCGGCCGTCACCAGCACCAGCGTGTCGGGGTGGCTGCGGGCGAACGCCGTGCCCGCCGCGATCGCCGCGTCGAAGTCGATCGTCTCGCCGATCTGGCCGCACGGGTCGGCGGCGTGGTCCTGCTTGTCGATGCTCGCGCCCTCGACCTGCAGGAAGAAGCCCTTGTCCGAGTGGCGGTCGTCGAGCAGCTCCAGCGCCTTGCGGGTCTGGTCGGCCAGCTTCGGCTGGGTCTTCGGCAGCGCCGGGTTCGGCGTGCAGCGCGACGGCGGGGTGCCGCCGTGGACCGCGGCCGGGCCGGTCCAGTTCACCGGCATGTTGTTCTTGGCGAACAGGCCGAGGACCGGCTTGCCCTTCTTCGCCGCGGCCAGGTCGGCCGCCGTGTTCACGACGTTGTAGCCCGCCGCCTTGGCCTGGTCCAGGACGGTCTTGCCCTTGAACTTGCCGGCCGTGACGGTCTGGTCGAAGAACGTCGCGCCGCCGCCCAGCAGGACGTCGGGGCGGGTCTGGACGAGCTGCTCGGAGATCGAGCCGGCGCCGCCGTTCTCCTTCGCGTTCTTCGCGCACTTCGCGGTCGTCTCGACCGGGCCCTTGCAGTCGCGGCTGACGACGTGGGCACCCAGCACCGCCGGCGTGGCGTCCTGGACCTCGGCGGTGGTGACGTCACCGGTGCGGAGGCCGCCGCGCTTGGCGAGCTCGAGGATCGTCGGCACGGAGTTGCCGTACGCGTCGACCGAGATGGCGCCGTTGTAGGTCTTGACGCCGGTGGCCCAGCCGGTGCCGGACGCGGCCGAGTCGGTCACGTAGTTCGGCTTGCCGGGGTTGTTCTGCTCGACGGCGTAGGTCGTGTAGTCGCCGGTCAGCGGCAGCTCGTCCATCGCGAGCCGGCCCGCGGCGCCGCGCTCGTAGTTGCGCGCGGAGGTGATCTCGGACTGGCCCATGCCGTCACCCAGGAACAGGATGACGTTGCGGGCGGAGCCGCCCTGGATCGCCGAGCGGACGTCGTTGGTGCGGTCCCCGGCGCCGGCCGACGAGCGCGCGTCGGCGGAGCCGGAACCACTGGCGGCGATGGCGACCGGCGCGGCGGCGATCAGCGCGGCGCCGAGCGCGCCCGCGACCAGCCACCGGCGGCGGCCGGTGAGCAGCGAAGCCATGTTTCTCCTCATTGGGGGACTTCAGGAGGTACAGCCCGGATTTCGGACACGCGTTATTAGTCCCTTTGCATGTGTGCCGGGCGCGGCCGTCAGGTGAGCACCAGGTGGCCGGTGCCCGAACTCATGGCTTCCCGCGGGTGACCAAGAGCACGTCGGTTATTGACCGGCGAGGTGCCCGGGCCGGACGACGCCCGATTCGTACGCTATGACCACTGCCTGGGCGCGGTTGCCCGCGCCGAGCTTCGCGAAGACGTTGCCCACGTGCGTCTTCACCGTCTCGAGGCTGATCACCAGCGCGGCCGCGATGTCCTGGTTGGACAGTCCGGTGGCGATCAGCCGGAGCACCTCGGCTTCACGCCGGGTGAGCGTTTTCGCCGCCCGCGCGTGCGTCCCGCCCGGCTGCCGGGCGGTCACCAGCCGCCGGATCGCTTCGGGGAACAGCAGCGACTCCCCGGCGGCCACGGTCCGCACGGCGTGCGCGATCTCCTCCTTGCGGGCCCGCTTCAGCAGGAACCCGCTGGCCCCGGCCAGGAGCGCTTCGTGCACGTAGTCGTCGTTGTCGAACGTCGTGACGACGAGGACCTTCGGCGGCTCGGTGGTCGCCGCGAGCAGCTGCCGGGTGGCCTCGATGCCGTCGGTGCCGGGCATCCGGACGTCCATCAGCACGACGTCCGGGCCGGTCCGGCGCACCGCGGCCAGGACCTCCGAGCCGTCGGCGGCCTCGCCGGCCACGGTGATGCCCTGCTGCTCCAGCAGCGCCCGCAGACCGGTGCGGACCAGCGGCTCGTCGTCGACGAGCAGCACGCCGGGGCTCATGCGCCCGTCCGCAGCGGGATGGTCGCGCGCAGCCGCCACCGCTCGCCGTCCGGCCCGGCGTCGAGCTCACCACGCAGGGCTTCGACGCGCTCCGCGAGCCCGGCCAGCCCGTGCCGCCCGGGCCGCGGCTCCGCGCTGCGCAGGGGGTTGACCACGGCGATCGCCAGCCGCTCGGGCCCGGCGAAGACGCGGACGTCGACCGCGCCCGGGCCGGCGTGGCGCAGGGCGTTGGTCAGGCCCTCCTGGACGATCCGGTACCCCTCGCGCGACACCGCGGCGGGCAGCGCGCCGACCGGCCCGTCGACGGTCAGCCGGACGTCGAGCCCGGCTTCGCGGGCGCGCACGGCGAGGACGTCCACCTCGGCCAGCGTGCGGGTCGGCTCCTTCGTCGCGGGCTCTTCACGCAACAGGCCGAGCACGTGGTCGAGGTCTTCGAGCGCGCCGCGGGAGCTTTCTTCGATCGTGCCGAGCGCGCGCCGGACCTGCGCGGGATCGGTCTCGACCAGGTCGGCCGCGGCGGCCGCCTGGATGGTCGACGTCGTGAGCGTGTGCCCGATCGAGTCGTGCAGCTCGCGGGCCAGCCGGTTGCGCTGGGCGAGCACGGCCGCGCGGCGCTCGGCCAGCGCCGCGCGCTCGGCCGCGGACGGGCCCAGCAGCGCCGCCGCGCCGGCCCGGAAGCCGCGGGTGGCGGCGGCCGCGAGCAGCAGCGCGGCCACGAGCATCACCAGGGCGACCGGCACCGTCCACGGCCCGGCTTCGGCGGTCGCGCCGAAGAACGAGAACTGCCCCTGGTCGCCGTTCAGCCACATCACCGGCACGAGGACACCGAGCAGCAGCACCCCTTCGACCACGAGCAGCAGCCCGCCCAGTGCGGCGTGCAGCACCAGCCAGGCGGCCGAGCGCAGCCGGTCCGGCCAGGCGGGCCGGGCCCGTCCCGGCGCGGGCAGGTCGGTCCCGAGCATGGCGTTGGCCACGGCCACGCCGAAGCGCCGCGTCGGCCCGGCCAGCCCGGCGAGCCCCAGCAAGAGGGCGAGCGCGGCCAGCGCGAGGACGAAGTGCAGCTGGGGCGGGCCCGGGATGAGCGCCACGACGAGGGCGAAGGGGAACGCGGGCAGCGTCAGAGCGGTCCCCAGCAGGGCGTAGGGCACGCTGAGGTAGCCGCCGGGACGCAGCAGGGAACGCGGGAAACCGGACATGACCCCGAGGTTATGGGGACTCCGGCCCCGGGTGCTTCCCCCTGCGGAGCCAGATCGGGAGCCGGATCCTGGTCACAACCGGTTAGCGAGCGTTAGCAGTGCCCTCCTACACTCAGGACGTGGCTGACCGACCCCTGATCGCCCCCAGCATCCTGTCCGCGGACTTCGCCCGGCTCGGCGAGGAGATCGCCGCCGTGGCCGGCGCGGGGGAGACCCGCGCCGACTGGGTCCACGTCGACGTGATGGACGCGCACTTCGTGCCCAACCTGACCCTCGGCCTGCCGGTGGTCCAGGCGCTGCTCAAGAGCACCGACGTGCCGATCGACTGCCACCTGATGATCGACGACCCGGACCGCTGGGCGATCGGGTACGCCGAGGCCGGCGCCTACAACGTCACCGTGCACGCCGAGGCCGCGAAGGACCCCATCGCGCTGGCGAAGAACCTGCGTGCCGCGGGCGCCAAGGCCGGCCTGTCGGTCAAGCCGGGCACCGCGCTCGAGCCGTGGCTCGACGCGCTCAAGCACTACGACACGCTGCTGGTGATGTCGGTCGAACCGGGCTTCGGCGGGCAGTCGTTCATCGCGGACGTCCTGGAGAAGGTCCGCACCGCGCGGCGGCTCGTCGACACCGGGCACCTGAAGCTGGTCGTCGAGATCGACGGCGGGATCAACACCGACACCATCGAGCAGGCCGCCGAGGCGGGCGTCGACTGCTTCGTCGCCGGGTCCGCCGTCTACGGCGCCGAAGACCCGGGCAAAGCGGTCGCCGCGCTGCGCGAGCAGGCGGCCCGGGGCCGGGCCGGCTGATCACGCGGCGGCACCGGAGAAGCTTCCGGGCCGCGGCGGGTGTTGGATGGGAGGACCGGCTCACTAGGAGGCAGCGGACGTGTTCACCGGCATAGTCGAGGAGATCGGCGAGGTCACCGCGGTCGAGCAGCTGACCAACGCGGCACGGCTGCGCGTGCGCGGCCCGCTGGTCACCAGTGACGCCGGGCACGGCGACTCGATCGCGGTCAGCGGCGTCTGCCTGACCGTCGTCGAGGTGGCCGGCGGCGAGTTCACCGTCGACGTCGTGCACGAGACGCTGCAGCGGTCGAGCCTGGCCAAGGTCGCGGTCGGCGACCGGGTCAACCTGGAACGCGCGACCCCCGCGGGCGGCCGGCTCGGCGGGCACATCATGCAGGGGCACGTGGACGGGACCGGCGTATTCCTCTCCCGCGACGAAACCGGCGTCACGACCTTCGCGCTGCCGGGGCACCTGGCGCGCTACGTCGTCGAGAAGGGGTCGATCGCGGTCGACGGGATCTCCCTGACGGTCGCGGCGATCACCGACGAGCAGTTCAAGGTCGCGCTGATCCCGACCACGCTCGAGGTGACCACGCTCGGCGGGCGCGAAGCCGGCGACCTGGTCAACCTCGAGGTCGACGTGGTCGCCAAGTACGTGGAAAAACTCGCCACGCCGCACCTGCGGCAGGGGAACAATGACGGCGGCGGCACGGAGGAGCGGTCATGAGCGAGACGAGTGCGGCAGAGCCCGAAGCGGGTTGGACCCCGTGCGGGACCGGCGCGGTGTTCGACGCCGACGCCATCGAGCGGGCGATCGCCGACGTCGCGGCGGGGCGCCCCGTCGTCGTGGTCGACGACGAGGACCGCGAGAACGAGGGTGACCTCATCTTCGCGGCTGAAAAGGCGACGCCGGAGCTGCTGGCGTTCATGGTCCGCTACACCTCGGGCTACGTCTGCGTGGCGCTGACCGAGGCCGAGGCCGACCGGCTGGACCTGCCGCCGATGTACCACACGAACCAGGACGCGCGCGGCACCGCGTACAGCGTCACGGTCGACGCCGCCGACGGCATCAGCACCGGCATCTCCGCCGCCGACCGCGCGCACACGATCCGGCTGCTGGCCGACCCGGCGTCCACCGCGAAGGACTTCCGCCGTCCCGGGCACGTCGTGCCGCTGCGCGCGAAGGAAGGCGGCGTGCTGCGCCGCCCCGGGCACACCGAGGCGTCGGTCGACCTCGCCCGGATGGCCGGCCTCGCGCCGGCGGGCGTGCTCTGCGAGATCGTGTCGCAGAAGGACGAAGGCGACATGGCGCGCCGCGACGAGCTCGAGGTCTTCGCGGCCGACCACGACCTGGCGATCATCACCATCGCCGACCTGATCGCCTACCGCCGTCGCACCGAGAAGCAGGTCGAGCGGGTCGCCGAGGCGCGCATCCCGCTGGCCGCGGGCACGTTCCGCGCCGTCGGCTACGACAGCCTGCTGGACGGCATCGAGCACGTCGCGTTCGTCTACGGCGAGATCGGCGACGGCCAGGACATCCTCGTGCGCGTCCACTCCGAATGCCTGACCGGTGACGTCTTCGGCTCGCTGCGTTGCGACTGTGGCCCGCAGCTGGAGGCGGCCCTGGAAGCGGTGGCCACCGAAGGTCGTGGGGTGGTGCTCTACATCCGTGGCCACGAAGGCCGTGGCATCGGCCTGCTGCACAAGCTGCAGGCCTACCAGCTGCAGGACGACGGCGCCGACACCGTCGACGCCAACCTCGCGCTGGGGGTGCCCGCCGACGCCCGCGACTACGGCACCGGCGCGCAGATCCTCTGCGACCTCGGCGTCCGCACCATGCGGCTGCTCTCGAACAACCCGGCCAAGCGGATCGGCCTGGAG
Organism: Amycolatopsis sp. NPDC104819; assembly: GCF_055583145.1. Lineage (NCBI taxonomy): Bacteria > Bacillati > Actinomycetota > Actinomycetes > Pseudonocardiales > Pseudonocardiaceae > Amycolatopsis > Amycolatopsis sp. NPDC104819. The sequence continues at coordinate 234,858 of NZ_JBVJON010000006.1, read as the reverse complement.
GGCTACGGCCTGCGCGTCACCGGGCGGGTGCCGCTGCCGATCTCGCCGAACCCGGAGAACCTGCGTTACCTGCGGACCAAGCGCGACCGGATGGGCCACGACCTGGCCCAGCTGGAGCACTACGACCAGGTGGGCGCCGGCGCCGAGCACCCCGACGGAGGAGCGCTGTGAGCGGCGAAGGCCGGCCGGAGGTCTCCCTGGACCTGACCGGCTGCAAGACCTTGAAGCTCGGCATCGTCGCCACCCGGTGGAATGCGGACATCACCGACGTCCTGCTGGAGCGCGCGCTGGTCGCCGCCCGTGAGGCCGAGCTGGAAGAGGACCCGACGGTCGTCCACGTCGCGGGCGCGATCGAGCTCCCGGTCGTGGTGCAGGCGCTGGCCCGCAACCACGACGCGGTGGTCGCGCTCGGCGTGGTGATCCGCGGCGGCACCCCGCACTTCGAGTACGTGTGCGACGCGGTGACGGCGGGCCTGACCCGGGTGGCGCTCGACGAAAGCACCCCGGTCGGCAACGGCGTGCTGACGTGCGACACGCACGAGCAGGCCGTCGATCGGTCGGGCCGTCCCGGGGCGAAGGAAGACAAGGGTTACGAGGCGACCGTGGCCGCGCTGGACTCCGCGCACGTGCTGCGGAGCCTGCGCCAGCCGTGGACCGAGCGGGGTTTTGTGTGAGCGTGGCTACTTCGACGGCGACCCTGGTGTTCCGGCCCCGCCGGGCGATGATCATGTGCAGCGTGATGGCGGTGGCGCTGCTGGCGGTGTTCGTGGTGGTGGCGGTGCTGCTGCGCAACGGCGACACCGGCGTCCACTTCCAGCGCTCCGACCAGGCGGCGATGATCGGCATCGGCATCCTGCTGGCGTGCGGCGTGATGCTGTTCGCGATCGCCCGCGTGCGCGCGGACGCCGAGGGCATCGAGGTCCGGAACGTCCTGGTGACCCGGCGGTTCGCGTGGACCGAGGTCCTGTCGGTGAGCTTCCCGGACGGCGCCTCGTGGGCCCGGCTGGAGCTCCCGGACGACGAGTACCACTCGGTGATGGCGGTGCAGGCCGTCGACCGGGGCCGGGCGGTGGAAGCGGTCCGGGCCCTGCGGAAACTGCACCGCGCGGCCACCGGCGGCTGACCGCTCGGCCCCCGTTCCGGGGGAGCGGTCAGAGGTCCAGGTCCACGACGATCGGCGCGTGGTCCGACGGGCCCTTGCCCTTCCGGGCCTCACGGTCCACATAGGAATCCGTCACGGCCGAGGTGAACCCCGCGTTGCCGTACACGAGGTCGATCCGCATGCCCTTGTTGTTCGGGAAGTTGCCCGCCCGGTAGTCCCAGTACGTGAACGGGTGGTCGTACTTCAACGGCCGCGGGAACACGTCCGTCAGCCCCAGGTCCCGCAGCCGGGCCAGGGCGTCGCGCTCCGGCTTCGTCACGTGGGTCGACTCCGCGAACAGCGTGATGTCCCAGACGTCCGCGTCCGTCGGAGCCACGTTGAAGTCCCCGAGCACCGCGAACGGCGCGTCCGAAAGCTCGGAAGAAACCAGCGACCGCAACGCCTCCAGCCACTCCAGCTTGTACGCGTAGTGCGGGTTGTCCGGCTCGCGCCCGTTCGGCACGTACACCGACCACACCCGCACGCCGCCGCAGGTCGCCCCGATCGCGCGGGCCTCGGCCGCGCCGTCGAACTCCGGCTCGCCCGGCAGGCCGCGGACCACGTCGGACAGCCCTGCCTTCGACACGATCCCGACGCCGTTCCAGCGCCCGAGCCCGTACGCCGCGACCTCGTAGCCCAGCGCCTCGACCTCGGCGGCCGGGAACTTCTCCGTCGTGTTCTTCAGCTCCTGCAGGCACAGCACGTCCGGCGCGCTCTGCTCCAGGAAGTCCAGCACCCGGGGCAGGCGGGGGACGATGGAGTTCACGTTCCAGGTGGCGATCCGCATGCCCGCGAGTTTCGCACACCCCACCGACAGAACCGGGGCGGCGCCGAAGCGCCGCCCCGGGAAGAACCGGCCTCAGACGCCCGCGGTCGACCGGATCCAGGACCGGCTCGACGCGACGCTCGCGTAGTTGTTCGTGCCGCGCGTGTTCGTCCCGCTCTGGTTCTGGACCGTCGAGGCGACGCCGACCTGCACGCCGTTGGCGACCTCGGGGCCGCCCGAGTCGCCCTTCCACGCCGCGCCGTTGATGCCGACGCTCTGGATCGCCCGGCCGCCGTAGGCGTCCGACGACCGGCCGGTGACCTGCACGTTCGCCACCTTCAGCGCCGACGCCGGCGGGCCGGTCGGGGTGGTGCGGCCCCAGCCGTAGAGCTGGTTGGTGCTGCCCGTCGCCGGGTCCGCGCTGCCGAGCGAGATCGGCCCGGCGCTGGTCGCCGAGGCCAGGTGCAGCAGCGCGATGTCGCCGTTCGGGGACTCGTACTTGCCGTCGACGGCGATCTGCGTGCCGGAGAAGAGCGTGTTGCTGCCGACCTTCACGTGCATGCCCGAGCCGTCCTGGTCGAGGCAGTGCACGGCCGTCATGACCCAGCGGGCCGCGATCACCGTGCCGGAGCAGTTGAAGCCCTGGAAGTCACGCCCGGGCGTGTTCACGTAGACCTGGGCGCCCCAGGAGACGGTCGGCGCGGTCGTGCCGCCGACGATGTTCGGCTGGACACCGGCGGAGGCGGCCGCGCCACCGGCGAGGGTCAGCGCGACGGCGGCCGCGGAGGCGGCGCCGAGGATACGAAGAGAGCTCACGGTGGTGATCCTTTCGGATGGGGCCGGACCTGCTGGGTCGGAAAGTAACCACCGGGTCACCCGGGGCGACACCGCCGAAGGTCGCATCCGGACGAACACCCTACTTCCGGCGGGCGAACCGGGGGCGTGCGAGAACTGTCGGTGCCGCGCCATAGGCTGGGGGAGTGGCTGACCCGACCACCTACCGTCCCTCGCCGGGGAGCATCCCGGATGCCCCTGGCGTGTACAAGTTCCGTGACGCGACCAGGCGGGTCATCTACGTCGGCAAGGCGAAAAGCCTGCGCAGCAGGCTGAACTCGTACTTCGCCGACCTCGCGGGCCTGCACCCGCGCACGCGGCAGATGGTCACCACCGCCGCGAGCGTCGAGTGGACCGTCGTCACCACCGAGGTCGAGGCGCTCCAGCTCGAGTACAACTGGATCAAGGAGTTCGACCCCCGGTTCAACGTCCGCTACCGCGACGACAAGAGCTACCCGGTGCTCGCGGTGACGCTGAACGAGGAGTTCCCGCGGCTGCACGTCTACCGCGGCGCGCGCAAGAAGGGCGTCCGCTACTTCGGGCCGTACGCGCACGCGTGGGCCATCCGCGAGACGCTCGACCTGCTGCTGCGGGTGTTCCCCGCGCGCACCTGCTCGGCCGGGGTGTTCCGGCGCCACGGCCAGATCGGCCGGCCCTGCCTGCTCGGCTACATCGACAAGTGCTCGGCGCCGTGCGTCGGCCGTGTCTCGGCCGACGAACACCGCGACATCGTCGAGGACTTCTGCGACTTCCTCGCCGGCAAGACCGACGCGATGATCCGGCGCCTCGAGAACGAGATGGCCGCGGCGTCGGACGAGCTGGAGTTCGAGCGCGCGGCCCGGCTGCGCGACGACCTCGGCGCGCTGCGCCGCGCCATGGAGAAGCAGGCCGTGGTGTTCGGCGACGGCACGGACGCCGACGTCGTGGCGTTCGCCCACGACGAGCTCGAGGCCGCCGTCCAGGTCTTCCACGTGCGCGGCGGCCGGGTCCGCGGCCAGCGCGGCTGGGTGATCGACAAGGCCGAGGAGATGGACGTCCCGGCGCTGGTCGACCACTTCATCACGCAGTTCTACGGCGAGCAGGCCGAGCTCGACGCGCGGGACGACGTCGACGCCGGGCCGGTCGTGCCGCGTGAGGTGCTGGTGCCCGAGCTGCCCGCCGACGCCGACGCGCTCGCCGAGTGGCTCACCGGCCTGCGTGGCTCGCGGGTGCAGGTCCGGGTGCCGCAGCGCGGGGACAAGAAGGCCCTAGCCGAGACGGTCGAGCGCAACGCGGGGGAGGCGTTCACCCAGCACAAGCTGCGCCGCGCCGGCGACCTGACGGCGCGCTCGGCGGCGCTGACCGAGCTGCAGGAGTTCCTGGCCCTGGACACCGCGCCGCTGCGCATCGAGTGCATCGACATCAGCCACATCCAGGGCAGCGACGTCGTGGCGTCGCTCGTGGTGTTCGAAGACGGGCTCGCGCGCAAGTCCGAGTACCGGCGCTTCGCGCTGCGCGAGGCGGCCGAGGAAGGCGACGTCGCGTCGATCGCCGAAGTCGTGCGAAGGCGCTTCCACCGCTACCTGAAGGAAACCGCGGAGGAGTCGAGCACGCCCGGCCTCGACCCGGAGACCGGCCGGCCGAAGAAGTTCGCCTACCCGCCGAACCTGCTGGTCGTCGACGGTGCGGGCCCGCAGGCCACGGCGGCCGCGGACGTGCTCGCGGAGCTGGGCATCACCGACATCGCCGTGATCGGGCTGGCGAAGCGGCTGGAAGAGGTCTGGCTGCCCGCCGACCCCGATCCGGTGATCCTGCCCCGGACGTCGGAGGGGCTCTACCTGCTCCAGCGGCTGCGTGACGAGGCGCACCGGTTCGCCATCGCCTACCACCGCGAGAAGCGCTCCAAGCGGCTGCAGACGTCCGAATTGGACAGTGTGCCCGGGCTGGGGCAGGCTCGCCGCACCGCGCTGATCAAGCACTTCGGCTCGGTCAAGAAGCTCAAGCAGGCCAGGATCGAAGAGATCGAGGCGGTGCCCGGCTTCGGTAGGCGCACCGCGGAGGCCGTGGTCGCCGCGCTGGCCGGGGAGTCCGGCGCGAGCAACGGCACACAAGCAGGGGAGTAGGGAAAGACAGTGAGTGCGCAAGAGGAGATCCGCGGGTCCGGCATGGAGGTCGCGGTGGTGTCCGGGCTGTCCGGGGCCGGCCGCAGCACCGCGGCCAAGTGCCTGGAGGACCTGGGCTGGTTCGTCGTCGACAACCTGCCGCCGGAGCTGATCGCCACCATGGTCGAGCTGGGCGCGCAGGCGCGCGGCGCGATCACGAAGGTGGCCGTCGTCATGGACGTGCGCTCGCGCGCGTTCACCGACGACCTCGCCTCGGTGATCAAGGACCTGGACGCGCGGGGCTACAAGCCGCGCGTGCTGTTCCTGGAGGCGACCGACGCGGTGCTGGTGCGGCGCTTCGAGGCGGTGCGCCGCGGGCACCCGATGCAGGGTGACGGCCGGCTCGCCGACGGCATCACGGCGGAGCGGACGCTGCTGGAGCCGCTGCGCGAAGAGGCCGACCTGGTGCTCGACACGTCGTCGCTGTCGGTGCACGACCTACGCGCGAAGATCGAGGACGCGTTCGGGTCCGAGGCGAGCACCCAGACCCGGGTCACCGTGCTGTCGTTCGGTTACAAGTACGGCCTGCCGATGGACGCCGACCTGGTGATGGACGTCCGGTTCCTGCCGAACCCGTTCTGGATCCCGGAGCTGCGCGAACACACGGGCCTCGACGGCGAGGTCCGCAACTACGTCCTCTCCCAGGAGGGCGCCGAGGAGTTCCTCGACCGCTACCACCAGCTGCTGCGGCTCATCGGCGCCGGCTACAAGCGCGAGGGCAAGCGGTACCTGACGCTCGCCGTCGGCTGCACGGGCGGCAAGCACCGCAGCGTGGCGCTGTCGGTCGAGCTCGCCCAGCGTCTGTCCAAAGAGGACGGTATGGCCGTGAAGGTGGTGCACCGCGACCTTGGTCGTGAATAACGTGCGGGCGGTCGCCCTCGGGGGCGGCCACGGGCTGCACGCCACGTTGTCCGCGGTGCGGCGGGTGACCCCCGACGTCACCGCGATCGTGACCGTGGCCGACGACGGCGGGTCGTCCGGCCGGCTGCGGCGCGAGCTCGGGCTGCTGCCGCCGGGCGATCTCCGGCAGGCCTTCGCCGCCTTCGCGGCGGAGGACGGCGGCACGCTCTGGGCCGAGGTCTTCCAGCACCGCTTCGGTGGTGACGGCGCGCTGGCCGGCCACGCGGTGGGGAACCTGCTGCTGGCCGGGCTCTTCGAGGTGCTCGGCGACCCGGTGGCGGCGCTCGACGAAGCGTGCCGCCTGATGGGCGTCTCGGGCCGCGTGCTGCCGATGTCGCCGGAGCCGCTGGAGATCGAAGGCCAGGTCAGCGGTCTGGACAGCGAAAACCCGGAGGCGCTGCGCACGATCCGCGGGCAGGTCGCGGTGGCGTCGACGCCGGGGCAGGTGCAGCGCGTCAGCCTGCGGTCGCCGGGCGGCTCGGGGCGGCCGCCGCTGGCGTGTGAGGAAGCGGTCGAGGCGGTGCTCGGCGCCGACGTCGTTTTCCTCGGTCCGGGCTCGTGGTTCACGAGCGTTTTACCTCACCTGCTGGTGCCCGGCCTGCACGACGCGCTCGTGAAGACCACCGCGACGAAGGTGCTCGTGCTCAACCTTGTCCCCCAGCCGGGGGAAACCGCGGGATTCTCGCCGGAGCGGCACCTGGACGTACTCTTCGAGCACGCGCCCGATCTTCGGGTCGACGCGGTGATCGCGGACCGCGATTCCGTGCCCGACCCGGCGAATCTCCGGCGCGCGGCGGAACGGCTCGGCGGGCGCGCGCACCTGGGGGCGGTGGGCGACCCGGAAGTGGCGGGACGGCATGATCCTGATGCGCTCGCGCGATGCATGCGGGAGGCTCTCGGTCTCGGCAGGGACGGGGAGCACGGGGGAGGAGCGAAAGGCAGGGAGGGGCAGTAATGGCGATGACCGCCGCGGTGAAGGACGAACTGAGCCGGCTGGAGATCACGAAGATCGGGCCGCGCCGGGCGGAGGTCGCGTCGCTGCTTCGCTTCGCCGGCGGGCTGCACATCGTGGCCGGCCGGGTGGTCGTGGAAGCGGAGCTGGACACGGGCTCGGTCGCCCGGCGGCTGCGCAAGGAGATCCACGAGCTGTACGGCCACCACTCGGACGTCCACGTCATCACCGCCAGCGGCGGCCTGCGCAAGGGCACGCGCTACGTCGTGCGCGTGGTGAAGGACGGTGAGGGCCTGGCCCGCCAGACCGGGCTGATCGACCAGCGCGGCCGCCCGGTGCGCGGGCTGCCCGCGGCCGTGGTGTCCGGCGGCGTGGCCGACGCCGAAGCGGCGTGGCGGGGCGCGTTCCTCGCCCACGGCTCCCTGACGGAACCGGGCCGTTCGTCGTCGCTCGAGGTGACGTGCCCCGGTCCGGAGGCGGCGCTGGCGCTCGTCGGCGCGGCGCGCCGGATGGGCATCCAGGCGAAGTCCCGCGAGGTCCGGGGCGCCGACCGCGTGGTGGTCCGCGACGGCGACGCGATCGGCGCGCTGCTGACCCGCCTGGGCGCGCACACGAGCGTGCTGCAGTGGGAAGAACGGCGCATGCGCCGCGAGGTCCGCGCGACGGCGAACCGCCTGGCCAACTTCGACGACGCGAACCTGCGCCGCTCGGCCCGCGCGGCGGTCGCGGCGGCGGCCCGCGTGGAGCGCGCGCTGGAGATCCTCGGCGACACAGCCCCGGACCACCTCCTGGCGGCGGGCAAGCTCCGGCTGTCGAACCGGCAGGCGTCGCTGGAGGAGCTGGGTCAGCTGTCGGACCCGCAGATGACGAAGGACGCGGTGGCCGGGCGCATCCGCCGCCTGCTGGCGATGGCGGACAAGCGGGCCAAGGACCTGAGCATCCCGGACACCGAGTCCGCGGTCACGCCGGAGATGCTCGAAGAAGAAGACGCCTGACGAGGTCCCGCAGCCACGGCTCGGTGATGGCGGGCTCGCGCTGCAGAGTGTGGGCGAGCCGTTCCCGGACCGCGGGAGTGCGTCCGGCTTCGACAACCGCCACGGCTTCGGCCAGCGCGCGGCGGGTCCGGTCGTCCCGGGCCGGTTCGCGGACGTCCGGCGCGGCCCACAGCTCCCGGCCGAACGAGCGCGTCAGTTTCCGCTGGCGGTCGGCGAGGTAGCTGAACAACGCGGACTCGACGGAGACGTTCCGGATCGTCAGCTCGCGCGCCCAGTCCACGTGCTGGTGCCAGCGGTGGGTGTTCGGGCTGGTGTGGGTGCGCCGCGTCAGGCCGACGATCCGGATCCGGCGGAGGACGGCCGGCCAGTCCGCGCGGTCGTCCTCGGCCCAGTCCCGCAGGATGTCCAGCAGCTGCTTCAGCGTCCGGCCGGTCGACACGACGTCGGCGAAGACGATCGGCCTTGCTCCGCGGGCGAGGAGCGCGGGACTCAGCCCGTGCGCGGCCAGGTTGGCGCGCAGCTGCGCCACTTCGGCCGGGTGGAGGCGGCCGAAGAACCAGCTGTCGATCGACGCCGTCGACAGCGGCAGCAGGTGGAGCCGCGCCGGGTCGAGCAGGGCGCCGCCGAGCAGGTCGAACACCGAGTCCGCGGACCGGCCGAGGAAGTACAGCTCGCCGTCGTCGGAGCGGGCGAGGACCTTGGCGGCGCAGTCGACGAGGTCCTCGAGGAACCACAGGTCCGGTTCGGGGAGGCCGTCGAGCAGGGTGCCGAGGTGGTCGGGGCGCACGAGGTCCCAGCGGAAGGGCCGGTTCGCTTCGATCACACCGGCATCGCGCGTTCGTGCTCGGCCATCAGCTCGGCGAGCCGGTCCGGCCCGGCGGCCCCGCCACCCGGGATGTCCCGCGTCGAGGTCCCGGCCGGGCCGTCGAGCGCGGGCAGGGGGAGCGCGCCGCGCCGGGCCAGGACGGCCGCCGTCGCCACGAAGCCCTCCAGCAGCGTCCGCTGGATCGGGTGTGCCGTCGCGCGGTACTCGGCGACCAGGGTGTCGGCGAACTTCGCGAAGGTCGCGCCGTCGATCGGGTGGTCGTCGGGATCACCCGGGGTCACGCCGATCCCGGAGGGCCGGCCCGCGAGCGGGACCAGCGCCTCGGCGAGGTGCGCGAACAGGGTGCCGGGCCCGTTCGAGGGGTTCCAGACGGCTCGGCCGTCGATGCTGAAGTACTGGCTCATCACCGGCGAGCCTACGGACCGCCGCCACCCGGTTTTGGCGCGTCGCGTTAACGGGACCCGCCACTTCGTAACACCCCGGTAGCACCACGGCGCGATCGCCGAAACGCGGGACCTCGAACCTCGGGGAGGGATAGGCCGAACGAGGGAAGGGGAAAACATGCGCGACGCACGGCTGCACGTGACTCCGGAGGTCGGCACCTGGCTCGCCCGTCGGAGCAGCAAGGTCGGCGACCGGACGATCGACGAGCTGGTCGCGGCCAAGCGCGGCACCACCGTCTCCGTGGTCATCCCGGCCCGGAACGAGGAAGCCACCGTCGGCGCGATCGTCACGGCGATCCGCGAGGAGCTCCAGGGGGTGCTCGTCGACGAGATCCTCGTCGTCGACAGCCATTCCACGGACGCGACGGCCTCGGTGGCCGCGGCGGCGGGCGCGGCGGTCGTCGCGCAGGACGCCGTCTTCCCGGCGCTCGACGGCCTGCAGGGCAAGGGCGAAGCGCTGTGGAAGGGTGTTGCGGCGACGACGGGCGACCTGGTCGTCTTCGTCGACGGCGACCTCTACGACTTCACGACGGACTACGTCACGGGTCTGCTGGGCCCGCTGCTGACCGACCCGTCGGTGGCCTACGTCAAGGGGTTCTACCACCGCCCGCTCAAGGGCGAGGCCGACGGCGGCGGCCGGGTCACCGAGCTCGTCGCGCGGCCGCTGCTGAACATGTTCTGGCCGGAGCTGGCCGGCTTCGTCCAGCCCCTGGCCGGCGAGTACGCGGGACGGCGCGAGGTGCTGGAAAGCATCCCGTTCGTGGTGAACTACGGCGTCGAGATCGGGCACCTCATCGACCTGGCGGAGCTGCGCGGCCTCGACGCGCTGGCCCAGGTCGACCTCGGCCACCGCGTCCACCGCCACCAGAGCACGCAGGCCCTGGGCCGCATGTCGGGCCAGATCATGCAGACGCTGTTCGACCGCCTGGAGCGCTACGACCGCCTGGTGACAGCGGTCCCCCCGGCGACGATCCTCGCCCAGTTCCAGCGGGGGACGTCAGCGGACGGCTTCGAGCGTGAGCTGGTGCTGACGGACGTGACGTCCCGCCAGCGGCCGCCCCTTAACAGCTTGCCGGCGGTGATCCGGCCGGAGAACGCCCTGCAGGAGACGGCGTAGCCGCTCAGCCGAGCCGCCAGCGCGCGTAGTCACGAGCGGTCCGGGCCAGGGAGGCGGCTGCCTTGGCGGTCCACAGCCCCGCAACGTAGGCGGCGAAGGCTGTCACCGCTTCCCGGGGCGCCGAAGCCCAGCAGGTGTTCGCCCGCGCCCAGGCCTCGGCGTCCGCGGGCCGATGGCCTGCGTCGACGAGCCGGATGACGAGGAAAGCGGGGTCGACCCACGGCGCCCCGGAAGCGGGCCAGCCCCAGTCGACAACGTGCACGTCGCCGTCTTCGCCGAGCAGGAACTGGTCGCCGTGCAGATCGGTGTGGAGGAGCCGGCCTCCGGCGACGAGGTCCGGAGCCTTCTCCTCCCACGCGGCGAGCTGCAGTACGTCCAGCTCACCGGACAGCTCCGGCCGCGCGGCGGCGAGGCGGGGCCACCAAGGGGATTTCCATCGATCGGTGAGCGACCGCACGTGCGGTGCGTCGATCGCGCCGATCCGGTTCACGGCATCCGCGACGGCGCGAAGATCCGGTGAGCCCGGCCCGAGGGCGGCCGACCGCCCGGCGAGATGGGTGAAGCCGACGACGAGCCATTCGCCGACATCCTGGTGGAACAGAACATCCGGCCCGAGCCCGCCCACGAGCGGCGCGGTCTCGACTTCGTTGCGCAGCCACCGCATCGTCGGCGACACGCCTCGGACGCCCTTGAGGAACACCGCCGGCAGCGCGTCACGGACGAGTGTCATCGCGACGCTCGAACTCTGTGCCGCGGCAGCGGGAACGGTCTCCCTGATCGGTCCGAGGTGGCGATGCACCACTTCGCGCACTTCGCCCGGCAGCTCGCTCCAGTGGTACAGGACGTCACCTTCCGTTCGTGTCGGTGTTTTCGTTGCCATCCTTGCCGGACGCGCGACACCCGTCGTCCCCGCTGGTGCAGTTCGCCGCGCGGAGCGACCACAGGTCCGGATCCACGGGGAAGCCGGCCGACGCGATCGCGGAAACGGCCCGCGTCAGCTCAGTGTGCCGGTCCACAATCGACATGCCGGGTTCGGCTCGCTCCGGCACGTGATGGATGTAGCCGCCCGCCACCCGATGGCAGAACTCGGCGTAGTCCCTGGTGTGCAGGAGGAAGGTGTGCCATCCGATGTCCACGAGCGGAGACGGGGTCAGCCCGCAACCTCGGTCGGCGGCGCACGCGCACAGGAAAGCCAGCGCCTGCTCCATGATCCGCTCCGCGAGCCCCCGAGGCACGTCTTCGGTGACGGTGATCCGGTCCGCGAGACGGTCGAACAGCTCTTCCGAGACGAGAGACCGGGCGGCGACGGTTTCGGTGACGACGGTCATGACTTCTCCTGTCGGCCTTCGCGAACTGGTAAAGACGTCAATACCAGTACGATGACAGGCGGACCGCCAACTGGTCAAGACGAGTTACCCAGTGGAAGGATGGTCACATGGTCGATCGCCGAAGTGGGGTTCCTGCCTTCCGGCAGGTCGCAGCAGACCTGCGCGACAAGATCACCTCGGGTCGCCTGGTGCCCGGCGAACAACTTCCCAGTGAACGCGACCTGGTCGACCAGTACGGCGTTTCGCGGCCGACGGTTCGCGATGCGGTGAACCTGCTCCGGTCCGAGGGGCTGGTGACCTCGGAGCACGGGCGTGGCGTGTTCGTGCGCCCGCCGGCAAGCATTCAGCGGCTCGCGCGGAGCCGCCTTTCGCGAGAAGCGCGTGAACGCAACCGTGGCGCGTTCCTCGCGGACGCCGCGGCACGCGGGTTCACGCCGTCGACATCGGTCAAGATCTCCTTCGAGGGGGCCGATGAGCGGGTGGCCGGCCACCTGGCGGTCGACGCCGGCGCCGAGGTCACCGTGAGGGACCGGGTGATGCGCGCCGACGGGCTCGTGGTCCAGCTCGCGGTGTCGCGGCTTCCTCGGGAGCTCACCCGCGACACCGCGATCGAGCAGGTCGACACCGGACCAGGCGGCACCTATGCCCGGTTGGAAGAAGCCGGGCATGGGTTGGCGTCCTTCGTGGAACACGTCGGCGCCCGGATGCCGACGCCGGACGAAGCTTCCCTGCTCCAGCTCGCCGAGGGCGTGCCGGTCGTGACCGTGACGCGTGTGGCCTTTCGTGAGGACGGCACGCCGGTCGAGATGAACGACATGGTCCTCGCGGCGGACCGCTACCAGCTGTCCTACGAGTGGGCGGCCGACTGAAGCCGGTCGACGGCGGGCCGCCACCCCGGCGGCCCGAGCACGTACCCGGCCCGCTCCTGCCACGTCCGGGCCCCGCGCAGGTCGCGCAGGATCGACCCGTACTCGTGGAAGCCGACCTTCAGCAGGTTGTACGTGGTGATGTTCTTCGTCAGCCCGTACGTCGGCCGCCTGCCCTCCGGGACGAAGCTGCCGAACAGCCGGTCCCAGATGATCAGGATGCCGCCGTAGTTGGCATCAAGGTATTCGGCGTCGCTGCCGTGGTGGACGCGGTGGTGGGACGGGGTGTTGAAGACGTACTCGAACCAGCGCGGCAGCTTGCCGACCTTCTCCGTGTGCACGAAGAACTGGTAGACCAGGTCGATCGACAGCCCGGTCAGGATCATCCACGGCGGGATCCCGCACAGCGCCAGCACCGACCAGAACGGCAGCTGGAAGTACGGCGTCCACTTCTGGCGCAGCGCCGTCGAGAAGTTGTAGTGCTCGCTCGAGTGGTGCACCTGGTGCCCGGCCCACAGCAGCCGCACGCGGTGGCTCGCCCGGTGGTAGGCGTAGAAGACGAGCTCCTGGCCGAGCAGCATGAGCACCCACGTCCACCAGTCGCGCGGATCCAGCCGGACCGGGGCCAGCTCGAACAGCGCCGCGAAGACGAAGAGCATCACCAGCCGGAACAGCGCGTTGACGCCGACCGCGACCGTGCCCATCAGCATGCTCGTGCGGGTGTCCGCGGGGCTGTAGCCGATGACGTTGTCGTCGTGGCCGAGCACGTGCACCGCGACGATCTCGATCACCACGAACAGCAGGAACACCGGCACCGCGAACAGCACGGGGTCGCGCAGGTGTGCCAGGAACTCGGCCACGTCGCCTCCTCGGATCTGACCTGACGGTAACTTACCCTAGAGTCACTTTACGCACGGTAGGCTCTCGGGCGTGACGGAGTCAAGGGCGGTCGGGACCAAGGGCATGCCGCGCGAAGAGCGCGAGGCCCAGCTCGTCGTGGCCGGCACCGAGGAGTTCGGCCGGGCGGGCTACGCGGGTGCGTCCATGGTCGAGATCGCGCGCCGGGTCGGGGTCACGAAGCCGTTGTTGTACCAGTACTTCGGCTCGAAGGACGGCCTGTACCTCGCCTGCCTGCACCGCGCGGGCGACCGGCTGACCGAAGGTGTCGCGACGACCATGGCGGCGGGCGGCGAGCCTGACCAGATGCCGCTGAAGGTGCTTTCGGCGATCTTCACGACGTTCGACCACGACCGGTACGCCTGGCGCCTCCTGCGCGACGAGACGGTGCCGGGCAGCGGCGACATCGCCGCCGCGGCGGCGGACTACCGGCGTCGCCTGGACGCGTTCGCCGTGCTCGGCGCGACGCAGCTGATGACCTCGCGCGGCCTGGCCGACCCGGTGGACATCGAGGCGATCGCGCAGGTCTGGACCGGGGTGGTCGACTCGCTGATCAGCTGGTGGATCGACCGCCCGGACGAGGACGCGGACGCGATGTCGGCCCGCTGCGCGCGCATCATGGCCGGCCTTTTCGGCTGGTGAGCACGTGTCAGCCCGTTGACGGCAGCTTCCGCGCGAAGTCGTGCCAGTACGCGGCAACCTCGCTGCTCTGCCGGACGACGACGTCGGGCGCCGGCGGCGAAGGCCAGAACTGCAGCAGGTACGTATCCCGTTGGGGTTCGCCGTCGACGCGGGTGTCCAGCTCACGGCCGGCGTCCATCCCGGTGGCGCTGTAGCGGACGCGGTGGTCGCCCGGCGTCAGCCCGAGGTCCCATGAATCTCCGCCGCCCCAGGTCACGATCATCGCGCGCCCCTCCGTCCGGAACGACACCTCGACGACGTCCTCCGCGCCGCTGTCGGGCGGCTCGCTCTCGTGCACCTCCGCGGTGAACCCGACGTCGCCGGTGTCCAGCCCGGTGAGCAGGAAGAGCGTCCCCGGCATGGCGGCGCCGCACAGCCCGTTGCGCTGGCCGTAAATCTGTCCATAGTGGACATGAACGTCGCCTTGGACCACGGTTCGCATGGCCGCCATCCTGGCACGGAAGAAGTTCGGTGAAACGTGACGGCTGGTTCCTCGTCGTCTTGGGTTTCTTGGCCGCCCTCTGGTTGACTCGTCGGGGGACGCGCCGGCGGATGCGCCTCCGGCCCGAGTGCCGATCGGGAATGCGCGCTGCACTGATTTCCTGCGTGGCGGCGAGGATTTCGGTTTCCTGCCGGCGATTCTCACCGGGGTCGCGCTGGGCGCAGCCGTGGTCGCCCTGCAGAAGGTCATCGAATCCGTGCGCTGGCAACTCGGATTTGTCACGCTTTCCGTAGCGTGGCTCGCCTCGTTCGGCTTCGTGTGGAGAAAGCTGAGGGCGAGGGGTCGTCGCGGGGGACGCCGACGAAAGGCTTGCCCGCTATGTTCGTTCTCCGGTGCCCGACATGATCATGGCCTCCGGAACCTGCGTCGCCGCCGGCCTGTACGTCTTCCTGTGGCCCCGGCCGACCGAGGTGAGCACCTTGGTGGCAGCGTGCACGGCTTTGCTGAGCTGCGTTGGCGGGGTCGTGCAGCAGTTCAGGACACGGAGAGTGCTCCTCGGTGATTTCCTCCTCGAATGGCGTAGCGAAACGGGTCCCGCTCGCGACTAAGAAGGGTAGCTGTCCCGTCGAGAGGTGTCGTATGTCCGAATTACCCGAAACCGCCCTGCTCGCGCAGCGGTTCACGGACGATCTCCTCGACGGCTGCCGGGTGCTGGCCAGGGACTACGGTTACCGGCCGGCCCAGTTCGAGCGCATGGTGCGGGAGCACGGCGGGGTCGAGGCGGCCCGGATGCTGCTGCGCGGGGCGGGCACCGCGGGCGGGTTCACCGTCCTCTGGGAGAAGAACCAGCTCGGCCTCAGCTCCGAGGCGACGATGCTCCGGCCGGGCTACGCGGACCTGTTCACCTCCGACGAGCTGCTGCTCGCCCGGCGGCGGCTGGAGGAGCACGGCTTCGACGTCGACGCCCATCTCCGCAGGGTTGCCGGCGAGGCGGACCAGGTCGTCTGAAGGGTAAGGGCGGCAGGGGGTGACCGGCGCCGCTCCGGTCACCCCCTGCCGCGGTTTCTAGGCCGCCGCGCTGGACTTTCCGCGCAGCTGCACGTTCGCCGTCGACGCGCCCTTGATCGCGGTTTCGATCTGGGCCATCGTCGAAGACGAGCTCAGGCCGGGGACCGTCGCGGTGTTGAGGGCGTAGAGGATGAACGTGTACGGGTGGCTGGACCCGCCCGGGCAGGGGCCGAAGTACTTCTGCGCGTTCGCCCCGCTGCCCATGGCCTTCTGCTTCGCGCCACCCTGGTTCGGCACGGTGTACCCGGCGCCGAGGCCTTCCGGCAGCGAGCGGGCCGCCGCCGGGACGTCCCAGATCGCCCAGTGCAGCTTGGTGCCGCTGTTCGCGGTGTCGGCGAACACGACGGCGTAGCCCTTCGCGCCGGTGGACGCGCCCCACGCGAGCGGCGGTGACGGGTCCTGGCCCGCCGTGCCGTCGCCGGCGCAGGTGTACTTGTCCGGGATCGTCGTATTGTCGCCGAAGGCGGAGCTGGTCAGCTTGAAGTCACCGGGGGTCGAGCCACCGGGGAACTTCAGCCGCACGATGACGTTGTCGATGCCGCTCGGCGAGCCGCCGTTCTTGTCGTCGTTGGTCGAGGTCAGCCACAGCCCGCCGTCCGGGGTCTTCGTCACCGAGCGCAGGCGGCCCCACCGGCCGGAGAACAACGTCGACACCGTGCCGACCCCTGTGCCCGCCGCGTTGATCTGGGTGGCGAACATCTGCTCACCGGTGACACCGGCGATGTAGATCCAGTCGTTGACGATCTCGATGCCGGACGGCCCGGCCTGCGACGTCGACCAGGTCTTCTTCGGGGCGATGAAGCCGCTGCAGCTGCCCTGCGTGCCTTCGCAGCTCGGCCAGCCGAAGTTGCCGCCCTTCTGGATCAGGTTGAGCTCGTCCTGGCTGCTCTCGCCGAACTCCGCCGCCCACAGCTGGCCGCGGGAGTCCCAGGTGAGGCCCTGCGGGTTGCGGTGGCCGTAGCTGTAGACGTACCGGGCGTTGCCGCCGGTGGCGTAGAACGGGTTGTCGGCCGGGGCCGAGCCGTCGGCGTTGAGCCGCAGGATCTTCCCGTTGAGCGAGCTCTTGTTCTGCGCGTTGTCGCTGTTCTTCGCGTCGCCGACGGTGGCGTAGAGCTTGCCGTCCGGGCCGAACTTGATGCGGCCGCCGTTGTGGTAGCGGTTCTTCGCGATCCCGGTCAGCACCGGCGTCGACGTCGAGGACAGTGTGGTGCCGTCGTAGGTCATCTTCACGATCCGGTTGTCGCCGGATGCCGTGTGGTACAGGTAGATCGTGTGGTCGCTCGACCAGTTCGGCGAGATCGCCAGGCCGAGCAGGCCGCCTTCGCCGTTCGTGCCGACCGCGCCCGGGACCTTGCCCAGCGTGGTCTTCTGGCCGGACGGCGTCACCAGCAGGACCTCGAAGCGGTCCCGCTCGGTCACCAGCGCGTTGCCGTTCGGCAGGAAGTCCACCGACCAGCCGAGGTCGACCTTCGTGATGTCCTTGTCGTACTCCGGGATGCCCCCGGCGCCGCCCGGAGCGCTGGTCTTCGCGGTCACCGCGTTGCTGGCGGCCGAGCTGTTGCCGTCGGGGTCGCGCGCCTTCACCGTGAAGGTGTACGAGGTGTTCGGGTTCAGGTTCGTGACGGTCGTGCCGAGTGACGTCGTGGTCGCGACCTTCGTGGCGCCCTGGAAGACGTCGTAGCCCGCGACCGTGCCGCCGTTGTCCGTGGAAGCGTTCCACGCCAGCGAAACGCTGTTCGCGGTGACGCCGGTGGAGCGCAGGTTGCCCGGCACGGTCGGCGGGGTCGTGTCGTCGCTCGGCGGCGTGGTGAAGGTGACCACGTTGCTCTGCTGCGACGGGTTGCCCGCGGCGTCGAACGCGCCGACGGAGATGTCATAGGCGGTGTTCGGGGTCAGGTTGGTGACCGTCGCCGACGTCGTGGTCCCGTCGACGGTCTTGAGGATGTTGCCACCGCGGTTGATCTCGTACCGCACCACGCCGACGTTGTCGGTCGCGGCGGTCCAGGAGAACGTCGCGGCGGTGGGCAGGATGTTGCTCGCGACCAGGTTCGACGGCGGTGTGGGCGGCTCGCCGTCGGCCGGCGCGGTGAAGGTGTCGGTGAGCTTGTCCGCGTTCGGGCCGCCGTTGGCGGTGGTCGCCGTGGTGCGGATCTTGTTGACACCGGCGGTCAGCTGCACGCTCGCGGTGACGGTCTTCCACGTCGTCCACGCGCCGGTGCCGGGGAAGTCGACGGTGCCCTTGTCCCCGCCGTCGACGACCAGCTTCACCGGCCGGTTGTCGGCGGTTCCGTTGGCGTAGCGGAAGGTCAGCGTGTGCGTGCCCGCCTGCGCGGCGTTCACGGAGTATTCGACGTAACTGCCGACGACGTTGTCGAAGTTGACGAACCCGGTGCCGGAGTACCCGGCGTGGTTCGACTCGACGACGCCTTGCGACACGACGGCGTTCTCGGACTCGTAGTCCGTTGCCGCGGCGGCGAAAGCGCTTACCGGGGAGAGCACGGTCAAGCCGAGCGCCGCGACGGCGGTGCCGGCCAGGACCACGCGCCACGGTGGACGGGGTGCCACTGGGAGCCTCCTGCGTGGGTCGGGGGACAGGGGGTGACCGGGGCGGAATGGTCGGCGGACCACCGGAACGGGGGTGAAATAGTTAGGAAACTTTCCTATCTATGGGACAGATCTCACACCCTCCGAGCGGGTCGTGTCAATACTCGACGCACGCGCTCACCCTTGGTGAAGAAGGGTTTCCCGCTGAGCGGGGCGGATGCGCCCGGACGGCGGAGTGCGGACCCGGTTTCCGGCGCGGCGGCTCGGCCCGTCCCGAGCGCCCCAATGTGGCCTTCGGTGCGTCACACGCACCGAAGGCCACATTGGGTGCGTGTGACGCAACCAAGGCCGCCTTGGGGCGCTTGCGTCAGCCCGCCAGCGGGGAGCCGGACACGGCCGCTTCGCCCGCCCAGTCCCGCGGCACGAGGAACGACGTCAGCTCCGCCTCCGGGCTCCCCGGCTCCGGCGTGAACTCGAACTCCCACCGCGCCAGCGGCGGCAGCGCCATCAGGATGGCCTCGACGTAACCGCCGGTCTGCAGGCCGAACCGTGTGCCGCGGTCGTGGACGAGAGTGAACTCGACGTACCGGCCGCGGCGGTAGAGCTGCCACTGGCGCTCGCGCTCGCCGTGCGGAAGCTCGTGGCGGCGGCGGACCAGCGGGAGGTACGCGGGCGCGATCGTGGCGATGCCCGCCGCGGTGAACGCGGCCACGCGCCGCCAGCCGTCCGGGCCCGGGAGGTGCAGGTGGTCGAAGAAGATGCCGCCGATGCCGCGGGTCTCGCCGCGGTGGGGCAGCCGGAAGTAGTCGTCGCAGGCGCGCTTCGCCTGCGCGTGGAACGCCGGGTCGAACGTGTCGCAGTAGTTCTTGAGCACCCGGTGGAAGTGCGCCGCGTCCTCGGCGAAGCCGTAACACGGCGTCAGGTCCGCGCCGCCGCCGAACCACCACGTGCCGCCCGACTCGAAGTACCGGAAGTTCGCGTGGAACGCCGGGACGTACGGGTTGCGCGGGTGGATCACCACCGACAGCCCGGTCGCGAAGAACCCGCCGTCCGGGTCGAGGCCGTGCTGCGCCGCGACCGCCTCGGGCAGGGTTTCGCCGTGCACGGCCGAATAGTTGACGCCGGCGCGCTCGAAGACGTCGCCGTTCTCCAGCAGCCGCGCCTGACCGCCTCCGCCTTCGGGCCGCTGCCACGTGGACCGCCCGAAGCGGCCCCCGCCATCGAGGCGTTCCAGTTCCGCGACCAGCTCGCGCTGGCCCGAGCTCATCATCGCCTTGACGGCGTCACGTCTGCTGTCCGCACCCGAAAGCATGGCCCCCACCCCCGGCGGCAGGTTACCAGCGAACGCAGGTCAGCCGGCGATTTCCGCGCGTGCGACGACCTTGGTGATCTTCGCCCGGACGAGTGCCTCTTCGGGCACGGCGTTGCGCTTGCCGTACTCCTCGGCGCGCTCGGCGCCCATGTACCGGCCGCCGAGGCGGGTCGCCCACGCCAGCGTCTCGTCGTGGTCGTGGGTCAGCCGCGCTTCGGCGGTGAACTGGACGTAGGAGTACGGCGGCCGCTGGTCGTCGACGACGAGCGAGATCCGCGGGTCGCGGGTGATCGCCTTGCCCTTGATGGTCTCGGTGCCGGTGTTGAAGATCAGCTCGTCGCCGTCGGGGCCCTCGTTCAGCAGGAACCAGATCGGCGCGACGATCGCGGCGCCGTTGGCCCGGACGACGGCGAGCTTGCCGGTCCGGGTGCCTTCCGAAGCGAACTTCCACCACTCTTCGCGGGTCATCTCACGCATGTGAGCGACGTTAGCCCGTCACCCGCGCGTGCGCAGAGGGTGGCCGACTAGCCTGGCCTGCTGTGCGAGACGACGAGACCGGCGGCCCGGGCCTGGCCGACGAGGGGCTGACGCGCCGCCTCAAGGCGCTGGCCTGCACCGCGCCGCTGCACGACCTGGACGCGCGCAAGGCCCTGCTCGACTGGGCCGACGCCACGATCTACCAGATGGCCGAGATCGCGCTGCACACGATCGACCAGGTCACCATCGCGATGGACTTCGACACCGGCGCCGGCCACGACGAGGTCATCGACCGGCTGCTGCCGTTCATCGCCGCCCAGGCGCCGTCGCGGATGCCCGAAGAGCACGTCCGCGTGGCCAAGTGGGTGCTGGACAACCTGATCAACGTCGGCACCACCGACCGCGGCTTCCGGCGCGTCTACGGCTCGATGGGCCCGGGCGGCTACCAGCGCCGCCAGTTCGACTTCAAGCTGCTGGTCGAGCTGGCCGCCCCGGACGGCGAGGTCTACCTGCGCGCCACCGACGAGGCGATCAACGTGCTGGTCGGCGCGCTCGACACCGACGTCGAGTCGGCGCAGATCGCCGCCGAGGTCAAGCTCGAGAACCTGATCAACCGCGGCCGCCTGGCCGACGCGAAGCTGGCCGCCGAGCAGGCCCGCTACCGGACCGTCCAGTACGGCGAGGTGCTGCGCGCGAAGCTCGACGCGACCCGCCGCGACGTCCGGTCGGTCGACTGGGAGCGCGAGGTCCCGGAGCTGCTCGACAGCGCGCTGAGCCACATCGAGGCCCGCTTCCGCGCCGAGAACGCCATCCTCAAGAACATCACCACCGCCCGCGACGAGACCGAGGACCTCGACCGCAAGCGCCGCGCCGCCGAGCTCGTCGACATCGTCGGCGACTGCATCCGCCGGCACACACGCCTGCAGTCCCGGCTGGCCGACGCGGGTGCGGTCTTCCGCGCCGAGCAGGACCGCCAGCAGTTCTCCGGACCACCCCAACGGGCGACCCTCGACCTGTTCGGCCAGCTCCTCGTGCCGACGCTCGGCCTGCCGCTGGCCGACGCCGTCGCCCCGGCCGAGCACTTCTTCCACGCCGCGGCGGGCATCACGGCGCCCGTCGTGCCGTCGCTGTCGAGCCTGGTCTCGCTGCTGCTGCGGCCCGCGCCCGAGCGTGACCAGCTCGTCGGCGAGATCCCGGAGCCCGAGCTGATGCCCGCCGAGGTCACCGACAAGTTCGGCGACGACGTCTGGCGCGCGGCCGACGAGCTGCTCGACCTGCCGGAGGTGCCGCGCCGGCTGTCCGGCCTCATCGAAGAGGCCCGCCGCAGCCGCCAGCCCGGCCTCGCCGCCCTGGTCGCGCTGCGCGCCGTCCACGCCTACAGTCCCGGGATCGGCGCCGCCCGGCGCCAGGGGGACCGCTCGGTGCTGCTCGCCGTCGACGACGGCGTCCTCCTGGACGACCCGGAGTTCGGTGGCGCCGACCTGCTGCT
This sequence comes from Amycolatopsis sp. NPDC104819, assembly GCF_055583145.1. Lineage (NCBI taxonomy): Bacteria > Bacillati > Actinomycetota > Actinomycetes > Pseudonocardiales > Pseudonocardiaceae > Amycolatopsis > Amycolatopsis sp. NPDC104819. The sequence continues at coordinate 213,639 of NZ_JBVJON010000006.1, read as the reverse complement.
GTCCACCGCCGCCGTAGAGCGGGCCGACGAAGAAGAGGAAGTCGCGTAATGGCGCTGTCCCACAGCAGCGTGGACGCCGAGGCCGCAGCCCGGCTGGTCGCCTTCGGCATGCGGCCGAAGCAGCTGCCCGCGCGTGACGTCGTCTACGGCGACCTCGTGCGCCGCTACGGCGAGGACAACGCGTTCAAGGCGCTCACCCACGCCGTCGCGGCGGGCCTCGGGCTGATGGTGCTGGAGGTCAATCAGCAGGCCGGCGCGGTGCTCGCGGCCACCGACGAGTCCGTCTTCGAGATCAAGATGGACTCCTACGCCCGGCAGGCCAAGATCCGCGAGCGCCGCGAGACGGAGAAGGTCCTGCACGGCCTCATCCACCTCGCCACCGCCGCGCTCGGCTACCCGCGCCCCGACGACCTCGCCAACGACACCTACATCGGCCGCGTCAGCGTCGAGCAGGTCGACGCGATGGTCCGCGAGGCCGCCCGCATGCTCGACGAACGCGCCGCGGCGGCCGAGGCCAACAACGACCCGCTGGCCGACGCGCCCGAGCTCGAACAGGCCTGGCGCGCCTACGCCCGCCGTCCCGCGGCCGCGGCGACGAAGGACGGCCGCCTGGCCGCCGACACCACCCGCGGCATGGTCAGCCGCGCCCTGCGCTTCCTCGCCGACCAGGGCTTCCTGGTCCCGGTGAGCGACGAGCAGGGCGGCACCTACCGCACCACACCGCGCTACCAGATCCAGGTCCGCGAACTCGCCGCCGACGCCGCCTTCGACGACCTGCTCGCGCTGGACGTCGTGGCCGTCGCGAACGCCGGGGGCACGTTGCGCGCCACGGCGTCGGACACGCTGTAGAGGGGAATCGATGTACGAGCTTTCGCGGGTCCGCCTGCACTCGGTGGGCCCGGCGGGCGCCCGCTACCAGGACGTCGTCCTCGACTTCAGCGGGGTCGGCGCCAAGATCACCGCGCCCCAGCAGGACGCCCTGTTCAGCGCCGGCATCCACGCGACCGGGCCGGCCGAGCTGCGCCGCCCGTCCCCGGCGAGCGTGCTGTTCCTCGAGAACGGCGGCGGCAAGTCCGTCCTCATCAAGCTGATCTTCTCGGTCATGCTGCCCGGCCGCCGCCAGGTCGTCGGCACCACCAGCACGAAGGTGCTCGAGAAGTTCGTCGCCGCCAAGGACGTCTCACACGTCGTGCTGGAGTGGCTGCACGTCGAGAGCGGGCACCGGATCATCACCGGCAAGGTCTCCGAGTGGCGCGGGCACGTCGTGTCCGCCGACTCCGAGAACCTCGTCGACTCCTGGTACTGCTTCCGCCCGACCGCCGCGCTGGCCCTCGGCTCGCTGCCGATGACGCAGGACGGCCGGCTGCTCACCATGTCCGGCTTCCACGACAAGCTCGCCGCCGCGCAGCTGGCCGAGCCGGAGCTGGAGCTGTCCTGGACCCGGCGCCACCACGAGTGGACCGGCCGGCTCGACACGCTCGGGCTCGACACCGAGCTGTTCCGCTACCAGCGCGCGATGAACGCCGGCGAGGGTGAGGCGGCGGACGCGTTCGCCTTCGGCACCGACGACGCGTTTGTCGAGTTCCTGCTGCGCGCGGTGATCTCCGAGGACGAGCCGAAGGACCTCGCCGAGGTCGTCTCGACCTACGCGCACAACCTCGCGCAGCGCGGAGACCTGCTGTCGGAGCGCGACTTCGTCGCGGGCGCGCTGGACCTGCTCGGGCCGCTGGCCGCCGAAGAAGGCGTCGCCGCGGAGTCGCGGAAGATCGCGGAGTCCGCGAAGGCCGACATGGCGTCGCTCGCCGGCCGTGTCGTCGCGCGCAACGAGCTGGAGAACGCGCGGCTGTCCGGGCTCGAAGACCACGTCACCGAGGTCAAGTCCGCGGAGAAGCTCGCCGAGGGCGACCACCGGCGGCTCGCGGCCGGGGTCACGGAGCTGCGCCGCCTGGTCGCGGTGCTGCGCCTGGACGAGGCCCAGGAGGCCCGCAAGCGTGTCGACGCCGAACTCGCGTCGGCGAAGACCGCCGCGGAAGCGTGGCGTGAGACGGCGACCGTGCTCAACCAGCTCAACGCGGCCCGCAAGGCGAAGGACCTGCGCGAGCTCGTCGGCAGCCGTGAAGAGAAGGCGCGCCCGGCGCTGCAGGCGCGCAACAACGCGGCGTCCGCGCTGGCCCGCGGGCTGCATTCGCTGGCGCAGGACGCCCAGCGTCAAGCCGACAAGGCCGAGGCGCACGCGGGCGCGTTGCGTGCCGAAGCGGAGAAGGCCCAGACCGAGCGGGACGAGGCCGCGAACCTCGCGGCCGCCCGGCGGGCCGAGGCGCGTGGGCTGACCGCGCGGATCACCGAGCTGCGGGAAGAGGTCCAGAACGCCGTCCGCGGCGGGCTGCTGTCCTCGGGCGCCGACGTCGCGGACGCGTCCCGGGCCGCTCGCTCGGCGGCGGAATCGGCGTCCGCCGAGCTGGCCCGGCGCGAGCAGGAGCTGGACCGTGTCGCGGCGGATCTCCAAGCGGCGCAACGGGCCGTGAACGAGGCGCACCAGCTCGCGGGCACGACCCAGGACCGCTTCGAACGCGCCACCGAGGACCTCGACCGGGCGCACCGCCGCACCGACGCGCTTGCCGCCGAAGGCCGGCTCGTCGAGCTGCTCGGCGCGGACGACGTCGCCCTCGAGAGCGACCTGCCGGTGCTGCTGGAACGGCTGCGCGAAGCGAGCGCGTCCGTCGAGAAGGAGCAGACCGCTCTCCGGATGGAGGAGTCCGCCGACGAGCGCGCCCTCTCCGCCCTCGGTTCCGGCGGGCTGCTGCCGCCGCCCGAAGACGTCCAGGCCGCGCTGGACGCGTTGGAAGAAGCCGGGATCACGGCGTGGTCCGGCTGGCGTTATCTGTCCAAACTGGACTCCTCGCGCCGGGACGAGGTGCTGGAAAGCCTGCCGCAGCTGGTGTCCGGGGTGCTGTTGAACGACGCCGCGCACGCCGATCGCGCCCGGGACGTGCTGACCAAACGGCGGCTGCTGCCGTCCGCGATCATCGCCGTCGGCACCACCGAGGGGCTCCTGGCCGAGGTGCCCGCCGCGCCCGGTGTCGAGTTCCTCGTGCCGCCGAACCCCGCAATGTACGACGAAGAAGCCGCCGACGCCGAGCGGGAAGCCGTGGCGCGGCGGAACACCGAGCGCCAGCGGCGGCTGGAGTCGTTGTCCGCCAAGCTGTCCGCGGACGGCGCGTTGACGTGGAAGCTGACGACCTGGCGTGAGGACTACCCGCCGGGCGCCATCGCGACGCTCGCCGAGCAGACCCAGGCGGCCCGCACCGCGCGGGAAACCGCACGCACGGCGCTGGAGCAGGCGGACGCGGAGTTCGCGCGGTTGAGCGAAAAGACCGCGTCGCTGCGTGAGCGCGTCCCCGAGTTGCGTGCGGCCGCGGCCGAAGCCGAGGAGAAGGCGCGGCGGCTCGGCGAGCTGGGGGCGCGCGGCGCCCGGATCGCGGAGTGGACCGAGGACGTCGAGCGCGCCACCGAGGTCGCCGAACGCGCCGACCTGCAGGCCGCCGACGCCGCCGGCAAGGCCGCGCGGCTGCGTGAGCAGGCGGGGGAGGAGCAGCGCACCGCCGACGGCCACCGCCGGACCGCGACCACCGCCCGCGCCGAGCTCGCCGAAGTCCCGGGCGCGGCCGACGCGTCGGACGGCCCGGTGCCGTCCGAGCCGGTCGACGCGCTGCGGCGGACCTACCTGTCGGCGTCCGAGTCGTACGCGAAGGTCGAGGTCGGCAGCGACCTGCGGGCCGAGCTGGAGCAGGCCGAGTCGGCCGAAGCGGCCGCGGGTTCGGCCGTCGAGTCGCTCGACGAGGCCGTCCGTTCGCGGGCCGCGGAACTGCTGGAAACCCCCGACGGCTCCGACGCCTCGGCCCGCGCGGCCGCGTTGGCGCGCGCCCGCCGGGTCGTCGACGGCCTGGAGGACGAGCGCACCGAGGCGATCGGCCTGGTCTCGACCCGGCGTGCCGAGCTGGACGCGTTGCCGCTGCAGAACGGCGTCTCCGGGGAGAAGCCGCGCGACATCGAGCACGGCCTCGAGCTGATCGACGCCGCCGGGCTGGAGATGTCCGTGGCCGCGCGGAAGTGGGAAGAGCTGCAGGAACGCCGGGCCGCGGCGGAGGCCACCCTGGAGTCGGCGAAGAGCTCGGCGTCCGGGTTCTCGCTGCTCGCCGAGTCGATGGCCCACCTGGTGACCGACACCGAAAACGACACTGCCGTGGCCTACGACGGCGACGTCGACACCGCCCGTGCGCAGCACACGCGGCTGAACGCGACGCTGTCCGAGGCGCAGGACGCCGCCGACGCGGGAGACCGGCGGGTGCGTGCCGCCGCCGACCAGCTCGCGCAGTACGCGACGGAGAAGCGGTTCGAGAAGCTGAGCACGCCGGTGCGGCAGCAGGTCATCTCCGTCAAGCGCGACCAGCTCCCGGCGCACGCCGCGGAGTGGGCCGAGGCGCTGCGGCCGCGGCTGCGGTCGCTCACCGACGACCTCGCGCAGATCGACCGGCACCGCGGCGGCATCATCACGCGCCTGCAGGGCATGGTCGACGGCGCGCTCCGGCAGCTGCGCTCGGCCCAGCGCGTCTCCCGGCTGCCCGACGGCCTCGGCGACTGGTCCGGGCAGGAGTTCCTCCGCATCCGCTTCACCGAGCTGGAGGACAACGCGCTCACCGAGAAGCTCGGCGAGGTCGTCGACGAGGCCGCGGTGGGCAAGACGGCGGACGGCCGCGACGTCAAGCGCGACGGGCTTTCCCTGGTGCTGCGCGGAGTCCGGGCCGCGGCGCCGAAGGGCTTCCGCGTCGACATGCTCAAGCCGGACTCGGTGCTGCGGACCGAACGCCAGCGCGTCTCGGAGATCCGGGACGTCTTCTCCGGCGGCCAGCAGCTGACCGCGGCGATCATCCTGTACTGCACGCTGGCCGCGCTGCGGGCCAACAACCGCGGCAAGGTCCGCAACCGGCACTCGGGTGTGCTGTTCCTGGACAACCCGATCGGCCGCGCGTCCGCGGGGTACCTGCTGGAGCTGCAGCGCGCGGTGGCGGAAGCGCTGGGCGTGCAGCTGATCTACACGACGGGCCTGTTCGACGCGGGCGCGTTGTCGGAGTTCCCGCTGATCGTGCGGCTGCGCAACGACGCCGACCTGCGGGCGGGCCGCAAGTACCTGTCGGTCGACTCGACGATCCGCACGTCGCTGGAGGACCTGGGCGAGCCCGACGGGGTCGCGCGCCTCTCGGCGACGCGGATGTTCTCCCGGACCGCCGACGAGCCCGAGGATTCCGCCGAAGGCGAACAGAGCGCCTGAGCCGGAACACCCCGGGAGCGCGGGAGGTTGACGCGCGCATGACGAACCTGGGGGCGCTGGGCGCCACGGTGGGCACGACCGGGCCGGAGACCGTCACGGCCGCCGCGGAGCTGGACGAGCTGGGCTACGCCACGCTGTGGCTGCCCGGCGGGCAGGGCAACAACCTGCCGCTGATCACCGACGTGATCCACGGGACGGCGAAGATCCCGGTGGCGAGCGGCATCCTCCCGGTCGACCGGGTGCCCGCGGCCGACGTCGCCCGGGCGTACGCGGACCTGCCGGCCGGGCGGTTCGTCGTCGGCCTCGGTGGTGCCCACGGCCCGCGTCCGCTGGCCACGCTGAACGACTACCTCGACGAGCTGGACGACACCGTCCCGGCGGCCGACCGCATCCTGTCCGCACTGGGCCCGAAGATGCTGGAGCTGGCGCGCGACCGCGCGGCCGGCGCGTACCCGTTCCTGGTGACGACGGACTACGTCGCCTCGGCGCGGGAGATCCTCGGCGCGGGGAAGCAGCTGGTGGTGCTGCTGAGCGTCGTCCCGGACTCCGACGTCTCCGCGGGCCGTGAGAAGGCCCGTTCCGGCTCGCTCCGGTTCCTGGCCGGGATGCCGGGCTACGCGAACAACTTCCGCCGCATGGGCTTCACCGACGCCGACATCGCGGACCTGTCGGACCGGCTGGTCGACGGCCTCACCGTGCGCGGCGACCTCGACGCCGTGGTGGCTCGCCTGCGCGAATACCGGTCGGCGGGGGCGGACCAGGTGGTCGTCCCGGCCGGTGACCTGCCCCGCGAGTGGTGGCCCGCGCTGGCGGAAGCCCTGCGGTGAGGGTGTTCAGTCACCCCGGCCGGTGAAGGCCAGCGTGGTGCCGAGGCCGATCATGACGAGGCCGCCGGTGCCGCCGACCATCTCGAGGCGCTTCGGTGAGCGGGCGAACCACGCGCGTGCGGTGCCCGCCACCAGCGCCCACGCGGTGTCGGTGGTGAGCGCGATCGCGGGCAGGCACAGGCCGAGCAGCAGCATCTGCGCCGGCACCGAGCCGGCCGCCGGGTCGACGAACTGGGGCAGCAGCGCCGCGAGGAACACGATCGACTTCGGATTGGCGAAGCCGACGACAAAACCGTCGCGCAGCACGGTGAAGACGCGGCCCGGCGTGGTGCGCACCTTCGCCGCCATCGCGTCGGACAGCTTCCGCCGGTGCCGGAACGCCTGGATCCCCAGGTACACCAGGTAGATCGCGCCCGCGATCTTGATCCCGGTGAACACCGCGGCCGACGTCGTGACGAGCGCGCCGAGGCCGAACGCGACCGCGACGACCTGCGTGTAGACGCCCACGGAGTTGCCGAGGACGGTGAGCAGCGCGTCGCGCCGGCCGACGGTGAGCGCGCGGCTGATCGTGAAGAGCACGCTCGGGCCGGGAACGACGACCATGAGGAAGGTCAGCGCGGCGAAGGCCGCGAAATGCGTACCGGAAACCATGCTGCGAGCGTAAACGGCCCCTGACCGGGCAACCAGGCGTTTTTGTCGGTGCGGGGTGGTATCAACAGCGGGTGCCTCCGCCGAAGATCACCACCGAGCAGCGCCGGGCCCGCCTCGCCGTCCGGCACCACCTGGCCGCGCCCGCGGCCACGGTGGCCGACGCCGTGGCCGGGGTGGTCGCGCTGCACGCCACCGACCCGGCGACCGTCCACCTGTCGGCGTGCGCGCGGCTCGCGTCCCCGGCGATCGCCGCGGTGGAGCAAGCGCTGTACGAGGACCGCACCTTGCTGCGGCTGCTGGGCATGCGCCGCACGGTGTTCGTCACCGGCCTGGACACAGCGGCGCTCGTGCAGGCCGCGTGCTCCGCGGACATCAAGGTCAAGCAGCGGAAGCTCCTGGAGCAGCACCTCGGGCAGCAGGGCCACCCGGAGAACGTGCCGGAGCCGGGGAAGTGGCTGGCCGAGGTCGAAGCCTCGGTGGAGGCGGCCCTGCGCGCCCGCGGCTCGGCGACGGCGCAGCAGCTGAGCGAGGACGAGCCGAGGCTGCGCCAGCAGCTGCTGATGGCGGCGGGGAAGCCGTACGAGGCGATCGGCAACGTCACGAGCCGGGTGCTGTTCCTGCTGGCGGCGAGCGGCCGGATCGTCCGCGGCCGTCCGCGGGGCAGCTGGATCAGCACCCAGTACGTCTGGCATCCGATGGATTCCTGGGCGCCTGGGCTGCGTCCGTGGGAGGCGGAGGAGGCGTGGGTCGAGCTGGCCCGGCGCTGGCTGCGGGCGTACGGCCCGGCGCCGGTGACCGACCTGCGCTGGTGGACGGGCTGGACGGCCGGCCAGACGAAGAAGGCCCTGGCCGTGCTGAAGCCGGCGGAGGTCGATCTCGACGGCGTGCCGGGCGTGGTGCTGCCGGACGACGTCTCACCGGTGCCGTCGCCGCCGCCGTGGGTCGCGTTCCTCCCGGCCCTGGACCCGACCCCGATGGGCTGGCAGGAGAGGGACTGGTTCCTGGGCCCGCACCGCCCGGCGCTGTTCGACCGCAGCGGCAACATCGGCCCGACGATCTGGCTCAACGGCCGAGTGGTGGGCGGCTGGGCCCAGCGCACCTCGGGCGAAGTCGTGTTCCGGCTGCTGGAGGAGGTGGGGAAGGAGGCGACGGCGATGGTCGAGGCGGAGGCGGACCGCTGCGCGGGCTGGTACGGCGAGGTTCGTGCCGTGCCGCGGTTCCGGACACCGCTGGAGCGGGAGCTGACCGGGTGAAGCGGTCTCGCTGGATCGGTCGAGTCATGGACCTCACGCCCGCTCCCGCGCGCCCGCGACCCGGCGTCGGACAGCGGCCGGAAGCCGCCTTCCGGCCAGATCAACTGAATCGTTCCAGCGCCTCGCGGGACACCTCCCCGTCGCCCGTCCGCACCCCACACTCCCAGCCGGAACCGCCGAACCGCGGGCCTCACCGGTCCACCGTGGTCCACCCGGCGGACCCACCCGGAAACCACCAGACTTCTTAATCGATTCTTGACCCGTTCGCCAAGTGGTGGAAGTCTCGTCAGGGCAGTCAGGGACGCGCATGCCCGCACGCTAGGGTTGCCGCGAGCCCGCAAGTCACGGCCGGGACTCCGGCCGATCCTCAGAGGAGTGGCAGCAGTGACCGTTCGCGTAGGTGTCAACGGCTTCGGCCGCATCGGCCGCAACTTCTTCCGCGCCGTGCAGGCCAGCGGCCACGACATCGAGGTCGTCGCCTTCAACGACCTCGGCGACGTCGCCACCATGGCCCACCTGCTGAAGTACGACTCCATCCTGGGCCGGTTCCCGGGTGAGGTCAGCGTCAGCGACGAGGGCATCGTCGTGGACGGCAAGACCATCAAGGCCCTCGCCGAGCGCGACCCGGCCAACCTGCCCTGGGGCGACCTGGGCGTGGACGTCGTGGTCGAGTCGACCGGCTTCTTCACCAACGCCGACGCCGCCAAGGCGCACATCGCCGGCGGCGCGAAGAAGGTCATCATCTCCGCGCCCGCCAAGGGCGAGGACCTGACCGTCGTCCTCGGCGTCAACGACGAGAAGTACGACGGCTCGCAGGTGATCATCTCCAACGCCTCCTGCACCACCAACTGCCTCGGCCCGCTGGCCAAGGTCCTCAACGACGCCTTCGGCATCGAGCAGGGCCTGATGACCACGATCCACGCCTACACGCAGGACCAGAACCTGCAGGACGGCCCGCACAAGGACCTGCGCCGCGCCCGCGCCGCCGCCCTGAACGTGGTGCCCGCCTCGACCGGCGCCGCGAAGGCGATCGGCCTGGTGCTGCCGGAGCTGCTGGGCAAGCTGGACGGCTACGCGCTGCGCGTCCCGGTGCCGACCGGCTCGGCGACCGACCTCACGGTGACGCTGAAGAAGTCCGCCACCGTCGAGGAGATCAACGCCGCCTACAAGGCCGCCGCCGAAGGCCCCCTCGCCGGCATCCTGCGCTACTCGGTCGACCCGATCGTGTCCTCGGACATCGTCACCGACCCGGCGTCCTGCATCTACGACTCGCCGCTGACCAAGGTCATCGGCAACCAGGTCAAGGTCGTCGGCTGGTACGACAACGAGTGGGGCTACTCCAACCGCCTCGCGGACCTGATCAAGCTCGTCGGCTCGAAGCTCTGAGCCGGATGTCCGTCAAGAACCTCGACGACCTGCTGGGCGAAGGCGTTCAGGGCCGGTACGTACTCGTGCGTTCCGACCTGAACGTCCCGCTCGACGGGTCTCGCATCACCGACGACGGCCGGGTCCGCGCCGCGCTGCCGACGATCAAGAAGCTCGCCGACGCGGGCGCGAAGGTCGTCGTCACCGCGCACCTCGGCCGCCCCAAGGGCGAGCCGGACCCGAAGTACACGCTGGCCCCGGTCGCCCAGCGGCTCTCCGAGCTGCTCGGCGCCGACGTCACCCTCGCCGGTGACCTGGTCGGCGACTCCGCGAAGGCCCTGACCGCCGGCCTGGCCGACGGCAGCGTCGTCCTGCTGGAGAACGTGCGCTTCGACGCGCGCGAGACCAGCAAGGACGCCGTGGACCGCTCCGAGCTGGCCGCCGAGCTGGGCGCGCTCGTCCCGGGCGGCGCGTTCGTCTCCGACGGCTTCGGCGTGGTGCACCGCAAGCAGGCCTCGGTCTACGAGGTCGCCTCGGTGCTCCCGGCGTACGCGGGCGGCCTGGTGCTGGCCGAGCTCGACGTGCTGAAGAAGCTCACCGACGACGTCCAGCGGCCGTATGTGGTCGTGCTCGGCGGCGCAAAGGTGTCCGACAAGCTCGGCGTCATCGCGAACCTGCTGACCAAGGTCGACCGGCTGCTCGTCGGCGGCGGCATGGCGTACACCTTCCTCAAGGCCCAGGGCCACGAGGTCGGCCAGTCGCTGCTGCAGGCCGACCAGCTCGACCAGGTGAAGGGCTTCCTCGCCGAAGCCGAGAAGCGCGGCGTCGAACTGGTGCTGCCGGTCGACGTCCTCGCGGCGACGGAGTTCGCGGCCGACGCCGAGAACGAGGTCGTCGACGCCACCGCCATCCCGGCCGACCGCCAGGGTCTCGACATCGGCCCGAAGACGCGCGAGCTGTTCGCCGGCAAGCTGGCCGACGCCAAGACCGTGTTCTGGAACGGCCCGATGGGCGTGTTCGAGTTCGAGGCGTTCTCCGGCGGCACCCGTGCCGTCGCGGAAGCCCTGGTCAAGAGCGACGCGTTCACCGTGGTCGGCGGCGGCGACTCGGCGGCGGCCGTCCGTCAGCTCGGGCTGCCCGAAGACGGCTTCTCGCACATCTCCACCGGCGGCGGTGCCTCGCTGGAGTACCTCGAAGGCAAGGAACTGCCGGGCGTCACCGCCCTGGAGGAGAAGAACTAGTGGCACGCAAGCCGTTCATCGCCGGCAACTGGAAGATGAACCAGAACCACCTCGAGGCGATCGCGCTGGTGCAGAAGATCGCCTTCGCGCTGCCGGAGAAGTACTACGCGAAGGTCGACGTGGCGGTGCTGCCGCCGTTCACCGACATCCGCAGCGTGCAGACCCTGGTCGACGGCGACAAGCTGTCGCTCACCTACGGCGCCCAGGACATCGCGCCGCAGGACTCCGGCGCCTACACCGGTGACATCTCGGGCCTGATGCTGGCGAAGCTGGGCTGCAAGTTCGTCGCCGTCGGGCACTCGGAGCGGCGCGAGTACCACGCCGAGACCGACGAGCTGGTCAACAAGAAGGTCAAGGCCGCGCTGAAGCACGGCATCACGCCGATCCTCTGCATCGGGGAGAAGCTCGAGGTCCGCGAGGCCGGCGAGCACATCCACCACACCACGACGCAGCTGATCGACGGCCTGAAGGGCCTCAAGGCCGAGCAGGTCACCGGCGTGGTCGTCGCGTACGAGCCGGTCTGGGCGATCGGCACCGGCAAGGTCGCCTCCTCGGCCGACGCCGAAGAGGTCTGCAAGGCCATCCGCGCCACCCTCCAGGAGAAGTACGGCGACGAGGTCGCTTCGTCCGTCCGGGTGCTCTACGGGGGATCGGTGAAGTCGGGCAACATCAGCGAGCTGGTGGGCTGCGAGAACATCGACGGTGCCCTGGTCGGCGGAGCGAGCCTCGACGGCGAGGAGTTCACGAAACTCTGCGCACTCGCCGCGGGCGGGCCGCTGCCCTGATCGAGGCCACGACCGGGTAACCTGTGTATCCGGTCCGTCACACAGCAGTGGACGAGTCCAGGGGTACGGTGGTGGTCGGAAACGACCATGCCGTACCCCTGCATTCTCCTAGAGCCCAGAGGATGACATGAAGCTGTTCCTGCAAATCCTGTTGATCGTCACCAGCGTGTTCCTCGTGGTGGCGGTTCTCCTGCACCGTGGCCGGGGTGGTGGCCTGTCGTCGCTGTTCGGCGGTGGGATGCAGTCCAGCCTGGCGGGGTCGAGCGTGGCCGAGAAGAACCTCGACCGGATCACCCTGCTGCTGGGCGCGGTCTGGCTGATCAGCATCGTGGGGCTGGGCCTGCTGCTCAAGGTGTGACGTCCGGCGTCACGTCGTCGATCGAGACCGGGTCACGACGGCAGGGCGCAGCGATTCGGCGTGCCTATTGGGGGGCGCGCCGCCGATTCCATAGGTGTGAGGATTCATGGTTGGCGGTAACGCGATTCGGGGCACCCGGGTGGGTGCCGGACCTACGGGCGAATCGGAACGAGGTGAGTCGGCGCCGCGACGCCGCGTCGGCTACTGGTGTGCCAACGGGCACGAAGCCCGCCCATCGTTCGCGCTCGACGCGGAGATCCCCGACGAGTGGGACTGCCCCCGCTGCGGGCTCCCCGGCGGGCAGGACGAGAAGAACCCGCCGGCCGCGCCGCGGACGGAGCCGTACAAGACCCACCTGGCCTACGTGAAGGAGCGGCGCAGCGACGCCGACGGCGAGGCCATCCTGGCCGAAGCCCTCGAGCGCCTGCGTCAGCGCCGGGAGATCATCTAAGCGTTCGCCGGCCGGAAACCACCCCGGGACACCTCGGGGTGGTTTTTAGCGCGTTTCGGGCCTGAACACTCCGCGGCCCGGACCGCGCTCTCCAGGAGCACGAGCCGCTTCTTCGGGTGCGTGACCCGACTCCCCGGGCGCGTGTGTCGGCGCTTCAATCACGCGAGTCGACTGCTCAATCACGCGAGTTGACTGCTTAATCACGCGAGTCGACCCTTCAGACACGCGAGCTGACTCACCAGGCACGCGAGTCGCCCCGCCAAGCACGCGAACCGGCTGCCGGAGCACACGCAGGCCTTTCCGCCGGGCGTTCCGCGCCTGAGCAGCCCCCGTTTCCACGCTACGGCAGGACCCCGACAGTTCCCCGGGCCAAGAAAGCCGCGAACGGCGGATTCCGGCCGTCACAGCCCGGAATCCGCCGTTCGCGGCTTCATCGAATCCGAAATCGTCCGACCCCGCCGGTAAAATGGAGACCGGGGGCCGGCGGCCGCCCTCAGCGGTCCAGCGGATACCGAGCCCGGACCCGGAACCCGCCGTCCTCGGTGCCCGACGTCTCGAAACTCCCGCCCAGCAACCGGGCCCGCTCGGCCAGCCCCGTCAGCCCGTGCCCACCCGAAGGCAGCTTCTCCGACGGACGGTTCGCGCGCTCGTTGCGGACCTCGATCTTGAGGGCGCCGTGCTCGCCGTGGATGCGGATCGTCGCCGTCGCGCCCGGGGCGTGCTTGTGGACGTTCGTCAGGCACTCCTGCACCGTCCGGTACGCCGCCGCCGAGACCTGGTTCGGCAGAGCCTCCGGCAGCTGCTCCACCGACAGGTGCACCGGGACCTCCGACGTCCGGATCAGCCGGTCGAGGTCGTTGATCCCGGGGCGGGGGCCGTCGTCGTCGGCGTCCGCGCGCAGCACGCTCAGCAGGGAACGCAGCTCCTCCAGCGTCCGCTTCGACAGCGTGCGGATGACCTGCGCCGTCTCCTGCGCGCGGTCGTCGGTGGTCTGAGCCTGCAGCGCGCCCGCCTGCATCGCGATCAGCGTGATCTGGTGCGAGACGACGTCGTGCATCTCGCGGGCCAGCCGGGCGCGCTCCTCGGCGCGGACGGCGTCGGCGTGGAAGCGGCGCTCGCGGTCGCGGCTCGTGGCCAGCTCGGCGAGCTTGTTCGCAACCTCGGCCCGCGCTCCGATGAGCAGGCCGATCGCGATCGGCATGCCGGCGACCAGCACGCCGTAGATGCCGTCGAGGATGTGCTCGCGCCAGCTGAGCTCGGCGAAGTCCTCCAGGGGCCACTGCACGAACCGGCAGATCCACACCAGCCCGGCGCCGACCCAGACCTGCCAGTGCAGCTGACGGCGGGTGGCGAGCATGCCGAGGGTGATCATCGACGCGAGCTGCGCCCAGCCGGCCAGGAAGCCGGGCACCGCGACGAGCACGGCGAGGAACGGGAACTTCCGGCGGAACACGACCGCGAGGCACGCGGCGCCGGACAGGTAGATCGAGTACGGCTGGGCCTTCTCGGGGATCACCAGCCAGACGTCGAGCACGGCCAGGATGACCGCGGCCGCCTCGATGGCGAACGTGACCACGGCGGGGCGGGGCACCGAGCCGAACAGGCTCAGCCCGCGCTTTCGGACCCGCTCGGCGGCCGACGGCCCCGAGGTTCCGATCGAGATGCCTGGAATCGAGAGTCCCTCTGTACTCATCGCTGGCGACCCCATTCGTCTTGTGGACTTGATGGTGAGAGGTGCTCAGGGCCCGATCGGGACGCGCAGCAACGGACAAATGTGCGGATGCTAACGAGGTGGCGTACGAAGACGGTAAGTTTCACCCGCCGTCGGCGTTCCGGCGTCCGGATTTCGCAATCGACTGGTCCATCCGGGCGATAGCCACGGACGGGTGCTACCGAGAGTGGGAGCTCTGCTTCCCAGCGTGCACCAAGACGACCACATCGTGGGAATCATGTTACCCACGTGTGGCCGTCCGGCGGTAGTTCTCAGGCCGCCATCGACCGGAGGTCGTCGCTGAGCAGGTCGTGCAGACCCGAGGCGCACGCCTTCGCAGTCTCGATCGACCGCGGCAGCATCCCGGCCTCGTAGGTCCGGACGGCCTCACCGACGCTCGGCGCGGTCGCCAGCGCCGTGGCGAGCTCGGTGCCGTCCAGGAGGGCGAGGTTCGCGCCGACCCCGAGCGGCGGCATCAGGTGCGCCGCGTCGCCGAGCAGCGTCAGGTGGGGCGTGTGGGTCCACGCGTGCGGGACCGGCAGGACGTACAGCGGCCGCGGCGTGAACCCGCCGTCGAAGTCCCGCAGGTAGCCGAGCAGGCTCGCGTCCCAGCCGGCGTAGCGCTCCAGCAGGCCCGCGCGCACGGCGGCCGTGTCGGCGAAGTCGACACCGGTGACCCATTCTTCCGACGCGTAGAAGACGGCGTAGCAGCGGATGTGGCCGTTGCTGTTGCGCTGCGCGAAGAGCGCCTGGCCGCCGACCTTCGTCATCATCGTGCCCTGGCCGGTCAGCGCGGCGAGGGCCGGATGGCGGCGGTCGGCGTCGTCGAGCCCGAACTCGACGAACGTGACCCCGCTGTACTCCGGCCGGACGCCGGTGAGGGCGCGGCGGACGCGCGACCACGCGCCGTCGGCGCCGATCACCAGGTCGAAGTCCTGGGCGGTGCCGTCGGCGAAGGTCAGGCGCCCGGTCGTGGAGACGTCGGTGATCGGCCGGCCCCAGCGGACGGTGCCGGGCGCCAGGGAGCCGAGGAGAAGCCCGCGGAGCTGGCCGCGGTCGATCTCCGGGCGGAAGTCCTCACCCTCGGCGGGGACCTCGTCCACGACGACCTCGCCGCTCAACGGGTCGAGGGCGCGCATTTGCTGGCCTTCGGGCCGGGAGAGGGCGTGGAACTCGTCGTGGAGGCCGGCGGTGCGCAGCGCGACCTGGCCGGTGTCGCCGTGCATGTCGAGCGTGCCGCCCTGGGGGCGGGCGTCGGCGGCGGCTTCTTGTTCGAACAGGGTGACGTCGAGGCCGTGCAGCTGCAGGACGCGGGCACAGGCGAGCCCGCCGAGCCCGGCGCCGACGATCGCGATCCTGGCGGTGTCGATCCTGGCGTTGTCGATCTTGGTGGTGGTCATGGCTTCCCCCTGGAAGTCGGTGCCCCCGGCGGTTCCGGTGGCCTGAACCCAGAAAAGCACAGTGACTCAAAAAGTGCAACGACTCAACTTTTGAAATGAGTCCACCATCACGTAGGCTGGAGCCCATGACCGAAGTGATCGGGCGCCGCGAGCGCAAGAAGGCGCAGACCCGGCAGGCGCTGGCCGACGCGGCACTGGAGCTGTTCCTCGAGCGGGGCTACGACGCGGTCGGGGTGAAGGAGGTCGCGGACGCGGCGGACGTCTCGGTGACGACGTTGTTCAAGTACTTCCCCAGCAAGGAAGCCCTCCTGTTCGACCAGGACGACGACATCGAGGCGGCGCTGGTCCTCGCGGTCCGCGGCCGCCCGCCGGGCCACACGATCGTGGACGCCCTGCGCGAGCACGTCCTGCGCGACATCGCCGACGGCGGTCCGAGCCCCGAGTTCCTCAGCCTGATCGAGAGCACCCCGCCCCTGCGCGACTACGGCAGGCGGATGTGGATGCGCCACGAGACGGCACTGGCCCGCGCGATAGCGGAGGAGCAGGGCGCCCCCGAGGACGACGTCTCGTGCGCGTCACTGGCCCGGTTCGCACTGGCGTCCCGGGACCTGATCGTGGCCCACGAGAACCCGCGCCAGGCGGCGGAGGAGATCTTCGGCAACCTGGGCCGCGGCTGGCGAACGAAATAGACGCGCAAAGAACGAAGGCCCCCTGCCGAAGCAGGGGGCCTTCGAAAAAACTCACGCCGTAGGCGGCTGATACACCTTCGTCAGCTTCCCAGCGGCAGCACGATCCAGCAGCCACAGCGTCCGCCGATGCCCTCGCGCCCCCGCGACCGGGAGCTGGACTTCGCCCGCTCCCGACAACGCCAGCGCCACCGCGTCGGCCTTCGCCTCGCCCGCCGTCATCAGCCAGACGTCCCGCGCCCGCCGGATCGCCGGCAGGGTCAGCGAAACCCGCGTCGGCGGCGGCTTGGGGCAGTTGCGGACCGCCACCACCGAACGCTCCGTCTCGTACACCGCCGGGGACTCCGGGAACACCGACGCCGTGTGCCCCTCGCCGCCGAGGCCGAGCAGCATGATGTCGAACGACGGGACGTCGCCGTGGTCCTCCGGGTCCGCGTTGTCCGCCAGCACGTGCGCGTACGCCGCCGCGGCGGCGTCCACGTCGTCGCCGAACTCGCCGTCCGAGGCGGCGATCGCGTGGACCCGCTTGGGATCCAGCGGCACGTGGTCCAGCAGGGCCTCGCGGGCCTGCTTCTCGTTCCGCTCGTCCGAACCCGCCGGGACGAACCGCTCGTCGCCCCAGTAGATGTCCAGGCGCGACCAGTCGATCGCGTCCCGGGCCGAGGACGCCCGCAGCTCGGACAGCACCGCGATGCCGGTGCCGCCGCCGGTGAGCACGAGCGACGCCGAGCCCTTGGCGGCCTGGACGTCCACCAGCCGCGTGACCAGCCGGGCGGCCGCGGCGGCCGCCAGCAGGTCCTGGTTCGCGTAGACGACGACCTCGGTCTTGCTCATGAAGCGCTCTTCTTCCCCGCAGCCGCCTTTTTCGGCGCCTTCGCGGCGGCCGGCTCCTTCGTGGCAGCCGGCGCCTTGTCGGCGGCGGCCGCGGCCCCCGCGGAGGTGACGTCGGGCTTGGCCGGCGCGCCGGTCTTGCCGTTCGTGCCGGACGTGATCTTGCCCAGGCCGTGCAGCGACGTCTCGTAGACCTCGTCCGGGTCGAGCCGGCGCAGCTCCTCGATCAGGCAGTCCTGGGTGCTGCGCCGCTGCAGGGCGATCCGCCGGGTCGGCTGGCCCGGCTGGGTCAGCGTGCCGACACGGCCGTCCGGCCGGTGCAGCTCCACCGCGCCCGAACGACGCTCCAGGGTGACCGAGATGATCCCGGCCGCGCCCGAGCTCTTGACGCGCTTGACCGGCACCTTCAGGTACTCGGCCAGCCAGGCGGCCAGCAGCTCGGTCGACGGCGATTCGGCCTCGCCGGTCACCGTCGCCGCGGTGACCTTCTCGTACGGCGGCAGGTCGAGCGCCGAGACGAGCTGGGCGCGCCAGTGCGTCAGGCGTGTCCAGGCCAGGTCGGTGTCACCCGCGGTGTACGCCTTGGCTCGCGTGGTCAGGGCCCGCACCGGGCTCTTCTCCGCGGCCGAGTCGGTGATCCGGCGCTGGGCCAGCTCGCCGAGCGGGTCCTTGTCCGGGTCCTTCGGACCGGCGCCGGGCCACCAGGCGACGATCGGCGCGTCCGGCAGCAGCAGCGGCACGACCGCGCTCTGGCCCTGTGCGGCCAGCGGGCCGTAGAGCCGCAGCACGATGACCTCGCTCGCGCCGGCGTCGCCGCCGACGCGGATCTGGCCGTCGATCCGCGGCGCCGCCGTACGCGCGCCCTTGGCCACCACGATCACCCGCGACGGGTGTTCGCGGCTCGCGCCGTTGGCCGCTTCGATCGCCTCTTCGAGGTTGGCGTCGTCGTCGGCCGCGATGACCAGCGTCAGCACCCGCCCGAGCGCCACTTGCCCGCCCTGTTCGCGGATCTCCACCAGCTTCTTGTTGAGTGCCGAAGTCGTGGTGGACGGCAGGTCGATGATCACGGGCGCCTCCATTTCCGGCCGGTGCGCTCCAGCATTTCGTCCGCCGACGGCGGGCCCCAGGTGCCCGGCGGGTACTGCTCCGGCGAGCCCTCCTTGGCCCAGTGCTCCAGCACCGGGTCGAGGATCTTCCAGGAGAGCTCGACCTCTTCGTTGACCGGGAACAGCGACGGCTCGCCGAGCAGGACGTCGAGGATCAGGCGCTCGTAGGCCTCGGGGGAGGACTCGGTGAACGCGTGCCCGTAGCCGAAGTCCATGGTGACGTCGCGGACCTCCATCGTGGTCCCCGGCACCTTGGAGCCGAACCGCAGCGTGATGCCCTCGTCCGGCTGCACCCGGATGACCAGGGCGTTCTGCCCCAGCTCCTCGGTCGACGTCGAGTCGAACGGCAGGTGCGGCGCCCGCTTGAACACCACGGCGATCTCGGTGACGCGGCGGCCGAGCCGCTTGCCGGTGCGCAGGTAGAACGGCACCCCGGCCCAGCGGCGGCTCTGCACTTCGAGCGTCACGGCGGCGTAGGTCTCGGTCTTCGAGTCCTTCGCGAAGCCCTCTTCCTGCAGCAGGCCGGGCACCTTCGTGCCGCCCTGCCAGCCGCCCGCGTACTGGCCGCGCGCGGTGGTCTGGCTCAGCGGCCCGATCGCGCTGGTGCCCGAGAGCACCTTGATCTTCTCCGCGCGCAGGGCCCGCGGCTCGAACGAGAGCGGCTCTTCCATCGCGGTGAAGGCGAGCAGCTGCAGCAGGTGGTTCTGGATGACGTCGCGGGCGGCGCCGATGCCGTCGTAGTACCCCGCGCGGCCGCCGAGGCCGATGTCTTCGGCCATGGTGATCTGCACGTGGTCGACGTAGTTGGCGTTCCAGATCGGCTCGAACAGCTGGTTCGCGAAGCGCAGCGCCAGGATGTTCTGGACCGTCTCCTTGCCGAGGTAGTGGTCGATGCGGAACACCGACTCCTCGGGGAAGACGTCGTTGACGATCGCGTTGAGCTCTTCGGCGCTCTTCAGGTCGTGCCCGAACGGCTTCTCGATGACCACGCGGCGCCAGGTGTTCTCGTCGGCGTTCGCGAGCCCGGAGCGGGCCAGCTGTTTGGTCACCACCGGGAACGCGCCGGGCGGGATCGACAGGTAGAACGCGGTGTTGCCGCCGGTGCCGCGTTCCTTGTCGAGGTCCTTGACCGTCTGCGCGAGCCGGTCGAAGGCGTCGTCGTCGTCGAAGGTGCCCTGGACGAACCGGATGCCCTCGGCGAGCCGGTTCCAGACCGACTCCTTGAACGGCGTGCGCGCGTGCGCCTTGACCGAGTCGTGCACGAGCTCGCCGAAGTCCTGGTGCTCCCAGTCGCGGCGGGCGAACCCGACGAGCGAGAAGCCCGCGGGCAGCAGCCCGCGGTTGGCCAGGTCGTAGATGGCGGGCATCAGCTTCTTGCGGGCCAGGTCCCCGGTGACCCCGAAGATCACCAGGCTGGACGGCCCGGCGATGCGCGGGAGCCGTTTGTCCCGCGGATCGCGCAGCGGGTTGCGCCAGGTCATGCGTCCCCCTCCTGTACAGAGACCTCCTGTACCGCGCGGACGACGGCCGCGAGGCCCGCGGCCCGGTCGGTCAGGTGCAGGCGCAGCACCGGGCGGCCGTGCTCGGCGAGCACCTGCCCGTCGCCCAGGGCCTGGGCGTGCTGCAGCTGCCCCAGGGTGTACGGCCGCTCCGGCACCTCGAGGTCGTGCTCGACGGCGCCGGACAGCTGCAGGAAGACGCCGTTCTGGTGCCCGCCCTTGTGGTACTGCCCGGTGGAGTGCAGGAACCGCGGGCCCCAGCCGAACGTCGTCTGCAGCTGCGTGCGCTTGGCGATCTCGCCGCGCAGCAGCTCGGTCGACGCGTCGTCGAGGCGGTCCAGGTAGGCCTGCACCGCGATGTAGCCGGCTTTCGGCGCCGACGCGAAGAACGCGCGGAGCACGTCGGTCAGGCTGCCGTCCGTGGAAACCCCGGCACTGCCGAAGATCTCGACCGGTCCGTCCACATTGGACGGCTCTTCGCCGCCCTTCAGCTTCTCCGGGTCGTCCAGCAGCGCGCGCGCCGCCTTCTTGGCCGCTTCGACGTCGGGCTGGTCGAACGGGTTGATTCCGAGCAGCCGGCCGGCGAGCGCCGTGGCGAACTCCCAGAGCAGGAACTGCGCGCCGAGCGAGCCGGTGACGGCGATCTTCGCCGCGCCCTTCGGGGCGCCGACCGCGACCGGGGTGGCGTCGGACTTCGCGTCGGCGAAGCCGGGTGCCTCCGTGCCTTCGACCGCGACGGGCAGCAACCCGGTGCCCTGCTTGCCGGTGGACTCGGCGATCAGCTGCTCGGCCCAGTCCGGGAAGCCCTTGATGCCGGAGCCTGAGTCGGCCAGCACGACCTTCTCGGCGCCGGTCTCGTGCGCGGCGGCCCACGCGGCGGCCAGCTTGACCGCCGGGTTGTCCACCGAGTCCGCGCCGAGCTCCTCGGCCACCGAGGCGGCCTGGTCGAGCAGGCGGGCGACGTCCGCGCCGGCGAGGCCGGCCGGGACGAGCCCGAACGCGGTCAGCGCCGAGTAGCGGCCGCCGACGTGCGGGTCGGCGAGGAAGGTCTTGCGGTAACCCTCCTTTTCGGACAGTTCCTGGAACGGCGAGCCCGGGTCGGTGACGACCACGATCCGCCGCGCCGCGTCGATCCCCGCGTCGGTGAACGCCTTCGCGAAGATCCGCCGGTGGCTGTCGGTCTCGACGGTGCCGCCCGACTTCGAGGACACGACGATCACCGTGCGCTCGAGGTCGCCGGCGAGCGCGTCGGCGACCTGGCCCGGGTCGGTCGTGTCGAGCACGGTCAGCGCGACGTCGTCGGTGCCGGTGATGACCTCCGGCGCCAGCGACGAGCCGCCCATGCCGGCGAGCACGACGCGGTCGACGCCCTCGGACCGCAGCTCGGTCCGCAGGGCTTCGATCTCGCCGATCAGCGGCCGGGACGACTTGTGCAGCGACGTCCACGAGAGCCGGATCGACGCCTCGGACTCGGCGTCCGGACCCCACAGCGTGGCGTCCTGGGCCGCCAGCTTCGACGCGGCCTGGTCCGCGACCAGGCGCTCGGCCAGCGGAGCGGCCCGCTCCGCCAGCGCGGCGTCCACGATCTCGACGCCGGTGTTTTCCCCTGTCGTCATGTCGTGCTTCAGCCCTTCGCCTTTTCGAGCTGGCCGTTGACGGTGTCGAGCAGTTCGGTCCAGGACTTCTCGAACTTCTCGACCCCCTCGTTCTCCAGGACGACGAACACGTCCGGAATGTCGATGCCGACGGCGCTCAGGTTGTCGAAGACCACCTGCGCCTCGGCACCACGACCGGAAACCTGGTCACCCTTGAGCTCGGAGTGCTCGGCGACGGCGTCCATCGTCTTCTCCGGCATGGTGTTGACGGTGTTCTTCACCACCAGGTCGTCGACGTAGAGGGTGGGGGAGTAGTCCGGGTTCTTGACGCCGGTCGAGGCCCACAGCGGGCGCTGCGCGTTCGCGCCGTCGGCCGCGAGGGCCTTCCAGCGGTTCGAAGCGAACAGCTCTTCGAAGGCGGCGTACGCGAGCCGCGCGTTGGCGACGGCCGCCTTGCCGCGCAGGGCCTTGGCCTCGTCCGTGCCGATCGTGTCCAGGCGCTTGTCGATCTCGGTGTCCACCCGGGACACGAAGAACGACGCGACCGAGTGGATGCCGCGCAGGTCGTGGCCGTTGGCCTTCGCCTGCTCCAAGCCGGCGAAGAAGGCCTCGATGACCGCCTGGTAGCGCTCGACGGAGAAGATCAGCGTGACGTTGACGCTGATGCCCTCGGCGAGCGTGGCGGTGATCGCCGGCAGGCCCTCCTGGGTGGCCGGGATCTTGATCAGCGTGTTCGGCCGGTCGACGGTCTTCCAGAGGTCCTTCGCCTCGGCCACCGTCTTGTCGGTGTCCTTGGCCAGACGCGGGTCGACCTCGATGGAGACGCGGCCGTCGACGCCGTTCGTGGCGGTGTAGACGTCGCGGAACAGGTCCGCGGCATTGCGCACGTCGGTCGTGGTCAGGTCGCGGATGGTGGCCTCGACGTCGGCGTTCTGGGCGGCCAGCTCACGGGTCCGCTCGTCGTAGGCGTCACCCTTGGACATCGCGTTGGCGAAGATCGTCGGGTTGGTCGTGACGCCGACGACGTGCTTGTCGCGGATCAGGTCCGCGAGGTTGCCGGTGTTCAGGCGTTCGCGCGAGAGGTCGTCCAGCCAGATCGATACGCCGGCCTCGGACAGCTGCGCGAGCTTGTCGGTGCTCATTACTGTCATCCCCTTCAGTTCTTGGTGTTGGCGATCGAGCGGCGGGCCGCCTCGACGACTGCTTCCGCGGTGAACCCGAACTCACGGAACAG
The DNA here is from genome assembly GCF_055583145.1 of Amycolatopsis sp. NPDC104819. NCBI lineage: Bacteria > Bacillati > Actinomycetota > Actinomycetes > Pseudonocardiales > Pseudonocardiaceae > Amycolatopsis > Amycolatopsis sp. NPDC104819. The sequence continues at coordinate 191,317 of NZ_JBVJON010000006.1, read as the reverse complement.
TGTGGCGGCATCGGCGGAGGCGCCGAAGTGCTCGATCGAAACGTTCACCCCGGCGTCACCGGTGAAGCGGTGCCACGACTGGGCGATGCCCGCCTCGACGGACACGCGGGCCTTCACCCCGGCCGGGATGACGGATTCGCGGTAGGCCGCGTCCTGCGCGTCGAACCACTCGACGCACGGCATCGACACGACGCGCGCCTTGACGCCGTCGGCCTCGAGGGTCTTCTTCGCCTCGACGGCGAGCTGGACCTCGGAGCCGGTGCCGATCAGCACGACGTCCGGGGTGCCGTCGGAGTCGGCCAGGACGTAACCGCCCTTGGCGACGCCTTCGGCGCTGGTGCCCTCGAGCACCGGCACGTTCTGGCGGGTGAGCGCCAGGCCGGACGGGTGGTGGATGTCCTCCAGCACGGCCTTCCACGCGTAGGCGGTCTCGTTGGCGTCCGCCGGGCGGACGACGTTGAGACCCGGGATCGCGCGCAGCGCGGAAAGCTGCTCGATCGGCTGGTGCGTCGGGCCGTCCTCGCCGAGGCCGATCGAGTCGTGCGTCCACACGTAGGTGACCGGCGCCTTCATCAGCGCGGCCAGCCGGACCGGCGGGCGCATGTAGTCGGAGAAGATCAGGAACGTCGCGCCGTACGGGCGGGTGCCGCCGTGCAGCGCGATCCCGTTGAGGATCGAGCCCATGGCGTGCTCGCGGATGCCGAAGTGCAGCGTCCGGCCGTACGGGTTGGCCTGCCACATGTCGGTGGCGGCCTTCTCGGGACCGAACGAGTCGGCGCCCTTCATCGTGGTGTTGTTGCTCTCGGCCAGGTCGGCCGAGCCGCCCCACAGCTCCGGCAGCGGGTCGGCGAGGGCGTTGAGCACCTCACCGGAGGCCTTGCGGGTCGCGATGCCCTTGGCGTCCGGCTCCCACTTCGGGAGGTTGTCGGCGAAGCCCTCGGGCAGCGAGCGGGTGGCCATCCGGTCCGCCAGCTTCTTGCGCTCCGGGTTGGCCTTGCCCCACGCGTCGAACTTCCCGGCCCACTCGGCGTGCGCGGCCTTGCCGCGGTCGAGCGCCTGGCGGGTGTGCTTGATGACGTCGTCCTCGACCTGGAACGACTGCTCCGGGTCGAAACCGAGGATCTCCTTGACCGCGGCGACCTCTTCGCCGCCCAGCGCGGCGCCGTGCGCCTTGCCGGTGCCCATCTTCTTCGGCGCGGGGTAGCCGATCACGGTCCGCAGCGCGATGAAGGACGGGCGGCCGGTCTCGGCCTTGGCGTTCGCGATGGCCTCTTCGATCGCGACGACGTCCTCGCCGCCCTCGACGACCTGGGTGTGCCAGCCGTAGGCGTCGTAGCGCGCGACGGTGTCCTCGGAGAGGGCGATGTTCGTGTCGTCCTCGATCGAGATCTTGTTGTCGTCCCAGAAGACGATCAGGTTCCCCAGCTCCTGGCGGCCCGCGATGGACGACGCCTCGGAGGTGACGCCCTCTTCGATGTCGCCGTCGGAGGCGATGACGAAGACGTGGTGGTCGAAGATGCTCTCGCCGGGCGCCGCGTCCGGGTCGAGCAGGCCGCGCTCGCGGCGGGCGGCCATCGCCATGCCCACGGCGTTCGCCAGGCCCTGCCCCAGCGGGCCGGTGGTGGTCTCGACACCGTCGGTGTGGCGGTACTCCGGGTGCCCCGGGGTCTTCGAGCCCCACTTGCGCAGCTGCTTGAGGTCCTCGAGCTCGAGGCCGTAGCCGGCGAGGTACAGCTGGATGTAGAGCGTCAGGCTCGAGTGCCCGGCCGACAGGACGAACCGGTCACGGCCCGGCCAGTGCTGGTCGTTCGGGTCGTGCCGCAGGGTGCGCTGGAACAGCGTGTAGGCCAGCGGCGCCAGGCTCATCGCGGTGCCGGGGTGGCCGCTGCCACAGTTCTCGACCGCGTCCGCGGCGAGCACCCGGACGGTGTCCACGGCGCGGGTGTCGGTGTCGGTCCAGTCGGCGGGGACGTTACGCCGGAGGAGTGGGTTGTTCTCGCTGGTAGGGGCGGTTTCGGACACTGAACTCCAACTCCCGGTCATGATGGTTGCGGCTGGTCTTCCTCGTTCCGGTTACCCGTGCGCACGGACCTCTATCTCAATCGATCCCGAAGGGACGATATTCCTGCTCGCGGCCGTGCGCAGGGGCAATCGCGGCCCGTCGCGGCCAGCCTAGTGCTTGGACCCGTTCCAGACCCGCGATCACCCACGGGATTCACCACGTCTAACATCGTTCGAGGGTTCACACCGGCGGTTTCAGCGGCACCACACGCCTCCGGCAGCGGGCCCACCCCGAACCTGACGCAGGGAGTGAAATGTCGTTGGTGAACGCTGCGCACGGACGCAGTGACGACACCAGCGCCGTGCACCCGACCGGTGAACGACCGCACGGTGACCGGCGAAGCATCCGCCAGGTCGTCGGCGCCTACGCCGCACTGGCGAAGCCGCGGGTGATCGAGCTCCTGCTGGTGACCACCATCCCGGCGATGTTCCTCGCCGGCCGTCAGATCCCCTCGCCGTGGCTGGTCCTCGCCACGCTGGTCGGCGGGACGATGGCCGCGGGCAGCGCGAACGCGCTCAACTGCGTGATCGACGCGGACATCGACAAGGTGATGAACCGCACGAAGCGCCGGCCGCTGGTGAAGGACTCGGTGCCGCGGCGCGGCGCGCTGATCTTCGGCCTGGTGATGGGCGTCGCCTCGGCCGCCGTGCTCTATTTCACGGTGAACCTGCTGTCCGCGATCCTCGCGGTCGCGACGATCCTGTTCTACATCTTCGTCTACACGCTCGGCCTCAAGCGGCGCACGTCGCAGAACGTGGTCTGGGGCGGTGCGGCGGGCTGCATGCCGGTCGTCATCGGCTGGGCCGCGGTCACCGGCACCGTGCAGTGGCCGGCGTTCGTGATGTTCGGCGTCATCTTCTTCTGGACGCCGCCGCACACGTGGGCGCTGGGCATGAAGTACCGCGACGACTACGAGCGCGCGGGCGTCCCGATGCTCCCGGTCGTGGCCACCGCGCAGCACGTCGCGCGGCAGATCGTCATCTACTCGTGGGTGATGGTGGCCTGGACGCTGCTGCTGCTCCCGGTGACGTCGTGGCTGTACGGCACGTTCGCCATCCTGGCGGGCGGCTGGTTCCTCTTCTACGCGCACAGCCTGCAGGCGGCGGTCCGGCGCGGGGAAGAGACTAAGCCGATGGCGCTGTTCCACCGGTCGAACACCTACCTGATGATCGTGTTCGTCGCGCTGGCCGTCGACTCGGCGATCGGCCTGCCGACCCTCGGCCTCCCGTTCTGAGCCCGGCGGGGTTCTTCGCCGACGTCATCGAGTCGGGCACCGTGCTCGGGGCCGACTCCACCTGGTCACCCGAACAGGTGGCGCATGTGTTCGGTGACGACTACGGCGACAACCCCTCGGACTACTCGCTGGGCCGCGACCACGGCATGGTCGAGTTCTTCTGGCAGCGCTCCGATCCCGGTCAGCCGTGGGCCGGGACGCACTTCTCGGTCCAGGCCCACCGCCTCCGGTACGGCGATCCCGAGCTGGTCAACCCCCTGATCCGCGAGCGCTACGGCCCGTTCGCCGGTCCGGTGACGTTCGACGAGGTCAGGGCACTGCTCACCGAACGGGGCGTCCCACTGGCGGAGGTGCCGTACCCGCTGGAGCCGGACGAGATGCGCGCGTACTGGCAGCCGGACTCGCGGACCACGGTCTACGTCGTCGCCGGGTCCTACTACGGCACCGCGGGTGACGTGTACAAGGTGTCCAGCCCGGACCGGCCGTGATTCCCCGGCTCGGCAAGGACCGGATCCTGGCGGTGCTGGCCGCCGTCGTGGTCCTCGGCCTCTTGGCGTTCCTCGGCCGCGGAAAGGTGTCGCTCGACACGAACGCGCTCCTCGGCAGCGGTTGCGCCGTACCCACGCGGATCACGGCGGTTCCCGGCCCGGCCCCGGACGGCGGCGTCGTGAGGGTCGCCGAGCAGGGACCGGGCGCGGCTGTGCTGGAGAACACGAGCACCCTGGCCGCCTACCGGATCCCGGTGACCTCGGGGGCCCGGACGGTCGAGGTGCCGCTGCTGCTGCCGGGGGAGCGGATCGGCATCGCCCTGGACCGGCCCGAGCCGGGCCCGGCAACCTGGCTGCCCCCGGAGTCTCTCGGCGGCTTCACCCCGGTGACCGCGACCGTCGTCCCCGGCGGGGTCCGCTACCACTCGGCGAACTGCCGGGCGCTGACCAGCCGCGGAGCCGCGGTGCTCCACCGCGACGCGGCCGGCCGCATCACCGGCGGCGAGCAGCTGCCGGCGGCGGGCGTGTCGTGCGCGGTGGGGGAGAAGGAGCTGCCGGCCACCCTCGCTCCCGGCAGCGAGGTCTCCCCGTACTGCGACCTCGCGCCGGAATGATCGCGCGGCGTGCGCCGTTAAACTTGGCTGGCTCTTTTCCTTGAGGCGAAAGCAGGATCTTTGTCTTCGGACGACTTCTCCGCCGAGCTCGCGCGCGAGCAGGCGTACGTCACCACCCTCTACGCGAAGCTCGACGCCGAGCGCGTCGACGCCCAGCGCCGCCTCGACGAGACGCTGCGCCAGACCGGCGGGACGCCGCAGGCCCGCACCGAGCGCGACGTCGCCACGACCCTCTACACCGACCGGTTGGCCCAGCTCGGCTCCGTCGAGCAGGGGCTGGCCTTCGGCCGGCTCGACTTCGTCCCGGGCAGCGCCGAGGAAACCACCTACATCGGCCGGCTCGGGCTGTTCGACGAAGACGACGACTACAAGCCGCTGCTCGTCGACTGGCGGGCGCCGGTCGCGCGGCCGTTCTACCTCGCCACCGCGGCGTCACCCGACGGGGTGCGCCGGCGACGGCACCTGCGGTCGCTGACCCGCAAGGTCACCGGCTTCGACGACGAGATCCTCGACCTCACCGCCGCCGACCAGGGCCAGGACCTCGGCCTGGCCGGCGAGGCCGCGCTGCTGGCCGCGCTCGAACAGCGGCGCACGGGTGAGATGAGCGACATCGTCGCGACCATCCAGGCCGAGCAGGACCGGATCATCCGCGCGCCGCTGGGCGGGGTCATGGTCGTGCAGGGCGGGCCGGGCACCGGCAAGACCGCGGTCGCGCTGCACCGCGCGGCCTACCTGCTCTACACCCACCGCCGGCAGCTCACCACGCGCGGCGTGCTCGTCGTCGGGCCCAACAGCACCTTCCTGCGCTACATCGGCCAGGTGCTGCCGTCGCTCGGCGAGACCGGTGTGCTGCTCGCCACGGTCGGGCAGCTCTACCCGGGCCTGGACGCCGACGGCGTCGAAGGGCGCGAGACGGCCGAGGTCAAGGGCCGGCTGATCATGGCCGATGTGCTCGCGAACGCCGTCCGCGACCGCCAGCGGGTGCCCGAGCCGGTGGTGGAGATCGAGTACGAGCACGACGTCCTGCGGCTCGACCGCAAGACGTGCGCCGACGCCCGCACCCGCGCCCGCCGGTCGCGCCGCCCGCACAACCCGGCGCGCCGCCTGTTCGTCTCCGACGTCCTCGACGCGCTGACCCGCCAGGCCGCGCGGAAGCTCGGGGACGACCTGCTCGACGGCCAGGATCTCCAGGACATCCGCGCCGAGCTGGCCGCGGACGAGAACGTTGCGAAGGCGGTGAACGAGCTGTGGCCGGTGCTGACCCCCGAAGGGGTGCTCGACGACCTGTTCGCCGACCGCGAACGCCTCACGAGCGCCGCCGGGAAGCTGCTGTCCGCCGACGAGCGCGCGCTGCTGGAGAGCGGCCGCGACACGAAGTGGACCCCCGCGGACGTGCCGCTGCTCGACGAGCTGGCCGAGCTGATCGGCGTCGACGACACCGAGGCCCGCGTCGAGCGCAAACGCCGTGAGCGCGAAGACCGCGCGTACGCCGAAGGTGTTCTCGACATCCTCGAACAGGACGAAGAGATCATCGACGAGGAGCTGCTGCGCGTCTCCGACGTCCTCGACGCCGAGCTGTTCGCCGAGCGCCAGGTCGCGCGCAGCGAGCTGACCGCGGCCCAGCGCGCGGCGCAGGACCGGACCTGGACGTTCGGGCACGTGATCGTCGACGAGGCCCAGGAGCTCTCGGCGATGGACTGGCGGCTGCTGATGCGCCGCTCGCCGAACCGGTCGATGACGCTGGTCGGCGACGTCGCGCAGACCGGCGCGGCCGGGGGCGCGCGGTCGTGGGACGAGGTGCTCTCGCCGTACGTCGCGGACCGGTGGCGGCTGGAGCAGCTGACCGTGAACTACCGCACGCCCGCCGAGATCATGGCGGTCGCGGCCCGGGTGCTGGCCGAGGTGGACCCCGCCTTGTCGGCGCCGTCGTCGGTGCGGGAGACGGGAGTGCCGCCGTGGTCGGCGAACCCGGCTTCCCTCGAGCACGCGCTGCCGGAGCTGGTGACCCACGAGCTGTCCGAAGTGGACGGTGGCACGGTGGCGGTGCTGGTGCCGTCCGGGCGTCTCGAGCAGGTTTCGGCGTGGCTCGCCGACCGGGACGAACGGCTGAGCGTGCTGACCGTCGAGCGGTCGAAGGGCCTGGAGTTCGACTCGGTGGTGCTCGTCGCGCCGGACGAGGTCGTGGCGGGCTCGCCGCGCGGGCTCAACGACCTGTACGTGGCCCTGACGCGGGCGACCCGGCGACTCGGTGTGGTCCGGACCGGTGACGAAGTACCGGCACTCTCCGTGCTTCGCTAGGGTGCCCGGCATGCAGAAAATCGGGAAGATCGTGGTCGTCGCCGCGGCGGCGCTGTCGCTGGCCGCGTGTGGCCAGGACGCCAAGACCGAGACGGCCGCCCCCGCGGGCCCGCCGGTCCCGTCGTCGGACGCCGCTCAGGCGACCCAGAGCAAGGGCCGTGAGTGCACCGCGGACGACGTCAAGACGACGGGGAAGTTCGGCGAAGCGCCGACGATCACCATTCCCGACACCTGCGACCCGCCGAAGAAGCTGATCACGAAGGACCTGTCCGAGGGCACCGGCAACGGCGCGAAGGCCGGCCAGAACCTGAAGATGAACTACTCGCTGGTGACCTGGTCGGACAAGCAGAAGCTGGACAGCTCGTTCGACCGCGGTGAGCCGTTCGACCTGCAGCTGGGCGCCGGCATGGTGATCCCGGGCTGGGACCAGGGCCTGGTCGGCATCAAGCAGGGCGGCCGCCGCCTGCTGATCATCCCGCCGGACCTCGGGTACGGCCAGGGCGGCCAGGGCATCAAGCCCAACGAGACGCTCGTCTTCGTCACCGACGCCGTCGCGGTGCCGACCGACAAGGGCTGAGTCCCCACCCGCCCCAAGGTGGCCTTCGGTGCGTTGGACGCACCCAAGGCCGCCTTGGGGCGCTCGGGTCAGGGAATGAGCAGCAGCTTGCCCGTCGTCCGGCGGCCCTGAAGGTCTTCGTGCGCCTTCCGGGCGTCGGCGAGCGGGTACTTGCCGCCGATCCGGATGGTGAGGTCGCCGGCCACGACGGCGTCGAACAGCTCCTTCGACCGCCAGTCGATCTCGTCGCGGCTGCGCGTGTAGTGCGCGGACGTCGGACGGGTCAGGTAGAGGGAGCCGCCGGAGTTGAGGCGCTGCGGGTCGACCGGGGGCACCGGGCCGCTGGACGCGCCGAACAGGGCGAGCAGGCCGCGGACCTTGAGGCTGGCGAGGCTGCCGTCGAACGTGTCCTTGCCGACCCCGTCGTAGACGACGTCGACCCCGGCGCCGCCGGTCAGGTCGCGGGTGAGCTTCGTGAAGTCGTCGCGGTCGTAGCGGATGACCTCGTCGGCGCCGGCCTCGCGGGCGAGCTTCTCCTTCTCCTCGGTCGACACGGTGCCGATCACGCGGGCGCCGCGCGCCTTCGCCAGCTGGACGAGCAGCAGCCCGACCCCGCCCGCGGCCGCGTGCACCAGCACGTCGTGGCCCGGCTTGACCTCGAACGTCGACGCGACCAGGTAGTGCGCGGTCATGCCCTGCAGCATCGTGGCGGCGGCGGTCTCCAGGGAGACGGCTTCGGGAACCTTGACGGCGATGGCGGCCGGCACGATCTTGCGGGCCGCGTAGCTGCCGAGCGAGCCTTGCCAGGCGACGCGGTCGCCGGGGGCGAAGCCGCTGCCGGCGCCGGCTTCGACGACCGTGCCCGCGCCCTCGAGGCCGAGCACGAACGGCAGGTCGATCGGGTAGATGCCCTGGCGCTGGTAGGTGTCGATGTAGTTCACCCCGGCGGCGGCGACGTCGACCAGCAGCTCGCCGGCCTGCGGCGCCGGGACGTCCACATCGGCCGTGGTGAGCACCTCCGGGCCGCCGGTCTTCGTCACCTGCACTGCGGTGGGCATGGGTCCTCCTCGAGTCGGTTCTACCGGGCACAACTATGGCCGACGCCACGCTGTTCCGCGTTCCGGCCGCGGGTTGGTTATGGTTCGGGACGTGGCTGAGGAAACTTCTGAGACCGTCGCCCCGCCGTCCGGCGCTCAGCTGGGCGCGGCGCGCAAGTTCGTGAAGGCGCACGGCAAGCCGTCCCGCGCGGTGGTCGAGAACATCGGCCGGGCCGGGGCCCGGGTCGTGCTGGTCGGCGCGGACGGCGCGCTCGGCGACGTCGTGGTGGCGTCGGTGGCGACCGGCGAGGCGCTGGTCGAGGCGGTCGAGGACCTCGAAGCGGCGTCGTGGGACGCCGAGACCGTGCAGGCCACGAAGATCGGCCCGGAGCACCGCCGCAAGATGGCCGGCCGGTGAGCCGCACCGCGATCCTGGTCGGCTGCGCGGAGCTGCCGTCCGGCGACGGCGACGACGACGCCGTGGTGCCCGCCCTGACCTCTCTGGGCTTCGACGTTTCGTGGGCGGCCTGGGACTCCGGTGCCGACTTCGCCTCCGCCGACGCCGTGATCCTGCGTGCGACCTGGGACTACGCCTCCCGCCGCGCGGAGTTCCTGTCGTGGTGCGAGTCGGTGCCCGCGCTCCTCAACGCGGCCCCAGTGGTGCGCTGGAACACCGACAAGTCGTACCTGGCGGAGCTGCTGGACGCCGGGGTGGCGGTCGTCCCGACCACCCTGGTCGGCCCGGGCGAACCGGTGAAGTTCCCGAAGTCGGCGTACGTGGTCAAGCCGTCGGTCGGCGCGGGTTCCCGCGGAGCGGCACGGTTCGACGCCGGCGCCGACGCGGCCGAGCACGTGGCGGCACTGCACGCCGAGGGGCACACGGCGCTGGTCCAGCCGTACCAGTCCAGTGTGGACACCGAGGGCGAGCTGGCCCTGTCCTACTTCGGCGGCATCTACTCCCACGCGTTCACCAAGGGCGCGATGCTCGGGTCCACAATGGACGAGTCGGGGCTGTACCTGTCGGAGAAGCTGGCGGCGGCCGAGCCCCCGGCGGACGCCGTGGCGCTGGCCGAGGACGTGCTGGACGCGGCGTCGGGCCTGCTGGGGGTCCTGCGGGCGGAGCTGCTGTACGCCCGGGTGGACCTGGTCCGCGGCGCGGACGGCAAGCCGTTGCTGCTGGAGCTGGAGCTGACCGAGCCGTCGCTGGGCTTCCGCCAGACCGACCCGGCGGCCGCGACGCGGTTCGCCTCGGCGGTGCGGCAGCAGCTGGCCTAACCGGCGGCGGCCTCGATGATCGCCGTCAGCTCCGCCGGATGCGACAGGAACGGCGAGTGCGACGACGGCAGCCGCTCGACGTGCCCGGCCCGCCGCGCCATGGCTTCCTGGGCGAACACGGGAATGGCGTTGTCGTCTTCGCACACGACGTACGTGCTGGGCACCGTCTTCCACGCGGCCGCCGTGAGCGTCTCGCGGGCGACCGCGTAGCTCTGCGGCCGCAGCCGGGCGACGGCGTCCGCGGCGACCTCCGGATCGACGTCGCCGAAGAAGATCTCCTGCGGTGTCAACGGGCTGAAGAGGTCACCGTCGACCTTCCACCACGACGGCGGCTGCCCGCCTACCGTGCCGAGGAGCGACTCACCCTCGTCGAGCTGGAAAGCCGTGACGTAGACGAGGTGCGTGACCTGGGACGCGCCCGCCGCGCCTTCGCTCACCGGCGCCCCGCCGTAGGAGTGGGCGACGACGACCACGGGCCCGTCGATCGTGTCGAGGGCTTCGCGCACCGCGCGGGCGTCGTCGTGCAGCCCGGGCCGCCCGGCCGGCGGCGCGACGCTGGGCAGGTCGACGGTCACCACGGGAAACTCGTGGGCGGCCAGCCGCGTCCGGACGGGCTCCCAGCACCAGGAGCCGTGCCAGGCGCCGTGGACGAGCAGCAGGGTGGGTGCGGTCATCGGGACTCCACGGGCTCTCGCGGTTCAGGCGCGCCCAGCTCAGTTCAAGCGCGGCGAATCGGCCAGCCGCGTTTCCACTGGGCGGAAGCTCAGGCGCGCTTCGCGGCCAGCCGGTCCGCTCGGGGCCACCGCACGTCGCTGGCCCAGCCCAGCTGCTCGAAGGTCCGGATCACCCGCGCCGAGACGTCCACCTGGCCCCGCAGCACCCCGTGGCGCGCGCAGGTCGGGTCCGCGTGGTGCGAGTTGTGCCAGGACTCGCCCATCGACAGGATCGCCAGCGGCCAGAAGTTCGCCGCCTTGTCGCGGCTGGCGAACGGGCGCTCGCCGATCAGGTGGCAGATCGAGTTGACCGACCACGACACGTGGTGCAGGAACGCGATCCGCACCAGGCCGGCCCAGAAGAACGCCGTCACGACGCCCCACCACGACCACGACAGCAGGCCGCCCAGGACCGCCGGGAGGGCCAGGCTCAGCGTGATCCACAGCCAGAAGTAGCGGTTCACCACCCGCAGATCCGCGTCCGCCACCAGGTCCGGCGCGAACCGGTCGGCGTTGGTCACCTCGCGGCCGAACATCCACCCCATGTGCGCGTGCCAGAAGCCGCGCAGCAGCGCCGAGGGCGAGGTGCCGAACAGCCACGGGGAGTGCGGGTCGCCCTCGCGGTCGGCGAACGCGTGGTGCCGGCGGTGGCTGGCCACCCAGAAGATCACCGAGCCCTGCACCGCCATGCTGCCCGCGACGGCCAGCACGATCCGCAGCGGCCGGTTCGCCTTGAACGCGCCGTGGGTGAAGTAGCGGTGGTAGCCGACGGTCACCCCGAGCGTTGCGAACACGTAGAACACCGCGGCGAGGATCAGGTCGACCCAGCTCATGCCCCAGCCCCAGACCAGCGGGACCGCGACGAGCAGTGCCACGAACGGCACCAGGAGGAACGTCTTCAGCACGATCATCTCGCCGGTGCCGCGGCGGTGGGAGATCAGCGGCTTGGGGGCGGCGCGCGAGGTCATGGCCGAGACCGTAGCGGTAGCGAGTTACGACGGCGTGGCCGACGGTTGCTCAGGTGGTGGCGAGTTCCGGTTGCTTCGGCGCGGCCGTCAGCGAGACGACCGGGCCGCGGTCGCGGCTGCCGGTCCACAGGGTCGCCGTCGCGACGATGACCGCCATCGCGCCGAGGACGTGGAAGGAGACCATCGCCTCGGGCACGCCCAGCGCGTACTGCAGCGAACCCAGCCCGCCCTGCGCGACGGCGACCACCCAGACCCAGGTGTAGCGCTGCCAAAGGCTCTTCGGCGCGTTGACGCGCATCAGCTGCAGGCCGAACACCGCGAGCAGCAGCAGGTACAGCACCAGCAGCCCGCCGTGGACCTGGGCGAGCGACTCGACCGGGACGGCGAGGCGGTGGGTGTTGATGTCACCGCTGTGCGGGCCCGCGCCGGTGACGGTGGTGCCGGCCGCGAGCACGAGCCACATGACCACGGCGAGCGCGACCAGCAGCTTGCGCCCGGACGGCGGGACCAGCGACCGGGCGGGTTCGTCGCCTTCGCGGAACGCGCGCAGCAGCAGGACGGCCAGCCAGACCAGGGGAGTGGTGGCGAGGAAGTGGATCGCGACGGTCCACCACTCGAGCTTCGCGAGCACGGTCATGCCGCCGACGACGGCCTGCAGCACCACGCCGCCGGGCATCGTCCAGGCGAGCTTCACCAGGCGCTTGCGGGACGGGTGGTCGATCTGGACCCGCCACGCGGTGAGGACGGCGATCGCGGCGACGGCGATGACCACCCCCGTCAGCATCCGGTTGCCGAACTCGATCCACTGGTTGAGCGCGTGGACGCCGGGGTGGTTCACCGGCACGAGGCTGCCGGCGACGCACTGCGGCCAGGTCGGGCAGCCGAGGCCGGACCCGGTGACGCGCACGACGGAGCCGGTGACGCCGATCAGCGCCTGCGCGAGCACCGCGGCGATCCCGACGGCCCGCTGCACGGCGGCGGAGGGAAACGGCAGGCGGGCGACGAGGCTGGTGAACGGCACGACACCGATGGTAGAGCGCGCGGAAAAGCGGCTTTCGGCAGGTCCCGGCGTCCAGAACGGCGTGGCCGGCGCAAGGGACCTAGGTCATCGATGACCGGCACCGAAGGTCAGGCGCGGCCCATCGGGCCGGTCACCTCGTGGTCCGAGATCGCCCAGCAGACGGCCGCGGTCTCGGTCGGTCGCCCGGCCCACCGGCGGGCTCTCCTTCAGCGGCTCAGCCGCGCGGCACTCCTGGGTTCGACCGAGCCCGTGGGCCGGCGCCGCGGCCGGGCTGCCCGGGGACCAGAGCCGGGTCAGGTGAGCTTCGTCGTGCGGGAAGCCAGTGCTCCGGCGAGAACCGCCCACACCACCAGGACCGCCATCGGCCCGGGCGCGAACGCGCCGTCGACCAGCGCCGCCCGCATGCCCTCGGCCAGCGCTCCCGACGGCAGCAGCTCGACCACCACCGCGAGCCCGGAAGGCAGCGCAGAAGGCGCGAGCAGGATGCCGCCCGCCAGCAGCAGGACGAACCAGACGACGTTCGCCAGCGCCAGCACGGCTTCCGCGCGCAGGGCGCCGCCGAGCAGCACGCCGAGCGCTCCGAACGCCAACGTTCCCAGCACCAGCAGCAGGATCGCCGAAGCCAGCCCGGCCGGCGAAGGCGACCAGCCGAGGAACGCCGCCACCACGCCGATGATCACCGACTGCAGGGCCACGACCACCAGCGCCGCCGCCACCCGGCCCGCCACCAGCAGCCACCGGGGCAGCGCCGTCGCCGAGAGGCGCTTCAGCACGCCGTAGCGCCGGTCGAAGCCCAGGGCGATCGCCTGGCCGGTGAACGCCGAGGACATCACCGCCAGCGCCAGGATGCGCGGGGTGATCCAGTCCACTTTGGACGCCGAGCCGAGCTGGGCCGCGGGCAGGATGTCCAAGAGGGACAGGCCGATCAGCAACGCCAGGGGGATGAGCAGGGTCAGCAGCACCTGCTCGCCGTGGCGCAGGGTCAGGCTCGCTTCGATCCGCGCGTGCGTGCGCAGCATGCGGCCGAGCGAGCCGCGCCCGGGCGCCGGGGTGAACGTGCCGGCCGGAAAGGTCACGCGCGCAGCTCCCGTCCGGTCAGCTCGAGGAAGACCTCTTCGAGCGTCCGCTTGCCGACCTGCAGCTCTTCGGGCAGGACACCCTGCTGCGCGCACCACGCGGTCACCGTCGACACGACCTGCGGGTCGACCGAGCCGACCACCACGTAGGTGCCCGGCGCCGACTCGCGCACGGCGTAACCCTCCGGCAGCGCCGCGGTCAGCAGCTCGGTGTCCAGCCGCGTGCGGGCCTTGAAGCGCAGCCCGGCCGCGCCGGTTTCGTCCATGGTCAGCGACTGGGGCGCGCCAGAGACGACGACCTTGCCGTGGTCGACGATCACCACCGTGTCGGCCAGCGCCTCGGCCTCCTCCATCAGGTGCGTGGTCAGCAGCACCGAGACGCCGTCGGCGCGCAGCGCGCCCAGCAGGTCCCAGACCAGCCGGCGGGCCTGCGGGTCCATGCCCGCCGTCGGCTCGTCGAGGAACACCAGCTCCGGGCGCCCGATCAGCGCGCAGGCCAGGGAAAGCCGCTGCTGCTGCCCGCCGGAGAGGCGCTTGAACGGCGTCCGCCGCACCGAGGCCAGCCCGAGGACGTCCAGCAGCCAGGCCGGGTCGAGCGGGGACGCGGCGCAGGAGGCGACCAGGCGGAGCATCTCGTCGGCCCGCACACCCGGGTACGCGCCGCCGCCCTGGGGCATGATCCCGACGCGGGGGCGCAGGTCGGCCGACTGCCGCACGGGGTCGAGGCCGAGCACGCGGACGGTGCCGCCGTCAGGCCGCCGGAAGCCTTCGCAGACCTCGACGGTGGTGGTCTTGCCGGCCCCGTTCGGGCCGAGCAGGGCGAGCAGGCTGCCGCGCTCCATCCGCAGGTCGAGACCGTCGACCGCGCGGGTGGAGCCGTAGCTTTTCACCAGCCCGGTGATCTCGACGGCGGGGGCACTCACATCGGGTCACGATACGGCGTCGGCATGCGCGGGCAGCCGCGGGGACGGCCTGGACAGCAACACGGGAGCCAGCCGCCGCACGATCAGCATTCCCGCGCCGCACACGACGATCGCCGCGACGTAGGCGAACGGCAGCACGTACGGCCGGCCGTCGAAGGTGCTGCCGGTCGGCGGCAGCAGGAACGGCAGGGCCGCGGACAGCACCGTCGCGGCCACCCGGAACCGGGACGTCCCGGCGGCCGCGGCGAGCGGGATCACCGCCCACAGCACGTACCAGGGCTGCAGGTTGATCTGCAGGATCATCACCGCGCCCAGGGAGACGCCGAGCCCGATGATGGGCCGGTAGCGCCACTTGAAGCTGTCCCAGAGGAACTTGACGGTGATGGCGACGGCGACGAGGTAGCCCAGCGCGCCGAGGATCGGCACCAGGGCGTTGGTGTGGTTGCCCAGCCCGAGCGCGATGCCGAGGACACCGGAGAGGTTGGCCAGCTCGGCGGTGGGGGAGATCCACGCGCGGACGAGGCCGGGTGTGTTGAACGTCGCGCCGACCCAGCCGAAGCCGAGCCCGGAGCCGAAGCAGACGGCGGCCAGCACCACGCCGAACCACGCCGCCATCGGCGCCCCGGCCAGGAACAGGTCCTTCAGCCGGCCGTGCCAGCGGCGCGCGACCATCACCGCGAAGAACGGCAGCGCGAACACCGCGGGCACCTTCACCGCGACGCCGAGGGTGATGATCGCCACGCCCAGCCCGATGTAGAGGAGCTCGCCCCGCGCCAGTGGCGGGGGTGTGTCGCCCTTCACCCGGATCGGCAGCCGCCTGATGCCCACCTCCAGCCCGGCGAGCATCAGGCCGACGGCGAGCGCGTCGTTGTGGGCGCCGGCGACGAAGTGGAAGATCAGCAGCGGGTTCAGGGCGCCGAGCCACAGCGCGGTCGCGGGCTGGACGCCGAACCGGCGGGCCAGCCGCGGCAGGGCCCAGACGATGAGCACCACACCCGCGAGCGCGAGCACGCGCTGCAGCAGCACGCCGACCGCGATGCTGTTGCCGGCGAGCGGGGCGAGCCAGCCGCCGAGGCGCAGGACCAGCGGCCCGTACGGCGCCGGTGTCTCGCGCCACATGTTCGACACGCCCGCGGTGTAGGGGTCGGCGACGCCGAGCGCCTGCGCCGGGCCGAGGACGTACGGGTCCATGCCGCGGTGCACGATCTCGCTCTGCGCGAGGTAGCTGTAGACGTCGCGGGAGAACAGTGGCGGGATGACCAGCAGCGGCAGCACCCAGAGCGCGATGGTGCGTGCCAGCTGGCCCTGCGACGCGAGCCGGGCGCGGTCGGGCCGGGCGAACTTGCCGAGCATCAGCCAGCTCAGCACCAGGATGCCCATGCCGGAGATGGCGATGGCCAGCGACACCGTCGGGATGCGGGTGAACAGCCGCAGCACCGGGATCTCCTGCACCGGGTTGATCACCGGGGCGGCGCCGGCGCCGAGCGAGCCGAGGGCGAGGAAGAGCGAGCCGACCGTGCCGAACCGGCGGACGACGTTCAGCCCGCGCTGCTCGTCGGCTTCGAGGGGGAGCGGCTCCAGCGGGCGGATGGGCGAAAGCGTCACCGCGTGGGCACCCTCGGTGCGCACGTCCGTTTCCCGCTCCTGCCGCGCAGGATGTTCACCCACAGCCACGCGTGCAGGGTATCGGTCCGCCCCGGAGTGAGTCGGGTCACTGCCCGGCACCCCGCCTTTGCCGACCGCCGGGAAATAAGACACACTTGTGTTGTGAAAAAGACGGAGGCGGGTGAGCAGGCGGGCGGCGACATGCCCCGCGCCGCACTCCCGCACGTTCCGTCGCAGGTCAGCGCCGAGGGCAAGACCCGGCACGAGGTCGCGCGGCTGCTCCTGGAACAGGGTCCCATGACCGCTGTAGTGGTCGCGGAGCAGCTCGGGATCAGCCCGGCCGCCGTCCGCCGGCACCTCGACGCGCTTCTTTCGGATGGCGAAGCCGAGACGAGGGACGCGCCCCGGCGTGGCCCCCGCGGCCGGGGCCGTCCGGCCAAGCTCTTCCTGCTGACCGAGTCCGGCCGCGCCCGCTTCGGGCACGCCTACGACGACCTGGCCGTCTCCGCCATCCGTTTCCTCGCCGAGCACGCCGGTGAAGACGCCGTACGCGCCTTCGCCGAGCGCCGCGTCGCCTCGCTGGTCGAGCCCCACCGCCCGGCGATCACTGGATCGAGTGATCCGGCGGCACGCGCGGAGGCCCTGGCGACCGCTCTGACCAGGGAGGGCTACGCTGCGTCGACCCGTCAGGTCGGTGCTCCGGCACCGGGCCAGACGGTCGGAGCGCAGCTCTGTCAGCACCACTGTCCGGTCGCCCACGTGGCCGCGGAGTTCCCGCAGCTGTGCGAGGCCGAGACGGAGGCGTTCGCGAAGCTGCTGGGCACCCACGTCCAGCGGCTGGCGACCATCGCACGCGGTGACTCCGCGTGCACCACGCACGTGCCCGTCACGACGGGTAACCCGGCCCATCCCGAGCCGGGAAGCACGGTGCCCTCTGGGCGCGAAGCACGGATCCCGAATGGAGGGAAACCCGCATGACTGCCGCTGCCGAGCAGCGCACTCCCACCACCGCGCCACTGAGCCAGGAAGAGACCATCGAGTCCCTTGGCAAGTACGCGTTCGGCTGGGCCGACTCCGACGAGGCGGGCGCCAGCGCCCGTCGCGGGCTGAACGAGGATGTCGTCACCGACATCTCCGGGAAGAAGTCCGAGCCGGAGTGGATGCGCGAAGCGCGACTGAAGGCGCTCAAGCTCTTCGAGAAGAAGCCCATGCCCAACTGGGGGGCCGACCTCTCCGGGATCGACTTCGACAACATCAAGTACTTCGTCCGCTCCAGCGAGAAGCAGGCTGCGAGCTGGGAAGACCTGCCCGAGGACATCAAGAACACGTACGACAAGCTCGGCATCCCCGAGGCGGAGAAGCAGCGCCTCGTCGCCGGTGTCGCCGCCCAGTACGAGTCCGAGGTCGTCTACCACTCGATCCGCGAGGACCTCGAGAAGCAGGGCGTGCTCTTCCTGGACACGGACACGGCGCTCAAGGAGCAGCCGGAGCTGTTCGAGGAGTACTTCGGCTCGGTCATCCCGGCCGGCGACAACAAGTTCTCCGCGCTGAACACGGCGGTCTGGTCCGGCGGCTCGTTCATCTACGTGCCGAAGGGCGTGCACGTGGACATCCCGCTGCAGGCCTACTTCCGGATCAACACCGAGAACATGGGCCAGTTCGAGCGCACCCTGATCATCGTCGACGAAGGTGCGTACGTGCACTACGTCGAGGGTTGCACGGCGCCGATCTACCAGTCCGACTCGCTGCACTCGGCGGTCGTGGAGATCATCGTCAAGAAGGGCGCCCGCTGCCGCTACACGACCATCCAGAACTGGTCGAACAACGTCTACAACCTGGTCACCAAGCGCGCCAAGTGCGAAGAGGGCGCGACCATGGAATGGATCGACGGCAACATCGGTTCCAAGGTGACCATGAAGTACCCGTCGGTCTTCCTCATGGGCGAGCACGCCAAGGGTGAGGTCCTCTCGGTCGCGTTCGCGGGCGAGGGCCAGCACCAGGACGCGGGCGCCAAGATGGAGCACCTCGCGCCGTACACCTCCTCGACGATCGTGTCGAAGTCGGTGGCGCGCGGCGGCGGCCGCACCTCCTACCGCGGCCTGGTCCGCGTGGCGAAGCGGGCGCACCACTCGCGCTCCAGCGTGGTCTGCGACGCCCTGCTGGTCGACACGATCTCGCGCTCGGACACCTACCCGTACGTGGACATCCGCAACGACGAGGTGTCCATGGGCCACGAGGCCACGGTGTCCAAGGTCAGCGAAGAGCAGC
This sequence comes from Amycolatopsis sp. NPDC104819, assembly GCF_055583145.1. NCBI lineage: Bacteria > Bacillati > Actinomycetota > Actinomycetes > Pseudonocardiales > Pseudonocardiaceae > Amycolatopsis > Amycolatopsis sp. NPDC104819. The sequence continues at coordinate 173,179 of NZ_JBVJON010000006.1, read as the reverse complement.
TGTTCTACCTGATGTCGCGCGGCCTCGACGAGGCCGAGGCGATGGCGATGATCGTGCGCGGGTTCGTCGAGCCGATCGCGCGTGAGCTGCCGATGGAGTACGCGCTCGAGCTGAACCGCCTGATCGAGCTCCAGATGGAAGGGTCCGTCGGCTAGTCATGTCGGTTACCGAGAACAACGTTTCGGAGTCGCTTCGCGAGGGCGCGGTCATCCCGGCCGCGTCCCGCGCGGAGCGCTTCACCTCCTACGACGTCGAGGCCTTCGAGGTTCCGGGCGGCCGTGAGGAGAACTGGCGCTTCACGCCGATGAAGCGGCTGCGTGGCCTGCACGACGGGTCCGCGGTCGCCACCGGCGAGATCACGCTGGAAGCCGACGCCGCCCCCGAGCTCACCATCGAGACCGTCGGCCGCGACGACTCGCGGCTGGGCGCCGCGGGTATCCCGAGCGACCGGATCGCCGCCCAGGCGTACTCCTCGTTCACCCAGGCCACCGTCGTGACGGTGCCGAAGGAGACGAAGGCGTCCAAGCCGTCGGTGCTGCGCATCCACGGCCCGGGTGTGGACAAGGTGGCCTACGGGCACCTGCAGGTCCGCGCCGAGGCGTTCGCCGAAGCCGTCGTCGTCCTCGACCACGTCGGCTCCGGCACCTACGCCGACAACGTCGAGTTCGTCATCGGCGACGGCGCCAAGGTCACCGTGGTCAGCGTCCAGGACTGGGCCGACGACGCGGTGCACGTCTCCGAGCAGCACCTGAAGCTGGGCCGCGACGCCGCGCTGCGGCACACGGTCATCACCCTGGGCGGTGACCTGGTCCGCGTCTCGCCGACGGCGACCTTCACCGACAAGGGCGGCGACGTCGACATGCTCGGCGTCTACTTCGCCGACGGCGGCCAGCACCAGGAGCACCGCCTCTTCGTCGACCACGCGGTGCCGAACTGCAAGTCGCGCGTGGGCTACAAGGGCGCGCTGCAGGGCGAGGGCGCGCACACGGTGTGGATCGGCGACGTGCTGATCCGCGCCGCGGCCGAGTCGACCGACACCTACGAGTTCAACCGCAACCTGGTGCTCACGCCGGGTGCGCGCGCGGACTCCGTGCCGAACCTCGAGATCGAGACCGGCGAGATCGAAGGCGCCGGCCACGCGAGCGCGACGGGAAGGTTCGACGACGAGCAGTTGTTCTACCTCCAGTCGCGCGGGATCGCCGAAGAAGCCGCTCGCCGTCTGGTCGTGCGCGGGTTCTTCCACGAGATCCTGGTGAAGATCGACGTCCCCGAGGTGCGCGAGCGCCTCGAAGCCGCGATCGAGGCCGAGCTCGAAGCCGTTGGCGCCTGACCGCTCTCTGACTTAGGAAACGAAGAAATGGCTACCCTGGAAATCAAGGACCTGCACGCCTCGGTCGACACCGACGAAGGCGCCAAGGAGATCCTCAAGGGCGTGAACCTGACGATCAAGTCGGGCGAGACCCACGCGATCATGGGCCCCAACGGCTCCGGCAAGTCCACCCTGTCCTACGCGATCGCCGGTCACCCGAAGTACCAGGTGACCTCCGGCGAGGTGCTGCTCGACGGCGAGAACGTCCTCGAGATGAGCGTCGACGAGCGTGCCCGCGCCGGCCTGTTCCTGGCCATGCAGTACCCGGTCGAGGTCCCCGGCGTCTCCATGTCCAACTTCCTCCGCACCGCGGCCACCGCGGTCCGTGGCGAGGCCCCCAAGCTGCGCCACTGGGTCAAGGAGGTCAAGGAGGAGATGGGCAAGCTCGAGATCTCGCAGGAGTTCGCCGAGCGCTCGGTCAACGAGGGCTTCTCCGGCGGCGAGAAGAAGCGCCACGAGATCCTGCAGCTGGCGCTGCTCAAGCCGAAGTTCGCCATCCTCGACGAGACCGACTCCGGCCTGGACGTCGACGCGCTGCGCGTCGTCTCCGAGGGTGTCAACGCGTACAAGGCTTCCAGCGAGGTCGGCGTCATGCTGATCACGCACTACACGCGGATCCTGCGGCACATCACGCCGGACTTCGTGCACGTCTTCGCCGGCGGCAAGATCGTCGAGTCGGGCCAGACAGCATTGGCAGACGAGCTGGAGGAGAACGGCTACGTCAAGTACGTGGGCAAGCCCGAGCCCGCCGCTCTCTGACTTCCGTAGTACTACACCGAGAACGAGAGGAGTCGGCCCGATGACCACCACCTCGGCCAGCTCTCTGCCACTCGACGTGGCGGCCCTCAGGGCCGACTTCCCCATCCTGTCGCGCACCGTCCGCGACGGGAAACCCTTGGTGTACCTGGACTCCGGGGCGACGTCCCAACGGCCGACCGCGGTGTTCGAGGCCGAACGCGACTACGTCTTCACGTCGAACGCGGCCGTCCACCGCGGCGCGCACCAGCTGTCCGAAGAGGCCACCGACGCCTACGAGTCCGCGCGCGCGAAGATCGCGGAGTTCGTCGGCGCCGACCCCGAAGAGCTGGTGTTCACCAAGAACGCGACCGAGGGCATCAACCTCGTCGCGTACTCGATGAGCAACGCCGCCACGGCCGGTCCGGAAGCCGCGCGCTTCGTGGTCGGGCCGGGTGACGAGATCGTCATCACCGAGATGGAGCACCACGCGAACCTCGTGCCTTGGCAGCAGCTGTGCCAGCGCACCGGGGCCACGCTGAAGTGGTTCAAGGTGACTCCCGAGGGCCGCCTCGACCTGTCCGATGTGGACGAGCTGATCACGCCGCGCACCAAGGTGGTCGCGTTCGCGCACCAGTCCAATGTGCTCGGTACGGTCAACCCCGTGTCGCTGCTGGTCGAAAAGGCTCGCGCGGTCGGCGCGCTGACTGTCCTCGACGCTTGTCAGTCGGTGCCCCACTTCCCGGTGGACTTCCACGCGCTGGGTGTCGACTTCGCGGTGTTCTCCGGCCACAAGATGCTCGGCCCGTCCGGCATCGGTGTCCTCTATGGACGCACCGAGCTGCTGTCGGCCATGCCGCCGTTCCTCACCGGCGGGTCGATGATCGAGATGGTCCGCATGGAGGGCTCCACCTTCGCGCCGCCGCCGCAGCGGTTCGAGGCCGGTGTCCCGATGACGTCGCAGGCCATCGGCCTCGGCGCGGCCGTCGACTACCTCTCCGCCGTCGGCATGGACCGCATCGCGGCGCACGAGCACGAGCTCGCCGCGGCGGCCCTCGAAGGCATCGGCGCGATCCCGGGTGTCCGGATCATCGGGCCGACCGACCTGAAGGACCGCGGCGCCACCGTGTCGTTCGTGATCGACGGCGTGCACCCGCACGACGCCGGCCAGGTGCTCGACAGCCTCGGCATCGCCGTCCGCGTCGGCCACCACTGCGCGTGGCCGCTGCACCGGGCCTGCAACGCGCAGGCGACCGTGCGCGCGTCGTTCTACCTCTACAACACGCTGTCCGAAGTGGACGCCCTGGTAGCGGGTGTTCGCGAGGCCCAGAAGTTCTTCGGGGTGGCGCAGTGAACCTGGAAAGCATGTACCAGGAGATCATCCTGGACCACTACAAGAACCCGCACGGGCGCGGTCTGCGTGACCCGTTCGACGCCGAGTCGTTCCAGGTCAACCCGACCTGCGGCGACGAGGTGACACTGCGGGTCAAGCTCGACGACGGGAAGGTCGCCGACGTCTCCTACGACGGCCAGGGCTGCTCGATCAGCCAGGCGTCGACGTCGGTCTTGACGGATCTCGTCGTGGGGCACACCCTCGAGGAAGCGTTCACCACCATGGACGCGTTCGTCGAACTGATGCAGGGCAAGGGAAAGGTCGAACCGGACGAGGAAGTGCTGGAGGACGGCATCGCCTTCGCGGGCGTCGCCAAGTACCCGGCACGGGTCAAGTGCGCCCTCCTCGGCTGGATGGCCTTCAAGGACGCCGTCGCCCGGACCACCAGTGGAGCTGAGAGCGCATGACTGAAGAGACCGCCACTCGTGAGGGGCGCACCGCCGCCGACCTCGACGCCGAGACCACCGCGAAGCAGGACCTCGACCTCGCCAAGATCGAGGACGTCGAAGAGGCGATGCGCGACGTCGTCGACCCGGAGCTCGGCATCAACGTCGTCGACCTGGGCTTGGTCTACGACATCCGCGTCGAGCAGGACAACACGGCGACCATCGACATGACCCTGACGTCGGCGGCCTGCCCGCTGACCGACGTCATCGAGGACCAGACGTCGGCCGCGCTGACGTCCGGTGGCCTCGTCCAGGACTTCCGGATCAACTGGGTCTGGATGCCGCCGTGGGGCCCGGAGAAGATCACCGAGGACGGCCGCGAGCAGCTGCGCGCCCTCGGCTTCACCGTCTGAGATCCGCTCGGGAAGGGCCGCTCTTCGGAGCGGCCCTTTTTGTGTATAACGACCTATACCGCCCGTGCCAGGCCAGCGCGTACAGGACGAGCGCGGCGAGGAACCCGCTGCCGGCGCCGGTGACGGCGAGGTAGGTCGTGTTGCCGACCACGCCGGCGCGGGTCATCGGGTCGTGGTGGGCGAGGAACGGAAGGACGCTCGTCAGCACGCCGGCCAGCGCTCCGACGAGGAGCAGCGCCACCACCGGCCTGCGGTGGCGGGTGGACGGCGGCGCGGGTTTGGCGGGCGCCGTGCGGTACCAGCGCACCAGCCACCAGACGAGGATCCCGGCCCCGGCGACCGTGCTGACGAGCTGGATCAGCCGTCCGACGTCGACGCCGGTGACCAGCGGGATCCGCAGGAAGGCGAACCCGTCGTGCTCGTGGGTGAAGGCGTCCCAGCCGACGTGCGTGGCGGCGCCGAGCACCAGGGACAGGGCGATCCAGCCCGGCCGCTTCCAGGTGAAACCGCCGGGGAGCCGTTCGGCGAGCGGGCGTGGTGCCAGCGCCACCAGCGGCCGCTTCAGGAGCACGTGGAAGACGGCCAGCAGGGCGAGCGCGAGCAGTGGGTCGAGCCAGAGGACCGAGGCGAGTTCGTGGGTCTTGGTCAGGCCGACACCGGGCAGCCGCGGCACGAACCAGAAGATGTCCGGCGCGACGGACCCGGCAACGAGCGCGGAGGGCACGAGCGGCCGTCTCGCCAGCGGCAGCACGGCGGCGGGATGACTCAGCGTGAACGGCACCCGGTTAGTATCCCGAGGTGGTCCTGCGCTCGATCCTCCTGTTCCTCGCGGCGGCGGTGTGCGAGATCGGCGGCGCATGGCTGGTCTGGCAGGGCGTCCGCGAACACCGCGGCTGGCTCTGGATCGGCGGGGGACTGCTGGCACTCGGCGTGTACGGCTTCGTGGCGACGCTCCAGCCGGACGCCCACTTCGGCCGCATCCTCGCCGCGTACGGCGGCGTGTTCGTGGCGGGCTCCCTGGCCTGGGGCGTGGTGGCGGACGGTTACCGCCCCGACCGCTACGACGTGATCGGGGCCCTGCTGTGCCTGGCGGGCGTCGCGGTGATCATGTACGCGCCGCGGACGGGCTAACACCGTCCACTGTGTCCCGATGGATCGTTGTGACCGAATCCGTCTTCCCGCCCGCGCCACCGGCTCCGCCCGTGCGTCGCCGGCGCTCGCCGGTGTTCTTCGTGCTGGTGGCCGTGACCGTGCTCGGTGTCGCCGTCGGCCTGTTCGGCGCCGGCCCGGGCTCGCAGCCCGAGACCGCCACCCGCCCCTTCCGGACCCAGGTGCCCCAGGAGTCGGTCTTCGTCGCCGGTGACAACCGCGGCAACGCCGACGACTCGCGCTTCCGCGGGGTCGTGCGGCTGTTGTGGGTCAGCAAGTTCGTGGTCGCCACCGGCACCGTGGTCAGCCCGCACCCGCTGCCCGCGGTGACCGCGTTCACCGACGCGGGCCTGCCCGGCGTCTCCCCGCCCGACTCGGGCCTGGACGTGGCCCGGGGGTCGATTGTCGTCGGGCTCACCGGGGTGATCGTGTCCGCGGTCCGGACCGCCGGAAGACGACGAACAGCAGCCGCAGCCCCACCAGGGCGCTGATCACCAGCAGGTTGTAGCCGAAAACCTGGTGCAGCGTAAGGCCTTCCGCGATGCGCGGCCCGCCGTTACCGGTCAGCAGGAGCACCGCCATCAGGCCGGTCGCCGCGCCCACGAACGCCAGCAGGACTTCGTGGACCAGGCTCGTGACGACGGCGCGGTCGCGCTCGTCGGAGAACAGCCGGACGTTCACCGACAGCCGGCCCTCCTCCAGGGCCGCGCCGACGCGGTCGACGCGGCGGGGGATGCGGCGCAGCACCGGCAGCAGCGCCATCAGCTCGTTGACCGCGGTGGTGCGCACCGACTCCGGGCGCAGGCGGGCGCCGACCTGCTCGACCGCGAAGGCCCGGGACTCGGCCACGACGTCGAACCCGGGATCGAGCGTCGCCAGCGTGCCTTCGACCGTCGCCAAGGCGCGGAACACCGCGGCCACCGGCGGCGGGACGCTCAGCCGGAAGTCCGCGACCACCCGGAACAGCCCGGTGAACAGGTCGAGGTCCGGGGTGCGGCCGGGCCCGAAGTGCCGGGCGACCAGGGCGCCGAGTGCGCGTTCGAGCCGCTGTTCGTCGATCTCGACGGTGCGGTCGACGATCTCCAGGAGCCCGTCGCGCAGACCCGGCGGGTCGCCGCGGTCCAGGGCCAGCAGCAGGTTCTGCAGGCCACCGCGCAGCCCCGCGTCGAGCCGGCCGACCGAGCCGAAGTCGAGCAGGCCGAGGCGGCCGTCGTCGAGGAGCATGAGGTTGCCGGGGTGCGGGTCGGCGTGGAAGACCCCGCCGATCATCACCTGGTCGAGCAGGCAGCGCAGGAGCGTCCGGGCCAGCCGCTTGCGCTCGGGCGCCGGTGCGGTTTCCAGCGGCTTTCCGACGAGTCTCGACATCACGAGCACGCGGTCGGTCGACAGTCCCTTGTGGACTTTCGGCAGCACGACGTCCGGGCCGGAAGCCACGGCCACGGCGGTGATGTTGCGGGCTTCGATGGTGAAGTCGAGCTCCTCGGCGAGAGCCTGGGCGAACCCGTCGGCGAGTTCGGCGACACCGAGCGAGCGCGCCCAGTCCGCGCGTTCCTCCAGCGCGGCGGCGACGCGGCGGACGATGTCGACGTCGCGTTCGGCCTGCTCCCGCACCCCCGGGCGCTGGACCTTGACCACGACTTCCTCGCCGCTGCGCAGCTTCGCCCGGTAGACCTGCGCGACCGACGCGGCGGCGAGCGGTTCGGGGTCGAACTCGGCGAAGACGTCGTCGGGCGAGCCGCCGAGCTCGGCGGCCAGCACCGCCCACACGGCGTCGGCCTTCGCGGGCGCGACCTGGTCCTGGAGCTTGCCGAGCTCGTCGACGAAGACCGGGGGCAGCAGGTCGGCGCGGGTCGAGAGCAGCTGGCCGAGCTTCACGAACGTCACGCCGCCCTCCTCCAGCGCCCGGCGCAGGGAGCGGGCGAGCTTGGCGTGCCGTCCGGGCGGGAGGCCGGGTTCGCGGCGGCCGGCGAGGTAGCGGCCGAGGCCGTGCTTGATGGCGATCCGGCTGATCTGCGAGTACCGGCGGGTGCGGGAGAGGCGGGCGCGGAGCGAGCGCAGCCGGCCGAGCGGGCTGAAGCCGCTCGGGAGCGCCATCTCGGCGACGAACAGGAAGATCAGCGTCGCCAGGAAAGCGCTGCCCGCCAACGGGATCAACAGGCCTATTGCCGCAGAACCGTTGTGCAGCAGGGAAAGCGGGAACGCCTGCCCGATCCCGCCGGCGACCAGCCAGCCGAACCCGGCGGCGCACAACGCGCGGACGGCGCCGATCCGGACACCGAGCACCCGCCGCGACGCGACGACCAGCGGCCACAGCACGAGCGCGTAGAGGGGAAGGGTCAGCAGGCCCAGCAGGATGTCCACGCCGCAGAGCAGACCACGGCGGCGCGGCGGGGCGGCTCACGCAGCGGCGGGACCGGCCTCCCTCCCGCGAGGGAACTACTTTCGGCCGTGGCCCGGCCCCGGGTGGACTTCTAACCTGATCGCGCGAACCACGGTGAAGTGTTCTCTAAACCGGACGAAGGAGACACGATGAACGGACGCGTGATCGGCCGGGTCGTGGCACTGGCCACGGCCGTCGCGGCACCGCTGGGCCTGGGCCTCGCGGCGGCACCAGCCGCCTCGGCGGCCGCGGTCACGACGCTGTACTACACCTCGTCGGGCGCCCCGGACTACGTCAGCCAGATCGACGGCGGCGCGGCCAACTGGAACGCCGCGGTCACCGACGTGAAGCTGGTGAAGCGGAGCTCGGGCGCCACGATCGTGTTCCACGAGATCCACAGCGGCGGCTCGTACACGAACACGAACGGCCACGGCCGCGGCGACATCTACCTGGACACGAGCCAGGTGGCCGAGGGCTTCGACCCGACCCGCATCGCGGCGCACGAGCTGGGCCACAACCTCGGCCTGCCCGACCACTACACGGGCCCGTGCACGGAGCTGATGTCCGGCCACGGCCCGGGGACGGCGTGCAAGAACGCGAAGCCTTCGCCGGCGGAAGCGGCGAAGGTGCAGTCGTTGTGGGTGAACGGTTTCGCGGCGACGCAGATGCGGAAGGTCGCTTACTAGCCGGCTGACGCCTGGTTGTGCACAGGTCGGTCGAGATGTGGACAACCAGGCGTCGACGGCGGCCGATCCGGGTTTTCGTCCGGGGGCGCCGATAGGCTGGAGCGGGGCCGGACCCCCGGGAGGGTGGGCGCTGCGTTCTTGGGCCCCCATCCCGCAGGGCCCGCGGAAAGTCCCACGGCGCTGCCGGGGCGGCAGCTCAACGTCGCCAACGGCCCTTTCCCCGTCGCCAGGCGAAGTGAATGAGTCCTTCACTTCATCGCGACTCCGCGTCTGCGCGGATCCGGCCAAGCCCGGCGGTACAGACCCGACTTCGTCTCGCCCGCAAGAGGGAGACGGTCTCTGACTGCAGAGAGCAGGACGCGTCGGCGAACTCGCTCCAGGCGGGCCGCGGATGATTTGTCTCGGCAGCCGCCTGCCGGAGAACTGACCCGGCGGGCAGGGTCCTCCTCGGCTTCCGCCGGAGCCATCACCCGTTCCCGCTCAAGAGGGAAGCGCTCGCCCCGCCTACCTGCGAAGATCGACCCGTGCGTGTACTCCGCCCCCTGACGAGCAAGGCGACCTACCGCCGCTGGGTCTACCTCGTCCTCGGCGGTGCCATCAGCGTGCCCTACCTGCTGCTCGCCGCGGTCGCCGTGCCGTCTTTACTGCCCTTCGTCACCACCATGGAGCGCGCCGCCGTGGTCGGGGGGCTGATCACGCTGCTCGTGCTGGCCGGAACCGCCTTCCTGCCCGCCGTGCACGTGCTCGAGTCCACCGCCGTCCGTGAGCTGCTCGACGACCCCGTCCCCGACGCGCCCGCGAAGCCGCACACCCGGCAAGGCCGGCTGCACGCCGCGACGATGTTCGTCCTGCATGTCGTCGCCGGGTTTGTCGTCAGCTTCTTCAGCCTCGTCGCGCCGGTCATGATCGGCCTTTCCGTCAGCGCCGTGTTCACCGGGCACTTCTTCCAGACCACCGAAGGCGGCGAGGTCACCGTGCCGACCGGCTGGGCGTCGGCCTGGCTCCCGGTTGTCTTCGTCTTCGCCGTGGTGCTGCTGATCTACACCGTCTGGGTGGTCGGCGGGCTGCTGCGCCGGGCCGCGGCCGGGTTGCTCGGGATGACCGCCGCCGACCGGATCGCCCGGCTGGAGCGGCGGACCGAACAGCTCGCCGAGCGCAACCGGCTGGCCCGGGAGCTGCACGACTCGGTGGGGCACGCCCTGAGCGTCGTCACCGTGCAGGCCGGCGCGGCCCGGCGGACGTTGCGCACCGACCCGGACTTCACCGAGCGCGCGCTGGGCGCCATCGAGGAGTCGGCCCGCACGGCGCTCGACGACCTCGACCACGTGCTCGGACTGCTGCGTGAGGAGGCCGCGAGCCGGACGCCGCAGCCGGCGTTGACGGAGCTGGAGACGCTGCTCGCGACGACCCGCCTGGCCGGGACCGAGGTCACCGCCGACGTCCGCGGCGAGCCGGGCGCCGTGCCGCCGGTCGTGTCGCGCGAGGTGTACCGGATCCTGCAGGAATGCCTGACCAACGCGGTCCGCCACGCCGGTAGGGTCCCGGTGACGGTGGTCGTCGACGTCGCGGCGCACGGGCTGGTCGCGCGGGTGGCGAACCCGCTGGGCGCCGGCACGGGCCGCGCCGGCGGCGGCCGTGGCCTGCGCGGCATGACCGAGCGGGCCGCGGTGCTCGGCGGCGAGCTGTCGGCCGGGCGGGTGGACGAGCGGTGGGAGGTCGTGGTGCGGGTGCCGTGGAAATGACCGTGCGCGTGCTCTTGGTCGACGACGAGCCGCTGATCCGCGCCGGGCTCCAGGCGATCATCACCAGCGAACCGGGCCTGAGCGTGGTGGGCGAGGCCGCCGACGGCGCGGAGGTGCCCGGCCTGGTCGCCCGGCTGCGCCCGGACGTCGTGCTGATGGACGTCCGGATGCCCGCGGTGGACGGGATCCGGGCCACGACGCACCTGATGTCCACTGTGGACAGACCGCCGAAGGTGATCGTGGTGACCACGTTCGAGAACGACGACTACGTGTACGACGCCCTGCTCGCCGGCGCCAGCGGGTTCCTGCTCAAGCGGGCGCGGCCGGAGGAGATCGTCGCGGCGATCCGGACGGTCGTGACGGGCGAGTCCCTGCTCTTCCCGGCGGCGATCCGCCGCCTGGCGGCCCAGAATGCCCCGGCCGTGCCCGGAGACGGCCTGGCGGGCGCCGGGCTGACCGGCCGCGAAAGCGAGGTGCTGCGGCTGATGGCGGCCGGACTGTCCAATGTGGAGATAGCGGGCGAGCTGTACCTGGGTGTCCAGACGGTGAAGACCCACGTGGGCAACGTCCTGGCGAAACTGGGGGCGCGGGATCGGACGCAGGCGGTGATCCGGGCGTACAACTCGGGCTTCGTGACCCCTGGCGGTTAGTTCGGGCACTATGGGGTCCATGACTTCCGTCGCCGAATACGACAACTTCGCCGAGGCGTACACGGCCGAGAACGAATCCAGCCTCATGAACGCCTACTACGAGCGGCCCGCGGCCCTGGAGCTCGCCGGGGACGTCGCCGGACGGCGGATCCTCGACGCCGGCTGTGGCTCGGGTCCGCTGTTCGCCGCCCTGCGGGAGCGGGGTGCGGTCGTGAGCGGGATCGACCAGAGCGCCGGGATGCTGGAGCACGCCCGGCGACGGCTCGGCCCCGACGCCGAGCTGCGGGTCGCCGACCTGGCCGAACCGCTGCCGTTCGAGGACGGCGTCTTCGACGACGTCATGGCGTCCCTGGTGCTGCACTACCTGCGGGACTGGCAGCCGACGCTCGCGGAAGTCCGGCGCGTGCTGAAGACCGGCGGCCGCCTGATCGCGTCGGTCAACCACCCGCTCATGGTCAACCTCACGCATCGCCAGGCCGGGCCTCGCCCCGACTACTTCGAGCACTACACCTGGACCGACGAGTTCGAGATGCACGGCGAAACCGCGCGCATGACCTTCTGGAACCGCCCGCTGCACGCGATGACCGACGCCTTCACCGCTGCCGGGTTCCGGATCTGTGCCCTCAGCGAGCCTCATCCCGTCGCGGAGGCTCGAGAGCTTTTCCCCGACGACTTCCAGATACTCGACACCTTCCCGAGCTTCCTGTTCTTCGTCGTCGAGGCCACCTAGCCGAGGTCGTCGAGGAGGGCCTGGATCGCCGCCGCCATCGTGGCCGGGTCGCCGTCCGTCGGCCGCAGCACCAGGTCCGGCGACGACGGCCGCTCGTACGGGGCGTCGATGCCCGTGAACCCCTGGATCTCCCCGGCGCGCGCCTTCGCGTACATCCCCTTCGGGTCGCGCGCCTCGCACACCTCCAGCGGCGTGTCGACGAAGATCTCCACGAACGGCAGATCCCCGGAGATCTCGCGCGCCGAAGCGCGGTCCGACGCATACGGGCTGATCAGGGACGCGATCGCGACCACCCCCGCGTCCGCGAACAGGCGCGCCACCTCGGCCACCCGGCGGACGTTCTCGGCGCGATCCGCCGGGCTGAACCCCAGGCCCGCGTTCAGCCCGTGGCGCAGGTTGTCGCCGTCCAGGAGGTATGCCGGGCGGCCGGCCGCCACCAGACGGCGTTCCAGCTCCACCGCCACCGACGACTTGCCCGACGCCGACAGGCCGGTGAGCCAGACCGTCGCGCCGCGGGTGGGGCGGTCCTCGCGGCGGACCGCCGCCGTGTGCCAGACGACCGGGGATGCCGGGGCGCCGGTGATCATGCCCGCCGCGACCGTGTCGCCCGTGTGCTCGTCCACCAGCAGGAACCCGCCCGTCGCGCGGTTGCGGCGGTACGGGTCGAACAGCAACGGCGCCCGCGTGCGCAGGCGGATCCGGCCGATGTCGTTCAGCGACAGCGCATCCGCCGGGGAGCGGTGCAACGTCGTCACGTCCAGGCGGTACTCCAGCCGCTCCACCGAACCGCGCGTCTCGGTCGTCGTGTGGCGGACGACGTACGACGCACCCGGTGCCAGGGAAGACCGCGGCGAGAACCAGCACACCAGCGCGTCGACGTCGCGGGCCTGCTCCGCGCGGTTGCCCGGGCGGCACAGCATCGCGCCGCGGCCGAGATCGAGGTCGTCGGCCAGCTCCACCGCCACCGCCTGGCCGGTGAAAGCCTCCGAAAGCGGCGTGCCGCCCGGGCCCCACACCGCCCGGACCGTCGAGGTGAACCCCGACGGCAGTGCCACCACCTCGTCACCCGGCTTGAACACCCCGCCGGCGATCGTGCCCGCGTAGCCGCGGAAGTCCGACCGGCGGATCACGTACTGCACCGGGAACCGGGCGTCGATCAGGTTGCGGTCGGACGCGACGTGCACCTCTTCCAGCTGGTGCAGCAGCGAAGTCCCTTCGTACCAAGGCATACTCGCGCTGCGGTGGACGACGTTGTCGCCGTGCAGCGCCGAAACCGGCACGAACGTCAGGTCGGCGACGTCGAGCTTCATCGCGAACCGCCGGAACTCGTCGCGGATCTCCTCGAAGCGCGCAGACGACCAGCCGACGAGGTCCATCTTGTTGACACACACCACGAGGTGCCCGATCCCGAGCAGTGACGCGAGGAACGCGTGCCGCCGCGACTGCTCGAGCACCCCTTTGCGTGCGTCGACGAGGATCAGCGCCAGGTCCGCAGTGGACGCTCCGGTCACCATGTTCCGCGTGTACTGCAGGTGGCCCGGGGTGTCGGCGATGATGAACTTCCGCTTGGGCGTGGCGAAGTAGCGGTGCGCGACGTCGATGGTGATGCCCTGCTCGCGTTCGGCGCGCAGGCCGTCGGTGAGCAGCGCGAGGTCCGGGTAGTCCTCACCGCGCTCGCGGCTTGCCCGTTCGACGGCGGCGAGCTGGTCGGTGAAGATCGCCTTCGAGTCGAAGAGCAGACGGCCGATCAAAGTGGACTTGCCGTCGTCGACGCTGCCCGCCGTGGCGATCCGCAGCAGCTGCATCAGAAGTAGCCTTCCCGCTTGCGGTCTTCCATGCCTGCCTCGGAAATCCGGTCGTCGGCGCGAGTCGCACCGCGTTCGGTGACGCGCGTCGCGGCCACCTCGGTGACCACTTCGGACGGTGTCGCCGCCGACGACTCGACGCAGCCGGTGCACGTCGCGTCACCGACGGTCCGGAACCGCACGGTCGCCTCGTACGGCGTCTCGCCGTCCACAAGGGACAGGAAGCGGGTCGCCGCGAGCAGCATGCCGTCGCGCTGGACCACCGGACGGCGGTGCGCGTAGTACAGCGGTGGCAGCGCGATCCGCTCGTCGCGGATGTACTGCCAGATGTCCAGCTCGGTCCAGTTCGACAGCGGGAAGACGCGGATGTGCTCACCACGTCGGTGCCGCCCGTTGTAGAGGTTCCACAGCTCCGGGCGTTGCGCCCGCGGGTCCCACTGGCCGTGCTCGTCGCGGAAGCTGAAGACGCGCTCCTTCGCGCGGGCCTTCTCCTCGTCGCGGCGCGCGCCGCCGAACACCGCGTCGAACCCGCCCTCGCGGATCGCCCGCAGGAGTGTGGTCGTCTGCAGCCGGTTGCGGCTGGCCCGCGGCCCGGTCTCCTCGACGACGCGCCCGGCGTTGACGTCGTCCTGCACGCTCGCGACGACCAGCCGGAGGTTCAACGCGGCGACTGTCTCGTCGCGGAAGCGGAGCACTTCGTCGAAGTTGTGGCCGGTGTCGACGTGCAGCACCGGGAAGGGGAGCGGCGCCGGCCAGAACGCCTTCGCGGCGGCGTGCAGCATCACCACCGAGTCCTTGCCGCCGGAGAAGAGCAGGACGGGGCGCTCGAAGGTCGCCGCGACCTCGCGGAAGACGTGCACGGCCTCCGCTTCGAGCGCGGCCAGGTGCGAGAGCTCGTACGAGGTCACGGACACCGGAAAAAAGTAGAACATGTTCTTGTCATTGGTCAAGCGGTGCGGGACCCTGGGACGATGGACCTGGTCGTACTCGAAGAGATCCGCCGGCTGAAGTACCGCTACCTCCGCGCGGTCGACCTGAAGCAGTGGGACGAGGTGGCCGACACCTTCACCGCCGACGCCACGGCCGACTACGGGACCCGCGCGACCGGTGAGGACGGGAAGCACTTCGACGGGCGCGACGCCATCGTCGCGTTCCTCACCGAGAGCCTCGGCAACGGCATCATCACCGTCCACCACGCAGGTCAGCCCGAGATCGAGGTGGACGGCGACACCGCGACCGGGCGCTGGGCGTTCACCGACAAGGTCATCGTGCCCGAGCACAAGGTGATCATCGAGGGCGCCGCGTTCTACGAGGACACCTACCGCCGCGAGGCCGACGGGGTCTGGCGGACGACGCACATCGGGTACGTCCGCACCTACGAGTCGATGCTCTCGTGGGCGGGCAACCCGGGCTTCCGGCTGCTCGCGAACCGCTGGGCCGTGCCGGCATGATCGAGAACGAGTTCTCGTTGACCCGGGCGTTCGCCGACGCCATCGCGGAGGCCGAGAAGCTGATCGCCGAGGCCCCGCCGGCGCAGACCGAGCAGGGGCTCCTGGAGGGGTACGACTACCTCGCCGGGAGCATCCGCGCGTCACTGCAGATGGCCTGGGCCTACCAGCGCGACTACCCGTACTTCACCGCGTCCACCGGGCCCTACACGAAGATGGGCCTGGACAACCCGGACACGCTGTACTTCAACGCGAACATCCGCGACGACCGCGAGTACCTGGTCACCGGCGTCCGCGGGACCACCGCCGACCTGAGCTTCCAGGTCCTCAACGGCGACTACTCGCCGGTCGTGGTGCCCGACAGTCTCGCCGCGTTCGACGACCGCGCGATCGAAATCGGCGAAGACGGCCGGTTCGAGCTGCGCTTCGGCCCGGCTCGCGAGGACCCGGGCCCGAACTACTTCGTCCTGGGCAAGGGCTCGTCGATGCTCGTGGTCCGCGAGGTCCACAGCGACTGGGCGACCGAGAAGCGTGGTGAAATCCGGATCCAGTGCGTCGACACCGCCGGGCAGGCGCCGCCGGTGCCGGACCGCTCGGCGCTGGCCAAGCGCTACGGCGTCACCGGCAAGATGCTGCTGAGCCGCCTGAAGACGTTCCTTGCCTTCCCGAAGTGGTTCTACGACAACCTGCCGGTGAACACGATGACCGAGCCGCGCTCGACGCCGGGCGGGCTGACCACGCAGTTCTCCTCGGCCGGGCACTACGAGCTCGGCGACGAAGAGGCCATGGTCGTCACCGTGCCGCGCTGCGCGGACGCGCCCTACCAGGGCATCCAGCTCGGCAGCCTCTGGTACGTCTCGCTCGACTACATCAACCACCAGACCAGCCTCACCGCCGACCAGGCGCGGGTCGACCCGGACGGCAAGATCCGGTTCGTCATCAGCGAACGCGACCCGGGTGTCGCGAACTGGCTGGAGCGCACCGGGCACGACCGCGGGTACGTCCAGATCCGCTGGCAGCGGCTCGCGCGGGACCTCGGCCCGGAGGACGGCCCGGTCGTCGAGGTGGTCAAGGTGGACGAGCTGCCCGACCGGCTGCCGTTCCACGAAGAAGCGCGGGTGACGCCGGCCGAGTGGTCGGCGCGGATCGCGGCGCGGCAGGACGCCGTCGCCGCCCGGATGCTGGGGTGAGCGTGGAGAACCTGTTGCAGGGCAAGGTGGTCGTGGTCTCGGGCATCGGCCCCGGGCTCGGCCGGTCGATCGCGGTGCGCAGCGCCATGGCGGGCGCGGACGTCGTGGTCGCCGCGCGCACCGAGTCGCGGCTCACCGAAGTCGCCAAGGAGGTCACCGATCTCGGACGGCGAGCCGTCGCGGTCCGCACCGACATCGACGACGAGGACTCGGCCGCGAACCTCGTCAGCGAGGCCGTCGAGGCGTTCGGCCGGGTGGACGCGGTGGTGCACAACGCTTTCGCCGTGCCGCCGCTCACCGATCTGGCCACTGTGGACCTCGACGCCGTCCGCAAGGGGTTCGAGACCGCCGGGATCTCCGTGCTCCGGCTGACCCGGCTGTTCCTGCCCGCGCTCAAGGAGAGCAAGGGCTCGCTGGTGATGATCAACTCGGCGGTGCTGCGGCATTCGCGGCGGACGTTCGGCGCGTACAAGATGGCGAAGTCGGCGCTGCTGTCGCTGTCCCAAAGCCTCGCGAGCGAGCTCGGGCCGGACGGGATCCGCGTCAACACCGTCGCTCCCGGCTACATTTGGGCGCCCAATCTCAAGTGGTACTTCAACTACCTGGCCAAGGAACGCGGCATCACGCCGGAAGAGGTGTACGCCGAGACGGCGTCCACAATAGACCTGCGCAAGCTGCCGGAACCCGACGAGATCGCCGACGCCGTGGTGTTCCTCGCCTCGCCGATGGCGCGCGCGATCACCGGGCAGTGCCTCGACGTCAACGGCGGCGAGTACCACCACTAGGAGGCGCCATGCTCCCCGGACGGGACGACCTGGGCACGTTCGAGGACCTGCACGCCTCGGCGTCGAAGCTCACCGGGCTCGACGACTTCGGCGGCGACGAATACACCGAAGGCCTGCGGGTGCTGCTGGAGTCGTACGAGGCCGACGAAGAGCTGACGCCGTTCGGCAACAAAGTGCACCGGGCGATGCTGCGCGGCGCGCTCGTCGCCCGGCTGCTCAGCGAAACGGGCTGGAAACAGCATCCGGCCTCCGTGGACGTCCCGGTGGAGCGGCCGATCTTCGTCACCGGCCTGCCGCGCACCGGCACGACGGCGCTGCACCGGCTGCTCGTCGAGGACCCCGCGCACCAGGGCCTCGAGGTGTGGCTCGCCGAGGTGCCGCAGCCGCGGCCGCCGCGCTCGACGTGGGCGGAAAACCCGGTGTTCCAAGGGATCCAGGCCGGCTACGAACGCCACCACGTCGAGCACCCGGAGTTCATGGGCGTGCACCACATGTCCGCCGACCAGGTGGAGGAGTGCTGGCAGCTGCTGCGGCAGTCGATGCGGTCGCTGTCGTTCGAATGCCTCGCGCACCTGCCGCGGTACTCGCGCTGGCTGGCCAAACAGGACTGGACGGACGCCTACGCGCGGCACCGGCGCAACCTGCAGCTGATCGGGCTGCCGGACGCCGGCAAGCGCTGGGTGCTGAAGAACCCGAGCCACCTGTTCGCGCTGGACGCCCTGATGGCGAACTACCCCGACGCGCTGGTGATCCAGACCCACCGCGCGCCGCGCACCATCATGGGCTCGATGTGCAGCCTGGCCGAGAAGGCCGCGGACGGCTGGTCGACGAAGTTCCGCGGTGAGGTGATCGGCCGCGGCCAGCTGGAGCTGTGGGCGCGCGGCGCCGAAGAGTTCCGCTCGGCGCGGGCCCGGCACAACCCGGCGCAGTTCTGCGATGTCGCGTACGAGGACTTCGTCGCCGACCCGGTCGGCACGGTGTCCACTGTGTACGACCACTTCGGACTGACGCTGACCCCGGAGGCGCGGGCGGCCATGACGGCCGTGCACGAACAGAGCCGGACGGGTTCCGCGAAACCGGTGCACAAGTACAGCCTGGCGGACTTCGGGTTGACGGCCGAGGAGGTCGACGAGCGCTTCAGCACTCCGTGACCAGCTTGACGACGTCGTCCATCACCGGTCCGGCGGCCATTTCGGCGGCCAGCTCCCGCGCCCGGTTCCGGTAGCGCGGCTCGGTCAGCACGGAGTGGACGTCCCGCCGGATCGCCCGCGGTGACGCCGAGGCGCGGGCGCGGCCGATCCCGGCGCCGGACCAGGTGACGCGGGCGGCGACCTCGCGCTTGTCCTCGCTGGCACCGACCACGACGAGCGGCACGCCGTAGCGGAGGGCGTGGTTGACGCCGCCGTACCCGCCGTTGCCGAGCATCACGGCGCAGCGGGGGAGCAGCTCGTCGTACGGCAGGAAGTCGGCCACCCGGACGTTCTCGGGCAGCGGGCCGGGCCGCAGCCGTCCGCCGCACGTCGTCGCGACCACCAGCACGTCCTCGCCGGCGAGCGCGTCGATCGCCGGTTCGACGAGCCGGCCCAGGTCGTCGTTCGCCACCGTCCCCTGGGTCACGTGCACGACCGGGCGGGAGCCGTCCAGGTCGGCCCACCACGGCGGCAGCGGGTGCTCGCCCGTGCCGCTGACCGTCGTCGGGCCGATGAAGTGCAGCGGCGCTCCGGGGCGGGGGTACTCGAAGCCCGGGCAGGTCATCTGCAGCACGCCGTCGCTGTGCAGCGGCCAGTCCGTGAAGAGCATGCCGGGGTCTTCGCCGAGCAGCTCGCGGGCTTGCCGCTGGGCCGGGCCGAGCACCCACGGCGCGAGTGTCCGGAGGACCGCGCCGCGAAGGCGGTCGGCCGGCCCCTTCGGCGGCGGGCCGCTCGGCACCGGGGGCATGAACGGCAGGAAACCCAGCGTCAGCAGCCGTGGCCGGGGTTCGCGGCGCACCAGCGCCAGGCCGGCCATGAAGAGCGGGTCGCACAGCACGACGTCGACGTCGAGGTCCAGGACGCTCAGCTGGGCGGGCAGCACGCGGACGAAGTTCGTCAGCTCGAACCGGGCGAGCTCGAGGCCCTTCAGGCCGGCGCGGCCGGGGATGGAGCCGTCGAGGTCGGTCTCGTCGAAGTCGGCTTCCGGTGGCAGCACGCGCACCTCGGCGCCCAAGGCCTCGAAGGTCGCTCGGTAGCGCGCTCCGGTGACGACGGTGACGTCGTGCCCGGCGGCCCGGAGCGCTTCGACGATCGGCTTGGTCGGCCCGACGTGCCCGCGAGCGGGCTGGACGCACACGAGCACCGAAGCCATGGTTCCCCCTTGATTGACCGATACGTTGTACTATCCAAATGATGACGATACCCGAAGGCGAACGGCGACGTTACGAATCGCCGCTGCGCGAGGCCCGGGCCCGCCGCACCCGGGCGCACGTGGTGGCGACGGCGGGCCGGCTGTTCGCCGAGCGCGGGTACGCGGGCACGAGCATGCGGCAGATCGCCGCGGCGGCCGAGGTCAGCCTGGAGACGGTGACGCAGGCCGGGCGCAAGGCGGACCTGCTGCTCGCCGCGTTCCGCGACGGCTTCGCGGGCAACCCGGACGCGGTGAACCTGGACGCGCTGGTGGGGCCGGCGGAGCTGCCGGACCTGCCGGAGGTGGTCGGCCGGGTCGCCGCGGGGGTACGCCGGTCGTTGCCGATCTGGCGGGCGTTCACCACCGCGGCGGCGGCCGACCCGGCGGTGGCGGCGGTGCGCGCGGAGCTGGCGGTGGCCCGCCGCACGGAGATCGTGGCGCGGCTGGAGGAAGCGGGGTTGGCGCCCGAGGGGGATCGCGGCCGGTTGGCCGACGCGATCGGGTTGCTCACCTCGCACGAGGCTTACGACCACTTGACCGGGGTGTGCGGCTGGGGGCACGAGGAGTACGTGGCCTGGACGGCCGCGGCGATCCAGGCTCAGCTGATGCCCGGCTGTCGGGGGGGGGGGGGGGGGGGGGGGGAGGGAAAACCACCCCCCACCCCCCCCCCACCCCCCACTCCCACCCCCCAGACCCCCACACCACGCCCCCCG
>NZ_JBVJON010000006.1:11054-153213 GCF_055583145.1 Amycolatopsis sp. NPDC104819 | reverse complement strand
AGAGGTAGACAAACTCAGACACACCACCCCCCTCCGCCCTCCCCCCCTCCCCCCCCCCCCCCCCCCCCCCCCCCCCCCCCCCCCCCCCCCCCACTCCCGCGGCAGGCCCCTTACCCGGCCGCGGCCTGCAAGCCCCGCGTTCCGATGCCGCGCAGCACTTCCACGCGGTCCGAGCCCGGACGGCTCAGCACCCAGCTCGACCCCGGCACCGCCTTCGCCCGCTTCTTCAACGGCGCCAGCAACCGCGAAACCTCTTGGTACGACGGGACCGCGCCGCTCGCGCAGACCAGCGTCGCCAGGGAGACCGTCACCGGAAGGCCGTCCGCCGACCAGCGGCGGTCCAGCAGCGCGCCCGCCACCGTCGCGATCTCGTCGACGTCGCAGACCACCAGGAAGTCGTCGCCGCCCACGTGGCTCACCCGCATGCGGCGCAGGCCGCCGGACAACGCCGTCAGGGCCGCGCCCAGCTCGCGGATCAGGTCGTCGCCCGCGGCGAAACCCGCCGTGTCGTTGACCGTCTTGAACGAGTCGATGTCCAGCCACGCCGCGACGAACGGCTCGCCGATCGTGATACGGCGGGCGACGTCGCGGGCCACCGTGTCGCTGCCCGGCAGCCGGGTCAACGGGTTCAGCGCCGCCGCGGCTTCGACCTTCGCCTCGGCCACACCGCGCACCACCTCGGTCACCAGCACCACGCCGAGGCAGCGGCCGACGTCGTCGACCACGACGACGTCGTCGCCCGTGCGGCCCCAGTCGGCGTCGGTCACCAGCTCGAGGAACTCCATCGCGCCGGCGCGGGCTTCGATCGTGTGCGGGGTGTCGGCGAGCCGGGCCGCCGCGCGCTTGGCGTGCAGCGCGTGCCCGTACGGGCCGGTGACCGCGACCAGGAACCGCGTCCGGTCGATCGACCAGCGCGGCCGGTTCAGCTCGTCGACCCCGATCACGCCCGAAGGCGCGTCGGCCGCCGCGAGCACTTCGCGCACCTGGTCGCACGTCGCGGTTTCCGGCAGCGTGGTCGCCGGGCGGAGGAAGTCGCCGACGCACGGCGCCAGTGCGGCCGGGGCGGGCGCGACCCGGGGCCGCGTGAGCAGCGCCGGGGCCGGGCCCTCGGCGGTCGGCGGGGCGAGCAGGTTCCCCTGCGCGATCCGGATGCCCAGCCCGCGCACGGCGTCCAGCTGGAAATCGGTCTCCACACCGGCCGCCACCAGCCGGGTGCCGGTGCGGTTCGTGTAGTGCAGGAGCGCTTCGACGACGGCGACTGCGGCCTGCTCGTCCGGCAGGCCGCGCAGCGCGCTGCGGTCGAGCTTCACCAGGTCGATCGGCGCCTCGACGAGCAGGTTCAGCGGCAGGTCGCCGCGGCCGAGGCCGTCGAGCGCGAGCCGGAAGCCGAGCTCGGTGAGCGCCCGCATGCCGGCGAGCGCGCGCTCGGTGGGCACCGGCGCGAACGGCGGCCCGATCTCCAGCACGACGTCGCGGGTGCGGCGACCGGCGTCGCCCAGCTCGGCCAGGAGGTCGTCGAACATCGCCGGCGGCGCGGCGAGCGTGCGGGCGGAGAGGTTCAGGTGCAGGGGGAGGGCCGTCTCGTCCTGCCGGACGGCGGCGATCGCGAGCCCGAGGTCGACCTCGGCGAGGCGGCCTTCGCGGCGCGCCTGGGTGAGCAGTTCGGGGACGGTTCCGTGGCCCGGCCTGGCCAGCGCTTCGTGAGCCACGACGCCCCCCGTGTGGAGGCTGTACAGCGGCTGGAAGGCGAAGCGGACCGCGCGTGGCGACTTCACGGCTTCGATCGTCGCGGGTCTCGCGGCGAAACGAAACCGATGTCGACTGATGTTCACCGCGCAGGAACGCGGGTTACCTGAATCGGAGTAACACGCTGTGACACCTGCCACTTTTTCAGTCTTGACTTATATAAGCATCAACTTTTATCTTGGCGGGGTGCACGCGTTCGACGTCCTCGGTGACCCGGTCCGCCGCCGGATCCTCGAGCTGCTGGCCGACGGCGAGCGGGCCGCCGGCGAGGTGACCGGGGTGATCCGGGCCGAGTTCGGCATCTCGCAGCCCGCGGTGTCCCAGCACCTCAAGGTCCTGCGCGAGAACGGCTTCGCGCTCGTCCGCCAGGAGGGCACACGGCGGCTGTACGCGGTCGGGCACGAGCCGCTGCGGGACATCGACGGCTGGCTGGACCGGTTCCGCCGGTACTGGACCCCGCCACTGGACGCGCTGGCCACCGAAATCGCCCGCGGCAAGCGCGCGCGGCGCCTCACCGAAGGAGAAGGTTCGTGATCGACGTCAGCCACCAGATCAGCGCCGTGCGCCGGACGCTCGGCGACCGGGTGCTCGAAGGCAAGGAGGCCCGGTTCCTGACCATCGGCCAGGTCTACGACACCGACGTCGACGACCTGTGGGACGCCTGCACCAACCCCGAGCGCATCCCGCGCTGGTTCCTGCCGGTCAGCGGCGAGCTGAAGCTCGGCGGGAAGTACCAGTTCGAGGGCAACGCGGGCGGCACGGTCGAACGCTGCGACCCGCCGAAGAGCTTCGCCGCGACATGGGAGTTCGGCGGCAACGTCAGCTGGATCGAGGTCCGCCTGACCCCTGAGGGGTCCGGGACGCGGTTCGAGCTGGAGCACGTCGCGCACGTCGACGAGCGCTGGGACGAGTTCGGCCCGGGCGCGGTCGGCATCGGCTGGGACGGCGCCCTGGTCGGCCTGGCCCTGCACACGGCCAACCCGGGCTCGGCGGTCGACCCGGAGGCGGCGATGGCCTGGATGATGTCGCCCGACGGCATCCGGTTCATGACGGCCTCGGGCGAAGCCTGGTACGAGGCCGACGTCGCCGCGGGTGCCGACCCGGAGCAGGCCCGCGCGGCGGCCGACCGCACGCTGAAGGCGTACACGACCCCGCCGGAGGCCTAACGCTCGTTCGCCTTGACCGCGGTCAGGGTGATCACGGCGTCGGGCGCGACCTCGGTCCCGGCGGCCGGGTCCTGGCCGGTCTGGACCCAGTTGCGGTCGATGACCAGCGCGCGGCCCTGGCCGGTGCCGTCGACCTCGCGCAGGTTGTAGAGCCCGGCCTTCTGCATCGTGTTCTGGGCGTCCTGGTGGTTCATGCCGGAGACGTCCGGGACCTTGATCCGCTTCGCGGCCGCCGAGGCCGAGGTGCCCGCCTTGGGTGACGTCGACGGCGTGCCGGCGTCCCCGGGCGGCGCGCCGCACGCGACCAGGGCGAAGGCGAGGGCTGCGAGCGTCGTGACCATGCGTCCGGACATACCGGTGGGGTACCCACGCACCCGCCCGCCGATCGGGTGAAGCCGGATAGGGTCGGCGCATGGATCAGGGCACCGAGCACACCGACCCGCGGGCGGGCCGGCGCGACCCCGTGGCGAACGTCGGCGGGTTCACCGACCTGGCGACCAGCCCGTTCCGGATCGACCGCGACCGGATCGCCGCGTCGCCGTTCTTCGCCCGCCTCGGCGGGGTGACGCAGGTGGTCAGCGCCGGCGGCGCCGGCCTGCTGCACAACCGGCTCACCCACAGCCTGAAGGTCGCGCAGGTCGCCCGCGCCGTCGCCGAGCGGATCACCGCCGGGGACGACGCCGAGCTCGCCGCCAAGCTGGGCGGCTGCGACCCGGACGTCGCCGAGGCCGCCGCGCTCGCCCACGACCTCGGGCACCCGCCGTTCGGGCACCTGGGGGAGCAGACCCTCGACCGCATCGCCCGCCACCGGTTCGGCCTCGCCGACGGCTTCGAGGGCAACGCGCAGTCGTTCCGCATCATCACCACGACCGACGTGCGCGGCCCGTCGGCGATCGGGCTCGACCTCACCGCCGCCGTGCGCGCGGCCGTGCTCAAGTACCCCTGGCTGCGGCTGCACCACCCCGCGCCGCACCCGTCCGGGATGGCGGTGCCGCCGCGCGGGGCCGGCGAACCGGACGACCACCCGGGCACCGGCGCGGCCAAGTTCTCCGCCTACGCCACCGAGCTCGACGATTTCGAACAGGCCCGCGCGGCGTTCGCCGGACGCGTCGAAGGCTGGCAGCAGACGGTCGAAGCGTCCGTGATGGACACTGCCGACGACATCGCCTACGCCATCCACGACCTCCAGGACTTCCACCGCATCGGCGTCCTGCAGCACGCGCCGGTCGCGGCGGAGCTGGGGCAGTGGCTGGAGCACGCGGACGAGCTGGCCGCGCTGGACGACGAGACGCTGCACGCGGGCCTGCGCCGGCCCGGCCGGTCGCTGGAACGCCTCCGCCGTCGCATGCACGCGAAGGACGCCTGGATCGTCGACGACGACGCGTTCGCCGCCGCGGTCGCGCGGGTGCGCGCGGAGCTGGTGGACGGCCTGCTCGCCGGCGAGTTCGACGGCTCGGTCGAGGCCGAGCAGGCGACGGCCGCGTTCTCCGCGAACTGGACGGCGCGGCTGGTCGACGGCGTGTACGTGGTCGCCTCGCCCTCGACCCGCAGCGGGCACGTGTCGCTGCGGCCCGCGCAGTGGCACGAGGTCCAGGTGCTGAAGTTCGTGCACCGCCGGTTCGTGCTGCTGCGGCCGGACCTCGCGCTGCACCAGCGCGGCCAGGCGGGGGTCGTGGCGAGCCTGGTCGACGCGCTGGACGCGTGGCTGCTCGACCGCGACGAGGTGTCCCGGCTGCCGCGCCGGCTGCACGACCTGGTCGAGCTGGCGCGCGCGGAGTACTCGGAGCTGGCGCGCTCGGCGCCGGAGCTGCTCGTCGGCGCGACCGGCGAGCCGGTGACGGGCGCGGACGCGGTGCGCGGGCTGGCGCGCGGGCGGGCCGTGGTGGACTTCGTGGCGTCGCTGACCGACAAGCAGGCGGTGACCCTTTTGGACGCGCTGTCCGGGCGCGCCGCGCAGCCGTGGTCGGACTCGTTTGTCCTGTAGCTGTCCGGTGGAAAATTCACGGTTGGACTGAACGGCCTACGACCTCTGGCCGGTTCGGGAAATTATCCGTCCTTTGTCACTCGAACGGCGGGTTTTTACGGAGAACTCACCGTACTTGACTGGGTCTCGCCGGTGATCACCGGCGATCGGTCAGCGTGAGTCGGGGCACGCGCCTGGAGATAATCGGAGGGCGCACGTGCGTCGTACCCGTTCCACGAGATCGAGATCCACCGTGCTCACTGCCGGGGCCGCGGCGTTGCTCGCCGCCCTCGGCCTCGTGTCGCCGCCCGTCGCGGGCGCCGCCACCGCGTCCACACCGGACACCTTCAGCGAAGTCGCACAGCAGCAGATCGCCGCCCTGCAGGCGGTCAAGGCCGGCCGCACCGGCTCCGAGTCCAAAGTGGACAGCAACCTGCTCGCCGCCCAGAAGGGCGTCACCAAGCAGCTGAACGCCTTGCAGTCGGGGGCCCAGGTCTCCCCGGCCGGGACCGTCCTGGTCGACATCCGCGCGAGCAAGGTCTCGCCGGACCTCATCGCCGGGCTCACCAAGGCCGGGGCGGGCATCCGCGCGGTGTCCGACCGGTACGGCAGCGTCCGGGCCGAAGTGCCGCTTTCCGCCGTGGACGCGATCGCCGCGCGCGGCGACGTCAAGCGCGTCGAGCAGGCCGACCAGGCCATGACCGCGCGCGAGCTGGCCACCCCGGCGACGACGCCGGTCAAGACCGAGACCAAGCAGCAGAAGGCCGACCGCATCGCCGGTGAGCTGCAGAAGGCGGTGGCGAGCAAGTCGCAGCGCAGCGCGGCCGCCGCCGCGACCCTGACCAGTGAGGGCGACCGCGCCCACAACGCCGACATCGCCCGCCAGCAGTTCGGCGTCACCGGCGTCGGCGTCAAGGCGTGCGCGCTGTCCGACGGCGTCGACTCCCTGGCCACCTCGCAGGCCAAGGGTGAGCTCCCGCCGAACGTCGACGTCATCGCCGGCCAGGAGGGCAGCGGCGACGAAGGCACCGCGATGCTGGAGATCATCCACGACCTCGCGCCCAACGCCGCGCTCGGCTTCGCGTCGGCGTTCAACTCCGACGCCAGCTTCGCGGACAACATCCGCAAGCTGCGCTTCGAGTCGCACTGCGACGTCATCGTCGACGACGTCATCTACTTCAAGGAATCCCCGTTCCAGGACTGGATCATCGCCCAGGCCGTGAACGACGTGACCGCCGACGGCGCGCTCTACTTCTCCTCGGCGGGCAACGAGGGCAACGTCCTCGACGGCACCGCCGGGCACTGGGAAGGCGACTTCGTCGACTCCGGCAAGTCGGTCGGCAAGTTCGCCGGCGCCGCGCACAACTTCGCGGGCTCCGCGGGCAACCAGATCTACGAGCCCGTTTCGGACGCGTCTTCGGCCGGCGTCCCCGTGACGCTGCACTGGTCGGACCCGCTGGGGCACTCGTCGAACGACTACGACCTCTACCTGCTCAACTCCGCGGGCGCGGTCGTCAGCTTCAGCCAGAACGTCCAGGACGGCACCCAGGACCCGTACGAGATCCTGCAGACGCCGGTCTTCGGCGGCACCGGGCTGCGCCTGGCCGTCGTGAAGTTCTCGGGGCAGGCCCGGTACCTCTCGCTTTCCGCGCTGCGCGGGCGGTTCAAGGACTCGGCCGACGGCCTCAAGGCCTACAACACCCCGGGTGTCACGGTCGGCCACTCGGCCGCGCGCGACGCCTTCAGCGTGGCCGCCACCCCGGCGGCCGCGGCGTTCGGCCGGCCCCTCGAGCCGGGCGACCCGGCCAACCCGACCGGTCCGTTCCCGGGTTCGTTCAGCAGCACGTCGAAGGCCGAGCGGTTCAGCTCCGACGGCCCGCGGCGCGTGTTCTACGAGGCCGACGGCACCCCGATCACCCCGGGCAACGTCTCCTCGACCGGTGGTGAGGTCCGGAACAAGCCGGAGATCACCGCGGCGGACGGCGTGAAGACCAGCGTCACCGGCTTCAACCCGTTCTTCGGCACCTCGGCCGCGGCCCCGCACGCGGCGGCGATCGCGTCGCTCGTGCTTTCGGGCAACCCGGGCCTGCCGCCGGCGGACGTCCGCGAGGCGCTGATCAACACCGCGATCGACATCGAAACCCCGGGCCGCGACAACGTGACCGGCTCGGGTGTCATCCTCGCCGACAAGGTGCTCGCCTACACCGGCGCCAGCCCGCAGCCGCTCGCGGTGGCCAAGCAGCCGACGGTCACCCCGGCCGACGGCGGCTCCGCGCTCGACCCGGGCGACACCGCCAAGGTGACCCTGCCGGTGACCAACGACGGTGACGGCGCGGCCGTGTCCACCAGCGTCGTGCTCACCAGCCCGACCCCGGGTGTGACGGTGGCGCCGCGTTCGAAGTCCTACGGCACCATCAGCCCGGGACAGACCGGCGTCAACGACTTCACCATCACCGTCCCGGCGAGCCAGCAGCTCGGCGTGCCGGTGGTGCTGAACGCCAAGGTCACCTTCGCCGGCGCGCACTCGCCGACGACGTCGACGTTCTCGCTCCCGGTCGGCACCCCGTCGCCGGTCGCGCAGGACTTCGCCTACACCGGCGCGCCGGTGGCGGTGCCGGACAACAGCCCGGTCGGTGCGTCGGTGACCATCCCGGTCACCGGGGTCGGCCGCGCGTCCAAGGTGACGTTCTCGGTGGACGGCACCGCGTGCAGCACCGACCCGACCTCGACGACGGTGGGCCTGAACCACTCCTACGTCGGTGACCTGGTCGGCACGCTGACCGCGCCCTCGGGCGCCAAGGCGACGGTGTTCCAGCGCAACGGCGGCTCCGGCAAGAACCTGTGCCAGGTCGTCTTCGCCGACAACGCCGCGGCCGCGTTCAGCACGGTGACCTCGGCGAACGCGCCGTTCACCGGCTCGTGGCGGCCGACGCAGGCGCTGACGGGTGGCCTCACCGGCGCGGCCGTGGACGGCACGTGGACCTTCGGCGTGGTGGACGCGGCCGGCGGCGACGTCGGCTCGATCCGCTCGGTGGCCCTGCACATCAACGGGTTCGTCCAGCCCCCGGCGGCCGGCGCGCCGTCGAACGTGCGGGGAGTGACGAACAACGGCCCCGTGCACCCGCTGTGATGGCCTGACAGTGAAGTGAACAACCCGAACGGGGCCGTCGCGGTGACGCGGCGGCCCCGTACCGTTTCTCCCATGGCGAAGCCCCGGCAGGTCGCGGGCGGCGGCCGTGCGGTGGAGGTGCCGCCCGACCGCCTGGCCGGCTGGTTCGACCGCTTCTCCGCCCGCCACGAAGGGGTCGTGACGACGGAGGTCGCGGAGCGCGCGGTGCACGTGGTGGCCGTCGACGGCGCCACGGCGACCGCGACCGTCCCTTTCGGACCGCTCGAAGCGCCGCCCGGGACGTTCGACGGCATGGTCGTCGACGCGCTCGTCGCCCACGCGCTGGTGCCGAGGCGGGTCGCGCTCGTGCTGGCGCGCCTCGGCGGGCACAGCGTCGGGGTCGCGTGGGACGGCCGGATCGAGGTCTCCCGCACCGGCCGGCACCTCGTGCAGGGCCGGTCCGCGGCGGGCGGCTGGTCGCAGCAGCGTTTCGCCCGGCGTCGCGCGGGACAGGCGCGGCAAGCGCTGCAGGCGGCCGCCCAGGACGTCTTCGAGGTGCTGCTGCCGCGGCTGTCCGAAGTGGACGCCGTCGTGCTCGGCGGGGACCGGCGGGCGCTCGACGAGCTGCGCGCGGACCGCCGGCTGGCCCCGCTGTTCGCGCGCGCCGAACCGCGGGTGCTGGAGATCGGCGAACCGCGGCGGACCGTCCTCGAAGATGCGGCCGTGCGCGCGCTGTCGGTGCAGGTCACGCTGCGCGACGGGTGAGACCGCACACGTCCGGAAAAACCGGTCGACCGCAGCCCGTACACTGGTCTCCGTGGATATCCAGCTGGAGTGACGCCGCGGCCCGCAAGGCCGCCCGAAGCTGTCCTCCGTACGCCCCCTTTCCACGGGAGTTCCCTTGATCACGGCCACCGGCCTTGAGCTGCGCGCGGGTTCGCGCATCCTGCTCGACGGCGTCACCCTCCGCATCCAGCCCGGCGACCGCATCGGCCTCGTCGGCCGCAACGGCGCGGGCAAGACCACCTCGCTGAAGGTCCTCGCCGGCGAAGGCGAGCCGCACGCGGGCGAGGTCCGCCGCACCGGCGAGCTCGGTTACCTGCCGCAGGACCCGCGCGAAGGTGATCTTTCGGTCACCGCGAAGGACCGCGTGCTTTCCGCGCGCGGCCTCGACAAGCTGATGCGCGACATGGAAAAGGCGCAGGCCTCGATGGCCGAGCTGGTCGACGACGCCGCGCGCGACAAGGCCATCAACCGCTACGCCCGGCTCGAAGAGCGCTTCGCCTCGCTCGGCGGGTACGCCGCGGAGAGCGAAGCCGCGCGGATCTGCTCGAACCTCGGCCTGGCCGACCGGATCCTGGCGCAGACGCTGCAGACGCTGTCCGGCGGGCAGCGCCGCCGCGTCGAGCTGGCGCGGATCCTGTTCGCGGCGGCCGAGGCCGGCGCGGGCGGCAAGTCCGAGACGATCCTGCTGCTCGACGAGCCGACCAACCACCTCGACGCCGACTCCATCAACTGGCTGCGCGGGTTCCTCAAGCAGCACGACGGCGGCCTGGTCGTGATCAGCCACGACGTCGAGCTGCTCGCCGACGTCGTCAACAAGGTCTGGTTCCTCGACGCCACCCGCGCCGAGCTCGACCTGTACAACATGGGTTGGCAGCGCTACCTCGACGCGCGTGCCACCGACGAGAAGCGCCGCCGCCGCGAACGCGCGAACGCCGAGAAGAAGGCGTCGGCGCTGCAGCAGCAGGCCGCGAAGCTCGGCGCGAAGGCGACGAAGGCCGTGGCGGCCAAGAACATGGCGCGCCGCGCGGAGCAGATGCTGTCCGCGCTCGAGGACACCCGGCAGGCCGACAAGGTCGCCCGGATCAAGTTCCCCGACCCCGCCCCCTGCGGCCGGACCCCGCTCACCGCGGAGGGCCTGTCCAAGTCGTACGGCTCACTGGAAATCTTCACCGGCGTCGATCTCGCGGTCGACCGCGGTTCGAAGGTCGTCGTACTCGGGCTGAACGGCGCGGGAAAGACCACTTTGCTCCGGCTCCTCGGGGGAATGGAAACCCCGGATACCGGTGAGATCGTGCCGGGTCACGGAATGCGTTTGGGCTATTACGCACAGGAACACGAAACTCTTGATCATGATGCGTCGGTGTGGGAAAACATCCGACACCTCTCGCCGGACACCGGCGCCCAGGAGTTGCGGAACCTGCTCGGCTCGTTCCTCTTCACCGGCGAGCAGCTCGACCAGCCGGCCGGGACGCTTTCCGGTGGCGAGAAGACCCGGCTCGCGCTGGCGGGCCTGGTCTCCAGCGCTGCCAACGTGTTGCTCCTGGACGAGCCCACGAACAACCTCGACCCGGCCAGCCGTGCGCAGGTCCTGGACGCTTTGCGGAGCTTCGCCGGCGCCGTCGTCCTGGTGACGCACGACCCCGGCGCGGTCGAAGCGCTGGAGCCCGAGCGGGTCATCCTGCTGCCCGACGGCACCGAGGACCATTGGTCGGCGGACTATCTGGAACTTGTCCAGCTAGCGTGACCGGTGCGTCCATTCGGGTGCAAGATCACGGCCGCCGGGCACTGGAATGGCCCAATGTGATCGCAGTTTCGGCCGTTTTACGTCTGTCGTCTGGCATTCCGGCGCTCAGTGTTCGATCATTGCCCCGGCAGGGGCCGATATGTGGCCCAGAACACTCTCGGCGGGAAGGCGATCGACGTGGCTGATCTCAAGAAAGGCGCGCGGATCACCGGCAACACGCGCGACAAGCTGGCCGCTGACCTGAAGAAGAAATACGAGAAGGGCCAGAGCATCCGGGCGCTGGCGGAGTCCACCGGGCGCTCCTACGGGTTCGTCCACCGGGTCCTGTCGGAGTCCGGGGTCCAGCTGCGGGGGCGCGGCGGGGCCACCAGGGTCAAGAAGAAGTAGTCGCGGACTGCTGCGCGGGGGGCGCAGCGGGAGCTTCGGCCACGCGGAACACCAGGTGGGCCCCGAGCAGGACCAGCGGGTACACCAGGTAGCCGTAGCGGGTGGCCGGGGTCAGCAGGATCAAAGCGCCGAGTCCGACGGCGATGCGCAGCACTGCGTCGGAGCCGTTCGCGGGGGGCCGGCGCACCAGCCAGACCAGCATGGCCACGGCCGCGACGCCGACCAGCGTGAACGCCGCCACCTGGCCGAAAAGGCCGGTCTCGGCGATCAGGTGGCCCGGGAGCGGGCTGGCCGCGGGTGAGCGCACAGCACCCATCCCGAGCGGGAACCGGAAGACGTGTTCGACGAACGCGGCCGGATCCACCAGGTAGACGGGCAGGTGCACGGCGGCCGTCGTCGCGACGAGCGCGGCCGCGAACCGCCCGAGCGCGGGCCAGCCGAGCCCGTTTTTGCGGCCGCCCCGGCGTACCAGCACGAACACCGCCAGGACCGCGGCCGCCGGCGCGACGATGAGCTTCGCGCTGATCACCAGCGCCAGCACCAGTCCCGACCAGGCGATCTTCCCGGTCGCGGCCAGCGCGCACGCGAGCACCAGCAGGCCGACGATCGCGAGGTCCGGGCCGGCGACGGCCCAGGTCAGCGCGGTGAGCGGGCAGGCGAGCGCGAGCTGCGCGGCGCCGACCGGAACCTTCGGCCACTTCAGCAGTTTCAGCGTGCCCAGCACACACGCGCACGCGGCGAGGGCGAACATCCAGCGCGCGTCGGTGAGCGCGTTCGCCACCGGAGAGCCACCGAACAGCGCCCGGGGCAGGCCGAAGACGGCCATCACCGGGCCGTACGGCGTGTAGTCGTTCACCTCCGGCGCGCGGCCGAGCGCGGTGACGTCGACGTACGGGGTTCCGTGGTGCAGCAGCAGATCCGCGGACCGCTCGATCACCCAGACCTCGGGCTGTGCGGCCCACGAGCCCGGCGTGACCAGCCAGTCCACTCCGGTCAGCCGGCGGATCACCAGGAGCGCCAACGGAAGGATCATTGCCAACAGGCCGACCGCGGCGATGGCGCACCAGCGGGAACCGAGTGCGCCGGTCGGCGTACGGCCCTTGCGTGCGGACAGCAGCAGCCAGCCGCTGTGCAGCGCGCCGAGCGCGTACGCGACCGTCGCGAAGTTGCCCCAGACGCGGTAGCCGTAGAACTCGGACTTCAGCGCCGTCGGCAGCGCGAAGGCCAGGCAGCCCAGGTAAAAGACCAGGTCCCAGCGCAGCGCCGCGAGACCGGCGGGGTACGAAGGCGCGGTGAACAGCCGTGCCGCGCGCCGCCATGCGGGCGCCCGGCCCACCTCCGTTTCCACCCCGTCAGGCTACCGACGGCGCTTTGGTCCGCTTCAGCCGACGTCGCGCAGGCGGGGGAGCAGCTTCGCGGCGGCTTCGGCCGCCTTGACCACGTTGTCGTGGCCGGTCGGCATGAGGACGAGCTCGGTGAACCCGGCGTCGACGTAGCTCTGCGCGAGGCGCAGGGCACTGTCCGCATCGGACGGCAGCCGGAACTGCACGGCCCGGCGGATTTCCGCCGGATCGCGGCCCGCCGCCGCGCAGTGGCGGTCGAGGACGGCGGAAAGCCGTTGCAGCTCGGCGGTTTCCGTGCCCGGCAGGGCCGCGTTGAGCCAGACGTCGGCGTGCTCGGCGACCACGCGCAGCCCACGCTTTTCGCCGCTGCTGCCCAGCCACAGCGGCGGTTTCGGTACCTGCACGGGCTTCGGGTCACTGATCGCGTCGGTGAGCGTGTAGTGGCGGCCGCGGAAGCCCACGCTCGGCCGGGTCCACAGCAGACGGAGGATTTCGCAGGTTTCGGCCAGTCTTTCGACACGTTCGACCGGTGCCGGCGTCGGCGTGCCCATCATCCGGTCGGTGTGGGCGTCGCCGCCCGCGCCGAGGCCGACGTCGAGCCGGCCGCCGGAGAGGTGGTCGACGGTCGCGGCGATCTTCGCGAACGTGCCCGGGTGCCGGTTGGTGTTTCCGGAGACGAGGCAGCCGATGCGGACCCGTTCGGTCGCCTCGGCCATCGCGGCCAGCAGGCTCCAGCCGTCGAAGACGTCGCCGGTGCGGTCCGGGCCCATCGGCGCGAGGTGGTCGAACACCCAGCAGCCGTCGAAGCCGGCGTCGTCGGCGATCGTCCAGACCTCGCGGAGGGCGGTGATGCCGAGGTGCTGCTGGGGCGGTTTGATCCCGACGGTCGTCACGAGGCACTCCTGATTGTCAGCTCTACAAATCGTCAGTTAGACTGACGATCAGCGTAAGTGTAGAGTTCTCGCATGTCCAGTGACCTCGGTGTGCCGTCCGCCGTCACTCGCCGGCTCGGGTACCTGCTCAAGCACGCCCAGGCCCGGCTCGCGGAGCTGGCCGAGCCGCTGTACGAGCCGCTCGGCGTCACCGGGCGGCAGCTGGCGCTGCTCACGCTGTTCGGCGACGGGCCGGCGCAGTCGCAGCAGGACGGTGCGGCCCGCCTCGGCGTCGACCGGACGACGATGGTCGCGCTGGTCGACGAGCTGGAGACGAAGGGGCTGGTCCGGCGCGAGGTCGCGCCCGGCGACCGCCGCAAGCGGCTGGTGCGGCTGACCAGCGAGGGTGAGTGGGTCCGGCACGCCGGTGAAGCGGCGACGCGCGAGGCCGAGGCGCTCCTGCTGGCGCCACTCGGGGATGATGCGGAGCGGCTGCGCGCCGCGCTGCACCTGGTTGTTCGCGGCGAGTGAACGCGGCCGGGAAGCAATCGGACGGCGACCGCGTTGTCCAGGTCATATCCGAAGAAAACCTCAGCTAAGGTAGAGGTTTTGGAACTGGGGGTCTCCCGTGGACAACACCTGGGCGCTGCTCAGCTCGGCGATGCGCGCCAACGACGTCCCGAAGGGGCTGACGCGGGGCACGTTCAAGCGCGTCGCCCGCTTCGCCCGTCCACACTGGCGGCGGCTGCTGGCGTTCCTCGTGCTCACCGTCGTCTCGGCGGTCCTCGCGGTGTCGACGCCGGTGCTGGCCGGCAAGGTGGTCGACGCGATCGTCGGCGGGCACGACCTGCCGCTGGTCATCTGGCTAGCGGTCGTGATCGCCGGGCTCGCGGTCGCCGACGCCGGGTTCGGCCTGGTCGAGCGGTGGCAGTCCGCGCGCATCGGTGAGGGCATCATCTACGACCTGCGGCGCGCGGTGTTCGAGCACGTGCAGCGCATGCCGATCGCCTTCTTCACCCGCACCCGCACGGGCGCGCTGGTCTCGCGGCTGAACAACGACGTCATCGGCGCGCAGCGGACGTTCACCGCGACGCTGTCCGGCCTGGTCACCAACACGATCCAGCTGGCGCTTTCGCTGGCCGTCATGCTCACGCTGTCGTGGCAGGTCACGCTGCTCGCGCTGGTGCTGCTGCCGATCTTCGTGCTGCCCGCGCGGCGGCTCGGCCGCCGGATGGCCGGGCTGCAGCGGGAGTCCGCGAACCTCAACGCCGGCATGACCACGCAGATGACCGAGCGGTTCTCCGCGCCGGGCGCGACGCTCGTCAAGCTCTTCGGCCGGCCGGTCCAGGAGGCCGACGACTTCGGCCTGCGCGCGGGGCGCGTCCGGGACATCGGCATCCGGACCGCGATGCTGACCCGCTGGTTCATGACCAGCCTGACCCTGGTTTCGGCGCTGGCGCAGGCGCTCGTGTACGGCCTGGGCGGGTACCTCGCGCTGACCGGGGTGCTCGCGCCGGGCACCGTCGTCGCGCTGGCGCTGCTGCTGACCCGGCTGTACGCGCCGCTGACCGCGTTGGCCAACGTCCGCGTCGACGTCATGACGGCGCTGGTGTCGTTCGAGCGTGTCTTCGAGGTCCTCGACCTGAAGCCGATGATCGAGGAGAAGCCGGCCGCGCGGTCCCTGCCCGCGGCTTCCGAGGGTGTCTCGGTGGAGTTCTCCGACGTCCGGTTCGGGTACCCGGCGGCGGACCGGTACTCGCTGGCGTCGCTGGAAGACGTCGCGACGCTCGACCACCGCGGTGGTGAAGAGGTGCTGCACGGGATCTCGTTCCGCGCCGAGCCGGGGCAGATGGTCGCGCTGGTCGGGTCCTCGGGGGCGGGGAAGTCGACGATCGCGTCGCTGCTGCCGCGGCTTTACGACGTCGACACCGGGTCGGTGCGACTGTCCGATGTGGACGTCCGGGATCTGACTTTCGCGTCGCTGCGGGAAACCGTCGGGGTGGTCACGCAGGACGGGCACCTGTTCCACGACACGATCCGCGCGAACCTGGCGTATGCGCGCCCCGGCGTCACCGACGACGAGATCTGGGCGGCGCTCGAGCAGGCTCGCCTCGGCGAGCTGGTGCACTCGCTGCCCGACGGCCTCGACACGACGGTGGGGGAGCGCGGTTACCGGCTCTCCGGCGGCGAGCGTCAGCGGCTGACGATCGCGCGGCTGCTGCTGGCGCGGCCCAAGGTCGTCGTCCTCGACGAGGCGACCGCGCACCTGGACTCCGAGTCCGAAGCGGCGGTCGGCGAAGCCCTGACCCACGCCCTCGCCGGCCGCACGGCCCTGGTGATCGCGCACCGCCTCTCGACGGTCCGCACGGCCGACCAGATCCTGGTCCTGGAGCACGGCGAGATCGTCGAACGCGGCACGCACGAGGAGCTCCTGGCCGCCAACGGCCGCTACGCAACCCTCCACGCAACCCAGTTCACCGAAGAAGAACCCGCCATCGCGTGATCAGCCAGGCATCACGCGTGTCTGGCGGGGACACACGCGTGATTGGGCGGGCATCACGCGTGATTGGCGGGGTATCACGCCGATGCCCCGCCAATCACGCGTGTGTCCCCTGCAGACACGCGTGATGCCCCTCTGATCACGCGTGATGCCCCTCCATGCACGTGTAGAGGGCTTGGACCAGGGCCATTTTTCGGGGGTCGTCGCGGATCAGGGGGCCGAGCTGGTTGAGGGTGTAGCCGAAGGCGATGCCGTTTTCCGGGTCGGCGCCGCCGGTGGAGCCGCCGAGGCCGTCGTGGCCGAAGGCCGCCGGGTTCGGGCCGAAGCCGCGGGCGTCGCTGCCGAGGTAGAAGCCCAGGCCCCACTCGTTCGGCGGGCCGAGCACCGCGTCGACCTCCTTGCCCTGGCTCTCCCGAGCCTTGGCCAGCGTCGGGGCGGACAGGAGCGTTCCGTCGACGAGCCCGCCGTAGATCGTCGCGATCGCGCGGGCCGTGCCGTGGCCGTTCAACGCCGGCATGACGGCGTGGCGGAAGGCCGGTTCGTTCGCGTGGTGCCCCGTGAGCCGCGGGTTGGTCAACGCCGCCTGCGCGACCGGGCCGGCCGCCGCGAACGCCGTGGCCAGCGCGTTCGCCATCTCCTCGGTCATGACCGGGTCGACGAGCGTCGCGCACCGCTGCAGGTCGGCGCCGGGCGTCAAGCCGATCGAGAAGTCCGCGCCGAGCGGTCCCGCGACCTGCTCGGCGAAGAACTCGCGGATGCCCTGCCCGGCGATCCGCCGGACGACCTCGCCGACGAGCCAGCCGTAGGCCAGCGCGTGGTACCCGCCCGCGGAACCGGGTTCGTACAACGGTTCCTGGGCCGCGAGCAGCGACGTCATCAGGTCCCAGTCGTAGAGCTCCTCGACCGCGACCGGGCGCTCGAGGCCGATCCCGGGCACACCGGAGCGGTGGGTGAGCAGCCAGCGCACCGGGACGCCGCCCTTGCCCGCCGCGGCGAACTCGGGCCAGTACTTCGCGACCGGCGCGTCCACGTCCAGCTCACCGGCGTCGACGAGCTTGTGCGCGCAGATCGCGGTCATGCCCTTGGTCGTCGACCAGACGTTGGCCAGGGTGTCCGCCCGCCACGGCCGCGCGCGGTCCGGACCGGACCAGCCGCCCCACAGGTCCACCACGACCTCGCCGTGCCGGATCGCGGTGAACGCCGCGCCCAGCTCGCCGCGCTCGCGGAAGTTCGCTTCGAAGGCCTCGCGCACCGGCTCGAACCCGGGGGCGCACTCGCCGTGCACCGTCGCCGTGGAAACGTCCATGAAGACCTCCTCCGACCGCTCGACCGGACCACACCGACCAGTCGGTATGCCGACGCTAAAGCGGCCGGGCACGCCCGTCAAGACGGGCCCGGCCGGAGCTTTTTCACCAACAACTACCGCAGCCGCGGCACGATTTCGCCGTACTTCGCCAGCAGCGCCTCGTTGGCCTGGTCGCCGCCTTCCACATTGGAGCTGCGCCACAACGGGACGTCGAGCCCCTCGGCCGTCCCGCGGTCGTAGACCTGCGCGAGCACCAGGTTCCACAGGAACGCGTTGACCACAGTGGACAGCGGCGCGGTGCGCGGGGCGTCTGGCGGGTAGCTCGCGTCGCCCGGGACCACCAGCGAGTCCAGCACGACGGTGCCCTGCTCGACGAGGGTGCTCGACGACCGCTTCGGCGCCGCCGCCACGCACGCCCGCGACGTGATCGCGATGACCGCCGCGCCGCGCTTGCGCGCCTCGATGCACAGCTCGACCGGGTACGGGTTCGACCCGGACGTCGAGAACACCACCAGCACGTCGGCCGGCCCCGGCGCGCGCTCGGCCAGCACCTCGGCGGCCAGCCCGGTGCGCCGCTCGGTCTTCGTGCTGCTCACCGCGCCGTGCAGCGGCAGCAGCTCCGGGTGGTACAGCGGGTAGACGCAGGCCAGCCCGCCGGCCCGGTAGAACGTCTCGGCGACGGCCGCCAGCGAGTGCCCGGCCCCGGCGGTATAGACCAGTGCGTCGGCCCGGATCACCCCCAGCACCAGATCCGCCGCTTCGCGCACTGCTTCGGCGTTGGCCTGCTCGACGTCGGCCAGCTGTTTCGCGACGCTGCCCGAGATGTCCGTGGCGCTCACCACACCCACCCTTCCGTAGGGGATCGGGCGCCGAATCTACCGCGAAGATGGTGGTGCGCGGTGGAATAGCCCGGTGGGCGGTCGCGGTTGACCCGGATGCGGGCGAGGAGGAGGACGCGGGTGAGCGAGGCGGAACCGGCGGTGTCGGTGTGGCCGGCGCACGGGCGCACCGAAGCGGTCGTGCTCGTGCTGCACGGCGGCACCGAGCACAGCACGAGCGGCGTGCCGCCCTGGAAGCTTGCCTACCTGCGGATGGTCCCGATCGCACGAGCCCTGCACCGCGCCGGCCGCAAGGCCGGTGTCGAGGTGCGGCTGCTGCGCAACCGCCGCTACGGCTGGAACGCGCCCGCCCTCGACCCGGTCCGGGACGCCCGCTGGGCCCTCGACCGCATCCACGCCGACCATCCCGGCGTACCGGTTGTGCTCGTCGGTCATTCGATGGGGGGACGGGTGGCGCTGCGCGTCGCCGACGACCCGGCCGTGCGCGGGGTCTGCGCCCTGGCTCCCTGGACGCCGCGGGGCGAGCCGGTCGACGCCGTCGCCGGCCGCGCCCTGCTCGTCGTGCACGGCATCCGTGACCGCATGACGAGCCCGGTCGAGTCGCACGCCTTCGCCGAACGGGCCGAAGGTGTCGCGGCCCGGGTCGCCCGGTTCGAGATCGCCGGCGAAGGCCACGCGATGCTGCGCCGGTCGTCCGTGTGGACCCGGCTGACGATTGCTTTCACACTGGAAGTGTTCGCCGGCGACACCGTCGGAGAACTTCGTGAGGCATGGGCCGCACCGGGGCCGCAGCGGCTGCGAATAACCGTGTGACACCGCCCCGAACAGGGCATATTGCGAAGCGCGCCGTGGGGTGCGGCGACTAAGATCGTTCACCGGCGAAGCTGGCCGGCCGGAGGGAGAACCGTGACCACCTCGAGTGTTGACCGCGCGTCGGCCCAGGACGTCCCCGACGAATCCCGGTGGCCGGGCCTGGCCACCCCACCGCACTCCGCGCTGCGGGCGCGGATCGCCGCCACGCTGTTCCGCCGCGCGGTCCGCCCGCTCGACGTGCGGGTGACGTTCCCGGACGGCACCGTGCTCGGCGCCGGCGGCCCGGAGTCGCCCGAAATGCGTATTTTGCGGCCGGAAGCCTTTTTCCACCGCCTGGGCGTCGACGCCAAGATCGGCTTCGGCGAGTCCTACATGGCCGGTGACTGGACCGCGTCCGACCTGGCCGAGGTGCTGACGCCGTTCGCCGAGCGGATGGCCACGCTCGTGCCGCCGGTGCTGCAGAAGTTCCGGAAGATCGCCGAGCGCACGCAGCCGCCGTCCGAGGAGAACAGCCTCGAAGGCGCGCGCGCCAACATCCACCGGCACTACGACCTGTCGAACGACCTCTTCGGCACGTTCCTCGACGAGTCGATGATGTACTCCTCGGCCCTGTTCGGTCCGGCCGACGACCTCACCGCCGCCCAGCACCGCAAGATCGACAGCGTGCTCGACTACGCCGGGGTGCGCGCGGGCAGCGAAGTCCTCGAAATCGGCACCGGCTGGGGTGAGCTCGCGATCCGCGCCGCCGCCCGCGGGGCGAACGTGACGTCACTGACCATTTCGGAGGAACAGCGCGCGCTGGCCACCGAGCGCATCGCCGCGGCCGGGTTCGCCGACCGGGTCGACGTGAAGCTGTGCGACTACCGCGAGTCGAGCGGCCAGTACGACGCCGTGGTCAGCGTCGAGATGATCGAGGCCGTCGGCGCGTCCTACTGGCCGACGTTCTACGCCACGATCGGGGAGCGGCTGCGCCCCGGCGGGCGGTTCGGCCTGCAGGCCATCACGATGGACCACGACCGGATGATGGCGTCGTCGCGCGCCTACACCTGGATCCACAAGTACATCTTCCCCGGCGGCATCATCCCGTCGGTTCGCTCGATCGAGGACGGCCTGCGCGCGAACACCCGGCTCAAGCTCGCCGGCATGCGCGAGTTCGGCCAGGACTACGCGCACACGCTACGGTTGTGGCGCGAACGGTTCCTGCACCGCTGGGCCGACATCGCCGGGTTCGGGTTCGACGACGTCTTCCGCCGGATGTGGGAGTTCTACCTGGCCTATTCCGAGGCGGGGTTCCGCTCCGGGTACCTGAAGGTCCACCAGTTCGGGTACGAGGTGACCGACAAGTAACCTCGGGCGGCCAACCCGACCCCGGTCCCGCACGTCCTCCTTTCGAGGGCGTGCGGTGTACTGAAGACGACACTTTTGTCCGGATCGGGATTGGGTGATGGTGATGACGTACCGTGGCGACGACGGCGGGCGCCGGATGCCGCCGCCCCGGCCGCCCACCGGCCGCCCCCGGGAGCACCAGCGCGCGCAGATGATGCCGCTGCCCGGGCGGGGCCGCAGCCCGTACGACGAGCGCACCCGCCCGATGGGCGACCCGGAGCCCCAGTACGCGCCGCCCCCGCCGCCGCGCCGGGACCCGCCCCGCACCGACGAGGACTACCCGCCGTCCCGGCCGCCGCGCCGGCGTCGCCGCTGGGGCTTCGGCCGGGTCCTGATGACCCTGCTGCTGGTCTTCGTCGTGTTCCTCGCGGGAATCTGGGTCTACCTGGAGTTCTCCATCAAGCGCGTCGACGCGCTGGCCGACTACGACGGGCGCCCGGTCGCGGCGGCCGGCACCAACTGGCTGATCGTCGGCTCCGACAGCCGGGAGGGCCTGACCGCCGAGGACGAGGAGCGCCTGGCCACCGGCGACGTCGCGAACGCGGGCGGGCAGCGCACCGACACGGTCATGGTCGCGCACATCCCGGACAACAGCACCAAGCCGACGCTGCTGTCGCTGCCGCGCGACTCGCAGGTGACGATCCCCGGCCACGGCAAGAACAAGATCAACGCGGCGTTCTCCCTCGGCGGGCCGGCGCTGCTGGCGAAGACCGTCGAAGGCGCCACCGGGCTGCACATCGATCACTACGCCGAGATCGGCTTCGGCGGGTTCGCGAAGATCGTCGACGCGATCGGCGGCGTCGACATGTGCATCGACAAGGACATGAGCGACACCTTCACCAACATCACCATCAAGGCCGGCTGCCAGTCGCTCGACGGCCGCTCGGCGCTGGGCTTCGTCCGGATGCGCCACAGCGAGGCGACCCCGCGCTCGGACCTCGACCGCGTCGCCAACCAGCGCAAGTTCATCGGCGCGCTGGTCAGCCAGATCGCCAGCCCGGGCACGCTGCTCAACCCGTTCCACTTCTTCCCGCTGCTGTCCTCGGGGCCGGACGCGCTGACGCTGGACTCCGGCGACCACGTGCACAACCTGGTGGGCCTGGCGCTGGCGATGCGCGGCATCTCCTCCGGCGGGGTCGTCACGACGACGGTTCCGGTGACCAGCGCGTCGGCGGAGAACTGGGACAAGAACAAGTCGAAGCAGCTGTTCGACGCGCTGAAGAACGACTCGGAGATCCCGGACAGCGTCATCGTCAATTAATTCGGGAGCGCTCGAACACCCGGCCGGGGCACCATGGAAGCCATGGAGACCCCGGCCGAGTTGTATGCCCGTGACGAGTTCGTGCTGACCCGGTGGACCCCCGTCGACGCACCGGCGCTCACCGCGACGGTCGCCGGGTCCCTCGACCACATCGGCGCCTGGATGATCTGGGCCGCCGACGGTTACACCGCCGAAGACAGCGCCGAGTTCCTGCGGCGCACGGAAAAGAACTGGGAGACCGGCGAAACGCACGACTTCGCCCTCCGCGTCGACGGCTCGATCGCCGGCGCCGTCGGCATGATGGCGCGCGAGGGCGGGGTCGAGATCGGCTACTGGCTCACCCGGGAGCACACCGGCCGCGGCCTGGTCACCCGCGCGGCGGAACTGTTGACGGAAGAGGCGTTCCGCCTCGGCGCGGGCTACGTCGAGATCAAGCACGACGTGCGGAACGTCCGAAGTGGAGCAGTGCCCGCGCGCCTGGGTTTCACGAAGGTGCGTGAGGAGCCGGCCGACAAGCCCCTGGCCCCGCTGTGTGCGGGCACGAACCACGTGTGGCGCAAGGAGAAGCCGTGAAGGAGACGTTTCCCGAGCGCACCAACGAGCAGTGGGAATCGGGCGGTGCGTACGAGTGGGCGATCCGCGTCGATGGCACGCTCGCGGGTGGCATCGGTGTGATGACCCGCGCGGCGCGGCCGGTGACCGAGGAGGCGTTCGGGTTCGGCGCGGGGCCCGGCACGAACAACGTGTGGCGCAAGGAGAAGCCGTGACACAGGTCTTTGCCGAAGTGACCCAGCCGAGCCAGCGGTGGCTGTGCGAGCGACGGGGTTTCCCCAACCGCGCCGCCAAGCGTGAGACCCGTGCGGAAGCGCACGAGTACCCGATCGGACGACGGCGTCGGCGTGACGGCCTGAGAAGGTGGCAGGCGGCCGGCGCGCGAGTGCGCCGGCCGCGGCCGTGGCCGCCCCGCCGGTGACGGTCAGGACACCTTGTTGCGCTCCCGCAGCACCTTGAGCGCCTGGTCGGCGTGGAGGGTGAAGTTCAGCTCGCTCTTGATCTTCTCGAGCACCCGCCGGTCTTCGCCGATCACGAACGTCG
This sequence comes from Amycolatopsis sp. NPDC104819, assembly GCF_055583145.1. NCBI lineage: Bacteria > Bacillati > Actinomycetota > Actinomycetes > Pseudonocardiales > Pseudonocardiaceae > Amycolatopsis > Amycolatopsis sp. NPDC104819. The sequence continues at coordinate 130,897 of NZ_JBVJON010000006.1, read as the reverse complement.
CGCGCTTGGTGTGCAGGGGGATGAGCTTGCGCCACACGCCGAACTGCTTGGCGACCTTACCCTCCACATCGGACAGCAGCGGGTAGTCGAAGTCGTTGGCCGCGGAGAACTGCCGCTGCTTGGTGACCCCGTCCGGGCTGATCCCGACGCGGTGCGCCCCGACCTCCGCGAACTCCGCGGCCAGGTCGCGGAAGTGGCAGCTCTCCGCGGTGCAGCCGCCGGTCATCGCGGCGGGGTAGAAGAACAGCACGACCGGCCCGGTGGCCAGGAAGTCCGAGAGCTTGCGCTCGCGGCCCTGGTCGTCGGGCAGGCTGAAGTCGGGGGCGAGGTCTCCGGCGTCCATGGACGTCCCTTCTCGTCGGCAGCAGAACCCATCCTGCCGGGTCTTCGGAGCCGCCCCGCCACCGGCTTGGTCAGCCGCCCGGGTGACGGGCGATCAGCTCGTCGACCTCGTCCCCGGTCGCCGACGCGCTCACGAACTCCCCGCGCGCCGCCAGCACCCCGAGCTGCCGCAGCCGCGCCGCCTGGTCGTGCGTGCGCACGCCCTCCGCGCCGACACGCAGCTGCAGCTCGCGGGCCCGGGTGATCAGCTGGGTCAGGTGCCGCAGGTCGGTCTCGGCCGGCTCGTCGGTGTCGAGCGCGTCGACCACCGGGCCCGAGAGGATCACGTGGCGGACCGGCAGGTCGTGCTGGGGGATCAGCTCCAGGTCGGCCGAGCCCGAGATCGTCAGCACCAGCTGGGTGCCGAGGTCGGCGAGCACCGTGAACGACTCCAGGACCTCGCCGGCCGGGTCGAGGACGGACTCGCGGTCCGTGCACAGCCGCAGCGCCTTCGGGGGCAGCTCGTGCTTGTCCAGCTGCTCCTTGACCAGCAGCACCAGGTCCGGGTCGATGGCCAGCCGCGCGGGCAGGCGGACGCAGACGTCCGGGGCCGCGTCGCCGAAGCGGGAGCGCCACCGGGCCGTCGCGGCCAGGGACTCGGCCAGCAGCCAGCGCCCGAGCGGCACCGTCATGCCCGTCGTCTGGGCCAGCGGGTAGAACTCGGCCGAGTCGAGCTCGCCCTTGTCCGGGTGGTTCCAGCGTAGGCCGGCGTTCACGGCGGCGAGCTCGTCGGTGCGGGCGAGCTTGACCGTCGGCTGGTAGACGAGCGAGAACTCGCCGTTCTCCAGCGCGCCGGCGATCACCGCGCCCAGCTGGTAGCGGCCGCGGTCGCGGGCGTCCAGCTCGGGGTCGAACAGCATCCACTGCGCCTTGCCGGCCTCCTTGGCCCGGTGCAGCGCGATCTCCGCCGCCCGCAGCAGCTCGGCCGCGCCGCCTTCGACGGCCGCGCGCACCACGATGCCCGCGCTCGCGCTGACGCCGATGCCGTGCCCGCCGAGGTAGATCGGCTCGTTGAGGTCCTCCAGCGCCCGCTCGACGAGCTCGACGACCTCGGCCGGGCTGAGCTCGCCCCGCAGCAGCACCGCGAAGCCGTCGCCGGACAGCCGCGCGACGAACCCGTCGTGGTGGCCGGTGAACACGGCCGAGAGCTTGCCGGCGATCCCGCGCAGCACCTGGTCGCCGACGCCGGCGCCGAGGCCGTCGTTGACGACCTTGAAGCCGTCGACGTCGAGGTAGACCAGCGCGATGTCGTCGCGCGCGCCGGCGCCGAGCGCGGCTTCGAGCTTGGTGGTGAACGACGACGCGTTGGGCAGCCCGGTCAGCGGGTCGTGCACGTTCTGGTGCAGCAGGCGTTCCTGCAGCAGGTGCAGCTCGTTCGCGTCGGACACCATGAGCACCGGGTAGACCGAGCCCGGCCGGTCGCCGGGCAGCCGGGCGAGGGTGACGTCGGTCCAGAGCCGGCCGTCTTCGGTGTGGTCGAGCAGCATCCGCTCCTGGTAGCGCTCACGCCCCAGGCGAACCTGCTCGAGCCCGGCCTTGAGGCGCGAGACGTCGTGGTCGGTCGAGCCGAGCTCGGTGAGGTGCCGGCCGCGCAGCTTCTCCGGTGAGCAGCCGAGCAGCTGGCCCAGCGCGAGGTTGGCTTCGACGATTTCGCCGTCCGGGTCGGCCAGCGCGATCCCCATCGGGGACGCCGCGTAGAGCGCGGTGAACCGGTGCAGCGCGCCGTCCGGTTCCGGCGCGACGTGATCGACCGCGTCGTGCGCGATCTCGAGCAGGAGCAGTTCGAGCTCCTCCGGGGGAAGTGTTACTCCTTTGGTGTCGGCCAACGTGGCCGCCCACCTGCGCGCCACGTCCAGCAGCCCCGGCGCGGCACCGAGCTCAGGCACACTCCACCTCTTCACGCACAGGTCAGCCCAGTTCAGACACGGTGCCGGGGATCATGAAGCCACACTAGGTACCCCTCGGCATCGATCGATGCCACGCCATCATGCGCGTAACGGGGTGTCTACCGGCTGAACGAGTGAACGAATCTCCACATGTGGTGACCTTTTGTCACCGCGTGTATGCAGTGGTGGACAGTCCTGCGTCACCGCGGCGTCAGGCGCACCGGGAGACCGTCGGCGGGGACCGGCAGCGAGACGTAGTCCCAGCGCGCGGTGTAACTCTCCGGAACCGACCAACGGTACGCGCGCAGCATTTCGTGCATCAGCACCTTCACCTCGAGCCCGCCGAAGTGGAGCCCGATGCACTTGTGCGCGCCGCCACCGAAGGGCATCCACGCCATCCGGTGCGACTTGTCCTCGCGGCGCGGTTCGGCGAACCGCTCGGGGTCGAAGGTGAACGGGTCCGTCCAGCACTCGGGCGAGAAGTGGTTCACCGTCGGTGAGACGCCGACCAGCGTGCCTTCCGGGATGTAGTGCCCGAGGACCTCGGTGTCCTTGACGGTCTGGCGGGTCAGCGTCGGCACCGGCGCGACCAGCCGCAGCGCCTCCTTCATGACGAGGTCGAGCGTCTCCAGCCGGTCGATGGCGGTGATGTCGAGGACGTCGTCGCCGAGCGCGAGGGACTCTTCGCGCGCCCGCTCCTGCCACTCCGGGTGCTTGGCGAGGTAGTAGGCCATGGCGCTGCTGGTGATGGTCGTCGTGTCGTGCGCGGCCATCATCAGGAAGATCATGTGGTTGACGATGTCGGTGTCGCTGAAGCGGTCGCCGTCCTCGGTGGTGGCGTGGCAGAGCGCGGAGAACAGGTCTTCACCGTCGGCGGCGCGCTTGGCGGGCAGGTTCTCGCCGAAGTAGCGCTCCAGGACCCGCCGGCCGTGCAGCCCGGCCGCCCAGCGGCCGCCGGGCACCGGGACGCGCACGAGCGCGGTGCCGGCGCGCACGGAGCTGACGAAGGCGCGGTTGATCCGGTGCGCGTCGGCGCCGCTGCGCATGCCCATGAACACGCGCGTCGCGACGTCGAGGGTGAGCTGCTTGAGCGCCCAGTACAGCCGCGGCCGGTCGGTCGAGCCCCAGGTCGCGACGCCTTCGCGCAGGGCGGGGCCCATCTCGTTGACGTAGCCGGTGAGCCGGTCGCGGGTGAAGGCCTCCTGCATGATCCGGCGGTGCAGGTGGTGCTCGCCGAAGTCCATCAGCATCAGGCCGCGCTCGAAGAACTTCTCGATGAAGAACTTCCAGCCCTCCTGCGAGAACGCCTTGTCCTTGTTGACGAGCGCGATCTGCGTCGCCTCCGGCCCGGACAGCGCGACGATCCGCCTGCCGAACCCGCTGGTCCACGACACCGGGCCGTAGAGCTCGTAGCGGCGCAGGCCGAAGGCGGGGCCGAAGCGCATCATCTCGAGCATGTGCCCGACGACCGGCGGGCCCTCGTCGCCGAGAACGGGCTTGAGGCCGCTGCCGGCGGGCGGGGTCGCGAGCTCCTGGACGGGCCAGCGCGACTGCAGCCAGCGCTCGTCGACCTTGCGCGGCAGGGGGAGCGCGGTGAGGGGCGGCACCCGCTCACGCAGTGCTTCGGCGGCTCGGCCCACGGTGCTCGTCAAAGTGACCATCTCCCCGTCGAGATCGGCTACCCCTCCACGATGCACCCTTGTTGACGACCTGACAACAGGTTGGGGTGTCCTCTTTTCGGGTGGTCCGTGCCGTGCCTTCCGCACAAAACAGCTCGGCCACGCCCTGGCGAACCAAGGCGTGGCCGAGCTGAGCGCGAGACGTCAGTCCCAGTCGAGGGCGCCGCCCGACTGGTACTCGATGACGCGGGTCTCGAAGAAGTTCTTCTCCTTCTTCAGGTCCATCGCCTCGGACATCCACGGGAACGGGTTCTCGGTCTCGCCGAAGATCGGCTGGAGGCCGATCTGCTGCGCGCGCCGGTCGGTGATGAAGTGCATGTACTGCTCGCACAGCTGCGCCGACAGGCCGAGCATGCCGCGCGGCATCGTGTCGCGCGCGTACGCGACCTCCAGCTCGCACGCTTCCTTCAGCATCCCGCGGACCTCTTCCTGGAACTCCTCGGTCCACAGGTGCGGGTTCTCGATCTTGATCTGGTTGATGCAGTCGATGCCGAAGTTCAGGTGGATCGACTCGTCGCGCAGGATGTACTGGTACTGCTCGGCGATACCGACCATCTTGTTCCGGCGGCCGAGCGAGAGGATCTGCGCGAAGCCGGTGTAGAACCACATGCCTTCGAAGATCACGTAGAACGCGACGAGGTCACGCAGGAACGCCGTGTCGGCCTCCGGCGTCCCGGTCTCGAAGTCCGGGTCCTCCAGGTGCTGGGTGTACTTCAGCGCCCACGCGTCCTTGTCCGAAATGGACGGGACCTCGCGGTACATGTTGAACAGCTCGCCCTCGACCAGGCCGAGGCTTTCGCAGATGTACTGGAAGGTGTGCGTGTGCACGGCCTCCTCGAACGCCTGGCGCAGCAGGTACTGGCGGCACTCGGGGTTGGTGATCTGCCGGTACACCGCGAGCACGATGTTGTTGGCCACCAAGGACTCCGCGGTCGCGAAGAAGCCCAGGTTGCGCTTCAGCATCTGCCGCTCGTCCTCGGTGAGGCCGTCCTTCGACTTCCACAGCGCGATGTCGGCCTGCATGGCGACCTCGGTCGGCATCCAGTGGTTGTTGCAGCCGGCCAGGTACTTCTCCCAGGCCCAGGTGTACTTCATCGGCAGCAGCTGGTTGACGTCGGCGCGCGCGTTGATCATGCGCTTGTCGTCGACGTTGATCCGGGCGGCGCCGACCTCGATCTCACCGAGGCCGGTCGCGCCGGTCGTCTCCACGTTGGTCATGTTCCTCGGGTTCCTTACTGGCAGGCTTCGCAGTCGGGGTCGTCGATGCGGCAGGCGGCGCCTTCGGTGGCGACGAAGTCGACGTCGGTCTTCGGCAGTTCCTTCGACTCCGGCTTCGGAGCCGGGGTCACCGGGACGGCCGGGACCGCGGCGGCGGGCGTCGGCGCGGGGGCCGGGGCCGCCGCGGGAGCAGCCGGGGCCGGGGTGGCCGAGACGGCGTTCAGCTTGCCGTCGGTGCCGCGCAGGGTGCTCTTCTCCACGTGCGTCGCGGACCGCGCCCGCAGGTAGTACGTGGTCTTGAGGCCCTTGTGCCACGCGTAGCGGTACAGCTCGTCGAGCTTGCGGCCGCTCGGCGCCGCGATGTAGAGGTTCAGCGACTGCGCCTGGTCGATCCACTTCTGGCGCACCGAACCGGCGTCGACGATCCACTTCGACTCGATCTCGAACGCGGTCGCGTACAGCGCCTTCAGGTCGTCCGGCACGCGGTCGATCTGGCCGAGGCTGCCGTCGAAGTACTTGAGGTCGCTGACCATGACCTCGTCCCACAGCCCGCGCGCCTTGAGCGAACGGACCAGGTGCGGGTTGACGACGGTGAAGTCGCCGGACATGTTCGACTTGACGAACAGGTTCTGGAACAGCGGCTCGATCGACTGGCCGACCCCGGAGATGTTGGAGATCGTCGCGGTCGGCGCGATCGCCATCACGTTGGAGTTGCGCATGCCGACGGTCTTGACGCGCTCGCGCAGCGGCGCCCAGTCCAAAGTGGACGAGGTGTCGATGTCGAGGCCGTCACCCTGGCGGGCGTCGATGAGCAGCTGCAGCGAGTCGATCGGCAGGATGCCCTTGCTCCACAGCGAGCCCTCGAACGACTGGTACTGCCCGCGCTCCTCGGCGAGGTCGGTCGACGCCGAGATCGCGTAGTAGGAGAGGTGCTCCATGGAGACGTCGGCGAACTTCACGGCCTCGTCGGAGGCGAACGGGACGCCGATCTCGAACAGCGCGTCCTGGAAGCCCATGATGCCCAGGCCGACCGGACGGTGGCGCAGGTTGGAGCGGCGCGCCTCCGGGATCGTGTAGAAGTTGATGTCGATCACGTTGTCCAGCATGCGGACGGCCGTGCGCACGGTCTTCTCGAGGCGCTTCGTGTCCAGGCCCTCGGGGGTGACGTGCTTGAGCAGGTTCACCGAGCCGAGGTTGCAGACCGCGACCTCTTCGCTGTTGGTGTTCAGCGTGATCTCGGTGCACAGGTTGGACGAGTGCACGACGCCGACGTGCTGCTGCGGCGAGCGCAGGTTGCACGGGTCCTTGAACGTGATCCACGGGTGGCCGGTCTCGAACAGCATGGTCAGCATGCGGCGCCACAGCTCGACCGCGCGGATCTTGCGGAACACCTTGATCTCGCCGCGCTCGGCCATCGCCTCGTACTCGCGGTAGCGCTCCGAGAACGCGTTGCCGTAGAGGTCGTGCAGGTCCGGGGTCTCGTTCGGCGAGAACAGCGTCCACTGCGCGTCGGCCTCGACGCGGCGCAGGAACTCGTCCGGCACCCAGTTCGCGGTGTTCATGTCGTGCGTGCGCCGGCGGTCGTCACCGGTGTTCTTGCGCAGGTCGAGGAACTCCTCGATGTCCACGTGCCACGTCTCGAGGTACGCGCAGGCCGCGCCCTTGCGCTTGCCGCCCTGGTTGACCGCGACGGCGGTGTCGTTGGCGATCTTGAGGAACGGCACGACACCCTGCGACTGGCCGTTGGTGCCCTTGATGTGCGCGCCGAGGCCGCGGACCGGGGTCCAGTCGTTGCCGAGTCCGCCGGAGTACTTGGCCAGCAGCGCGTTGTTCTTGTACGCCTGGAAGATCGAGTCCAGGTCGTCGTCCACCGTGGTGAGGAAGCAGGACGACAGCTGGGCGCGGGTGGTGCCCGAGTTGAACAGGGTCGGCGTCGACGCCATGAAGTGGAACGTCGAGAGCAGCTCGTAGAACTCGATCGCGCGGGCTTCGCGGTCGTCCTCGCGGATCGCCAGGCCCATCGCGACGCGCATGAAGAACGCCTGCGGCAGCTCGAAGCGGGTGCCGTTGTGGTGCTGGAAGTACCGGTCGTACAGCGTCTGCAGGCCGAGGAAGCCGAAGTCGAGGTCACGCTTGGCCTCGATGGCCGCGGTGATCTTGTCCAGGTCGAACGACAGCAGCTCGCCGTCGACCAGCTCCAGCTCGACCGCGCGGCGCAGGTAGTTGCGGAAGTACGCGGGGTACTCGGCGGCCATCTCGTCCTGGCTGGCCAGGCGCGGCTTCTTCGCGAGGTAGCTCAGGGCCTCGCCGCGCAGCTTGTCCAGCAGCAGGCGGGCGGAGACGTAGGAGTAGTTCGGCTCCTGCTCGACCAGCACCCGGGCGGCCATGATCTGGGCGAGGGCGAGCTCGTCGGCGCTGATGCCGTCGTAGAGGTTGCGCTTGGCCTCGGCCAGCACCGGCTCGGCGGTGACGTCCTCGAGCCCGGCGACGGCCTCGCCCACGACGTGGGAAACGCGGGCCCAATCGAGCGGGCGCAGGACGCCGTCGACACCCTTGACGTTCAGCGCGACCTCGGTCGTGGCCGGCTTGGCGGCCTCACGGGCCTTCATGCGCTCGTCGCGGTAGAGGACGTAGGCGCGGGCGACCTTGTGGTGCTCGCCGCGCATCAGCGCGAGCTCGACGATGTCCTGGATCTGCTCGATGTGCAGCGCGGTCTCGGGGCCGGCGTGGCGCAGCAGGGTCGTCTCGACCTGCTGGGTCAGCTCCGCGACGACGTGGTGCACGCGGGAGGACGCGGCGGCGTCGCCACCCTCGACCGCGAGGAACGCCTTCGTGAGCGCGACCGAGATCTTCCCGGCGTCGAACGGCGACACGCTGCCGTCCCGCCGGATGACCCGGATCGCGGTGGGGGTGTCGGCGGCGGGCGGCCGCTGACCGGTTTCGACGGACATGCGTGTCTCCAAGCTTTCGGGCGCGTTCGATCGCCACACGGCCTTACGAGGCCGTGCGCTGCAGGTTCTTCAAAACGGCCCGGCAGTTCTCTGCAGCGGTCTCCCCGTCGCTGGGCCCTGCCGGTCACCAGAGACTACATGTAGGGGTCGTTGCCCGCACGGGACCCCAGATGGCGTGTCGTACGCTTAACCCTGGCGGGTTAAGTGATCACCCAGAGAAGCAGTTCGGGGTGCGCCCGGGACGCCCCGGGGGTAGGTTTCGACGCCGTTCGGCCGGGTCAGGCGCCGAAGCGCAGCTGCGAGCCGGGCAGCTCCAGGCTCGCCACCGGACGCCGTCCGGACAGGTAGCCGAGCGGGCCCGCCGGGTTGAAGCTCCAGTCCGCCGCCGCGGCGCGCGGGCTGATCCTCGCCGAAACCGGCGTCCGCAGCAGCGTGCCGTCGAGCAACTGCGCAACCTCGAAGACGGTCGGCAGGCGCAGCGGCAGCCCGCCGCGCCGGCGGAACGCGGCCGTGGCGATCCAGTCGTCGGAGGTGGCCGCCGTCGCCGTGAACGAGCGGTCGCCGGTGAAGCCGAGGGTCGCCAGGTCCTTCGGGATGCCCCACAGCTCGCGGCCGCCGGCCAGGGAGACCTCGCTGTCGACCCAGATCTCGCTGATCGAGCACGAGACGCGGCGGCCCTTGACCGCCGTCGCGGCCAGCAGCTCGTGGTAGGCCAGCTGACCGGGCGGGGTGTAGTCGATCCACGCCGTGAACACCGACGCGTGCCCCGCGACGAGCAGTGGCTCGGTCGCCAGCTCGGGCAGGTCGGCGGCCGGGACGCGCCAGACCGACACGCGCGCGTCGGCGACCAGGTTCCAGGGCTGCGGGGGATAGGCGGTCATGCGTCCAGCCAGGGGAGGTACGGCGGCAGGTCCTTGTCCACCCGCAGGCCCCACGACGGCGGCCGTTTCTGCAGGAACGACATGACCCCTTCGACGGCGTCCGCGTTGGTGCCGAGGCCGCCGATCAGGCGGGAGTCGAGCTCGTGGACCGGGAACGGCGAGTCCGCGCTCGCCATCCGGTAGAGCAGCTGGCGGGTGACGGCGACCGACACCGGCGCGGTGTTCGTGATGAGCTCGTGAGCGAGCTTGTAGGCCTCCTCCAGCACCGTGCCGGTGGCGAAGACCTGGTGCACCAGCCCCTTCGCGAGGGCCTCGGCCGCGGGGAAGACCCGGCCGCTGATCATCCAGTCGAGCGCGGTGCCCATCCCGACGAGCCGGGGGAGGAACCAGGCCGACGCGCCTTCGGGGTAGATGCCGCGGCGGGTGAAGACGAAACCGAAGCGCGAGTCCTCGGAGGCGAGCCGGTAGTCGCAGGGGAGCGTGATCGTGCTGCCCGCGCCGACCGACGCGCCGTGCAGGGCCGCGATCACCGGCTTGTTCATCGTGAAGATCCGTTTGGAGCAGCGGCCGGCGGGTTCCTGCCAGGCCGCGTCCGGGCCGGTCGCCGGGTCGAAGTCGAAGCCGCCCTGGGACAGGTCGGCGCCGACGCAGAAGTCCTTGCCGGCGCCGGTCAGCACCACCACGCGGACGTCCTCGTCGCGGTCGGCGCGGTCCATCGCCGCGCCGAGCTCGTCGGCCATCCGGATCGTGTAGCCGTTGCGCGCCTCGGGGCGGTTCAACGTCACCGTGGCGATCCGGTCCGCGACGGCGTAGGTGGTCTCGGCCATGCGACGAAACTAAGGCAGTCCGGCACTACTGGCAAGATGTCAATAGTGTGTCCGCAGCGTCCGGGGTGAAACAATCAGGCGTGCTTGATTTTTCTTGGGGCCGATGCCACGCTGGGCGCCAGTACGCAAGGAGGCGGCGATGGCGGACCTCGGCGTGATCCTCGGGGATCTCGACGCGGAATCACGGACGATCGACGACGTGGTGGCGGACCTGCCCGCGTCGGACTGGGCGCGGGAAACCCCCGCCGAGGGGTGGACGATCGCGCATCAGATCGCGCACCTGGCCTGGACCGACGGGAAGGCCCTGATCGCGGCGGCCCACCCCGAAGACTGGCAGGCCGAGGTGGAAAGCCTGCTCACCGTCGGCGAGCACTACGTCGACGAAGCCGCGGCCGAAGGGGCTCAGGCGTCCCCGGAAGAGCTGCTCGAACGCTGGCGAACCGGCCGGGAACGGCTGGCCGAGGCCCTCGCCGCGGTGCCGGACGGGCAGAAGCTGCCCTGGTACGGGCCGCCGATGAGCGCGGCGTCGATGGTCACCGCGCGGCTGATGGAGACCTGGGCGCACGGCCAGGACATCTACGACGCCCTCGGCCTGACGCGCGAGCCGACCGCGCGGCTCTGGCACATCGCCCGCTTCGGCACCCGCACCCGCGACTTCGCCTACCTGCTCAACTCCCTCGCGCCGCCGGCCGAGGAGTTCCGCGTCGAGCTCACCGCGCCCGACGGCACCACCTGGGCGTTCGGGTCCGAGGACGCCGAGCAGAAGCTGACCGGCAGCGCCGTGGACTTCTGCCTGGTCGTCACCCAGCGGCGGCACCCGGCCGACACCGACCTGGTGTCGCACGGCGCCGACGTCGAGGAGTGGCTGACCGTCGCACAGGCCTTCGCCGGCCCGCCCGGGGAAGGCCGGAAGCCGGGGCAGTTCGCATGACCTACCGCATCGGCAACGCGTCCGGGTTCTACGGCGACCGCTTCTCCGCGGTGCGCGAGATGCTCACCGGCGGCCCGCTGGACGTCCTGACCGGCGACTACCTCGCCGAGCTCACCATGCTCATCCTCGGCCGCGACCGGATGAAGGACCCGAACCGCGGGTACGCCAAGACGTTCCTGCGGCAGCTGGAGGAGAACCTCGAGCTGGCGCGCGAAAACGACGTCAAGATCGTCGCCAACGCCGGGGGGCTCAACCCCGCCGGGCTCGCGGACGCCTTGCGCGAACTGGCCGACAAGCTCGGCCTGGACGTGAAGATCACGCACGTCGAAGGGGACGACCTGGTCGCCCGCGCCAACGAGCTGTCGCTGGGGAAACCGTTGACCGCCAACGCCTATCTCGGCGCTTGGGGTATCGCGGAGTGCCTGAACGCGGGCGCGGACGTCGTGGTCACCGGCCGGGTCACCGACGCCTCGGTGATCGTCGGGCCGGCCGCCGCGCACTACGGCTGGGCCCGCGACAACTACGACGCGCTCGCCGGCGCGGTCGCGGCCGGGCACGTCATCGAGTGCGGCGCCCAGGCCACCGGCGGCAACTACGCCTTCTTCACCGAGCACTCCCTGGGCGTGCCGGGCTTCCCGATCGCCGAGATCGAGGCCGACGGCTCCAGCGTCATCACCAAGCACCCGGGCACCGGGGGAGTGGTGAACGCCGGGACCGTCACCGCGCAGCTGCTGTACGAGATCACCGGCGCCCGTTACGCCGGGCCGGACGTCACGACCCGGTTCGACACGCTGTCGCTGACCGAAGACGGGCCCGACCGCGTCCGCATCTCAGGGGTCCGCGGCGAGGCTCCGCCGCCGACCCTGAAGGTCGCGCTGAACACGCTGGGCGGGTTCCGCAACGAGACGACGTTCGTCCTCACCGGACTCGACATCGAGGCGAAAGCCGCGCTGGTGAAGGAACAGCTCGAAGCCGCGTTGAAGGAACGGCCGCCCGCCGACGTCAAGTGGACGCTGGCCCGGACCGACCACACCGACGCCGACACCGAGCAGACCGCGAGCGCGCTGCTGCACGTCGCGGTCAAGGACGCCGATCCCCAGGTGGCGGGCCGGGCGTTCACCGGCGCCGCGGTCGAGCTCGCGCTGGCCAGCTACCCCGGGTTCCACGTCACCGCGCCGCCGTCGGATGCCTCGCCCTACGGCGTCTACACCGCGGCCTATGTGGACGCCGGTCTGGTGCCGCACATCGCGGTGCTGCCGGACGGGATGCGTGTCGACATAGCTCCTCCAGCGTCCACTGTGGAGCTGTCCGATGTGGACGAGCCCGCGCTCCCCGATCCGCTCGACCACGGGCCGGTGCGGCGCGCGCCGCTCGGCCGGGTTGTCGGCGCCCGCAGCGGGGACAAGGGCGGCAACGCCAACCTCGGTGTCTGGGTGCGGTCCGACGAGGCCTGGCGGTGGCTCGTGCACCGGCTGACCGTCGCCGAGTTCAAGCTGCTGCTGCCGGAGACCGCGGACCTGCCGGTGACGCGCCACCTGCTGCCGAACCTGCGGGCGGTGAACTTCGTCGTCGAGGGCATTCTCGGTGAAGGCGTCGCCTCGCAGGCGCGGTTCGACCCGCAGGCCAAGGCTTTCGGCGAGTGGCTGCGGTCCCGTGAGATCGACATTCCCGAGGTGCTCCTGTGACCGATCCTTTTCGGACGCCCGAACGGGCGGAGCTGCGCAAGACCGTGCGGAAGTTCGTCGAGCAGGAGGTCCTGCCGCACCTCGACGACTGGGAGCGCGCCGGCGAGCTGCCGCGCGACCTGCACCGCAAGGCCGGTGAGCTGGGCCTGCTCGGCGTCGCCTTCCCTGAAGAGGTCGGCGGGGGCGACGGCAACTACCTCGACGCGCTCGTCGTCGCCGAGGAGATGCACTACGCGGGTGGCTCCGGCGGGCTGTTCGCGTCGCTGTTCACCTGCGGCATCGCCGTCCCGCACATCGCCGAGGCGAACGACCCGGTGCAGATCGAACGCTGGGTGCGCCCGACCCTAGCCGGGGACAAGATCGGCTCGCTGGCCGTCACCGAGCCGGACGGTGGCTCGGACGTCGCCGGGATCCGGACCACGGCCGTCCGGGAGGGTGACGAGTACGTCATCAACGGCGCCAAGACCTACATCACCTCCGGCTGCCGCGCCGACTTCGTGACGACCGTCGTGCGCACCGGCGGCGAGGGTGCCCACGGGCTGTCGCTGATCGTCGTCGAACGCGGGACGCCCGGGTTCACCGTCTCCCGCAAGCTGGAGAAGATGGGCTGGCTCTGCTCCGACACCGCCGAACTGTCCTACGTGGACGTCCGAGTGCCGGTCGAGAACCTCGTCGGCGCCGAGAACAGCGGATTCGCGCAGGTCGCCACCCAGTTCGTCACCGAACGGCTTTCTCTTGCGGTGCAGGCGTACTCGCACGCGCAGCGCGCGCTCGACCTCACGTTGGACTGGTGCCGGTTGCGCGAAACCTTCGGGCGGCCGCTCATCTCGCGCCAGCTCGTGCAGCACAAGGTGACCGAGATGGCCCGGCGGGTCGACGTCGCCCGCACCTACGCCCGGCAGGCCGCGATCCGGCACGTCTCGGGTGAGGAAGTCATCGCCGAAGCCTGTTTTGCCAAGAACACCGCCGTCGAGGCCGCCGAGTGGGTGGTCAACGAGGCCGTCCAGCTGCACGGCGGGCTCGGGTACATGCGCGAGGCCGAGGTCGAGCGGCACTATCGCGACGTCCGGATCCTCGGCATCGGCGGCGGCACCAACGAGATCCTCACCGGCTTGGCCGCGAAGCGATTGGGATATACCTCATGACGACCCTGAGGTCCACAGTGGACACGCGGGCCGCCGAGTTCGGCGCCAACCGCGAGGCGATGCTCGAGAAGCTCGCCGAGATCGACACCGAGCAGGCCAAGGCGGTGGCCGGTGGCGGGGACAAGTACGTCGAACGGCACCGCAAGCGTGGCAAGCTCCTCGCCCGCGAGCGGATCGAGCTGCTGCTCGACGAGGACTCGCCGTTCCTGGAGCTGTCGCCGCTGGCGGCCTGGGGAAGCGACTACCGCGTCGGCGCGAGTCTGGTGACCGGCATCGGTGTCGTGGAAGGCGTCGAGTGCCTGGTCTCGGCCAGCGACCCGACGGTCAAGGGTGGCGCGAGCAACCCGTGGACGGCCAAGAAGTCCTACCGGGCGGCGGACATCGCCGCGCAGAACCGGCTGCCGACGATCAACCTCGTCGAGTCCGGCGGCGCGGACCTGCCGACGCAGAAAGAGATCTTCATCCCCGGCGGCCGGATCTTCCGCGACATCACGCGGGCGTCCGCCGCGGGCTGCCCGACGGTCGCGCTGGTCTTCGGCAACTCGACCGCCGGCGGCGCGTACCTGCCGGGCATGTCGGACTACGTCGTCATGGTCAAGGAACGCGCGAAGGTGTTCCTCGGCGGGCCGCCGCTGGTCAAGATGGCGACCGGTGAGGAGTCCGACGACGAGTCGCTCGGCGGCGCCGAGATGCACGCGCGGACCTCGGGCCTGGCCGACTACCTGGCCGTCGATGAGCAGGATGCGATCCGCCTGGGCCGCAACATCATCAAGCGGCTCAACTGGACGAAGCAGGGGCCGTCGCCCAAGCCGGAGTACGACGAGCCGCTCTACGACGTCGACGACCTGCTCGGCATCGTGCCGACCGACCTCAAGGTGCCGTTCGACCCGCGTGAGGTGATCGCCCGCGTCGTCGACGGCTCCGACTTCGACGAGTTCAAGCCGCTGTACGGCTCGTCGCTGGTGACGGGCTGGGCGAGCATCCACGGCTACCCGGTCGGTGTGCTGGCTAACGCCCAGGGCGTCTTGTTCGGCGAGGAGTCGCAGAAGGCCGCGCAGTTCATCCAGCTGGCCAACCAGATCCACACCCCGCTGGTCTTCCTGCACAACACCACCGGGTACATGGTCGGCAAGGAGTACGAGCAGAGCGGCATCATCAAGCACGGCGCGATGATGATCAACGCCGTGTCGAACTCGAAGGTGCCGCACCTGTCCGTCCTCATGGGAGCGTCCTACGGCGCTGGGCACTACGGGATGTGCGGCCGCGCCTACGATCCCCGCTTCCTGTTCGCGTGGCCGAGTGCGAAGTCCGCGGTGATGGGCCCGGCGCAGCTGGCCGGCGTGCTGTCGATCGTGGCCCGCGCGGCCACCGAGGCGCGCGGCCAGGAGTACAGCGAGGAGAACGACAAGGCCATGCGCGCCATGGTGGAAGGCCAGATCGAAGCCGAGTCGATGCCGATGTTCCTCTCCGGCATGCTCTACGACGACGGCATCATCGACCCGCGCGACACCCGCACCGTGTTGGGGCTGAGCCTGTCCGCGATCCACAATGGACCAGTGAAGGGCGCCGAGGGCTTCGGCGTCTTCCGGATGTGAGTGAGCGATGATCCAGAACCTGCTGGTCGCCAACCGCGGTGAGATCGCCCGCCGCGTCTTCCGCAGTTGCCGCGACGCCGGGATCGGCACGGTCGCCGTGTTCTCCGACGCCGATGCCGCCGCACCCCACGCCCTCGAAGCCGACGCGGCCGTCCGGCTGCCCGGCAACGCGCCGTCCGAGACGTACCTGCGCGCCGAACTGCTGGTGAAGGCCGCGGCCGACACCGGCGCCGACGCCGTCCACCCCGGTTACGGTTTCCTGTCCGAGAACGCCGCGTTCGCCCGCGCCGTCCTCGACGCCGGGCTGACCTGGGTCGGGCCGCCGCCGGAGGCCATCGAGACGATGGGCTCCAAAGTGGAGTCGAAGCGGTTGATGGCGGCTGCCGGGGTGCCGGTGCTGTCCGAACTGGACCCCGCGTCGGTCACCGAGGCGGATCTTCCGTTGCTGGTCAAGGCTTCCGCGGGCGGTGGCGGACGCGGAATGCGCGTGGTCCGCTCGCTCGACGAGCTGGCCGAGGCCGTGGAAGGGGCGAGTGCGGAGGCCGCGTCGGCTTTCGGCGACGCGACCGTCTTCTGCGAGCGCTACCTGGAGACCGGGCGGCACATCGAGGTCCAGGTGCTGGCCGACCGCCACGGCACGGTGTGGGCGGTGGGGGAGCGGGAGTGCTCGATCCAGCGCCGCCACCAGAAGGTCGTCGAAGAGGCGCCCTCGCCGTTTGTCGACGAAGCGATGCGCGCGGAGCTGTTCGACGCCGCGCGCAAGGCCGCCCAGGCGATCGACTACGTCGGCGCGGGCACGGTCGAGTTCCTCGCCGGGCCCGACGGCCGGTTCTACTTCCTCGAGATGAACACCCGGCTGCAGGTCGAGCACCCGGTCACCGAAAACGTCACCGGCCTGGACCTGGTGGCGCTGCAGCTGCGGGTCGCGGATGGTGAACGGCTGGCCGCCGAGCCGCCGCCGACCGTCGGGCACTCCATCGAGGTCCGGCTCTACGCCGAGGACCCGGCGGCGAACTGGCAGCCGCAGAGCGGCACGCTGCACACCTTCGAGGTGCCCGACGTGGACCGGTCGTTCACGCACGGCCCGGGGCTGCGGCTCGACTCCGGCTTCGAAACCGGTTCGGTCGTCGGGGTCCACTACGACCCGATGCTCGCCAAGGTGATCACCTGGGCGCCGACCCGCGCGGAGGCCGCGCGACGGCTCGCCAAGGCGCTGGCCGCGACGAAGATCCACGGTGTGGTCACCAACCGCGACCTGCTGGTGAACATCCTGCGTCACGACGCGTTCCTGGCCGGGGAGACCGACACGGCGTTCTTCGACCGGCACGGCCTGGACACCCTGGCCGCGCCGCTGGCCACTGTGGACACCGAGCGCGTCTCCGCGCTCGCCGCGGCGCTGGCGGACGCGGCGGGCAACCGCGCGTCGGCGACCACGCAAGGACGGCTCCCCAGCGGCTGGCGCAACGTCCGCTCGGCCGGGCAGCGCAAGGTCTTCTCGGTGGGCGACCGCGAGTACGAGGTGGTCTACACACTCGGCCGAGACGGCCTGAGTGCCGAGGGGTACGACGCGGAGCTGATCACCGCCGAACCCGGCCGGGTCGTCCTGGACGTCGCCGGGGTGCGGCGCACCTTCGACGTCGCCCGGCACGACGGGGTGTCCTACGTGGACTCCGCGCTCAGTTCGGTCGCGCTGACAGCGGCGCCGCGGTTCGCCGACCCGGACGCCGCGCTGGCTGCGGGGTCGCTGGTCGCGCCGATGCCGGGCACGGTCGTCCGGCTCGCCGTGCAGGCCGGGGACCCGGTCAAGGCGGGCGATCCGTTGCTGTGGCTCGAAGCGATGAAGATGGAACACCGGATCGCCGCCCCCGCCGACGGGGTTGTAGCGGAACTGCCGGTCATGGTCGGACAGCAGGTCGAAGTGGGCACGATCCTCGCGGTGGTGGGAGAAGAAGCATGAACGCGATGAACTTCGTCGAGCCGGAAGAGCGGATCGCGCTCCGCAAGGCCGTCGCCGAGCTCGGCGCCAAGTACGGGCACGAGTACTACGCGCGCAAGGCCCGCGCGGACGAGAAGACCCACGAGCTGTGGGACGAAGCCGGCCGCCTGGGCTACCTCGGGGTCAACATCCCCGAGGAGTACGGCGGCGGGGGTGCGGGCATCGCCGACCTCGCCGCGGTGCTCGAAGAGCTCGCCGCCGCCGGCTCGCCGTTGCTGCTCATGGTCGTCTCGCCGGCGATCTGCGGCACCGTGATCTCCCGCTTCGGCACCGAAGAGCAGAAGAAGCAGTGGCTGCCCGGCATCGCCGACGGCAGCAAGCGGATGGTCTTCGCCATCACCGAGCCGGACGCCGGGTCGAACTCGCACAAGATCACCACCACCGCCAAACGCGACGGCGACGGCTGGGTCCTCAGTGGACGCAAGGTCTACATCTCCGGCGTCGACGAGGCCGACGCGGTGCTCGTCGTCGGCCGCATGGAGGACGCGAAGACCGGCAAGCTCAAGCCCGCGCTGTTCATCCTGCCGACCGGCACCGCCGGGTTCGAGTACACGAAGATCCCGATGGACATCATCGCGCCGGAGAACCAGTACTCGCTGTTCCTCGACGACGTCCACCTGCCCGCCGAGGCGCTCGTCGGCGAGGAGGACGCCGCGATCGCGCAGCTGTTCGCCGGTCTCAACCCGGAACGCATCATGGGCGCGTCGTTCTCCCTCGGCATCGCCCGGTACGCGCTGGCCAAGGCCGTCTCCTACGCCAACCAGCGCCAGGTCTGGGGCACCCCGATCGGCGCCCACCAGGGTCTCGCGCACCCGCTCGCCGAGATCAAGGTCGAGCTCGAGCTGGCCAAGCTGATGACGCAGAAGGCCGCGTCGCTCTACGACAACGGTGACGACTTCGGCGCGGGGGAGTCGGCCAACATGGCCAAGTACGCCGCCGCCGAGGTCGCTATCCGTGCGACCGACCAGGCCGTGCAGACCCACGGCGGCAACGGCCTCGCCACCGAGTACGGCCTCGGCACGCTGGTCACGGCGGTGCGTTTGGGCCGGATCGCGCCGGTCAGCCGCGAGATGGTGCTCAACTTCGTCGGCCAGCACAGCCTCGGCCTTCCCAAGTCCTACTAGGAGAGTCGTCATGTCTACTTTGGACGGCAAGACGATCATCATGTCGGGCGGCAGCCGCGGCATCGGCGAGGCGATCGCGCTCCGGGCGGCCGCCGATGGTGCGAACGTCGCGCTGCTGGCCAAGACCGCCGAGCCGCACCCGAAGCTGCCTGGCACGATCTACACCGCGGCCGAGGCGATCGAGAAGGCGGGCGGGCACGCGCTGCCGATCCTCGGCGACGTCCGCGACGACGACGGTGTCGCGGCGGCCGTGGCGAAGACCGTCGAGCAGTTCGGCGGCATCGACATCGTCGTGAACAACGCCAGCGCGATCGACCTGACGCCGACCGAGCAGGTCAGCATGAAGCGCTACGACCTGATGCAGGACATCAACGCGCGCGGTACTTTCCTGCTGTCCAAACTGGCCATCCCGCACCTGAAGAAGGCGGCGAACGGGCACATCCTCACGCTGTCGCCGCCGATCAGCCTCGACGAGAAGTGGTTCACCGCCGGGCACCTCGCGTACAGCATCGCGAAGTACTCGATGAGCCTGGTGACGGTCGGGCTCGCGGCGGAACTGAAGGCGGACGGCATCGCCGTCAACTCGCTCTGGCCGCGCACGACCATCGACACGGCGGCGATCCGCAACGTCGTCGGCGCCGAGCTGGCCGACCGCAGCCGCACGCCGGAGATCATGGCCGACGCGGCGTACGCGATCCTCACCAAGCCGAGCCGCGAGGCGACGGGGAACTTCTTCCTCGACGACGAGGTCCTGCGCGCGGAAGGCGTCACGGACTTCGCGAAGTACCGCATCGGCGGCTCGGAGGAGGACCTCCAGCTCGACTTCTGGGTCGATCCGGCTTGACCGGCGTCCGCGAGCCCCAGCAGGAACGCAGCCGCACCACGCGGCGGCGGCTGATCGAGGCCGCGCTCGACAGCTTCGGCGAGCGCGGCTGGCACGGCGTCACGGTGGCCGGGATCGCCGAACGCGCGGGCGTCTCCCGGGGCGCCGCGCAGCACCACTTCCCGACGCGGGAGGACCTCGTCGCGGCGGCGGTCGACCTCCTGGGCGAGGCGCAGATCGACGAGCTACGTGCCCAGGCCGCCGACCTGCCGACCGGCGCGTCCCGCATCGAGCGGGTCGTCGAGATGGTGCTGAACCTCTACACCGGGCCGCTGTTCCGCGCCGCCCTGCAGCTCTGGTCGGTCGCGGCGACCGACGAGGCCCTGCGTGCCGTGCTCGTGCCGCTCGAGGCCCGGGTCGGGCGGGAGGCGCACCGGGTGACCGTCGAGCTGCTGGGTGTCGACGAGTCCCGCCGGGGCGTGCGGGAACTGGTCCAGGCCACTCTCGACCTCGCCCGCGGCCTCGGCCTGGCCAACCTGCTCACCGACGACACCCGGCGCCGCCGGCAGATCGTCCGGGAGTGGGCCCGCACCCTGGAACTGCGGCTCGCCGGCGGCTGAGGCCGGGCCGCTCGTCGCACCGGCCGCGACCTGTGGGCGCAACCGGGCCGCCGTTCGCCGTGCCCGCGCCGCCGGGCTCCTTACCGGAACCGACCGGGTCTAGTAAACGTCCTAGTGCGGTAGCTAACACAATTGGCGCAATGGACGATGACCCGTAGTAGCAGGTTCGAAGAGGAAGGCAGTCCGGTGTCCGGTACAGGAGTCGAGCTCACCCACCGCGCGATGGCGATGCTGAGGGCGGTGGGAGCCGGCCGCGCGCAGATGTCGTGCAGCTGCGAGCCGGACCTCTTCATCGACGGATTCGCGTGTTGTGATCAGATCACGGCCCACGCCCTGGCCCACGGCGGCTACCTGAAACCCGCGGCCGAAGGAGCGACCGGGCGAGTCCCGGCCGAGCTGACCGAAGCGGGGCGCGCCGCCCTGGAGATCAGCCTCGCCGCCTGAGCACCCGCATGTGCGTTACGCAGTGTGGTCGGTTCGCTCGCGCGTTCGGTGCCGGAGCGCGTCCCGTCCGCGGCACTGACCTGGCAGGCTGTTCGTCATGGCGGAGCACCCCCCACCGGCGGACGACCAGGCGACGGTCTTCCTCCCCAGCGAGCTGCGCGGCCCCCACTGGCCCACTCGCGACCTCGACGTCTCCCGGCGGCCCTACGACGAGTTCGCCACCCAGATCGTCGCCCGGCCGCCCGCCTCGCCGGTCAGCGCCGGCCGGGGTGAAGGCGCCGGCTCGTCGCTCGCTCGCTCCAGTGGCCGGATGGCCGTTGCCTCGACCGTCAGCCGGATCACCGGGTTCGTCGCGAAGCTGCTGCTCGCCGCCGTGGTCGGGACCGGGGTGGTCAACGACTCCTTCACCGTCGCGAACACCCTGCCCAACATCGTGTTCGAGCTCCTCTTCGGCGGGGTGCTGGCCAGTGTCATCGTGCCGCTGCTGGTCCGCTCGCAGGACGACCCGGACGGCGGCCGCGCCTACACGCAGCGGCTGATCACGATGGCGCTCGTGCTGCTCACCGTCGGCACGGCCGTGGCGGTGGCGATCGCCCCGCTGTTCACCGCGCTCTACGTCGACAAATCGTCCCCGACGGCCAACCCCGGGCTGACCACCGCCCTGGCGTACCTGCTGCTGCCGCAGATCCTCTTCTACGGCCTCTTCGCGCTGCTGTCGGCGATCCTCAACGCCCAGAACGTCTTCGGCCCGCCGGCCTGGGCGCCGGTGCTGAACAACGTCGTCGTCACCGGGACGCTCGTCGTGTTCGCGGTGGTGCCGGGGGAGCTGACGCTCGACCCGGTCCGGATGAGCGACCCGAAGCTGCTGGTACTCGGCCTCGGCACCACGCTCGGCATCGTCGTGCAGGCGATGGTGCTGATCCCCGCGTTGCTGCGCACCGGGTTCCGGTTCCGCTGGCGCTGG
The DNA here is from genome assembly GCF_055583145.1 of Amycolatopsis sp. NPDC104819. Classification (NCBI taxonomy): domain Bacteria; kingdom Bacillati; phylum Actinomycetota; class Actinomycetes; order Pseudonocardiales; family Pseudonocardiaceae; genus Amycolatopsis; species Amycolatopsis sp. NPDC104819. The sequence goes on along the minus strand of NZ_JBVJON010000006.1, from coordinate 109,747 downwards.
GGCTTCGACCCGCGGATGAAGGAGTTCGGCGGGCTGGCCGCGTGGATCCTCGGCTACGTCGTGGTGAGCCACGTCGGGTTCGTCTTCACCACGCGCGTGCTGACCGGCGGCACCAGCGGCGGGGTCACGGCCTACAGCTACGCGTCCCTGCTCTTCCAGCTGCCCTACGGCATCCTCGGCGTCTCGCTGCTGACCGCGCTGATGCCGCGGATGAGCCGCGCCGCCGCGGACGGCGACACCGTGTCGCTGGTCGGCGACCTCTCGCTCGCCTCCCGCATCTCGACGGTGCTCTTCCTGCCGATCTCGGCGGTGCTCGCGGTGGTCGGCGCGCCGGTCGGCATCGCGATCTTCACGCTGGGCCGCGGCACCCTGGACGACGCCGAGCGCCTCGGCCAGACCCTCGCGGTGTCCGCCGCCGGGCTGCTGCCGTTCGCGCTGGTGATGCTGCAGCTGCGGGTGTTCTACGCGATGAAGGACGCGCGCACGCCCACGCTGATCATGCTCGTGATGACGGCGGTGAAGATCCCGCTGCTGCTGCTCTGCCGCGGGCTGCTCGACGGTGAGCACATCGTCTACGGCGTGATGCTGGTGAACGGCGCCGGGTTCGTCGTCGGCGCGGTGCTCGGCCAGGTCTGGCTGTGGGTGCGGCTCGGGCACCTGCGCAGCAAGCGTTCGCTGCGGGTCGGGCTGATCACGCTCGGGGCCAGCGCCCTCGGTGTCGGGGCCGCGGTGCTCGCCGGGTACGCGGTGCCGGGCTCGCTCGGCACGATCCCCGTCGCGTGGGTGAAACTCCCGGTCCAGACCTTGCTCGGGATGGCCGTGCCGTTCGGGTTGCTGGCGGTGCTGAAGCTGCCCGAGTTCACCCCGGTGACCCGGCGCGTGGGCGGTCTCCTGCGGCGGCTCGCGCCTCGTTGACGACTACGGCCGGAAAGCCGGTCCGGATGTCTCGAAACGGTAACGAGAGCGCTGCGATCAGCGCGTTTACAATTCCGGCGCGGCTTCTTAGTATCCAGCGGGATCAGCGATGGGGTGGAGGTCGTGCATGACGCGCAGCGCGCGCAGGCGGCGGGACAGGGTGACGGTCGACGAACTGCTGCGGGAAGCCGGAGCGCGGCCGCGGAAACCCGGCTCACGGTCGGCCGAAGCGGCCGCCCGGCGCAGTCCTTCGCCCCAGCCGCGCGGCGCGGGCGGCCGGCTGGCCCTGGCCTCGGCGGTGCTCGTGGTCCTGGGCGGTTTCGCGTTGGCGCTGGCGACCCGGCCGGAGCCGGTCCCGGGGACCACGCGGTTCCCGCAGCTGCAGCCGGCCACGGGCGTCCCGACCTCGGCGATCGCCGTGCCGACCCGGACGACGACGCCGTCGCCGGTGGTGATGCACGCCCGCCAGACGCCCACGCCAACGCCGACGGTCACGATCGAGCTGCCGCCGCCGTCGGATCCGGTGACGACCGTGGTCGTGCCCCCACCGTCCACAACGGACTACTACCGGTGTTATCCGTACGGGTGCCGCGGGCACGGCACCCCGGTGCGCTGAGGTCCGCGGTCCAGGAGGGAAAGCGGTTCCCGGTGACCGGAACCGTTACCGCTCACCGGAACCCGCGAAGACCCCCTCACCGGCCCCGATGCCGGTGAGAGAGCCTCCGACAGCCCCACTACGGGTCTGTGTCAGCCGGTGTAGCCGGCGACGATCTTGGTGAACGCGTACTTGTCCTGCGAGATGCCGGAGCACTCGCCGCCGCCGCTGCAGTCGCGGTTGGTGGCCCAGAACGTGAAGCGGGCCAGGTGGTGGCTCGTCGCGTAACCGCGGATGGAGTTGAAGTTCGCGACCGTGACCGTCTCACCCGCGTTGTCGGTCTTGCCGTTCATCGAGGAGAGGCCGCTGTGCCGGTAGGCGGTGTCGTCGTTCCAGCCGAACGTGGTCTTGAGCTGGTTCTTCAGCCCGTCGACCGCGGACTTCGTCATGGCGGCCATGTCGCCGCCGCTGGAGAAGTCGAACGGCATGACCGACCAGACGTCGACCGGGGCGCCGATCGCCTTGGCCTGGTTGATCAGGCGCTTGCCCCACGAGTCCGGGCCGGTCGTCGTGGTGCCGATGGTGATGACGACCTTGAGGTTCGGGTTGGCCTGCTTGGTCAGCTTGACCGCGTTGAGGATGCGGTCCTGCACCGTGTTGTTCTGGAACTCGTCGGTGTTCTCGATGTCGAGGTCGATCGCCTTGAGCGAGTAGGCGTCGATGACCTTCTGGTACGCGCCCGCGAGCGCCGAGGCCGACGTGCACTTCGAGCCCAGCTTCGTGCCGGACCAGCCGCCGAAGGAGGGGATCACGTCCCCGCCCGCGTTGCGGATGTTCTGGATCATCGTCTTGTCCGAGCCGGTCAGCGAGCGGCTGCCGTCCCACTTGGGGTTGCAGGTGCCGTCGGACAGCACGAACGCGAGGGTAAACGCTTTCACGCCGGATGCGGACATCGCCGCGGTCGGGCTGGTCTGCCCGCCCCACTGGTACAGGTACGGCGATGCGAGCACCGGGTCCACCGCGGCCATGGCCTGCGGGGCGAGACCCACGGCCGTCGCCATCGCGGCTCCGGCCGCGACCGCGAGGGTCACCAGACGGCGCACTGATTTCATAGGGGGGTCCTCCAATTGTGAGTGGAGCACCTCCGGTTTGAGGCGGCGGGATCATCCCAGGAGGAGCGCTGTGTGCCCCCACACAGTGGACTAGACCAATGTTGCGTGTCAACCCTTCTTCGGTCGGAAAAATGACCCACTGTGTGCGTTCGGCTCCCGAGCGTCCCGTCGCTCAGGGCGATGTGAGATTCCCCTGAAGGCGGAGTGACACGACGCCGCGTACCGGCTACTTTGCCGAAATGGTGGGGGATTCCACGGTCGCAGCCGGCGGGGGACGCCGCCCCGGCCGGTTTCCGCCCGCCGTGCTCCTGCAGCGGTGGGCGCTGTGGCGGCTGCCGCGCCGCGGCCAGGTCTGCTACCTCGTCCTGATCGACGTCCTCGCGGTCGCCGCCGTGGTCCTCGCCGCCGTCCGGTTCCCGCCGCTGACCACGATGCTGACGCCGTTCGCGCTGCTCCTGGCCGGGATGCTCGCCTCGGCGGAGCTCGCGCGCCCGGTGGAACGCCACCGCGAAGAGACCCTCCTCGGCCCCGGCGTCGACACGGCGTGGATCTTCGCCGGCGTCGTGGTGCTCCGGCCCGGTCTCGCCGTCGCGCTGATCGCGCTCTCGGCGTTGCACCAGTGGGTCCGGGTCCGGAGAAGACCCGTCTACCGGCAGGTGTTCGGCGCCGCGGCGACGGCGCTGGCCGGTCTGGTCGCCGGGGCGTTCCTCACCGCGACCGGCGGCCGGCCGTTCGGCACGGTCCTGGACACCCGCGCGGTCGCCCTGCTCGTCGTCGCCGGGGTGGTGTTCCTCGCCGTGAACGCCGCGCTCGTGACCGCCGCCGACGGCCCCCGCGGCCCCCGTGAAGCCCTGCCGGGACACGCTTTCGACGCCGCGATGACCACGTTCGGCCTGCCGCTGGCCTGGGCCGCCACCGCCGCGCCGCTGCTCGTGCCGCTGCTGGCCGGCGCCACCGTCGTCCTGCACCGCGGCGGGCTGGGCCGTGGCCGCCGCGAGCACGTCACCGTGGATCCCGGCACCGGCGTGCTGACCTCCGCCTCGTGGCGCGGCGCCGCCGAAGCCGAGGTCACGCGCCTCGGCCGGCACGGCCCCGGCCAGGCCGTGCTCCTGCTCGACCTCGACCACTTCCGCCAGCTCAACGACCGCTACGGCGCCCGGATCGGCGACGCGGTGCTGCGCGCGGTCGCCGACACCCTGCGCGACGAGGTCCGCGCCGCCGACCTCGTGGGCCGCTCCGGCGGTGAGGAGTTCGCGGTGCTGCTGCCCGGCACCGGCCGCTTCGACGCGATGGCGATCGCCGAGCGGATCCGGCTCCGGGTCGCCTCGACGCTGGTGGCGCTCAAGGCGTCCGGCGACGGGCCCCAGTTCGTCGGCGTGACGGTGTCGATCGGCGTGGCGGGCTGCGCGGCCGACGAGCCCCTGGCCGACGCGCTCCTGGCCGCGGAGGCGGCGTTGCTGCGGGCCAAGGCGGCGGGCCGCAACCGCACGATCTGCGCGGAGCCGGAGCCGGGCTAGCTCATGGTGATCGCGTCGAGCTTCTCCCGCAGGTAGTCCGCCGCGATGACCTCGGGGTAGATCCGCCGGCCCAGCGGCGGCGCGAGCGACGTGATCCGCGCGTCGTGGTCGGTCTCGTAGAAGAAGACCAGCGACATCAGGTCCTCGTCCGGCGCCGTCGCCGCCGGCGGGAGGACGCGGTGGCGGGTCGAGCGCCAGCGGTCACCGGTCCAGCGGGCCATCAGGTCGCCGATGTTCACCGTCAGCGCGTCGGGGTGGAACGGCGCGTCCTCCCACTCGCCGCCGGTGTAGACCTGCAGGCCGCCGACGCCGGCCTGGCGGTCGAGCACCGTGACGGTGCCGAAGTCGGTGTGCGGGCCGATCCGGAACTGGTCCGGCTCGGGCGCGCCGACGCGGGTCATCGGCGGGTACCAGTTGATGTTGAACGTGTACGTCGGGTGCGCGGTGTGCCGCGTGAAATGGCTCTCCGCCAGGCCGAGCGCCGCGGCGAAGATCTCCAGCAGGTGGTCCGACAGCGCGCGCATCCGGCGCATGTACTCGGTGGCCGTCTCGGCGAGGCCCGGCACTTCGTCCGGCCAGACGTTGGGCTGGAACCAGAACCCGTCGACCTCGGCGACGCCGATCCGGGTGTCCGCGCCCGCGGAGTAGGACTCCTTGAGGTCCGGCGGGGTCTCGGTGCCCTCGGCGTAGCCGTTGGCCTCGACACCCGGGGGCAGCCAGCCGCGGCCGCCGACGGTGACGGCGTAGCGCTGCTTGACGTCCTCCGGCAGCGCGAAGAACCGCCGGGCCAGGTCCCGGGTCCGGCGGCGCAGGTCGTCCGCGACGCCGTGCCCGGTGACCAGCAGGAACCCGGACTGCCGCAGCGCGCGGTCGACCTGCCCGGCCACCTCGGCCCGGCCATCGGAGGTGCCCGCGAACCACGGCGAAAGGTCCACGAGCGGAACGGATGACGGCATACCGGCTCCTCGCAAGCGCTGTGCTGGAAAGCACTGTCCTATCCGGACTTTTCGACCCCGATGTCCTCGAACCACAGGTCCGGGCGCGTGCTGATGAACTCCGTCATCAGCGCCGTGCACGCGGGGTCGTCGAGCAGGGTGATCTCCACGCCGAGGCCGGCCAGCCAGTCGTGCCCGCCGTGGAAGGTTTCCGCTTCGCCGATGACAACGCGCCCGATGCCGAACTGACGGACGAGCCCGGAGCAGTACCAGCACGGCGAGAGCGTGGTGACCATGATCGTGTCGCGGTAGTGCGGGCGCCGGCCGGCGTTGCGGAACGCCGAGGTCTCGGCGTGCATCGACGGGTCGTCGTCCTGCACGCGCCGGTTGTGCCCGCGGCCCAGCAGGGTGCCCGCGGTGTCGAACAGGGCGGCCCCGATCGGCACGCCGCCCTCGGCCTTGCCCAGCTCGGCTTCTTCTCGGGCGACGGCGAGCAGGGCGCCAGGGTCGATCGGCATGCGCCACTCTTTCCGCCGGGGGCGGTGCCTGGCAAGTCTTTGACCGCACGGCTGCACCATCCGGCCGATCGAGGACCGGAACTGTCCGCGATGTCTGGCACACTGCCGACCATGTACGGCACTTCGGAACGCCTGCTCAGGCTGCTGTCACTGCTGCAGGCCCGGCGCGACTGGCCCGGCGCCGACCTCGCGACGCGCCTCGAGGTCGACGTCCGCACGATCCGCCGCGACGTCGAGCGGCTGCGTTCGCTCGGGTACCCGGTGCACGCGACACCGGGGGTGGCCGGCGGGTACCGCCTCGGCGCGGGCGCCGCCCTGCCGCCGCTGCTGCTGGACGACGACGAGGCCGTCGCGGTCGCGGTCGGCCTGCGCACGGCCGCGAGCGGCACGGTCAGCGGCATCGAGGAGACGTCGGTCCGCGCGCTGGCGAAGCTCGAGCAGGTGCTGCCGGCCAGGCTGCGGCCGCGGGTGGGCGCCCTCCAGGCGGCGACGGTGTCCCTGCCCGGCGGCGGGCCGACGGTCGACGCGTCGGTGCTGACCGCGATCGCGGCGGCCTGCCGCGACCAGGAACGGCTGCGCTTCGGCTACGGCGACCGCTCCGGCGCCGAGACCGAGCGGTCGGTGGAGCCGCTGCGGCTGGTCCACACCGGACGGCGTTGGTACCTGGTGGCGTTCGACCTCGATCGCGACGGCTGGCGCACGTTCCGCGTCGACCGCATCACCGGCGTCCCGGCGCCGAGCTTCCGGTTCACCCCGCGCGAACCCCCGGCCGAGGACCTGGCGGCGTACGTCTCGCGCCAGATCTCGTCGGCGCCCTACCCGCACCAGCTCGTGCTGCGGGTCGCCGCGCCGGCGGAGGTGCTGGCCCAGCGCGTCCCGCCGACCAGCGGCGCGGTCGAGCCGATCGACGAGCACAGCTGCCGCGTGCGGACCGGGGCGAGCTCGCTCGACGCCGTGCCGTACTACCTGGCCCAGTGGGGTTACGACTTCGTGGTCGAGGAGGCCCCGCCGGGGCTGGTCGAGCGGCTGCGGGAGATCGCCGGCCGCTTCGCGCGGGCGGTCGGCTGAAAACCGGATGCCGTCGCCCCGGCCGTGGTGTGTGATCGGGGGCATGGGGATCTTCGTGGACGAGCCGGCCGTCGGGGGCCTGCGCGAGGCCGTGGCCGCGCTGCGCGAGTGGCAGGAGGACGCGGCGCCGATGCAGCTGCACCCGGGGGACATCGGCTGGTTCTGGCGGTTCGGCGCGGAAGCGACGGCCGCGGCGGTCCGGACCTGGCGCCGCGACGGCCGGATCGTCGCCGTCGGGCTGCTGGACGGGCCCGGGCTGCTGCGGGTGACGTTCGCGCCGGACGCCCGGGGCGACGAGGACCTGGCGCGGCAGCTGGCCGGCGTGCTGCCCCCGGGCAAGGTCAACCTCGAAGCGCCGCGAGACGCCGTCGTCCAGGACCTGCTGCCGGCGGCCGGGTGGCAGGCCGACGAGCCGTGGACGCCGCTGCGTCGTTCCCTCGCGAAGCCGGTGGAAGAGCCGGGCGTCCGGATCGAGGTGATCGAACCGGCGCGGGCGGAGGCACACGCCGCGGTCGTGCGGGCGGCGTTCGCCAGGTCGACGTTCACCGAAGAGCGCTGGCACGCGATGGCTTCGGGCTCGCCGTACGCGGAGGCCCGGAGCCTGGTCGCGCTCGACGGCGGTGACACGGTCGCGGCGGTGACGGTGTGGTCGGCCGGGGCGGGCAGGCCCGGGCTGCTGGAGCCGATGGGCGTGCATCACGACCACCGGGGGCGCGGGCACGGCCGGGCGATCACGCTCGCCGCCGCGGCCGCGCTGCGGGAGCTGGGCTCGTCGAGCGCCCTGGTCTGCACGCCGAGCGCCAACGTCGGTGGGGTCGCGACCTACGTCGCTGCGGGGTTCGAGCCGTTGGCCGAGGTCCGCGACCTGCGCCGGGACGCCTAGGTCTTTTCGATCCGCACTTGGTCGCTTTCGCCGTCGGACAGGAACTTCGCGAGCTCGGCGCCCTCCTCCGCGACGGCGTCGCGGTCAGCCCGGCCGAGACGGCCCAGCGGGGTGACGGCCACGGTTCCGTCGTCGGTCTTCCACGTCGCGGCGACGCGGCCGTCGACCAGGACGACCCGCTCCCCGGCCACCGAGAGCAGGCGATGGGCGTCGTCGATGATGCGGCCGCGGTCGTCGTAGCCGAGGATCGCGTTGTCGAACGCCGGCAGGAACCGCACCGGGGCCGGGGTGGCCGGGTCGGGGCGCGGCGCGTCCGGCAGGTCCAGGAGCTCGCGGCCGCGCTCGTCGCGGAAGGCCACCAGCTCCTCGCGCACCGCCTTCACCGCCGCCGGCAACCCGGCCAGGCCGCTCCAAGCCCGCAGGTCGGCCGTGGCCGCCGGGCCGAAAGCCGCCAGGTAGCGCCGCACCAGGGCTTGCCCGACGGGGTCGGCACCGTCCGGGGCAGGCGGGTCGACGTCGCGGCCGAGCCAGGCGGCCAGCGGCAGATTGCGCACGCCGCCATTCGTGCGCCACAGCCCGCGGGGCGGCAGCTGGGCCGTGGGGATCAGCGCGGCGATCAGCATCTCGCCGAGCGGCCGCGGCCCCGGCTCGGGCCAGCGGTCGCCGACGGCCCGCGCGATCTCGCCCATCGAGCGTGGCTCACCGTCGGCCAGCACGGCCCGGCCCGCCGCCGCGAGCTCGTCGAGGTCGACGCCGTCCAGCTCGCGGCGGTACGTGCCGAGGACACGCTGGCGCAGCATGCCGTCGAAGCGGGAGCGCCAGGTCAGGACGTCGTCGGCGGTGAGCAGGTGGACGGTCCGGCGCATCAGGTGGGTCCGCACGACGCGCCGTCCGGTCAGCAGGTCCGACAGCCCCGCCGGGTCGAAGGCGCGCAGCCGGGACCACAGCCCGGCGAAGGGTTCCTGCGGTTCCTGCGCCTGCAGGCCGCAGAGGTGCGCGACGGCGTCGTGCGCGGACAGGTCGGCGCGGTCGAGCAGCAGCTGCCGGGCGAGCGTGGCGCGGTTGAGCGCCCGGGCGTTTAGAACGCTCACGTCGACTTCTGGCCGTCGAGCGTCTCGCGCAGGATGTCCGCGTGCCCGGCGTGCTGGGCGGTTTCGGCGATGACGTGCATCAGCACCCGGCGCACGCTCCGCTCTTCGTTCGGCGGGCTCCAAGGCGCCTCCGGCAGCGGATGCTTCGCGGCCAGATCGGGCAAAGCCGTGATGATCTCCTCGCTGCGCTTCGCGACGTCCTCGTAGCGCGCGACGATTTCGGCCAGGGTTTCGCCGGGCAGCATCCGGAAGTTGTTCTGGTGGTCGATCGCCCATTGCGGGACCTCACGAGCGGTCCCGGCAGCCATGTCCGCCCAGGTCACGCCGTCGGGGAGCGCAAAACTCAGCGCGGCCGGGCCGTCGACGACGAAGCGCAGCCAGCCTTCCTCGATGGCCGCGACGTGCTTGACCAGGCCGCCCAGGCACAGCGCGCTGACGGTGGGCCGGGCGCCGGCCTGCTCGTCGGTGAGCCCGTGCGTCGTCGAGATCAGCGCGGTCCGGGCAGTGGCGAGCTCGGCGATCAGATCGGCTCGCTCGTCTTCGTTGTTCGGCATACGGCCACTGTGTCAGCAATAGCGGGCAGGGTGTGTCCGCTATTACGGGGGCGACGCCGGAACCTCCGGGCTTCGCGGGTTCGGCGCCGTGACCAACCGCTCAGTCTGTGACCTGAGTCTCAGGCTTCGCGCCGAGCATCCGCAGCACGAGCTCGCCGTACTCCTTGCCGAGCGCGGTCGGCGTCTGCCGAGCCCGGTCGGTGTACCAGCGGGCGACGTCGACCCCGAGCGAGAGCACCGCGCGCGCCGAGATGTGCGGGTCGGAGACGGTGAAGACGCCATCGGCGGCGCCGGCGGTGATGACGTCGCGCACGATCCGCTCGATCCGCCGCCGCAGCTCGGCGACCACCTCGAACTCCTGCTCGGGCAGGGCCTGCAGCTCGTACTGCACGACCCGGGCCACGGTGTGGCGCCGGGCGTGCCAGGCCACGAAGTCCTCGACGATCAGCCGGATCCGCTCAACGGGATCCGACACCTTCGCGACAACGTTCTCCACGAGGGCGAGGGTCTGCTCGTGCCCGTACCGGCTGATGGCGAACAGCAGCGCGGCCTTCGACGGAAAGTGCACGTAGAGAGCAGCAGGGCTCATCCCCGCGGCGCCGGCGATGTCCCGCGTGGTGGTGGCGTGGTACCCCCGTTTGGCAAAGGCTTCGACGCCGGCCAGCATCAGCCGCCGAGCGGTCTCGGGCTGAACGTCCGGCCACAGTTCGGCCGACAGCGACATCGTCATCCGGTGATCCTCCCAGATCGCACCGCCCCGAGTGCCGGGCACGAGGGCCAGCCCCGATCGGCCCATTGTAAGCGAGCGCTTTGTCGGCGAGTCTGGGGACATATCCCGTCGCACGACACGGCGGGGGAGGGCTTGAGCAGCTCAGCTGCCGGCAGCCTGGCCTTCCGATGGCTGCTCCGGCGCTTTGCCGGAATCGGCGTGATCCTCGTTTTCCGTTGGCTTCGCGGACGTGTCGCCGGGTTCAAGGAGCCACCACGCCTCGAAAGACCCCGACAGCAGCAACCACACGCACGTCCCGGCGAGAAGCTGGAGTCCCCAGCCGCCGGGGTCGAACGCGGAGACCGCCACCAAGGAGTAGATAGCCAGGGACAGCAGGCTTCCCCACAGCTGAAGGCGATCGAAGCCGGAGGGCGTGGTCTTCCCCTTCTCAAAGAAGTACACGGTCCAGTGGACGAGCACCATGACGAGCCCCAGACCGCCGGCCAAGGCGGCACCGAGCCGCCACGGGTGATCGCCCATCGCCGTGATCATCGCGGTGAGAAGGGGAACGAAGAGCTCCACCAGAGCAGCGACCGCGGCGACGCTCAGCAGAGTTCTGCCGCGCCACACCGATGATTTGACCTGCATCGAGAGGAACATGATCGAAAAGGCTGTGACAGCGACCTGAGCGGTGGTGGTGAACACGGCTGGTATGGAAAACGGCCGGCGAATGTGTGGTCCGGTCCACATCGCCGACTTCAGCGGCGCATCGCTGGCATCTTCCTCGGGGGATGTGCGGTTCGCAGAGATCAGACTGGGACTGTTCGTCGCTGCCGTGCTCGCTCCTGGCGGCGGAGCTCGCTATCTCTTGACCAGGCTTTCAGCGCGAGAGGTTGCCGATGACCAGCGAGGCCACTTTTTCCGCCGCGCCGCGGGCGTCGTGGCTCCATGGCCCGGCGGGGTCGGGAGTGGAGTAACCGACGTAGACGTCGATGTCGATGAGGGTGTCGTCCCGGGCGCCGAGTTCGATGCTGCAGGTGTCCGTCCCGATACGGATGGAAGGGGGTGACTCTTTCACGTAGGTGACGACCGCGGGGTAGGTGTCGATGGTGATGGGGTCGAACCGGTTCAGGCCGCCGGAGTGGCCACGCGCGCGCTCGGTGTAGAGGAATTTCAGCGTGGCGCCGTTGATCCAGACGCCGACGGAGGTCGTTTCGTCGAAGCGCGCGATGCAGCGATAGCCGTTTTCGACCTGTTGCCGGCCGCCGACGAACCCGATCTCGTGCAGCTGGTCGAGGGAGAGTGCCTTGCACGGGTCGGCGTTGAGCCCGACGACCTTCAGGCCGAAGCCGGGGATGGGCGGCACGGACACCGACGGTTCGGGCGGCGGCGCGGGCCGAAGCTTCGGTGTGCAGGCCGCGGTGCTGGCGAGCAGCAGGACGGCGAGGACGGTGAGGTGCTGGCGGGTCATTGGTGGTCGGCTCCTGGCTTGACCCGGTAGCGGGCGGGGTCGTCGACGACTTCGGTGGTGGAGGCGAGGTCGGGGACTTGGGCGAAGTTCCTGCTGACCGCTTCGAGCGTGAAGAGGGTGCTCGTCTGGGCGGCGATGCTGCTGAGCATCGACCCGAGGAGGGCGGAGCAGTCGTCCCAGAAATTCTTGAAGGCGCTGTTGATGTCCTCGGCGATGTCGCTGAGCTTGAAGGGTGCGATCGGCGGGACGAGGGTGGTCTCGAGGAAGGAGATCACGATCGAGCCCCCCAGCCTGGCGAGGTTGGACGCGCACCGTGCGAGCGCGAGCAGCAGATCCTTGTAGTTGTTGATGATCACGGTGGCGATCCGGGCGGTTTCGTCCATCAGCGCCTTCAGCGACGTCTGGTTCTGGCCGAGGACGGCCACAGCTGTGGTCGTGTAGGAGTTGAACTGGTCGGCGGCGTCGCCGTGCCAGCGTGCCTGCAGGTCCAGTTTGGCTTCGTTGAGCAGTTTGACCGCTTCGGTGAAAGTGTTGTCCTTCGCGAACCTGTCTCCGATGACCAGGACTTTGCCGATGTTGCCGCCGATGAACACGCGCAGCGTGTCGAGCAGGTGGGTGATGCCGTGGGCGCCGATCAGGTTCGCGTACTTGCGGACTTCGGCGTCGGTGTCTTCGGGGTACTGCAGGTTGTTCAGATCCTCGAGGGTCTTCTGCAGGTCAGGGCTGGTCACCGGTCGCCGCCTTCCAGCTTCTTGAGCCGTTCGAATTCGGCCTCGTCGCGGGTTTCGTAGTAGGTCGCCGCGGTGGCGAGGGCGTCGGCGAGGCGCTGGATCCGGTCGGCGTTGGTCGAGGTGGTGGAGCGGATCGCGCCGACGGCTTCGTTGAACTCGTGCACGGTGCCGCGGCCTTGGCGGCCGGGCATGAGCACGGTCAGGGTGCCGGGCAGCCCGAGGTCGTATTCGCCGAGCACGGTGTCCTGCAGGTCGCGGTCCGCGAGAGCTTTCAGCAGGCCGGCGGCTTCGGCGACCTTGGCCGCGGTGGAGCGGAGCGCTTCGGGATAGACGTGGTAACCCTTGCCGGGCCCGGGGTCACCGGGGTTGACGGGGGTGATCGGGTCGAAGGTCATCGCAGGTGCTCCTTCGCGATCGCCGCGTCGATAGTGCTCCGACGCCGCTGGGCGGCGTCGCGTTCGGCCTGCCGGATGCCGGTCAGTAGTTGGCGGGCGAGCGCTTCAGCGGAGTAGTTGCGCACCTCGTCGGGTTCGAGGTCGATCCGGCGCAGCTCGCCGGCGCCGCTGACGGTGATGGTGCCGAGCTCGCCCGGCAGCCGGATCTCGACGGGTGACGTCGCCACCCGCGAGGCGGTGGCGCGTACTTCGCCGACGGCCTCGTCGATCTCGCGGGCGAGGTTGTAGAGCTCGTCGTCGGTGCTCACCAGCGCCCCCGGTCGTCTTCGTCCTCGTCGGTGAGGAAGTCCAGCTCGGCGAAGTTCTCGTCGTCGACCGCCGCCCGCGACGGCGCGGGCGGGGGAGGCGGCGTTGGTGGTTGGGCGAGTGAGGCCGGCTGCCACTCGAGTTTGTCGTCGAGGACGGCCCGCACCTGTGGTGCGGCGGATTCGAGGGCGGACCGCCGAGCGGCGGTGACCGCGATGACGACGAGGTTGCCGACTTCCTGTGGATGTGGGCCGCGGACGGCGGACTCGTCGATCGTGAGGTCGACCAGCTCGCCGTGTCCGGTGACCACGGCCTTGACGGTGCCGTCGGGCGATTTCCCTGGGTACCGGGTTGCGCCCAGCTGGGCGTCGAGTTCGGCGGCTTGCGCGCGCAGCTTGGCGACGTTCAGCGCCACGTTCGGTCCTCCCCTGACCACGGTGTGCTCCCCTTGCGGTGGTCATCCTAGGACGTCGTGGCTGCTCGGGTCGGTTCCATGTCGAGCCCGTCGTACTTGCCGAACGGTCCGAACTTCCGGAAGGACACGAGATCGCGGGCGTGTTTGACCAGCCAGTCGGCGGTGCCGTGGTAGCCGGCCAGGGCCTCGCGGTGGGCGAGATAGGTGCTGGCGTGGTGGTGCAGGGCGACCCCGAGCGTGATCCGGCTTTCTCGGTAGGAGTCGCAGCCCGCCGAACAGCGAGGGCTGCGCCGTCCGATTGGGGTGGAGACCGGAGCGGTGAAGCGCGAGAGCGCGCTGAACGACACGAATCCCAGCCTGAACCCCGAAGTCGCGCTGCCCCGCGGAACGGCCGCTGACGGTCACCGCCCGGGCCGCGGCGTATGTTGTCGTGCAGCCTCGCGCTGGTACCGCGCTGACGTCACTGGGCGTGCGTTGTCCCCGTTTGCTGGTCTCGGCTGTCCGCGAAGAACCAGTTCCAGTTCACCTGGCGCTCCGGGTGGGCGTCGATGCGCAGGGCCGCTTGATCTACGTCGCGGGAACCCAGCTCACCCTGTCCGCGCTCGCGGACGCGCTCTCGGCCGCGGGGCCGTGCGAGGCATGGAGCTGGACATCCGCGGCGGAAGGGTCAGCGCCAACCTGTTCCGGCCCGACGTCGCCGGCTCGTCGCCCACGGCGCTTACCCAGGACATGCCGACCGCGAGCCGGTGCGCTGAGCGGGCCGAAGGCAGCAGCAAGGTGAACGTCGTGGGCGTCGTGCCGCCGAACTGCAACCGCCCGCCTTCGGCCTCGGCCAGGTCCCGGGCCAGGCCGAACCCCGAGCCACCGGCGCCGCTGTGGCCGCGGGTCAACATGTTCGGCACGTCGGCGGCGTCGCGTCCCTCGTCCGCGACGTCGACGACGAAGGCGTCGCCGGTTTCGCGGGTCGTGATCGTCACGTTCCCCGGCCGTGGACGACGGCGTTGTCGAGCAGGACGCCGAGGGTCTGCCGCAACGCTGCTTCGGCCGCCCGTGGCCAGTTCGCCGTTTGACCGTCGATCCGCAGGCGGGGTCTTGGCCGGCGAGTATGCCTCGCCGGCCGACCACGACGTCACGCAGCAGGCCTTCGGGATCGATCACGCCGCGGTTATCCGAGGGGGGGCGGCTGGCGAGGGTCACCAGGTCGTCGATCGTGGTCTCCATCCGATCCATCTTCGTGAGCGCGGCTTCCACCGCGGCGGCCAGACCCTGATCGGGGGATCGAGGTCCGATTCGAGCTGCAGCCGCGGTCCGGCCAGGGGTTCGCAGCTGGTGTGACGCGTCCGCGGCGAGCGCGCGCCGGCGGTCCAGTGCGTCCCCGATCCGGACAGCTGCTCGAGCGGACTGGCGACGCGGGCCGCGAGCCGCGAGCTGAGTGAACAGGTCAACGCGAGTGCGGCGAGGGCCGGCCCGGCCATCGCCGGCCAGGAGACCGCTACCTTCTGGTACCACTCGGTGTGTGGAGCCGAGGCGCGCACGATGCCTTGGAGCCGGGAGTCGTGCAGGATCGGCACCGCGACCACCAGGTCCGAGCCCGCGGGTCGGGTCGGTCGTGGCAGGACATCGCCGCGCGGCTGGGCGTGGCCAAGCAGACGGTGAACCGCGAGCACGGGCGCCGCGTCCGGGGACGAGATGAGGAACCAGGCGTCGCCATGGCGACCGACCGGCTCATCGTCACGCCGCGCCGGATGTTGGACGCGGTACGAGAGGCAATCGAAGCGAACTTCGGACGGTCGCGAACGTCTCCGCACCGGACCCGCCGCCGGCTGCCAGGCCACCTGCCGGGCGCGGTCGTGCCTGCGGGCCGCCGTGCGCGAGGCCGGCTGTGGCGGCGCGACCCAAGTGGGGGCGCATCAGCTGGGAGCCGTGGTGGTGGCGACCGACGCGGATTGGTGCAGGCGATCCTGGCGGCACTCGGCGTCTCGGCACCCACGTTGCGAGCCGCGATCCTCGACGGTGCCGGTGAAGAACCGGCACCTGTGGGGGCTGCTGAGCCTGGTGACGGCTGTCCGGGCGGGTAGCTCGCGGGTGATCCACCTGGAGGTCACCCGCCGGCACCACATGGACTCGAGCCGCCGGTTCACTCCGACGACCGGGCCGTCCCGGGACATGGCTCCGCACCCGGGACTTCCGGTGATCGCGGCCGTCGCCGCCGTGCCGCGCCCTTGCTGACGACGCCGACCGCGATACTGCTCATGCCCGCGGCCCTGCGACACCCCCGCGGCCCAGGCGACGCCCTTCGTCGTGACCATCCGCGAAGTCTCCTCGATCGGCTTCGATTCGGGAACCGATTCCCGCCCCGTGGTTTGTAGTAGGTGAGTGGACCGCGAGGGGGGCCGATGAACGGGATCGATGTCGAAGACGATGCAGCGCTCGTCGAGCGCGCGCGTGCCGGTGATCAGCGCGCTTTTGGGTGGCTGGTCAGCCGGCATCTCCCAGCCGCGCGACGGGCCGCACTTGCGATCGTCGGCCAAGCCCAGGCGGACGACGTCCTGCAGGAGGCGCTGACCCGGGCCCACGCCGCGCTCGGGTGGCTCGACGCGTCCCGGCCGTTCCGGCCCTGGTTGCAGCGCATCGTCATCAACGAGGCGCTCAACCAGCGTCGGAGTTCCGGACGCCATGCTGCTCTGGTGTCCCGGTTGGCCGAGGTCGATCGACCGCGCCCGGCCGCACCCGCAGATCTGAGCTGCCTTGCGACGGAGCGACGGAACTTGCTGCTCGAGGCCCTCGACGCTCTCGCACCGAAGTATCGGCAGGTCATCGTCTGTCGGTACCTGCTGGAGATGTCCGAGGCCGAAACCGCTCAGGTTCTCGCGATCTCCGCAGGCACGGTGAAAAGCCGCCTCTCTCGGGGGTTGGCCGGGTTGCGCAAATCCGGCCGGTTGAAATCGGTCTTGCAGCTTCTCCCGCCCGTTGCCTCGGCCGGTACTCGGCCGGGCAACGTCGAGCGAGGATCCGGTGGGCACAACGCTCCGGTTCCGCCCGCCGCGGCGTCGGGTGCGGTCGTGGTCAAGATCGCGGCCGCGGCGGCGGCAGGTCTGCTGATGCTCGGTGCCGGTTACGCTCTGTCGCGGCCAGCGTCTTCGGCGCCGGTGACAACGCCCATGACCACACAGCTGAGCGTGCCTCCTCCTGGTAGCGGCGAACCTCATCTGCCAGGGTCGGAGGGGCCGGTGCCTCCTGCCACGAGTGAGGCCGGAGCTGTACCGCCGCCTGTCACCGAGACTGGCCAGGGGTGATTTTCGCCTCGCCGGGCGGGTAAAAGGTCGGTGCAGGTCGGTCATTCTGTGGTTCGGGTCGAACTATCGGATCTGTCTTTTGCTCTTATTCGAACTACGTCGCCGTTATTTCCAGTGTCTGCCGGCGATCGACGAGGGTCCGCATGGCGACCTGCTGATGTGGACCGTCAAAAGAATGTAACCCAAACAGGAGGAATAATGATTTCGTGCTACGTCGCAGCGCCTGCGGTCCTGTCGCAAGGTTTCAGGGGACGTCGACTTCGGCGAATCATCGGCGCGTCGGCCGCGACGAAGGCGGCATTGCTTGCGTTCGGCGGACCCGCTGCGGCAGCGTCCGTCGTCTCAGGCGGTGGCGCGACCGGCGCGGAGAGTTGTCCCTACAAGAACTTCTGCATCTACCAGGGGGCGAACTACACGGGAAAAATGTTTCCTTTGTACTACTGTCACGATTACCCGGTGAGGTGGGTGGGCATCGGATCATGGATCAACAACCAGACCTCCGGAACTCGGGCGGTATTCACCAACTTCGATGGAACGAAGTACATCACCACGCCCGCTCCTTCGTCGGATCCTGAGGCCGATTGGACGCCCGTCGTCGACGTCAAGCCCTGCTGAATGCCAGGGTTCTCACGTTCGCGATATCCCGTCATGGGTATCCCGCCAAAGTGTTTCCATGCGAGCGGGCTGTTTCAGTCGAGCGGAGCTAGGCGCGGAGCCGCCAGATCCTTGTGATTCGCTGCGCCAAATCCGCTGTTCGATCCGCGATCGCCTGGTCGGTCCACTCGTCGAGGTGATCGTCGACGAGTCGCTTGTTCAGGAGCAGGACGCTGTGCGTGCTGATGCCGGCGCGCTTTCCCTCGGGGCTTGGAGCGCCGGGTGTCGGTGGCCACGGACTGTTCGAGATGAGGGGGTTGAGCCGGGCGGTCACCAGCGTCAGATTGCCGAGGGTCTGCACACGGTGATTTCGATCTTGGATCGAGGCAGGGTCGGAGGGGTAGCCCGCGCTCCAGTACTGCTCCCAGCTCTGGGGCATGAGGTGCTCGATCGTGAGGTCGCCGCGTCGGCAGTGGGCTTCTTCGGTCTTGGGGGATCGGTAGCTGTCCTCGAGTGCTTCGAGGATCATGCGTCCGCGGCGGCGCGGTGTCATGGCGTTGTAGAAGCGGATGCGCCGGATTGAGTCGATGACTTCTTCGTCTGTTGGCCAGCGGCGGGTTTCGGCGGTTTGCTCGGCAAGGAACGTCTCGGTGATCTGTCCGGCGTCGGCCGGGTCGGCTGTGCGCAGCCGTCGGAGGAGTTCGACGACCAAGTTGGTCGTGTCGGCGATGCTGAGTCGGCAGAGCATGCGTCGGACGAGCCAGCTTTCGAGGGCGGTCAGTGCTTGGTCGCGGGCCTGTTCGGGCACTCCCGAACTTGGGCGCGCCAGCCAGAGCAGTAGTGGCATGGTCGCGGCGATGTCCATGACCTGGATGACCCGGTAGTAGAAGGTGCCTGGGACCGAATGCGGTGGGAAGTCGGACAGGCGCCGGTACGTCTTCGCATCGGCCTGCAGGTCGGCCATGACGGGCAGAACGTCTTCGGCTGGCTGCAGCACGTGGTCACGGAAGTCGGTGAAGACGCGGTCGGATGGGACGACGTGTGCGCGCCGCATGGTCAGCCAGTAACTCAGGAAGATGTCGATCCGCGGCCGGTTCAGCCGGCCCTGCCGCTGCTCTTCGCGCCAGAAGTCGCCGGACAGCGTGTCCCAGTAGTCGCGATCGAGTTTGTCGACGTCCAGGTGTTGCCGCTCGGCGGCTTGGAAGACGGCGTTCTTGACCAGGTCGGCCGCTAGCAACGGCGCACCGCGGTCGTTGAGGGCTTCGAAGATCGCTTGAGCGTTGTCCGCCGGCTCCAGGTTGATGACGACGAGTTTGAGGTTGAGGGCGAGGGCCATGGTGAGCGCGCGCAGCCGATCGGACGGCGCGCTGTTGTTGTCGGTCGCGGCGTCGAACGCCCAGCTGGTGATGCGTTCACGCAGGAAGACGATGGCTTGGCTGACACGATGGTCGCTCGTGTCGTTGGCCTCGTCATCGTCCATCGCGGTTTGGAAGGCAGCACGGTCGGCGTTGATCGGCCAGACCTTGAGGATTTCGTCGTCGCTGTCGACAATATGCTCGGGATTCCGGACCAAGGTGGTCAGGAGAGCCGCGTCCCGTGGTCGGCCGTGCTTTGCTGCGACCTGACGCGTGGCGTTGAGCAGTAGCTGGAGTGTGATGAGCCGCTGCTGGCCGTCGATGACGTGCCTGACCTGGATAAAACCGGCGGGGTTGGGCTGCTGATCGAGAACGACGGCACCCAAGAAGTGTGCGGTCACCTCGGACGGCGTCGATCGCTGGCCGGCTTCGAGCACCTCCTCGGCCACTGCCCGTACGTCCTCCCACAACGGTTCCCACTGTTTCTCGAAGTCCCAGACGTAGGGGCGTTGGAAGACCGGGATGACGTAGCGGACCTGCGGCTCGAACAGCTTCTGCGGCGTCAGCGTGTTGGCTTCCACGAACGACATCCCCCGGAGTACGGCAATTGGGTGCGATCAGGAAGCCTAGCGGCCCTTTCCGATTGCCGCCGGTCGCCGCTGGCCCGAGACCACGGCGGATCACCCGTACGCCGGCGCCGCGAGGTCCACCTGCGAGCCCAAGCTGATGTCGGCAAGGACCGTGACCTGCAGCGCGAACTGGCACCGTATCAACGGATGAGGATGCCGTGGCAGAAGCGAAATTCTGTAGATGACCCGTTCGAGTAGAATTGCCGGCCGGCGCGAGGTCGTTGTGTCAAGTGGAACAATATGGAGTCTGTTGGGTGGACTCGCGGTGTCGGTCGGCGCCACCGACGACGCATTCGACCCGCAGTCGACGAACGCCCGGCCGGTGCGCTGGGCCTTCGCGACCACCGCTGTCCACGGACTCCGGTGTCTCCCGAGCGAGCCGCTGTGCCGGCCTCTTGGCGTAGGCCGACGGCGCCGCCGGTGTCGATGCCATGATACCGATGCATTCCCTTGGCACCCGGCGTTTTGCGTATGCGGCGAGCCCGTCGGCGACGAGGAGGTCGAACACCAGCCGGTCCGGCGGACGCCGTCCGTCGGCGCCGGAAGCTTCTCCAGCAACACGTAGGCAGGCCAAGGCACAACCGCCGACTTCAGGGAGGCGAACGGCGCCGGCACCTGGACGCCTGGATCGGCTCAACGCCGCCAGCCCAACGGCCTTGATGGCCGGGAGCAGCCGCTCGCCACCAGAGCGCCGGCACCGACTGACCGTCGAAAATGAGATTTTCCCGAGAGTAATGCGAGCCCCACCCCGAACGACTTCCGTGCGTGACGGAACTGGCATCGGCCCGCCTCGGCGCCCTCGCGGACTTGCTGGCGGGTGCCACAGCGGTGGTGTGGGTGAACGGCGTGGTAGAGGGCTCGGGGTTCTTCGTGGCCCCCGGTATCGTGGTCACGTGCGCCCACCTCGTGCGCGGCGGCGCCGGGACCCATGTCATTGTCGGCTGGGGCGGGCTGTCCTACCAGGGCGTCGTCGTGCACGTCTGTCCGGCCGGGCCGACGGGCGGCGGGCTGCACCCGCCACCCGACATCGCGGTCGTTCGGCTCGATGACGCTCCGCCGCACCCGTGCGTCTTGCTCGACCGGTCACCGCCCGAACTCGACGACGAAGTCCTCGTCCACGGTACGAGTCTGGCGTTCGGCGGTGGAGTCGAGTCGGAACTGTTCCGGGTCACCGGGCAGCTGCGGACCGAGGCCGAGGAGATCGTCAAGCTGGGGATGGGGCAGGCCGTGCCCGGGATGAGCGGCAGCCCCGCCCTGAATGTGCGGACCGGCAGGGTGGCAGGCCTCTTGCGGACGAGCCGCGACGTGGGCAGCGCCCTCGGCGCCCTGATCGTGCCGAGCCCGCGCGTTCTCGAAGAGCTGCGTGCCGTGCGCCCTGCGGTGGCCGTCCCCGAGCCCGACCTGGACTGGCTGCGGCGCGCGGAGGACTGGCCTGGGCTGATCGACGAGGTGCTGACGTCGCCGGGCAGGTTGCCCGAACCGTGCCCGCCCAGTCTGTTGCTGCGCAGCGACTACGGCGTTACCCCGTTCTTCGGCCGGACGGACGTCATGGACCAGTTCGCGGTGTGGCAGAACCAGCCCGGGCACGTCGCGGTCTCGGCCATCACAGCCCGGGGCGGCGAGGGGAAGACCCGCCTGGCGCTCGAACTCTGCCGCGCCGCGACGGCGCAAGGCACGGCGATCGCGGGGTTCCTGCGACGCGACGCCCCGGCCAGTGCACTGGCTCGCCTGCGCGCCGTAACTGGGAAAGTCTTGATCATCGTCGACTACGCGGAGAGCCGCGAAGCAGAGCTCATCCGGCTCTGCACGGAAATCGCGGCGCCAGGCGAGCACCACGTGCGTGTGCTGCTGCTCGCCCGCTCGGACGCAGACTGGCCAGAACGCCTGCGCGAACGCAGCCCGGATACGGTGGCCCTGTTCCTGGAGGCCGCGCCGTTCTGGCACCTTCCGCCGCTGGCGGATACTGCTGAGGACCGGTGGACACTGTGGACTCAGGCGGCTGGAGCCTTCGCAGCGAAACTGGTTCTGCCAGAGCCTGTTCCTCCGCTCGCCCCGACACAGGGTCACGCGCTGACTATCTGTGTGGACGCGCTCGGCACCGTGCTGAACGGCGCCGGCGAGGTGCCCCGCCGAGCCCTCGGTGAGCCGAGCACGCGCCTGCTCGACCACGAGACCCGGTACTGGCGAGAGACAGCGCTGGCCGCCGAACTGCCGGACAGCTACACCACCCTGCTCGCGGACATCGTCTGCGCGGTGACGCTGGCCGCGGCCGACGACCGCGCGGAAGCCCGAACCTTGCTGACCGCGGTGCCCGAGTTCCCGGCGGCCCACTTCGGCCGGTACTGCGCCTGGCTGCGCACGCTGTACCCGGGCGAGCAGTGGCTCAATCCGCTGGAACCCGACCGGCTCGGTGAGGATCATGTCGCCCGCTGCCTCGGCGTCCGGCCACACCTGCTCGACGCGGTGCTCACCGCCGCGAGTACCCGTCAGGCCCAGCGGATCTGGATCGTGCTCGCCCGGGCGGCCGCTCGGCACCCGCGGCTGGCGGAACTGCTGGCCGACAGCGTTCTGGCAGACGTGACCGGCCGGCTGGGAGCCGCCGTCGCTGGGGCGATCGACGGCGGCGAACCCGCCATCGTGGTGCCGATCCTCAAAACGGCCTCACCCGGCATTACCGACCCGATCGCGCTCGCTGATGTCGAGCGCCGGATTCCGGAGGTCTCGATCTCGCTGGGCGACGTGGCCCTGGAGCTTGCGGAACGCGCCGTCGAACTGGCGGACGACCTGCCGGATGCCGACCGGTCGGCACTGATCAGCCGGTACGCGATCCGGCTCAGCTCTGCGCGGCGGTACGACGAGGCATTCGAGCAGACGGGACGCTCACTCGAGATCCACCGGCAGCTGGCGGCCGGCGACCCGGTCGCGAACATCCCGCTCGCCAAGTCGCTGCGAGAAATGAGCATCCGGCTGGGCAACCTCGGCCGGTCCGGCGAGGCCGCCGACTTCGCCAAGGAGGCAGTCGAGCTGAACATGACGCTGGCGTCGGACGGCAACGCCGGACGGAAGCTGGAACTGGCCAAGTCCTTGAACAACCTGGCGGTGCGGCTGGCCGTGCTCGGCGAGGACGCGCTGGGCACGATCCGGGAGGCGGTGCGGATCAAACGGGAGGTCGCCGGCGAGGCCGAAGGCGACGTCGCGAGCCTGGCGCTGTCACTGAACAATCTGGCGGTCCGGCTCGCACGCGGCGGTGACCGGGAGAGCGCGCTGACGACCATCGCGGAGTCCGTCGACCTCCGGCGTCGGCTGGCCGAGCAGTACCCGGACGCCTACCTGCCCGCGTTGGCGATGTCGCTGAACAACCAGGCGGCCTACGTCGGGTCGGCCGACCCCGACCGGGCGCTGGACCTGGCGCGGGAGGCGGTCGGGATCCGAGAGCGGCTCGCCTACGTCGCCCCGGAGCGCTACCAGCGTTCTTTCGCCTTGTCATTGAACAACCTTTCCGCCCGGCTCTGCGATGTCGGCCAGCACGCGGCTGCACTCGAAGCGGTGGACCGGGCGATCACCATCAAGCGCGCGGCGCCCGACTCGCCCCACCGGCAAGCCGACAGCCTCGCGACTTCCCTGCTGCGCAGGTCGAGATGCCTGACGGCGCTCGGGCGGATGGACGAAGCCCTGCGTGACGCCGAAGAAGCGATCGCGGAACGGGAGTCGTTGCCGGACACTCCACGCAACCGCGACGGCCTGCAGCGTGCCCGGATGCGGCGCGCTGAAATCCTGAAGACGATGGCTCAGTCGTAGAGCTCATCCAGCAGCGCCGCGAGGGCGTGCAGCGGCGGCTCGCCCTGCCCCGAAGCGCTCACGTCCCGCATGCCGTTTCCGGGCGCCGTCGAAACGGCGCTGCGCACCGCACTCTGCACCAACCTGCCCTTGAGCTTCTCTTCGGCGGCCTGCCGCTTGGCTGTCTCGGCCTCCCGCACTTCGGACAGCGCCTCGGCCTTCGCGTCACTCGCCTCTTGCTTGGCGCCGGCCGCATCCTTCTGCGCGGTTTCAGCGGCCGACCGGTGCACCTCGCGGCCGAAGAGCCAGCCGACGGCGGTGAAGACGATCGCTTCCAGCGCGCTGAAGAGGTAGACCCGACGTTGCCACAGCGTTTCACTGCCGTCCGCATAGGTGAACATCACTGCGATCAACACGGCAAAGACAGCCACCAGCCCAATCGTGGTCCAGAACTGCCACGTCCACTGCCCGGGTGCTTTCACGTTCTCCGCGGTGGTCTGGTGGTCCGGCATGGTGGGTGTCCCTTCAAGCAGCGGTGTCACGGCTGCTTAGATCGCTGTTCGGCCCCGCACCGAATCCGGAGTGCGGCCCGATGTCCCTTGATGAGCCGAGCCGGACGAACCCCTGCGCCGGACGAACTGACCACGAGGGCCCGGTACTGCCCGGAGGATCCATTACCTGACTCGCTTGCCGAGCGGAAAGCAGGTCCCTCACCTGGACCGGCACCTTCGCTACGAGCTTGGCAACAATCGCTTCAGTGCCTTGGTAACGCCGACACCCTTGGCGTGGTTGAGCAACCGGCTCCCGGGTTCGCGATCGCCCCAGGCTTTGGTGCCCGTGCGGTCGGGGCTAGTCTCGTAGTGGATCTTCTCGAAGTCCATCGCCTCGATGTCAGAGGCGTCCGGGTCCGACAAGCTGTGCTCGTTCGTGGCGAAGTGCGAGGTGCGGCCGTGAGAGGTGCTGAGGACCTCGGTTTCCATCAGGACGACCTTCTTCAGGCTACCGTCCGCGAGCAGGACGATATGGTGATTCTCGTGAGTGGTCTCCTCCACCGTGTAGGTCCGCTCCTTTGTGATGCGTCGGATGTGGTGGTGGCGCTGATCCAGTTTCCAGTGACGTCCGACGACGTCGACCTGCCTGCTGGCCGTGATTTCCTCTTCTTTATTTTGATACTTCGTGAACATGTTGAAAAGACCGTACTTTACTTCGACTCGCTTCGTAACGGTCTTGTGTTCAGTAATCGTGTAGGAGATGTCTTTCTCGGCGGTTTTACGGGTTTCCTGGGCGACACGCCGCGCGTAGGCGCGGAGGCGCGACCAGTCAATGGTGGACGCGTTGTATGCTTGCCTGCTGGGCATCAGGTCACTCGCCTATCGTCGCGGTCCGGTCGCACGCGTTCACATCTCGGGCGCTCTTGACGATTGCGAGACGCGCCGAAGTAAGGGCCGAGGAAATTCGAACTCACCTGCCTTCGGGCACGATCGACTCATGTTGTACACCGGATTAGATCGGTCTGGTTCCGGTGCCCGTTACAGCCGCATGTCGCGTCCACATCAATGTTCTCGACGTCAGCGGCACGACTGGCGGACTTGTCGGCAGCCTGAGTGAGCACTTGCCGAACTCGATCTTCATGCTCGCGGCTGCGGCGTTCGCGGTGGGCAGCGTTGTGCCACCGCAGTTTGTCGACACTAAGAGTGCGCCTTGCGTGGTGATTGCTCGCTGGTGAGCGATGATGTCGGCCGTGATTGATCGGTTGTTGTTGCGGTTGGTGCCGAATAAAGCGTCTGCCGCGCGGCCATCCCGACGGCGGGATCGGCGCGAGCGTGTCCGAACGTATCCGCAGGTCGAGCTGACGATGTCAGGGCCTGCCTCTCCAGCTTCGCGGTATTCGTCCTTGTCGCCGGGAGGCCGGCCACAGCGGTCGTGTAGTTCGTCGAGCACAAGGGCCGCCACGTCACGGCGTATCGCGTGCTTCGCCTGGTGCTCGGCGCAGGTCATGCGGTCGTCCGCCGTCCAGCCGAGGGTGCGCAGGACCGCCGGTTCGGACACGCGGCCGGAGCCGTCGACGCTGCACAGGCCGTAGGTCCACTGTGCGATGCCTGGTTGGGACACCGGCTGCGCCAGAGGTCGGCGGGGCGCGCCTGTCCAGACCGGCCGCGCGGGAGGTGCGACATGTCGCCTCCCCTGCGGAGGCTTCGACTCTGCGTAGTCGAGCTGGTCGAACCTGCCGTTGCTCGGTCGGGGACACGTCCCCCAAGATCGCCACAAAGTGAGCGCTTGGTACCTGAGATCTCGGTGGACTGCCTGCCCGGCTCGGCCGACCGGGTTGTCCGTCCGGACGGCGGTTAACAGAAGCGCGGCCCCCGGCGACACCCGTCACGGCTGACCGGCACGGGGCGATGAGGAGCGGACCGCAGATGTTGATCAAGGGCTCGGCGTGGGGCAAGGGCATCCAGGACGGAGACAAGGCCAGGTTCGCGGCCCTGGTGACGACCGGAGAGGAGAAGATGGTCGACGGCGTCATGGTCATGCAGTACCTGGCCTCCACGTCGGATCTGTCCGTCCCCGACCTGACCGAGCTGCGCGGCATCCTCGGCCGCGGCCGGGCGCCGTGGGTGGAGGACGTCGCGCTCAAGGAGATGGACGTCGTCCTCCGGCAGCGCAACGACCCCCTCTGGATCGCCGAGCAGAAGGAGAAGGCCGAGCGGCGGGCGGCCGCGCAGGCGGCCACCGAGGCCGAACTGCTCCGGCTGGGCCTGTCGAAGCTGGGGGGCGCGGGCGACACGTGGGCCGGACGCAAGCGCGAGATCGACGCGTGGTGGTCGCGGGTGCGCGATGCCGAGGCGGCCGAGACATGGCAGACCGCCTTCTCGCAGAACCGGATGTCGGCGCGGCAGATCGGGTCGACGTCGGTCATGGGCGGCACGTTCACCGTGCAGAACAAGTTCGACCGGAAGAACCCGGCGCGCAGCCGCAAGATCGTGCTGGACCGGGGCGCCGGCGGCATCCTGGCGCGGCTGGTGCCCACGAACTTCTTCGACCCGGAGACCGGGCGCCGCCGGAAGGACGAGCTCGGTCTGCACGACCTGAGCGCGACGCTGCTGGACAGCACGAAGGAGTCGCTGACCGTTCTCGGCCAGCTCAAGCCGTACAAGGACTCCATCGTGGTGTTCATGCCGGTGCCCACCGAGGACGACGCGCAGATCTTCCACGCGATCACGACCCTGCGCGACCCGGACGTCACCGACCTGCGCGGCAAGCGCAGTTCGTTCACTCACCTCCGGTTCGCCCAGGGCAGTGACATGCACACGACGCTGGTCGACGTGAGCGAGCGGCCGGAGGACCCGCCGAAGATCCGCTACGGCGTCACCGGCCGGGTCCAGCGGGCGCGCGGCGAGGACGAGGTGATGGCGGACGACACCGACCTCGCCGCCCGGCGGACCAACGCCCTGCAGCACAGCGTGATCCTCGGCGCGGGCGCCGCGCAGAAGGTGAACGAGATCGTGATGGCTTACCGCACACACCGCTCCGCGCTGTTCCCGTTGTTCGCGAAGTGGGACGCGAACACGAAGCGGTTCAACGCGCTTGACAGGACGACGATGCGGCCCACCGGCGCCTACCTCACCGATCGCGGCGAGTGGCACGGCCGCTGACCGGTCGGAGCCTTCCTCGTCAGTGTGGTTGCGTGGTCTGCCAGAAGTCGCACTGGTGGGTGGCCGAGGTGTCGTCGGCGCGGGTTGCGTTGGGTGCCAGGGCGAGAACGGAGCTGGAGTCCGGATTCATGGCCGGCATGGCCGGTGCACCTGGCGCGGTCGGCACGCCGGTGCGGGCGAAGCTGCTCCAGTAGCCGATCATCGTGTCGGCCAGCTGGGCCTTCGCCGGGTCGGTCACCAGGTTGCGTCCGCCGAGGTCGAACAGGAACGGCAGGTCCGTGGCGTGGGCGGCGCCGCCCTGGGGAAGGCCGGGGACCACGTTGCCGTTGATGTTCGGCGGGTTCGGGTCGGCGAACTCGTAGCCGTACACCTTTGTCTTCGCGGCCATCGCGCGGTTGCCGGACAGCGTCTGGCAGCCCCAGGTGCTGTCGGAGGTCACCTTGGCCCAGGCCGCGGGCGCCGACGGGAACCTGCTCAGCGGGTAGCGCGCCAGCACCTGCGGAGCCGCCGCGCCGTAGGCGGCCTGGACCAGTGCCGGGTAGGTCGCCGCGGTGATCGTCGTCGGGTCGGCCGCGATGTCTCCGGCGACGAACGCGTTGTGCTCGTCGCGGTTTCCGCCCGACAGCACCGGAACGTCGGCGACCTTGCCCGCCCGCAGCGCGTCGGCGGGCGCCTCGGGCAGCAGGTCCGTGCCGTAGGTCAGGCCATTGGAGAAGTCCGTGTTGAGCTTCGTCAACGCGGACACCGGCTGCTTGCGCAGGCACTCGATCGGATTGGAGCCGTTGCAGCCCAACGTCTTCGCGGCCGCGTCGCCGCGTTGTTCGGTGACGGCCAGCGGCTTGTACGGCGTGTCGGCGGGCAGGCCCGGGTAGATGACGCCGGCGGGCCAGTTCAGCAGGCACGAGCCCGAAGAGATGGCCACCCGTTGCGCGAGGCCCTTGGCCGCCGGGGAGGTCAGGAACGCGCAGGCGGACATGCCGCCCGCGGATTCCCCGAACACGGTGACGTTGGCGGGGTCACCGCCGAACGCGGCGGCGTTCTGCTTCGCCCACCCGGTGCCCGCGATCTGGTCGGCGAGCCCGAAGGTGCCGGAGCCCGCGAGGCCGGGCAGTCCGAAGTAGCCGAACACGCCGAGCCGGTAGTTCACCGTGACCACGATGACGTTGCCGCGTGAGGCGAGGCGTTGCGCGTCGTAGGCGGCACCGGAGCCGGAGGTGAAGCCGCCACCGTGCCACCACACCATCACCGGCAGCTTCGCGCCGGCCGGCATCCGGCGGGGTGTCGTCACGTTGAGGAACAGGCAGTCCTCGGCCGCCGAGGGTTCGGCACCGGGCAGCGTGGACGCCTGCGCGCACGCCGCCCCGGGTTTGGTCGCTTCGACGACGCCCGGTGCCGCAGGCGCGGGTTGGGGTGCCTGCCAGCGCAGCGCCCCGACCGGGGGCTGTGCGTAGCGCACACCGAGGAACTCCCTGGCGGTGGGTGTGTTCAGGCCGTGCAGGCTGCCGCTGGTGGTCTGCACGGTCAGCGGTGAGTCCTCGGCGGCCGGAGTGCCGGGAGTGGACGAACACGCCACGAGTGTGCTCGCCAGCGTGACCAAGGCAAGGGAAAAGGCTGTGGTGGTGCGTTTCACGTGTCCTCCTTGCGGGTGGCGGCATCCAGCGTGCGCAGCAGTTCGCCGCGTACGTGGTCTGCTCGGCTGCCTCGGGAGAGGTGTCCCGCGGCCGCGTCGAGCGCCGCGCGGACGGTGGACGCCATGAGGTCGGCGTCGAAGTCACGGAACTGACCGTCGCGTTGTCCCGCGAGCAGGACCTCCCGGACGTCGGTCATCTCCTGGTTGTGCGCCGCGGTCTGCGGGCGGGTCGGAGCATCGGTGTGCCGTGCGGCGCCGAAGATCTCGCCGAGCGCGGCGACGTGGTTCGGGTAGGCGGCGTAGAAGTCCACGCTGCCTCCGATGAACGCCAGCAACGCGTCCCGCGGGCTTTCCGCGGCGGCAACGGCCGGTCCCACCTCGCGGACACCGAGCTCGTACACGGTCTGCAGGACCTGGTCGATCAGGTCGGCACGGTCCCGGAAGTGGTGGGTCAGCACGCCCCTGCTGACGCCCGCGTGCTGCGCGATCACGACCGTGGAGGCGTTCTCCAGGCCGTCACGCGCGATCACCTCGATCGCGCACTCGACCAGCTGGGCCCGCCTGGCCGTGCGGATGAACGAGGGCCGCTTGGTGCGATCGGTCGGCTCGCCGGCTGCTGCCATGGGCTCACCATACAGGCCTATTCGGAATCGAACAGCCCTGTTCGTAATCTCGTGTCCCCGGCGGGAGCTACGTCAGGCCCGCGGGGGAGCGCACCACGGTGAGGGTCGCGGGACCGACTCGCAGGATTCCGTCATCGAGAGGGGCGCAGCGCACGCCGCCGCGCCCGCGGAGGCCGCGGAACGCGCCGGGCGCCAGCACCACGTCCATCCAGGCGCACGGGTGGGCCGGGCGGTAGGCCTGGAAACGGACTTCGCCCGCCCCTGAGTCGAGGCCGAAAACGGCTCCGGTTCCGCCACGCGGCGCGGCCAGCTCGTCAACGGGAAACCCGCGAAGGACGATGTTGCGTCGCGCCAGGTGCGGATCGGGTACCACGTCGAGTCCGAGAACGTCGAGCGACTCGGCGGCGAAGAGGGTGACGGCGGCGCGGCGGTGGGCGGGCTGGTTGAAGTACCGGTCGCCGACGATCCCGAGCGTGGCGCGCACGGCGACCTCGGCGCGCTCGACGGGTTCCGGGTCGGGCCGCGGGCCGTCCGCAGGACGGCCTTCGAAGGCGTGTGCGGACGAGACCAGCAGCGCGACGATCTCCACCGGGGCCGAGATCGTGCCCGCCGTTCTC
This sequence comes from Amycolatopsis sp. NPDC104819, assembly GCF_055583145.1. Lineage (NCBI taxonomy): Bacteria > Bacillati > Actinomycetota > Actinomycetes > Pseudonocardiales > Pseudonocardiaceae > Amycolatopsis > Amycolatopsis sp. NPDC104819. The sequence continues at coordinate 80,358 of NZ_JBVJON010000006.1, read as the reverse complement.
ACTGCCCGTCGGTGTCGCTGGTGAACAGGGTGCGGTAGTCGCCGTAGCCCGCGTCTTCCAGGTCGTCGAGGTGGATGAACCGCAACGACGCGGAATTGATGCAATAGCGCATTCCGCCCTGGTCGAGCGGGCCGTCGTCGAAGACATGGCCGAGGTGGCTGTCCCCGTGGAGTGAGCGGACCTCTGCGCGGATCATCCCGTGGCTGAAGTCCTCCCGCTCGACGACGTTCGACTTGACGATCGGCTTGGTGAAGCTCGGCCACCCGGACCGGCTGTCGTACTTGTCGACCGAAGCGAACAGCGGCTCGCCGGACACGACGTCGACGTAGATCCCCGGCTCGTGGTTGTCCCAGTACGCGTTCGCGAACGGACGTTCCGTGCCGTCCTGCTGGGTCACGCGGTACTGCTCCGGAGCCAGCTGCGACACGGCGTCCGGACTCTTGTGGTACTTGGCCTGCTGGGACACAGCTCTCCCTTCCCCGCCTTGCGGCGCGAAGCTGGGGCGCCAGGTGAAGCGCACCTGGACGTACAGCTGTACAGACGTGCGGCGTACCCGCTCTATTCCGACAGGCGCAGGCCCTCCCCGCCGCAGCGGGCGTCCGGGGACGCCCGGCCGGGTGTTCCCGGACGGACGCCCCCGCGCCCGAACGGCCCGTCGCCTGGGATGAACGGCGAGCCGTCGGCTGGGAGACCGGTTTTCCGGCGGGTGTCGTCAGTTCCGTTCGTATGCGCCGATGTCGTAGCCCGCGCCCGCCGGGCGGTTGTGGTCGGCCGTGAACGGCCCGGCGACGACTTTGTTGCGCAGCACGTTCGTCCCGGCGAACCGGTCGGCATCGATCACGAGGGATCCTTTTGCCTTGCCGGTGGAGAGGTTGTCGAAGACTCGCACCGAGGACGGCAGCCGGCCTTCGGAGTAGTCCTCGACCGCGAGTCCGATGCCCGCCTTGGTCTTCTCCCGGTTCCTCCCACCACGTTGGTGTAGACGTCCACCGTGGACGATGAGTCGACGTAGGTGTCGGGGCCGACCGTCGAAGCCAGGACCGCCACGCTTCCTCACCACGTCGATTCCCACCTCGCTCCGCCGGACGGCCGGTCTCGTTCTCTTCTTAGCGGAACACCGTGGGGACCGGTCCCCGGCGGCGAGGGTCACGGTCCGGGCGGGGGCGGACCGGGCACGCGCCGGGCGACCGCGCCCACGAACACGATGAACAGGCCCAACTGCAGACCGGTCGCCCAGCGGTTCCGCTGCCGAGCGCGTCAGTCACCGCGGGGAAACATCACCCGGGAACAGCCGTGATGACGATGTTGTCCCGATAGCTCCTGGCTGTGCGGTCGAAGGAACCGCCGCAGGTGAACAGGGTGACGCGGGGCCTGCCGGTGGTGGCGAAGTACGGCTGCAGGTCGATCTTGTCCTTGGGGATCTGTTCGCGCGCGACGACGACGAACGAACGGGTCGCCCCGTCCTCGCCGGTGAGCGACAGCGTTGCCCCCGGGTCGAGTTCACGCAGCCGGAAGAACGCGCCGGGTCCGGTGGTGGCGCTGTCGACGTGGCCGCCGATGACGAGCGAGCCGGCCGGACTGTCCAGCGCCGGCCCGAACCGGTACCAGCCGACGGTGTCGACGCTCGGCGGGACCGAAAAGGCGCCGGTCCGGTCGACCCCCGCCGGTGTGACCTTCGCCGTGACGCCGATCCGGGGGATGGTCAGGCGCACCGGCCGCACGGCCGGTTTTCCGGGGGTGGCCGGCCGTGCGGGTTCGGTCGGTGGTGGCGCCTCCAGCCGCGTCACGATCGGGGCCGGGGGGCCGGGTGAGTCCGCCCGGTTGCCCAGCAGGGTGCCGGCCACTACCGCCAGCACACCGGCGGTGACGAGTGCGACAGCCGCGGGGCAGTGCGTCCCGGCGAACTGCCGGGACGCGCCGCTGCGTCGATCCCGGTTCACCGGGCCGGGTTGCCCGCGCGCCGCCGGAACAGCAGGAAGACGCCGAGGAGCACCAGCAGGACACCGCTCACGGACAGCGTCGACCACCAGGCGCCGGCGTCGTCGGCGGCCAGTCCGCCGGTGCCGGTGGGCATCGAGGAGGGTGCACCACCCAGGTCCTTGATCGTCTGCGCGGTGAGCGCGAGCGTCTTGGCGTCGGCCGAGCCGATCGCGTAGACGATGGTCGAAGTGCCCGCCGCGAGGTCCAGGTCCTTCGGGCCGAGCACCACGGTGCCGGTCCCGGCGAGCGTCACGTCGGCGCTCACCGTTCCCGCCGGCAGGTCGGCCATTGCTTCCTTCGGGTTGGTCAGACCGGGGAACACCGGCTTGCCCGCGGCCCGGACGTCGACGGCGGGGGCGGCGGCCGTGTGCCGGACCACGAGCCGGGCCTGGCCCGCGGCGATCATCGCGGTGTCGTTGACGAACGCGGTCAGCGCGGGCTTGCCCGCGGTGTCGAGGTGCGCGACCAGGCTGAGGTTCTTGCCACCCGGCACCGCGAGGCTCTTGTTCTCCAGGATCGCGCTGGTCGCCGCCTCGCCCGGTTTGGTCAGCGCGACGTCATACGTGCCGGCGGCCAGGCTCAGCGGTCCGGCGATGGCGGCCGGCTGGAAGTTGTCGAGGGTCTTCTTCCCGTTGACGTAGACGTCGACCGGCTGACCGGGAATGCCGTGCACCACCGACACCATCGACTCGGCGGCTGCCGCCGCCACCCCGGGCGAGACGGTCGAGAGCGCGGCCAGAATCCCGGCCGAGGCCAGTAGGGTGAGTGAACGCAGAGCGGAGTTCATCAACTGCTCCTTCGAGGCCGACGTTCCAGGTGCTTGTCGATTCGTCCGGAACCGCCCGGCCGGATGCAGCGGCGTGAGTCTTCTTTCCGGATGCCCTCTCCGACGTGACGATCGACGGTGTCGCCTCACCTCCGCCGGCGGCTAGGGTGTCGTCCGTGTCCGAAGATGCCGTGACGAGCGGCACAGCCGACGATCTCGCGTGGCGGTTCGCCGCGGGCGAGCCGGATGCGTTGCGCGCGGTTTTCGACCGCCACGGACCCGCGGTGCAGCGCCTGGCCAGGGCGAGCCTGCGCGATTCCGCCGACGTCGACGACGTCGTGCAGGCGACCTTCGTCTCGGCGTGGCGCGGCCGTCACACCTACGACCCGGACAAGGCCGGGTTGCTGGCCTGGCTCCTGGGGATCACGCGACGGCGCGTAGTCGACCTGCTGCGTGCCCGGGGCCGCCAGCAGCGGGACAGTGCCGCGGTCGCCGCGGTCGCGCCGACGGAGGAGGCCGCGGCCGAGTCGCCGGAACGCGTGCTCGACCGGCTGGTCGTCGTCGACGGCCTGACCCGGCTGCCCGACCCGCAGCGGGAAGTCCTCCAGCTCGCCTTCTACGCTGATCTGACCCACACTCAGATAGCCGAGCAAACCGGACTGCCGCTGGGCACGGTGAAGAGCCACCTCCGGCGTGGAATGCAGAACCTGCGCTCTCAGCTCGACCGCACCCCGGAGGAGGTGAACGATGTCGCACCCGGATCCCGATCGGCTCGTGCTGCTCGCCCTTGACGAACAGCACCTCGAACCGGAGGACACCGCCCACCTCGACGGCTGCGCCGAGTGTCGCGACGAGATCGAGTCGCTGCGTGCCGTCGCGGGGCTCGGCCGCGAGACGATCACGGAAACGTCATTGCCGCCGGTGCGGGAAGCCGTCTGGGAGCGGATCGCCGCCGAAACCGGTCAGGCGACCCGGCCACCGTCGAACGAAAACGGCGGGCAGGTCCACTCGCGCCGGCCGGCGGGCGTCGAACGCACAAGTGGCCGCCGGATCTCCCGCGGCGCGCGCTATACGGTCGTCGCGGCCGCCGCCGCGGCGATCGGTGTGGCCGGCACCTTGATCGTCGTGAACGCTGGTGGTGAGAACGACCGGATCGTTGCGGAAGCCCAGCTGAGCCCTCAGGAATCCGCCCCGCCCGGCGCGTCCGGGCGGGTCCGGATCGTCGACACCGGAACAGGCTCGTTGCGGCTGCAGGTCCAGCTGACCGGCATGCCGGCTCCGGCCGGGCTGTACGAAATCTGGCTGTACGACGGCGCCAAGACGATGATTCCCCTCGGGGTGACTGCGGGTACCGAAGCCGACGTCTCGGTGCCGCCCAACCTGGCCTTGAGCAGTTATCCCGTTGTCGACGTTTCCGTGCAGGAGCTCGGCCAGCAGGAGCACGGCGTCAGCATGTTGCAGGGAAAACTCGGCACCTGAGCGGGCGATGTGCCGGCCGGCGAAGAAAGATCATTCGTCGGCGAAGTCAGTGGATTCCGCCAGTTCGCGCCACTGCGCGAGCTCGGTGGCCACCGTGGCGAGCTTGTCTTCCACCAGCCGCAAGCAGTCGCTGCCCAGTTGCAGGCGAAGCGGCGGTTCCGGTGCGGCGTTTGCTGGTGCTGGTCAAGAAGTCCGTGCGGAACGAGCCGGGCTCCACGATCATGACGTGGACGCCCAGCGGGGCGAGTTCTGCCCGCAGGGCCTCGCTGATCCCTTCGACGGCGAATTTCGAGGCACTGTAAAGGCCGCGTCCCGCTCCGGACGCGAAACCGGCGCTGGAGAGCAGGCCGAACACGTTGGTGTCGAAGAGATCCCGCACTTCCGAGCCGGAAGCTTCCTCCACCGCGCCGAAGAGTCCGTAGCCGGTGTTGTTGACCAACACGTCGATCCGGCCGAAACGCGCTACGCCCGCAGCGACGGCTGCCTCGGCCTGAGCGGGGGTCGGTGACGTCGAGCGGCACAGTCAGCAGCGCACCGCCGTGCCGTGACAGATGCTCGGCGACGGCCGCGGGATTTCGGGCTGCTGCCACGACTTGGTCGTCGCGGTCTTCGCTCGCACGTCGTGCCGGCCCCACAGCGATCCTCGGCCAGTCCCGGTAGAACGACTGCGCCTGCGGGTTCACGGCCAGGATGTCGAAGTAGCGGCCGTAGAGCAGGGCAGGAGTGGTGGTCCACGTGTTCAGCAGCGAGACGAGCTCCGGCGCCGCCCGTGTCCGCTTCGGTTTCGCGGGCGTTGCCAGGCCGCGGAGGTACGCGGTCGCTTCTTCGTCCAGGAGCAACGCGTCAGCGAGCGCCTGGACGACCCGCGACGAGGGATTCCGGTCCCGGCCCTGTTCCAGCCGGACGTAGTAGTCCGTGCTCACCCCGGCCAGCATCGCGACCTCGCCGCGCCCGGAGAAAATCGCCCAAACGAGGAGCCATCTGCCGTTTTGTCATGTCGCGACCTCCTCCGCACGCCGTTCCTGCCGCAGCCGACGGTAGGCCGCCCCCTCGGCGGCCGGGTAGCTCTGCGACACCCACCTTCCGAGCCGTCTCGCCGCAGCCAGGACCGGGGTGGCCGCGAAGGTGGCCGCGGCGCCCAGCGGGGTGTCGGTGGCCAGAATCCACCGCACCGGCTTCATGGCCGTGGTGAGGACTTCACTTCCGCGGGCCCGCATCGCTGCCTCGAACAGGCTGATGGACACGGTCAGTGTGGTCGTGCCGGCGGCGACCCTTTCCAGGTGTTCGACCAGGCTGGCGGCGTCGCGAATGGCAGCTCCCGCACCCATGCCGGCGGTCGGGGGAGTCGCGTGGACGGCGTCGCCGAGAGCGGTGATCGAACCGGCGGGCCACGGGGCCAGGTCACGGGCTCGCGTCGAGGCGGCGTTGAACCGGAACGCGGCTACACTCCCCGGATCGGCGCGGGTGATCACCTCGAGTGCGTGCCCGCGCCAGCCCAGCTCGCGGAACCTGGCCGCCAGCGAGTCCCGCAGGCCGGCGTCGCGAAGGTCGCGCAGCGAGTCCGTGGCCGGGGACTCGGGGAACATGGCGCCCCAGATGTAGGTGGGCCCGGTGGTGACCGCCATCCGCAGGCCGGGCGCGTCGAGCACCGCGTTGCCGGCAGGGTCGAGGAAGCCGACGTAGAGGGCCGCTCCACGAGGGCCGATCGCCAGCCCCGATCGGCGTCCGAGCCGCTGCTGCTCGCCCGGGCTCAAAGCCTCGAAGGACGTTCGCCCGGAAAAGCCGACGATGCCCGCTGGTGCGTTGGTGGGGCCGCCTGCCAGGTAACGAGCCACCAGGGAGTGGGTCCCGTCCGCGCCGACCAGCAGGTCGCACGGAACGGCCGGGGTGCCGGCGAACCTGGCCAGGGGCGTGCCGTCTTCGGCGCGATCGACGCCGGTGACCTCGTGGCCGAGGTGGAGGTCGTCGCCGACGGCTTCGGCCAGCAGAGTCCGCAAGGTGACGCGGTCGATGTCCACACCGGACTCACCGCTGAGGTCAGGGCCCTCTCCCAGCAACCGCCCGCGCCGGTCCCAGAACGCATCCCTGTCCCGCAGGCGCAGTGCGGATGCGGACGCCAGCAGCCGCTCGAAGATCTGCGGTGCGATCAGCTTCCGCAACGCCGACTGCGCGCGCTCGTCCAACGTGATGTGGTATCCACCGGTCGCCGCCACCTCGAGGTCGCGATCGAACACCGTGACCCGGAACCCCCGGCGACGCAGACCTGCACCCAGGGCAAGGCCACCGATTCCGCCCCCGACTACGACAACACGCATCCTGTTTCGACTCCCTCTTGGTTGCTGCCCCTCAGCGGCGACTCTCGCACCAGTAGTGGACACCGAGTGGCCTCGACCGGGCATGATGTTTCTCGTGGCGGACACTTCACGGCGGGCGTTGCGACTGCTGTCGCTGCTCGCGGCCCGCCGGCAGTGGTCGCTCGGCGAGCTCGCCGGCCGGCTCGGCGCCAGTGAACGCACCATCCGGCGTGACATCGAGACGCTCCGGCAGCTGGACTATCCGATCGCCACCGTCCACGGTCCCGACGGCGGCTACCGGCTCGGCGCCGGTCACGCGCTTCCGCCGTTGCTGCTCGACGACGACCAAGCCCTCGCGGTCGCGGTGGCCCTGCAGACCGCACCCCGCACGGTGTTCGGTCTCGGAGACGACGCGGCCCGGGCGCTGGAGGCCCTCAAGCAGGTCATGCCGGCCCGGCTGCGGGCCGCGATGGAGTCCCTGCGGCTGACCAGGCTGCCGAACTACTGGGAGTTCCCGGCTCCGCCCATCGACTCGGACGCGCTCAAGACGGTGGGTGATGCGGTGCGCCGCCGCCGCGTGCTGACCGTGGAGGAACTGCGCGCCGACGGCTCACGCGCCGAGCCACGGGATGCCGGCTTCACGCCTGCGCTCCGGATCGAGCCGCACCACCTGGTCGTGTGGGCCGGACGGTGGTACCTGGTCGCCTACCACGTCGCCGACGAGCGGTGGCGCGTCCACCGAGTCGACCGCCTTCACGCTCGCGCCGAGACGCGCTCCTCGTTCGCCGCGCGGGAGCTCCCCGGCGGCGACGTCGCTCACTTCGTCATGACGAGCCACGAGCGGGGCGACACGCCGGCCGCCTGGCAGTGCACCGGCACCGCGCACCTGAACCTGCCCGCCGAGACCGTGGCCCGCTGGGCTCCCGGCGGATCGGTCGTCGAACACCTCGACGCGCGGCATTGCCGGGTCAGCATCGGCGCCTGGTCGTGGGCCGGCATCGCGGGAATCCTCGCCACCTTCGACGCCGATCTCACCCACGTGCAGCCACCGGAGCTGGTCCAGGCCTGCCGCCGCCTGATGCAGCGATGGAGGGCTGTCGCGGCGGACGCGGACTCGCCAGGCTAGGTCGCTTGCCCGCATCCGTTCGAGGTGCTCTTGGCGTATCCCTCGTGTCCAGGAAGCAACGAGAACGGAGTCATCATGCGCCTTCGCATGCTCGGGGTGTCCGTCGTCGCCGCGGCCGCCATGGCCGGTGTCGCCGCGGCGCCGGCCCAGGCTGCTCAGCCGGTGACCGCGTCTTCCCACGCCGTCTCGCACCACCACTTCGGCAAGGGCCGGACCGACCTCACGCTGGACGCCGCCGCGGCGAAGGCGCTCACGTCGCTCGGCGTCAAGGTGTCGCCGGTCTTCGCCAAGGTCAGCCATCCCGGCGGGAAGACCGTCTTCGGGTTCACCATCGTCGGCAACCCGAACGACGGGACGATCGAGCACGTGGGCGGCCTGCTGCTGCGTGCGGGTGGCAAGTGCCTCTACCTGACGAGTTACACCATCGACCTCAAGCGCGGAGTGCTCAGCGGGAAGATCAACTTCGGGGCGCGCGCCGACCTGTTCACGATCGGCGCGGCCACCCCCGCCGGAGTCACCCTGGCGCTCACCGCGCCGGCGGCTGCGTTGCTGAACAAGACGTTCGGCGTCACGGCGTTCACCCAGGGGCTGGTCATCGGGTATGGCAACCCGATGATCCGCAAGTAACCGCTCCGCCGGAGGTGGCCCGAGCGGCCACCTCCGGCGGCCTGCCGGGCGAACCTCAGCGGGTCGACGACGCCGGCACGGGATGCCCTTACTTCAAGGTGTGTACAAACGGATGCCCGGCCGCCGTTCGGCGCTTTACAGCTCACGCCGACGGTCCTACGGTGCGCTCGCACCCACGCGGCCGGTCCATGCCGACCACGGCTGAAGGAGGTCAGGTGTTCCGCAACCACAGACGCAGTACCCGCTCCACCGTCACGGTGCTCGCGGCCGCGGCCCTGCTCGCGGTTCCCACGTTCACCGCCAGTAGCAGTGCCGCTGTCGACCTGGGCGCCACGCCCTGGCTGGACACCCACCGCCCCGTGCCGGCGCGGGTGGAGGCCCTGCTCCGCGCGATGACGCTGCCCGAGAAAGTCGGCCAGATGGACCAGCAGCTGGTCAGCACGCTGACCGACGCCGACAGCACGCGGTGCGGGAACAACGGTTTCAACCTGCCCAATCCCGACTGCATGCGAAAAATCCTGGTCGACTCCAACGTCGGTTCGATTCTCGCGGGCGGTACCGACAATCCGGTCGACACCACGGGCAAGGGCGGCGTGGGCAACACCGGCTACGACTGGGCCACGGAATACAACATCATCCAGCAGTTCGCGATCAAGAACTCGCGCCTGCACCTCCCGGTGGTGTTCGGCGTCGACGCGGTACACGGCTTCGGCCACCCGTGGCAGGCGCCGCTGTACCCGCAGTCCATCGGCATGGGCGCCACCTGGGACCCCGCGCTCGCCCAGGCCGGGGGCAAGGCGACCGCGGACGCCCTGCGCGCGACCGGCTGGAACTGGAACTTCGCCCCGGTCCAGGACATCGCGCGCGACAACCGGTGGGGCCGCACCTACGAGACGTGGGCCGAGCAACCGGCCCTGGCGGCCGCGATGGGCGCCGCGAACATCAAGGGCCTGCAGACGCCCGGCAGGCGCGGTGAGCTGAACGTCAGCGCGACGGTCAAGCACTTCGCCGGCTACTCGCAGTCGGTCAACGGCCACGACCGGGCCGAGGCGCTCCTTCCCATGAACTACCTGCAGACGACGATCCTGCCGCCGTACGCGGCCGGGATCGACGCGGGCGCCGGGACGGTGATGGTCAACTCCGGGTCGATCAACGGCGTGCCGGCGACGTCGTCGCACTACCTGCTGACCGACGTCCTGCGCGACCAGATGCACTTCCAGGGTGTCGTGATCAGCGACTACCAGGACGTCACCGCGTTGCAGACCGCCTATCACATCGCGGCGGATCTCCCGGGTGCCATCGCCGCCGCCGTGAACGCGGGTGTCGACATGAGCATGCAGGTCTCCGACGCGGCGGGGTGGCAGACCGCGATCCTGCAGGCCGTCAGCACGGGCAAGATCTCGCCCGCGCGGATCGACCAGGCGGTGCGCCGCATCCTCACGCTGAAGTTCCAGCTCGGCCTGTTCGACCAGCCGTGCGTGGCCGACCCGGCGAAACCGTGCGTGAACGCGAACGCCGCCAACGCCGCCGTCACCGCGGGCCGGGACCAGACGGCCAAGGCCGCGCGGGAGTCGATCACGTTGCTGCGCAACGAGAACAACGCGCTGCCGTTGCCGGCCGGCGCGAAGGTCGTGGTGACCGGCCCGAGTGCGGACTCGATGACCAACCAGCTCGGCGGCTGGAGCGTGAGCTGGCAGGGCGTGGCGGGTGCCGGGCACGTGTGCTGCATGGGCCCCGAGAACCAGATTCCACCGGGCACCACCGTGCTGGGCGGCATCCGGGCCGAGGACCCGGCCGCGGTCTACGCGCCGGACCAGGCCAGCGCCGTCGCGGCCGCGGCGGACACCAGTGCCTATGTGGCGGTGGTGGGGGAGAAGGCCTATGCGGAGGGGCTGGGCGACAACCCGGCGCCGGCCCTGGCGCCCGACCAGCAGGCCCTCATCACGGCGCTGGAGGCGACCGGCAAACCGGTGATCGTCGTGGTCGTCGCGGGCCGGCCGGTCGGGCTGGGCCCGGCGGAGAAGGCGAACGCAGTGCTGATGGCCTACCAGGGCAGCACGGAAGCCGGCACGGCCGTGGCGGATGTGCTGTTCGGCAAGACGAACCCCGCGGGCAAGCTGCCGATCAGCTGGCCGTCCGACGCGCCGGCCGTCGGCGGCGACTTCGCCGGCACGGCGCCGTCCCCGCTGGGTGACCAGCCGAAGTTCTTCGACCAGCTGCCCAGCACGGCGTCCGGTCAGGGCAACGCGTACAACCCGCAGTTCCCGTTCGGTTACGGCCTGTCGTACACGACGTTCACGCACACGAACCTGGCGGTGACGCCGAAGGTCGCGCGGGGCGGGACGGCCACCGCGACGTTCACCGTCACCAACACCGGGACCCGCGCCGGCACCGACATCGTGCCGGTGTACGTGGCCCAGCCGGTGAGCCCGGTGGTGGTCCCGCCACAACGGCTGGTCGGCTTCGCGCGGGTGACGCTCGACCCGGGCCGGTCACAGGTCGTGCGCGTGTCCTTCCCGGCGGCCGCACTGGCCGAAAGCGCACCGGACATCAACGCGTCCGGCCCGCCCGCCGTGGTGCCGGGCAGTTATGTGCTGCAGCTGGACAAGAACGGCACGACACCGTACGAGGTGGACGTGTCGGCGCCGTTCCTGATCCGGTAGCCCGGGGTCGAGTGCGGGGCGACGTCGGCGCGTCGCTCCGCACGGGCGGTCCAGGCTCTGGTCCTCTTGCTGAGGTTCGGCGATGGTGACCGTTCCCCGGCGTCGAATGAAGACTTCACTACGAGGAGACGAGTCGCAGCCGTGGCGCGGCTACCGGAGAGCCGAGATCGACCGGTCGAATGCGTCTGCGGCAACACCAGCTGCGAGGCCAAGATCTCCGGTTAAGCGGCCTTCCAGATCGCGTGGTCGAGTTCCCAGGGTGTCCGGCCCAGCTCGGCAGCGGCGTCGGCGAGCAGCCGCCGTGCGGCCGGGACGGTGACCTGGTGGCCTAGGTGGCGAATCAGCCAGCCAAGCACCTTCCGGTCCGGTTTCACCTGCTCGTCGGTGCCGGCCAGCATCCAGAGGTAGCGGAGCCGGATGTCGTGCGTGCCGTTGCCGGGGACGGCTCGCAGCCGGCTTTCCACGGCGTCGAGCCGGGTGAGGTCTGCTAGGAGCGTGGTGACTTCGCCGAGGGTGTGCACGCCGGAGCCGGCGAGGACTTCGGCGTAGCACACTGCGGCTTCCGCCTTGAGCACGCCGCCTCGTGTGCTGGTGCGGCCCCGGTTCTCCAGGATGTCGGTGGCGAACCGGTCCGATCCCAGCCGGCGGCCCAGGTCCGCCAGCGCGTCGACGGGCTGCTCGGCGGTGGTGCCGGCCACGGTGGCGAAGTCGGCGACGTCGACCAGGTGGGGCACGAGACCCTGGTGCTTCGCGTACCGGTCGCAGACCGCGATCGTGCTGGTGTACCGGGCGTTGATCGAGAACACCGAGTCGAGCACGCACACCGGCAGGTGCGCCCATCGTCGGGCGCGGGGCCGGATGTCGAGCCCCGTGGCGGCTTCGACCAGGCGGTGGACGTCCGCGGCCGTGGTCATGGCCGTGCTTCGACCGGGCGGAGGCGGAACATCGTCAGCGGGAAACCACTGTCGATGAGGCTGCTGGCGTGACGGCCGCCGTGGGCATCGACGAATTCCAGGGCCGCCATGTGGTCGCCGGACAGGAAGGCCCCTTCGATCGCGCTCGCGTCGCCCTCGCGGGCGATGCGCGTCGATAGCTGCTGGCCCAGGTACTGCGCGAGGCTGTTGTGGCGGCCGGTCTCGGCGCCGCCGATCTCGAAGCCCAGCTCATGGGCGACTTCGGGGTACCTCGTGTGGAGCGCGATGGCCAGCTGATAGGCCGTGGCGTACGGGCGGCCGAGGTGGTGACCCGGCGGCTCTGGGGTCATTTCACGCAGGACCTCGACGACCTTCTCGAGCACCGACAGTCGGTTCCACACACTCGGCACAGCCGCCTCTTCCGCGTTCCGATCGGACGTCGGCAAGTCGCGTGCGGCGGCTGCGCTGTTACTCGCGCAGGTACGGCTAGGTGCAGACATCGCGCCGGGCACCTTGGTGTCCCCCGTTGCCCGCCAGTGGCTGGACCGCTTCGCCGACGCCCGAGGCATTCACGAAGACGAAGGTGTCACCCAGCGCGGCCTCGGGAATCGTGCCTCACGGAGCGGCGGGGACATGGCACCGGATGTCCCGCGGTCGCGATCGACCGGACGAAATGGCTGCTCAGCCGCGACGAGGATCGGCTGTGACGGCGAGCCGGTACTCCTGGTTCAGCCGGGCGAACCTCAGCGGGTCGACGGTGGCCGGGTCGGTCGGCAACGCGATCACCGCCGCGTTGCCGGGAGTGCGGCGGATGTCCGTGCCCAGGTGTTCGGTGATCGGGGGCAGCAGCCGGTAGTGGTCTGCGTCGACGTAGGTCCACCAGCTCAGCCAGTCCGGCCAGGAGCCCCACGGTGGCGGGGTGCCGCCCGAGAGCGGGTCGGGCAGCTCGGACCAGATCTGTTCCCACGACCATTCGTCCTCGACGCGGCCGAACAGCGCACCGGTCTGGTCCGCGATCGTGATCCACAGGTCGGTGAGCAGCCGGTGCAGCTTCCGGAACGGTTCGGCGTGGGCGGCGGGGGTCCGTGGGCAGTGGACCGAGTCCAGCGCCAGGTGCAGGGAGTCCCAGCCGCGTCCGTCGTCGGGCTTGGTGGAGAGCCAGATGTCCACTTCGGTCCCGGTCCACAGATTGGTCGACCACGATCCCGTGGCGAGGCTGTGCACCAGCTGATCCCGGTCGAGTACCCGGTGTTCGCCTTCGCGGCCCGGCGCGTTGTCGAAACCGTTGATCCTGCCGTCCGGCCGGTACGTGACAGCCCGGCGTTGCCGGCCAGGGTCAGCAGCAGCTCTACCGTCGTGGGGTTCATCGTTCCGCTGGGCAGTGACAACGTCCAGTTCCAGTCCGAGCCCATGGCCGGCATCTTCGCACGGTTCGTCCTGCGGCTGGCTCGAACCATTCCTCGGGAACGGGAGCCGCTTTCGCGCGGCGCGTGACGATGTCGCCGATCGACCTGCGGGCATCGTGGTACCACCGCGAATGAACGTCGGTCTCGTCCGCGGCCGGAAGGTCGGCGCCGACCAGCTCGAGCAGCTCCCGCAGCAGGGAGAGATAGGCGGCCGAGCGGTCAGTCGTGCGCCCCGGTAGCGGGTCGAGCAGGATCGGCTCTTCGTCCTTCGACGTCCCGGGCTGCGTTCTGCTCACTACCGTGTTCAAGAACCGTGCGAGCCGGGTATCCGCCGAGTCGAGTCACCTCCCGTGCTTGGCGGTGATTCGGCGACGGCGTCGGTTCAGCAGCGAGCCGGCGCCTTCGTGCGTCACCGGTCCGGCGCGGCCAAGGCGGTCTCGACGAAGTCGTGGGCGATCTCGCGGAGCTTCGCGTTCCGCTCCTGCGACGCCTTGACGAGCAGCTGGAAGGCGTCGTCGGCCGGGATGCGGTGCAGGGCCATCAGGATGCCCTTGGCCTGGTCGATCACCGCGCGGGAGGTCAGCGCCGTGCGCAGCTGCTCCATGGTCTCGCGGGCGGTTTGGTGCCGGCGGGTGCTGCGAAGAGCGGCTTCGGCGGCGGCGGTGTAGAGCTCCAGCAGGGCCGCGTCGAGCGCGCCGAAGCTGTTGCCGCCGGTGTCGTACAGGTTGAGCGAACCGTGGTACTGGTGGTCGACGAACAGCGGGGCGGACAGGTAGGCGACGATCGAGGACTCGCCCGCGGCCGCGGCGAACTCGGGCCACCGCGGAGCCGCCTCGGTCACCTTGACCCGCTGGAGCTCGCCGGTCCGGGCGGCCTCCAGGCAGGGGCCGCGCCCGGCGGCGTACTGCGCCTGGTCGACGTGGTGCGCGCTGTCCCCGGTCGCCGTCGCGGTGTACGGGGCGCCGTCGCGCAGCAGCGTGATGCTGGCGAGCTCCGCGTCCGGCACCGCGTGCATGACCTGCCGGCACACCCGGTTCAGGACCACCAGCAGGTCGTCTTCCTCCGCGAAGGTGCCGGCCAGCCGGTCGAGCGCGGCGGTGACGTCGTCCACTCTCCGCGCGGCGTCGCGCTCGTGCAGCAGGTTGTCGTCCATCGGGCGCTCCCTCGGGTGGCTGTGCTCGGCGCCGTGTTCGGTCGTCGGTTGTAGCCTGATTTCCCAAGGTGGGGTTCCCGCCAAACGGTTTGAGCCGGCCCGTAGTGGGTAAGCGCGGGTAGTGGAGGCGCGCGTTGTGACAGTCAGGGCTCCGGCGGCGACTCTCTGGTGTGCCTTCTTCTCGTTCTCCTCGCGATGCCGTCGGCCGCTCGCGGTCACGAATGTTCCCGCTTCGCTCGCCGCGCGGTCGTGGTTGGGGCGGCCGGGTCGGTGTCTTCACCCAGACCGCCACGGCGCTCGCGGCCATCGGCGCGCTGATCTTCACCGGGCTGTCCGTGTATGTGACCAGTAACCAGAACGCCGCGCAGAACGAGCTGGCAGCGCAGAGCCAGTACACGGACCGCTACACCAAGGCCGTCGACCAGCTCGGCCAGCAAGGCGCCGACCGCGTTCAGATCCGGCTCGGCGGGATCTACGCACTCGAACGGCTCGCCCGCGACTCCCCGCGTGACCAGCCCACCATCATCGAGATCCTGTCGGCGTTCATCCGCAGCACCCGTGCGCCGGTCGTCCAAGGCGTCGCGTGTCAGAAGCAAGAGCTCCCCGTCGACGCCAAAGCGGCCCTGTCCGTCCTGAACCGACGTGACCGCGGCCGCGACGAACACACCGGTATCGATCTCAGCGGAGTTTGTTTTCCCGGCGTGAACTTTTCTGCTTTCCATTTGGAAGAAGCAAAACTCGATGGCTCGGACTTTACGGAGGCTGCCTTTGTGTTGGCCGGTCTCGATCACGCGAGACTACGCGACGCAATCCTTCGTGGTGCCAAGCTCGACCGGGCGGATCTCACTGGGGCGGATCTCGGCGGTGCAGATCTTCGAAGAGCGTCCCTGAGGGCCGCCGACCTTAACAGTGCCTCCGTCGTTCTGGCCGATCTCGGCGACGCTGACCTGACTGCGTCGGATCTGAGGGGCGCCGATCTCGGAGACGCCCACCATGACGATCGCACCAGCCTCCAAGATGCGCTGAAAGACGAGCACACGGTCGGCGCCTGGTGATGCCTGGCCCGTGCGGAGGTCACGACGGGTGGATGAGACGGCTCTCGTAGGCGAAGACCACGGCCTGGATCCGGTCGCGGAGCTCGAGCTTCAGCAGGATCCGTCCCAGGTGTGACTTCACGGTCGCCTCCGCGAGGTGCAGCCTGGCGGCGATCTCGGAGTTGGACAGGCCGGCTCCCACCTGGACGAGCACCTCGTGTTCGCGGGCGCTGAGCCGGCTCAGCCGCTCGTGGTGTTCGGTGCCGGCGCCGGGCAGGTGCGGGCGGAACTTCTCCAGCAGACGGCGGGTGATCCGCGGGGAGACCACCGCGTCGCCCGCGGCCACGTGACGGATCGCCGTGAGCAGTTCCTCGGGCCTCGTGTTCTTCAAGAGGAACCCCGACGCTCCGGCCTCGAGCCCGGCGAAGGCGTAGTCGTCCAGGTCGAACGTGGTGAGGATCAGCACCCGGGTCTGCGGACAGGTCGCGACGACCTGCCGGGTCGCCTCGATGCCGTCGGTGCCGGGCATTCGGACGTCCATGAGGACGACGTCGGGGCGCAGCTCCCGGGCGAGGCGGACGGCCTGGGCGCCGTCTTCGGCTTCGCCGACCGGGGCCATGTCGGGCTGGGCCTCCAGGACCGTGCTGAAGGCCATGCGCAGCAACGCTTCGTCGTCGGCGACCAGGATGCGGATCGTCACGCGGACGCCACCGCGCTGCCGGCGAGGACGAGGCGCGTGTGGACACCCCAGCCGCCGCCCGGGAGCGGGCCGGCTCGCAACGTTCCCCCGTAGGAGGCCGCGCGCTCTCGCATACCGGTGATGCCGTGGCCGGGCCGGACTTCGGTGGGGGACGGCGTGCGGGCGCCGCTGTCGGTGACGTCCACGGTGACGGTTTCGGTCGAGCACTCGATCCGGACCTTCGCCTCGGTGCCGGTGGGGGTGTGCTTGAGCGTGTTGGTCAAGGCTTCCTGGACCAGGCGGTAGACGGTCAGCTGCGCGGTGGCCGGGATGTGCGCGTGGCCGCCGTCGACTTCGATCCGGGTGGGCAGCCCGGCCGCGCACATCTGGTCGGCGAGGGTCTTCAGCTGGCTGATCCCGGGCAGCGGGTGGCGCAGCGCCTCCGGTTCGCCGGTGCGCAGGATGCCCAGGGACCGCCGCATGTCGGTCAGGGCCTGCCGGCCCGTTTCGGAGATCTGCAGCATCGCGGTGGTGGCCTTGCCGGGCGAGCGGTGCTGCGCGTAGACGGCGGCGTCGGTGAGCGCGACCATCACGGACAGGTTGTGGGTGACGATGTCGTGCATCTCCCGGGTGATCCGGGTCCGCTCTTCGGCGACGGCCACCCGCGCCTGCTGGTCGTGTTCCCGCTCCAGGCGCCCGGCCCGTTCCTCGACGGCCGCGAGGTAGGCGCGGTGGGTCCGCACGTGCACGCCGAGGACGCCGACGGCGACGATGATCGCGGTGACCGCGACGAACGGGGTCAGGAACGCGCCGTCGGTGGCCCAGCGCAGGCAGGCCAGCAGGCCCCCGGTCGCCAGGACGGCCCCGGCGACCAGCGTGCCGCGCAGGCCCGAGTGCACGGCCACCGCGTACAGCGCCACCAGCAAGGCGATGTCCGCCGGCAGCTGGACGTCCAGCAGCCACTGCAGCGCGGCTACGGCCACCACGGCGGCGAACACCGTGCGCGGCGCCCGGTGCCGCCACACCAGAGGCAGCGTGAGGACGACGGTGAGGGTCACGGCCACGGGCAGCTCTCGAGGCGGCCGGGTGGTGACGACGTTGAGCAGGAGAAGTGCCGGCAGCAAACCACCCCGCACCACCGGCGGCAGCCGGAAAGCCCGGCGTGCGACGGCTCTTCCGAGCCGAGCCGCTCGTCCTGTCCGGTGGTCGCCGGGTCCGGCAGCCGCCTCGGTCATCGCACGTTCCTGTCGATCCAGCCCCGGTACAGGGCGCGTCCCGTCATGCTAGGCCGAGGGCACCGCTCCGCACATGAGCCCGGCGTCGGATCCCACCCGGCCGGGATCCGACCTGAGGAGGAGTCCCACCACCTCCTGCGGTCGCAAGCCAGCCCCCGATCCGGCCGGGCCGAGTGCCACTCCCGTCGCATGCGACGTGCTCGGGATGGCGACCGGAGAGCGATGTGGCCGCGCCTCCCCGGCGTCGAGGATGGCCGGGTGACCGAGATCATCACGGGACTGAACCTGTCCCTCCTGGAACTCTTTGTGGTGATGGGCGCCGTCGCAGTGGTGGTGGCGCGCTGGCTTCCGGCCGCCGTCCGCTCGCGCGCCACGATCGCGGCGGGGGCGGTTCTCCTGGCGTCCGTGGTCGCGCTGGGCGTGACGGGGGTCCGCTGGCAGCTGCTGCCGGTGCTGGCCGGCGCCGTTTTCGTGGCGCCGTTCGCCTTCTCCCCGGTACTGCGACGTCGTACCGGCCGGCCGGCACGACGGGCCCGCTGGTGGCTCGCGCTGCCGGGCACGGCGGCCTGCGTTGCGCTGATCGCCGCGGGCGTAGTGGCCGCCTGGGCCTTTCCCGTCCCCGTGTTCCCCGGCCCCTCGGGGCCGTTCGCGGTCGGCACCCGCGTGCTGCAGTGGACCGACCCGCTCCGGCCCGAGACCTTCACCGCCGATCCGGGCGACCGGCGCACGGTCGTCGTCCAGCTCTGGTACCCCGCGCAGAACAGCACCGCCGACGTACCGCGGGCCCCCTACCTCGGACGCACGGAGGACGAAGCGCGCATCGTCTCCGGCGCCCTCGCCACCGGAACCGGCCTGCCGGGGTTCCTGCTGGACGACGTCCCGCGCGCCCGCAGCCATTCGGTCTTCGACGCCCCGGTGGCGCGCGACGGAGGACGGTTCCCGGTCGTGCTGTTCTCGCCCGGGTCCGGCGGGGTGCGCACCCAGAACACCGCGTGGGCGGAGGAGCTGGCGAGCCACGGTTACGTGGTCGCCGCGCTCGACCACCCGTACGACTCCGCCGCCGTCGTCCTGGCCGACGGCCGGACGATCACCACCGCAACCGTCTCCAGCGGCGACCGCGACACCGACGAAGTACTGGCGGCCGGCTGGACCGCGGTCCGGGCCGCCGACCTCGGCTTCGTCCTCACCCGGCTGACGGGTCTGAACCGGGGTGACGGCGCCGACCCGCTGGCCGGGCGCCTGGACACCGGCCGGGTCGCCGCGACCGGTCACTCCCTGGGCGGCGCCGCCGCGCTGCAGGCCGTCCGGGAGGACCGCCGGTTCGCCGCCGTCATCGACCTGGACGGCTACCCGCACGGCCCGGTGACGCCGGCCTTGGCCCGGCCCGCGCTCGCCCTGACCCAGGCCATCACCCCGGCAACCGATCCGCGCTACCTGCCCCGCCTCACCGAGGTGCTCGAGAGCAGCACCGCGACGAGCTACCGGCTCACCGTTCCCGGTGCGGCCCACCTCACGTTCACGGACGGGCCGCTGTACCTGCCACCGGTGCCTTCGATCGTCGGTTCCCTGGGCCGCACCGAGAGCCCGCGGGTCGTGGCCGCGGCCACGCTCGCCTTCCTGGACACCGTTCTCCGAGGTGCTTCCACCGACCTGGCCGGCGTGTTGCCGGCTTACGGAGATCTCAGCGTCCACCACCCGGGCACCCGCCGCTGACCGGCTGGCGCTCCGGGGGAACCCCGCGGTCACGGAGGACTGACTCAGAAAAACCCGTCGCGCCCGGCTCCCGGCGGGACCTGGTGCCCGAGGTCGGCGCTGATCCGCGCGGCGGTGCGGACGACCAGCGGCACGACCTCCTGACGCAGCTTCCCGACGTCGAACCGGCCGCTCGACGTCGACGACGCCAGCGCCGCCACCACGGCCCCGGTCTGGTCGCGCACCGGCGCCGACACCGACAGCAGGCCCTCCTCCAGTTCCTCGGCGACCAGGGCCCAGCCCTGGTCGGCGACCGTGCGCAGGGCCTGGCGGAACTCGGCCTCGCCGGTGATCGTCCGCGCGGTCAGCCGGGGCAGCCCGGCCGCCACCACCTCGTCCACCAGGGCCGGCGGGGCCCACGCCAGCAGCGCGCGGCCCATCGACGTCGCGTGCGCGGGCACCCGGGTGCCGATCGAGACGTTGATGCTCATGATCCGCCGCACCGGCACCCGCGCGATGTAGACGACCTCCGGGCCGTCGAGCGCGGCGAGGGACGCCGACTCGCCGGTCTCCTCGGCGAGGCTCAGCAGCCGCGGCTGGGCGATCTCGATCATCGCGTGGGACGCCGAGTAGTGCTGGCCGATGCTCAGCACCCGCGGGGTCAGCGACCACCGGCCGCCGCTGCCGTCGACGTACCCGAGCCGTTGCAGCGTAAGCAGAATCCGGCGCACGGCCGGGCGGGACAGCCCGGTCGCGCCCGCCAGCTCGGCGAGCGTCGGGTTCGTGCGGTCGGCGTCGAAGGCCATCAGCACGGCGAAACCGCGCTCGATGCTCTGGACGAAGTCGCGGTCGCCGCCTGGTTCCTGCTCCATCACCTCATCCTTCCGCATCGGCCGTCTTGACAACGCCGGGCACGCGGGGGAGTCTCATCAACGTGTCCGCATAGCGTGCAAAGTGTACGCACAGCGTACAGGAGGTGAGAGCGATGACGCTCGACCAACGTGCAGTCCGCACCGCTTTCGGCCGGTTCGCCACCGGCGTCACCGTCGTGACCTGCCGCAACGACCGGGGCGAGCCCCACGGCGCGACCGTCAACGCCTTCACGGCCGTTTCGCTGGAACCGGCGTTGTGCCAGGTCACGCTCACCCGCCAGGCCAAGGCCTGCGCCTATCTCGACGGCGCGCCGTTCGCGGTGAACGTGCTCGCGGCGGACCAGCTCGACACGGCGTGGCACTTCGCCGGCCGCCCCCAGGACCGGGCCCCGGCCTGGGCCGAGGGCGTGCTGGCGCCGGTGCTGACCGGCACGGCGGCCACCATCTCCTGCCGCCCGTGGCGCACCTACGACGGCGGTGACCACCTCATCGTCGTCGGCGAGGTCGAGCACCTCGAAACCAGTGACGCCGACCCGTTGCTGTTCTTCGCCGGCGGGTTCCGCGAGCTCGGCCCGCGCGGCCACGACCACTGGTCGGCCTCGGTCGACTGCCCCGACCTCGGCTGGTTCGGCTCCGCCACGGAGTTCGCCCCGCTGACCACCGCTTCCTGACGACCATTCACCGACGAAGGGTTTGCCGATGACCATCCAAGAGGACGCGCCGGCGAAGGTGCGCACGACCCGGCCGATGACCGGCGACGAGTACGTCGAGTCCATCCGCGACGGCCGGGAGGTGTTCATCGACGGCGACAAGGTCGGTGACGTCACCACGCACCCCGCGTTCCGCAACTCGGTGCGGATGACCGCGCGGCTCTACGACGCGCTGCACGACCCCGACCGGCAGTCCGTGCTCACCGCGCCGACCGACACCGGCAGCAGTGGCTTCACCCACCCGTTCTTCCGCACGCCGCGGTCCAAAGAGGACCTGTTCGCCGACCGCGACGCGATCGTCGCCTGGGCCCGGATGACCTACGGCTGGATGGGCCGCAGCCCGGACTACAAGGCCGCGTTCCTCGGCACGCTCGGCGCGAACTCCGACTTCTACGAGCCCTTCGCCGACAACGCCCGGCGCTGGTACGCCGAGTCGCAGGAGAAGGTCCTCTACTGGAACCACGCGATCATCAACCCGCCGGTGGACCGCGACCGCAACCCCGACGACGTCAAGGACCTGTTCATCCACGTCGAGGAGGAGCGCGACGACGGCCTGATCGTCTCCGGCGCCAAGGTCGTCGCGACCGGCTCGGCGATCACCAACTACAACTTCATCGCCCACTACGGCCTGCCGATCAAGAAGCGCGAGTTCGCGCTGGTCTGCACGGTCCCGATGGGCGCGCCGGGCATGAAGCTGATCTGCCGCAACTCCTACGCGAAGGTCGCGGACGCGACGTCGGGCCCGTTCGACTACCCGCTCTCGAGCCGGTTCGACGAGAACGACACGATCTTCATCCTCGACAAGGTGAAGATCCCCTGGGAGAACGTCTTCATCTACGGCGACGCCGAGCAGGCGAGCACCTTCTTCCCCGGGTCCGGGTTCCTGCACCGGTTCACCTTCCACGGCGTCGCGCGGCTGGCCGTCAAGCTCGACTTCATCGCCGGGCTGCTGATGAAGGGCGTGGAAGTCACCGGCACCAAGGACTTCCGCGGCATCCAGATCCGCGTCGGCGAGGTCATCGCCTGGCGCAACCTGTTCTGGGCGCTGTCGGACGCGATGGCCGCGAACCCCGACGAATGGAAGAACGGCGCGGTGCTCCCGCACCTGGACTACGGGCTCGCGTACCGCTGGTTCATGACGCTCGGCTACCCGCGGGTGCGCGAGATCATCATGCAGGACCTCGGCTCCGCGCTGATCTACCTGCCGTCGTCGGCGAAGGACTTCCAGTCGCCCGAGATCCGGCCCTACCTCGACCAGTACGTCCGCGGCTCCAACGGCTACGACTCCGTCGAGCGGGTGAAGCTGATGAAGCTGATCTGGGACTCGATCGGCAGCGAGTTCGGTGGCCGCCACGAGCTCTACGAACGCAACTACTCCGGCAACCACGAGGGCGTGCGCGCCGAGCTGCTGTTCGCGTCCCAGCAGTCCGGCTCGGCCGCGGCGATGAAGGGCTTCGCCGAGCAGTGCATGGCCGAGTACGACCTCGGCGGCTGGACCGTCCCCGACCTCTACAACCCCGGCGCCACCTCCCTTTCCCGGTGACTCGAAGGACTTCCGCGATGACCACCACCACCGAACACCACACGCCCACGGCCGCCGGTTCGGGCAGCTCCGCCAGCGAGGCCTTCCGCGCCGCCGCCCGGGAGACCGGCGAGGTGCCACCCGAGCGCGTCGACGAGGTCGCCCGCGCCGTGCTGCGCGGCGTGCACCAGGCGATCCGCGAACACGACGTCACCTACCCGGAGTTCCAGGCCGCGAAGCAGTGGCTGATGGACCTCGGCGAAGGCGGCGAGTGGCCGCTGTTCCTCGACGTCTTCGTGGAGCACGTCGTCGAGGAGGTCGCCGCCCGGACGCAGGACGGGACCAAGGGCAGCATCCAGGGCCCGTACTACCTGCCCGGCCAGGAAACCCTGGCGTGGCAGAGCACCCTGCCGATGCGCGGCGACGAGAAGGGCGCCCCGCTGGTGTTCGCCGGGCAGGTCCGCGACCTGGACGGAAACCCGGTGGCCGCGGCCGAGCTCGACGTCTGGCACGCCGACGACGACGGCTACTACTCCGGCTTCGCCCCGGACATCCCGGCCGGCAACCTGCGCGGGGTTGTGGTGACCGACGGGCAGGGGCGGTTCGAGATCACGACCGTGCAGCCCGCGCCGTACCAGATCCCGACGGACGGCCCGACCGGCAAGCTCATCGCCGCGGCCGGCTGGCACGCGTGGCGCCCGGCCCACCTGCACCTGATCGTGCGGGCGCCGGGACACCGCACGATCACCACGCAGCTGTACTTCCAGGGCGGCGAGTGGCTCGACAGCGACGTCGCCGAGGCGACCAAGCCGGAGCTGGTGCTGGACCCGGAGCCGCGCGAGGACGGCCGGCTCGGCGTGACGTACGACTTCGTGCTCGAGCGCGCCTGACGTCCCGCCTGCCCTTCACCCGAAACGAGGATTCATGACCGACCTGGGGATCGAGCGCGTCGAGACGGTCCTGCTGGACGTGCCGCTGCGCCGCCCGCACCGCTTCGCCCGCGCCGGCATGTCAGCCCAGCCCGTGCTGCTGGTCTTCGTGCACACCCGCGGTGGCGCCGTCGGCGTCGGCGAGGGCGTGGTGCCGGGCGGGCCGTGGTGGGGCGGCGAGTCCGTGGAGACCATGCGGCTCGTCGTGGAGCGGTACTTCACGCCGGTCCTGCTCGGTCGCCGGGTGGACGACGTCGCCGGGATCCTGCGTGATCTCGGCGACGTCGTCGCGGCCAACCTCTACGCCAAGGCGGCGGTCGAGGTGGCGCTGCACGACGCGTGGGCCCGCGCGCTCGGCGTCCCGGTGCACACGCTGCTGGGCGGCCTCGCCCGGCGGTCGGTGCCGGTGACGTGGGCGCTGGGCACCGAACCGGCGCCGGTCGTGGTCGACGAGGCCCTCGCCAAGCTGGATTCGGGGCAGCACCGCAGTTTCAAGCTCAAGATGGGCGCTCTCGAACCGGCCGACGACGTCGCCCGGGTGTGCGCGGTGGCGGAGAAACTCGTGGGGGTGGCGAGCGTGCGGGTCGACCTCAACGCGCGCTGGGACCTGCTGACGTCGCTGACCTACCTGCCGCGGCTGGCGGACGCCGGGGTCGAGCTGGTCGAGCAGCCGGTGCCGGGCGCGGAGTTCGAAGCGCTGGCCGAGATCAACCGGGCCCTGCCGATCCCGGTCATGGCCGACGAGAGCCTGCGTACCCCGGGCGACGCGTTGCGCCTGGCCCGGACCCGCGCGGCCGACGTCTTCTCCCTGAAGACGACGAAGTCCGGCGGCCTGCGGGCGACCCGCGCGATCGCGGAGGTCGCGGCGGCGGCGGGCATCCCCTGCCACGCGGGGACGTCGATCGAGAGCCCGGTCGGGACCGCGGCGACCCTGCAGCTCGCGTGCACCGCCCCGGCGGTGACGTGGGGGAGCGAGCTGTTCGGGCCGTTGCTGATGAGAGAGGAGCTGCTGACCGAGCCGTTGCGCTACGCCGACGGCGAGCTGCACCTGCCGGACGGCCCGGGCCTGGGCGTCGACCTGGACCCGGCGGCCGTCCGCCGGTTCACGAGGAGCTGAGATGTTGTTCCACGTGCGGATGGACGTGACGATCCCGCCGGGCCTCGACGTCGCCCACCGGGTCGCCGAGGAGAAGGCTCGCGCGCTGGAGCTGCAGCGGGCGGGGGTGTGGGTGCACCTGTGGCGGATCGTCGGGCGGTACAGCAACTTCAGCGTCTTCGACGTCGAGTCGAACGACGAGCTGCACGCGCTGTTGTCGAGTTTGCCGCTTTACCCGTTCATGCGGATCGAGGTCGTTCCGCTGGCGAAACATCCGTCGGACCTCGCGGGCTAAACCACGAAGTGGATCTACGCGTGTTCGCCTCGTAGGCAGTCAGCTGACGCGGCGTCGCAGGGCGCCGTGTCTTCAGGGAGGAGACGCATGCCCGAGGAGTATTCGAACCCGGACCGCACTCGGCCGGACGAGCGGGGTCGCGCACGGTGGGCCACCGCTGTCGGGGTCGCGGTGATCGCGGCCGGCGGGGTGCTGGGTGCGGCATCGACGGCGACGGCGAGCACTCCGGACTCCGGCATCCACGTCGTGGCGCGGGGAGAGACCGCGGATGGTGGCTGGGTGGCGTTCACCGGCGTCGGTGAGGTCAAGGTCGGCGGGGCCACCGGCGGCGCGCAACCGCGGGGCGTGAAGGAGGTCGGCGGGGGCACCTGGTCGTACGGGGCGTCGGTCAACGCGATCGGGCAGAAGGTCTGCTACTCGCAGTACGAGCACCTGCAGGTCAAGCACGGCGCGTCGGTGAAGATGAACGGCAAGACGGACGCGGACAACGGGGTCGCGCCGGGCGGGCTCGCGGCCGCTTCGCTCCACGAGTACACGACGGCAACCTGCTACACGTACTGGAACAAGAGCTGACCGTCGCGCAGCTCCGATCACGGGAGTGATCGGAGCTGCGTGGTCGCCGCCGAGGTCAGTGCCGGCGTTCGATGAGGACGTTCGCCAGCTCGGTGAGCATGGCGGTGCCCGCCGGGCTCAGGTGGTCCGAGATGCTCGACAGCGCGTCGATCGCCTGAGCCGAGTGAGCCGCCGCAGCCTGGCGCGTCACTTCGAGGCCGCCCGTTTCCCGGACGACGCGGACCGCCATGGCCGCGGCGGCGCGGTCTCCCCGCCGAAGCAGCGTGCCAAGCTCAGGACGCTCGCGGAGCGCGTGCACCACCGGCAGCGTGTAGACACCCTCGACGATGTCGTGCCCGGCCGGCTTTCCCAGTGCCTCGGCCGACGACGTGACGTCGAGCAGGTCGTCCACCAGCTGGAACGCCAGGCCCAGGTGATGACCGTAATCGGCCAGGGCGTCGGCGGCGGCCGCGGGCAGGCCCGCCGCCATCGCTCCGAGGCGGCAGGCTGCCGCCAGCAGCGCTGCCGTCTTGCCGGAGATCGCTTCGAGGTAGGACTCTTCGGTCCGGTCCACGTCGAACAGCGCGGCGGACTCGCGGGCCTGGCCTTCGCAGAGCCGGCTGAACGTGCGCGCCGCGATCGCGCCCTCCTCCGCGCCGAGGCGGGCGCCCGCCAGCAACCCCTGGGCCAGCAGGTAGTCCCCGGCCAGCACCGCGCGGATGTTGCCCTCGCGGATGTTGACGCTGTCGACGCCGTGGCGGGTCGCGGACTCGTCCATCACGTCGTCGTGGACCAGGCTCGCCAGGTGCAGCAGCTCGACCACCGCGCCGGCCTCGACCGCCCGGTCTCGCGCCCGCGGTGCCAACGGTGTCGCCGCCGCGTAGGCGGTCGCCAGCGTGAGCAGCGGGCGCAGCCGCTTCCCACCCCCGAGCATGCGGGTGACCACGTCGGAGACGATCAGCGGCTCGGCCGCCGCGACCTCGCCGATCCGGCCGAGGCAGCCGGCGAGGTCGGCGGCGAGGACGTTCGGGCCCGCCAGCTTCGCCACGATCCGATGCGGCGCGGACGTCATCACCCCGGCGACGTTCGCGCCGGGGGAACCTGTGTTCAGCGCAGTGCTCATGACGCTTCTTTCGTCTCGTGCGCCACCGGACATCCGGTGGGCGCGGCCGGCGGCGCGGACCGGTCGGCGACGCGGGCGACGGGTTCCGGCACCATCGGCAGCGGGCCGGTGCCCAGCGACGCCTTGGGCGCGGTGCTGATCCGGTGACCCGGCACCGGCCGCAGCCGCCACCGCGCGACGGTCGCCGCCAGCGTCAAGGTCGTCTCGGCGATGCCGAAGTTGTCCCCGATGCACTTGCGGTTGCCGTGCCCGAACGGGAGGACGGCGTTGCGCGGCAGGTGTTTCGCCCGCTCCGGCAGCCAGCGGTCGGGGTCGTAGCGGTCCGGGTCCGGGAACATCTCCGGGTTGCGGCCGAGGAGGTAGGAGCTGTAGAAGACGGGCGTGCCGGCGGGAAGCCACTTTCCGGCGATCTCGACGTCGCGGGTCGTCGTGCGGGACAGCAGCCACGCCGGCGGGTACATGCGCAGCGTTTCGGTGAGCACCCGGTCGGTGTACTGCAGTGCCGGCAGGTCGGCGATGGTGGGCAGCCGCCCGCCGAGGACGGTGCGGACTTCCTCCTGCAGCCGGTCCTCGATTTCGGGATGGGTGGCCAGCAGGTGGAACGTCCAGGCCAGCGTGTTCCCGGTGGTCTCGGTGCCCCCGATGAGCACCGTCATCACCTGGTCGTGGATCTCCTGGTCGCTCAACCCCAGGCCGGTGTCCTCGTCCCGCTGGTTGACCAGGATCGACAGCACGTCGCCCTGGTCGACGCCGGCCCGCCGGTACTCGGCCACGGTGTGCGCGATGACCTCTCGCATCCGCGTCTGGGCCTGCGCGAAGGCGCGGTTGCCCTTGCTGGGGATCTTCTCGATCAGCGACGTCGGCGAGATCATCCGGTGGTAGACGCCCCGCATGATCACCGGCATGCACTCGGTCACCGCCCGCACGGCGTCGTCGCCGATCCGGGTGGCGAACATGGTGCGCGCGGTGATGCGCAGTGTCAGGCCGTGCGTGATGTCGCTGACGTTGAACGCGGTCCCGGGGCGCCACGACGACAGCTCGGCGTCGATCTCCTCGGTCATGAGCTCGGTGTAGTGCGCCATCCGCGCGCGGTGGAAGGCCGGCTGCACCAGCCGCCGCTGCCGCCGGTGGCTCTCGAACCCAGAACTGACCAGGCCGTCGCCGACCAGCAACCGGGCCTTCTCGAAGAGGGGACCGCCCTTGTCGAACGTCCGCGAGTCGTTCAGCAGGCGAGTGACCAGGTCGTGGTGGCAGGCGATGTAGGCGAGCCGCGGTCCGAGCCGGAACGCCACCAGGTCGCCCTGGGCCGGCAGTGAGGTGAGAAAGTCCAGTGGCTTGCGCCACAACAGCGGCACGTGGCCGAGAAGCGGGACGCGGCCCGGCGCCTCGCCGACGGTGTAGGTGGGCGAGTTCTCTTTGACGATGGTCACTTCTACTCCCAGGTCCGGTCGTTCGCGGGGGCCGGACGGAACCGGGCCACCGGTGCGGTGAGGTCGAGCCAGCCCGACGTCGTGCCGTCCCACACCGAGCCGTCGCCGAAGTACCGGGGCGTGAGGTACTCGAACTCCTGGCTGCCGCCGATGAGCAGGTCCATGCCGATGAGGTACGCGTGGACGTCCGCCCGCTGCCCGAGCGGGCCGGCCAGGACACGGTCACGCGCGGCGATGTAACCACGCTCGTGGTGCTCGACGAGCTCGCAGAGGCGGTCGACCGCGGCCTGCAGTCCGCGGCCCTCCTTCTGCCACAGCACGCGCACCGCGGTCATGGTGTCACCGTCGGCGTGTTCCTTGCGCCAGGAAAGGAGGTCGTTGACCAGGATCATCTGCCGCATGGAGTGTGTGTGGATTTCGACGAATTCGGGCGTTTCCCGCAGCTCGGTCATGTCGACGCCGGCGGCGTACTCGGTGAACAGCTCCAGGAAGTCGCAGCCGAAACTGTCCTGGCGAACGGCCATGCACGTTTCGTAGTCGGGGATGTCGTCGGTGAGCTTCGACTCGATCTCCGTCGCGCAGCCGCGCAGGAACGCTTCGAGGCTCCCGACCAGCCGCTTCACCTGGTCCGGCCCGAGGCCGGCACTGATGCGCAGCCAGAGGTCGCGCGCCGCACGTCCGTACGGAAGCTTGCTGGCCAGCGCGTCCGCGTCGTCCACATCGGCCAGGATCGCCGCGAAGACCTGCCTCGCGTTGTCGTGGCTGGCGCCCAGCGCGGTCCGGTCGGAGACGAAACTGTCGATGACGGTGACGAACTGGTACCAGTCGGCGATGTTGCGCGCGCGGTCCTCGTCGGCGTGCGGCACGGTCATCGGGCCGTAGATCCCGTTGCGCTGCCGGAGAAAGTACAGCAGCGACTCTTCGTCGGCGAAGCACTCGCCGAGGAACTTCCGCACCCAGCCGTTCGACGCGATCTCGATCTGCGCGGCCTTCGGGTGGTAGGCGTACGGAAGAAGTCTTGGCAGCTCAGGAAGATGGAACTCCTGCACCCCGGAAACGGTGGATGTCGCAGTCATACGGTGGACCCCCATGCTCAGACAGCACGCAGACTGGGCCTGCTCGATGCCGACCGATTCTGCTGACGTCGGCCGAACGGGTCCACTCCGAGCGTGCTTCCCGGAAAGGATCCGCATAGGACAGAAACCTTTCCGCGCAATGACGACCGGGGAGAGGGCCTCGGGCACGACGGGAGTGGACGCGACTCACTCGAATGCGCGAAGGTGGGTGGACGCGGACAGCCGCGATCTGGGGTGTTGTCTTTCGTGAAGCTGCCGCGCGTCGCACTGACTCGTATCCTCCTGACGCCGAGGCGAGGACCGAACCGCATGAACACATCGTCCACTGGGCTTTCCGCGGAACGTCGTGCTGTGGGAAGGAAAATCATCCTCGCCGAGCCTCGCGGCTTCTGCGCCGGAGTGCGGCGCGCCATCACCACGGTCGAGCGCGCACTGGATCTTTACGGCGCACCGGTCTACGTGCGCAAGCAGATCGTGCACAACCGTCACGTCGTCGACTCGCTCGCCCGGCGTGGCGCCGTCTTCGTCGAATCCGAAAACGAAGTCCCTCCGGGGAGCGTGTGCGTGTTCTCCGCGCACGGCGTGTCCCCGGCAGTGCGGGAAAACGCTGCCCGGCGCGAGCTGCGGGTGATCGACGCGACCTGCCCGCTGGTGTCCAAAGTGCACCAGCAGGCCCGCCGCGACGTCCGCGACGGCAGGATCCTGGTGCTGATCGGGCACAACGGACACGAGGAAACAGAAGGTACGCGAGGGGAATCTCCCGACAAGACGCTCGTCGTCGAGACCGTGGAAGACGTCGCGCGGCTCGACCTCGACGACGACACCCCGCTCGCCTACCTGACCCAGACGACACTTTCCGTCGACGACACCGTGGACGTCATCGCGGCGCTGCGCGAACGGTTCACCGACCTTTCCGGGCCGCCGGACACCACGATCTGCTACGCCAGCCAGAACCGGCAGACCGGTGTCAAGTCGATGGCCCTGCGCAGCGACCTGATCCTGGTCGTCGGCGCGGAGAACTCCAGCAACTCGGTCCGGATGGTCGACGTCGCCATCCAGGCGGGCGTCCGCGCCCATCTGGTGCCCGAAGTGTCCCAATTGGACGAAGCCTGGCTCGAGAACGTGGACACGGTCGGGGTCAGCTCCGGCGCCAGCGTGCCGGAAGTGCTGGTCCAGCAGGTGCTCGACCGCTTGGCCGAGGCCGGCTTCTCCGATGTGGAGATCGACTTGACCGCCGAAGAGGACGTCGTCTTCGCCACGCCCTCGGCGCTGCGATGAAGACCAAGCCAGCGAAGGAGGAGATGTCCGTGCTCGAATCCATCCGCTGCCCCGCGGACGTCCGCGCGATGCCCGCGGAGCGCCTGCCCGCGCTCGCCACGGAGATCCGCCGGTTCCTGATCGACAAGATCACCCGGTCCGGCGGGCACCTCGGACCCAACCTCGGGGTGGTCGAGCTGACCATCGCGCTGCACCGCGTCTTCGACTCACCGCGGGACCGCATCGTGTGGGACACCGGTCACCAGGCCTACGTCCACAAGATCCTGACCGGCCGCGCGGGCGAGTTTGACGGCATGCGCAAGCGCGGGGGGCTGTCCGGCTACCCTTCGCGGGCCGAGTCCGAGCACGACGTCGTCGAGAATTCTCATGCCTCGACCGCTTTGTCCTATGCGGACGGACTGGCCAAGGGGTACCGGCTGCGCGGGGACGACCGCGCCGTCGTGGCGGTGATCGGCGACGGCGCGCTGACCGGCGGGATGGCCTGGGAGGCGCTGAACAACATCGCCGCCGCCCGGGACACCCCGGTGGTGATCGTGCTCAACGACAACGGCCGGTCGTACGCGCCGACCGTCGGAGGACTGGCCCAGCAGCTCGCGGCCACGCGGATCTCCCCGGACTGTTTCCCGAAAGGTGGCGAGGACGCCTCGGCGCCGCAGGTCATGTTCGAGGAGCTCGGGCTGACCTACCTCGGCCCGGTGGACGGGCACGATCTCGAAGCCGTCGAGGCGGTGCTGCGCCAGGCGGCCCGGCTCGGCGGCCCGGTGGTCGTGCACTGCGTGACCAGCAAGGGGAACGGTTACGTCCTCGCGGAGAACGACGAGGCCGACCGGTTCCACGCGGTGTGCGGGATGGATCCGGAGACCGGCCGGCCGCTCGTGGCCGCGCCGCCGTCGTGGACCTCGGCGTTCGGTGCCGAACTGGTGAGGCTGGGGGAGACGCGGACGGACGTCGTCGCGATCACCGCGGCGATGCTGCGGCCGACCGGGCTCAGCGCGTTCGCGAAGCGGTTCCCGGAGCGTGTCTTCGACGTCGGCATCGCCGAGCAGCACGCGGTCACCTCGGCCGCGGGACTGGCGATGGCGGGCATGCGACCCGTTGTCGCGGTGTACGCGACCTTCCTCAACCGGGCCTTCGACCAGGTGCTGATGGACGTGTCGCTGCACCACTGCCCGGTGGTGTTCGTGCTGGACCGGGCCGGCCTGACCGGTGACGACGGCGCGTCGCACAACGGAATGTGGGACCTCTC
Organism: Amycolatopsis sp. NPDC104819; assembly: GCF_055583145.1. Taxonomy (NCBI): domain Bacteria; kingdom Bacillati; phylum Actinomycetota; class Actinomycetes; order Pseudonocardiales; family Pseudonocardiaceae; genus Amycolatopsis; species Amycolatopsis sp. NPDC104819. The sequence goes on along the minus strand of NZ_JBVJON010000006.1, from coordinate 49,181 downwards.
CCTGCTGAACCTCGTACCCGGCCTGCGGATCGCCGCGCCCCGCGACCACGCGACACTGCGGCGGGCGCTCGACGAAGCGATGGCGGAGACGGAGGCGCCGTGCATGATCCGGTTCCCGAAGGGTGCCCTGGGTGAGGACATCGCGACGATCGGCGTACACGAAGGCATGGATGTCCTGCGCGCCGGCGCCCCCGCGGACGTGCTGATCGTCTCGGCGGGCGCGCTCACCAGGCTGTGCCTGGACGTCGCCGACCGGCTCGAAGCCCAAGGTCTCGGTGTCGACGTGGTCGACCCCCGCTGGCTCAAGCCGGTCAACTCGGGCCTCGTCGCCATGGCGGCGGAGTACCGGCTGGTCGTGACGGTCGAAGACGGCCTGCGCGCCGGCGGCTTCGGCTCGGCGGTCGCGGCGCGGCTCGGCGAGGAGAACGTGGCCACTCCCGTGCTGCGCTTCGGTGTGCCGAGCCGGTTCCTCGGCCACGGCAGCCGTGCCGAAGTCTTGGCGGAGTGTGGCCTCACCCCGGCGGAGATGGCCGGCGCCGTGGGTGAACGCATGTCGGAACTGCTGTCCTGGCGGGGCGGCACGAGCTGGGAAATGAGCGACAGCGCATCATGAAGATCGACTTGGGAACTCCCGGTTTCGCCCCGACGGTGCTGGGCAAACGCCGCAAGACCCGCCAGCTCCAGGTGGGCCCGGTCGGTGTCGGCAGCGAGCACCCGATCTCCGTCCAGTCGATGACCACGACGCTCACCTCCGACGTCAACGCGACGCTGCAGCAGATCGCGGAGCTGACCGCGGCGGGCTGCGACATCGTGCGGGTGGCGTGCCCGTCGGCCGACGACGCCGAGGCGTTGCCCGCGATCGCGCGCAAGTCGCAGATCCCGGTGATCGCCGACATCCACTTCCAGCCGAAGTACGTGTTCGCCGCGATCGAGGCCGGTTGTGCCGCGGTGCGGGTGAACCCGGGCAACATCCGCAAGTTCGACGACCAGGTCAAGGAGATCGCGCAGGCGGCGAAGGACCACGGGACGCCGATCCGGATCGGCGTCAACGCCGGTTCGCTGGACAAGCGGATCATGGACAAGTACGGCAAGGCGACGCCGGAGGCGTTGGCGGAGTCGGCGTTGTGGGAGGCGTCGTTGTTCGCCGAGCATGACTTCCACGACATCAAGATCTCGGTGAAGCACAACGACCCGGTGGTCATGGTGCGTGCCTACGAGATCCTCGCGGAGCAGTGCGACTATCCGCTGCACCTCGGGGTGACCGAGGCGGGTCCGGCGTTCCAGGGCACGATCAAGTCGGCGGTGGCGTTCGGGGCGTTGCTGCGGCAGGGGATTGGGGACACGATCCGGGTGTCGTTGTCGGCGCCGCCGGTCGAAGAGGTGAAGGTCGGTATCCAGATTTTGCAGTCGTTGAACTTGAAGCAGCGGAAGCTGGAGATCGTGTCGTGCCCGTCCTGCGGGCGCGCGCAGGTCGACGTCTACACCCTCGCCGAGCAGGTCACCGCGGGGCTGGAGGGGATGGAGATCCCGCTGCGGGTGGCTGTCATGGGCTGCGTTGTGAACGGCCCGGGCGAGGCCCGCGAGGCCGACCTGGGCGTCGCTTCCGGCAACGGCAAGGGCCAGATCTTCGTCAAGGGTGAGGTCATCAAGACCGTGCCGGAGCACGCGATCGTCGAGACGTTGATCGAAGAGGCCATGCGCATCGCCGAGGAGGCCGGGCAGTCCCTCGGCCAGGGCGAGCCCGTGGTCACCGCCGGCTGAGCGATTCGCTCCACCGACAGCTAGGCCCCGAAGATCGGGACCGAGGTGCAGGCGTTGCCGTTCACGTCCTTCCACTTGGTGAAGGAGCCGTTGGCGTTCTTCCGCCAGAACGACACGCAGATCAGCGAGCCGTTCGGGAAGTTCCGGTTCACCGTGAAGGTGTGGTCGACCTCCTGATCGGTGGGACCGGTGAGCTTGTAGCCGTTGGGACCGAAGACCTCGAAGAATCCGGTCGCCCCGGTCTCGCTGAGCTGTCGCCAGGCGTAGACGGTCGCGACCTTGGCGCCGCCGCCGGTGGACCGGTTGCACAATGCGTTCGCGTAGCAGACGACCTCCGTGTCCGTGGTGCCGGCGGCAGCCGGGCCGACGAGAGCCGAGGTCGCCGCGACGATGATCCCGATCAGCGTTGCGGCGCGTTTGCCAGGTCGTATCGTCATGGTCGCTCCTCTTTTCGGCTCTCACCGTCACAGTGCACAGGCGAAACGGCCGGCTGCGGCCGCGGGTTGACGGTCCTCCTGGCATTCACCCGATCGGCGCAACGATCGTGCGCCTCGTCCGCGGGAGCGCCGAACGCGGATGTTAAGCGGCGCCGGGGAAAGTTGTCACGCGGCGGCGCTCCGGTAACACGCCGATGTTCCGGAGGAAACCGTCCGGAAATGGTTTGCCGGTGCACTGATCGGCATGAACCTCCAGCTCGACGGCCTGCACCGGCCGGTGATCGTGGTCGGCGGCGGCCAGGCGGGACTCTCGATGTCCCACTGCCTGACCACTGCCGGGGTCGGGCACCTAGTGCTCGAACGCGAGCGCGCGGGGCACGAATGGCGGACCCGCCGCTGGGACAGTTTCTGCCTGGTCACCCCGAACTGGCAATGCCGGCTGCCCGGTTTTCCCTACGCGGGTGACGATCCGGACGGGTTCATGGTCCGGGACGAGATCGTCGCCTACCTCGAGTCGTACGTGAAGGACTTCGACGTCCCGCTGCACGAGGGTGTCGAAGCCACGCGGCTGCGGCAGCTGCCCGGCGGCGGGTTCCGGCTCACGACGTCGGCCGGGGAGCTGACCGCCGACCACGTCGTGCTGGCCACCGGCCCGTACCAGGTGCCGCTCAAGCCGCGGCTGGCCGAACGGCTGCCCGAGCACGTCGTCCAGCTGCACTCGGCCGAGTACCGCAACCCCGCGCAGCTTCCGGACGGGGACGTCCTGGTCGTCGGCACCGGGCAGTCCGGCTGCCAGATCGCCGAGGACCTGCACCTCGCCGGACGGCGGGTGCACCTCGCCGTCGGGTCGGCGCCGCGGGTCGCCCGGCGCTACCGCGGGCGGGACGTCGTGGCGTGGCTGGACGACATGGGGTACTACGGCCGGGGAATCGACGAGTTCGCCGACGCGGATGCCGTGCGGTTCCGGGCCAACCACTACGTCACCGGCCGCGACGGCGGCCACGACATCGACCTGCGCGCGTTCGCAGCCCAGGGCATGCAGCTCTACGGCCGGTTGTCCGGCATCGGGAACGGACGGCTGGGGTTCGCCGACGACCTGCGCCGCAACCTCGACGCCGCGGACGCCGTCTCCGAAGGCATCAAGGACTCGATCGACGGGTTCATCACCCAGCGGGGGATCCCCGCGCCCCGGGAGGAGCGGTACAAGCCGGTCTGGGAGCCCGTCGACGGCCCGCGCGGCCTCGACGCGGAAGCGCTTTCCTCGGTCGTCTGGAGCACCGGCTTCGGCCGCGACCACCGCTGGATCGACGTCCCGGTCTTCGACGGCAAGGGGTACCCGACGCACCACCGCGGGGTCACGAGCTGTGCCGGCCTGTACTTCCTCGGCCTGCCGTGGCAGCACACCTGGGGCTCGGGCCGGTTCTGCGGGGTCGCCGCGGACGCCGAGTACCTGGCCCGGCGGATCACCGGCGGCGGCCGGGGTGACGTCCGATGGCTCTCCGGCACGCCGGTGAGCACGTACCCGGCCGACGACGACTGGGTCGCACCGAGGACGGTCGCATGAAGTGGACGAACGACGCCCACCGTCACCTGGGCATCCTCCCGGCGTTCCCGTTCTACGGCGGCCCGCTGGTCGCGCCCGCGATCGGCAGCCGCGCGACGATCGGCGAGCTCCTGTCCGATTTGGACCGCGAAGGCACCGAACGTGCTTTGGTGATCCCGAACTACGGCGTCCCGGACCCGGCGATCGCGTTCTCCTTCAACGAGCTCTGTGTCGAGGCGGCGGGGAAGGACGACCGGATCAGCTCCGCGCTCTGGGTGTCTCCACGAGCCGAAGACGCCGACCGCACCGACGACGCGCTGAAGCTGGCGGGCGAGTCAGGCGTCCGGGCGCTCAAGCTCAGCTTCCTGCTGGGCGGCAGGGCCTCCGACCCCGCGTGCCGGCCGCAGCTCGACAAGATCTTCGCCACGGCAAGGGAACACGACCTCGTCGTGCACGTCCACACCTCGCCCGGCGCGGCGTCGGACGTCGACGAGGTCGGCAAGCTCGTCGACACCTACGCCGACGACGTCAAGCTGCACCTCGTCCACTTCGGCGGCGGCATGAGCGGGCACATCAAGCTCGTCGGCGGCCGCTTCTTCGACTGGATCGCCGCCGGGAAACAGGTCTACACGGACCTGTCCTGGGCGATCGGCTTCACGCCCCGCTGGCTCGTCGAGGAGATATCGCGCCGTGGTATCGGCCACGACCGCGTGCTGTTCGCCTCCGACGAGCCGTGGGGCGATCACGAGGGTGAGCTCGCCAAGCTGGCCGCCGCGGCCGGCGACGGCGAGCTCGCCGACCTGGTTTTCCGCGGCACGTTCGACGTGCTGTACGGACCGAAGAAAGGGAAATAGACCGATGGCAGAGCTGACCGACACCGAAAAGACCAGCCTCGACGAGATCCCGCACCCGTCGCTGCCGCAGGGGTCCAACCTGTACGGCGGGACCAAGGTCTTCCCCGACTACCAGGCCGAACCCGGCCAGAGCTACTTCACGCTCGTGCACGGCATCGCGCACGAGTCATCGGTGAGCTTCGTCGCGATCCTGCAGGCGACGCGCGCGCTGCGGAAGGGCTTCGAGGCCGCGATCTACTTCTACGGCCCGGGTTCGCTGAACTGCCTGGCCACCCGCGGCTTCCCGACCACCGGCAACGCCGCGTTCCCGGGTGAGCTGAACATCAACGACCAGCTCAAGACGTTCATCAGCGAGGGCGGCAAGGCCTACTGCTGCCGCTTCGGCCTCTCGCTGCACGGCGCGCGTGAGGAGGACCTCATCGAGGGCGTCATCCCGACGCACCCGCTGGACGTCCAGGACGCGCTGATCCACTACGCGCGCAAGGGCGCGATCATCAACTCCACCTACATGTTCTAGGAGCGGTCCGTGCGCGTTGGCATCGAAGAGGATTTGGAGACCCGCGCCGACATCGCCGTCCGCGGGGTGCGCGTGGACGCCCCTGTGCAGCGCAGCAAGGGCGCCGGGCCGAGCGACGACGGCCACCTGGTGGTCGACGGTGCCAACGCCACGCTGCCGCTGAACCCCGACAGCCCCTACGAGGTCCGCGACGGCCGGATCCACCGCGGCCGGGTCGACCTCGGCCTGAGCGTCGCGCCGGTCAGCCGGCCGCGGTTCTACGACCTGTCCACTTCGGATGGTGTGCCGTACCGGAAGATCGCGCTGCTGCACGGACAGGACGTCCTCGCGACAACGGTCGTCCAGACGTGCATCCGGTACACCGAGGACCAGCGCTGCCGGTTCTGCACCATCGAGGAGTCGCTGCGGGCGGGGTCCACTGTGGCCGCGAAGACACCCGCGCAGCTCGCCGAGGTCGCCGAAGCGGCGGTGCGGCTCGACGGCGTCCGGCAGATGGTGATGACGACCGGCACGACGTCCGGGCCCGACCGCGGCGCCCGGCACCTCGTGCGCTGCGTCCGCGCGGTGCTCGACGCCGTGCCGGGCCTGCCGATCCAGGTGCAGATCGAGCCGCCGGGCGACCTCGGCGTCCTTCAGGAGCTGCGGGACGCCGGGGCGACGTCGATCGGCATCCACGTCGAGTCCCTGGACGACGAAGTCCGGCGGCGCTGGATGCCCGGCAAGTCGACCGTGCCGATGGCGGAGTACGAAGCCGCGTGGGCGGAGGCGGTCCGGGTGTTCGGCCGTAACCGCGTCTCGACGTACCTGCTGATCGGCCTCGGCGAGGACCCGGACTCCCTTGTGGACGGTGCCGGTCGGCTGATCGACCTGGGTGTCTACCCGTTCGCCGTGCCGATGCGGCCGATGGCCGGCACGCTGGCCCGGCGGGACGGGGCGACCGCGCCGTCACCCGCGCTGGTCGCCGACGTCACCGGCCGGATCGCCGCGCTGCTGCGGGCGGCCGGGATGACCGGGGCCGACCAGGGCGCGGGCTGTGCCGCGTGCGGCGCCTGCGGCCTGCTCAGCGCGGCGGGAGGCTGACGTGGACCACGACATCCTCGCGTTGCTGGGTGACGTCCGCAGCGTCGCGGCGCGCCCGGCGTTCGGCATCGGCGAAGCCGACCACAGTGGACTGACCGCCTATCGCACCTTGCGCCATGAAGCTTTTGTGGCCCGGCAAGGACTCTTCGCCGGGCACGATCTCGACGACCACGACACCGACCCGCGCACCCTGGTCCTGGTAGCCAGGGACACGGCAGGCGAAGTGCTCGGCGGCGTTCGCCTCGGCCCGGCGACCGACGGCCCGGACCTCGGCTGGTGGAAGGGCGGACGGTTGGTCGTCGCGCCCGGCTCGCCACCCGGGATCGGCTCGGCCCTGGTCCGCGCGGCCTGCGCACGAGCCGAGGCCGAAGGCGCGCTGCGGTTCGAAGCGACCGTGCAGACCCGCACCGAAAAGCTGTTCACCCGGCTCGGCTGGCAGCGCGTCCGGCCGGTGACCGTCGCCGGACACGACCACGTGCTCATGCGGTGGCCGATCGGCCGGATCGCCGCACTGGCCCGCTCGACCAAGGCCGCGCTCGGCCCGCTGCTGCGCGGCATGACCGGCGTGCCCGGCTTTGTCGGCGACGACGGCGTCCCGCTACCCGGCACCGACGTCGTCGCGGCCTGCGACGCGATCATCCCGTCCATGGTCGAGCGCGACCCCGAATGGGCGGGCTGGTGCTCGGTCCTGGTCAACCTCAACGACCTGGCCGCGATGGGCGCCACCCCGACCGGCCTGCTCGACGCACTGGGCGCGCGGGACGCGTCCTTCGCCGCCCGAGTCCTCAGTGGACTGCGGAAGGCGAGCGAGGCCTACGGCGTCCCGGTACTCGGCGGCCACACGCAGTTCGGCGTCCCGGCATCCCTGTCGGTGACGGCGTTGGGACGCACCGAAGACCCGGTGCCCGGCGGCGGTGGCCAGCCGGGTGAGCGCGTCTGGCTCACCGCCGACCTCGGCGGCGGCTGGCGGCCCGGCTACACCGGACGCCAATGGGACTCGACGAGCTTCCGCCGCACCCCCGAGCTGCGTGAACTGCTCGGTTCGGTCGCGAAAGCGAGACCGAGCGCGGCCAAGGACGTCTCGATGGCCGGGATCGCGGGCACTCTCGGCATGCTCGCCGAGGCGTCCGGCTGCGGCGCGGTCTTGGACGTCGACAAAGTGCCACGGCCGCGCGAAGCGTCCACAGGGGACTGGCTGACCTCCTTCCCGGGGTTCGCGATGCTCACCGCCGGAGCGCCCGCACCCGCAGGCCCGGCGGTGACCGCGGACTGCGGCGAGCTGGTCGCGGGCGCCGGCGTCACGCTGCGCTGGCCCGACGGCGAACGGACGCCCGCCATCGACGGCGGCGTCACCGGATTGGGGAACTCATGACCACACTCAGGATGGCCGCGGCCGCTGCGCCGTTCGACCGCGACCTCGAAGGCGACTTCGCGCGCATCGAGAAGCTCGTCGGCGAGGCGAGGGCCGAGGGTGTGCGGCTGCTGGCCCTGCCCGAGGCGGCGCTCGGCGGTTACCTCGCCAACCTCGACGGCGGTGCCGAGGGCCCGCCCGCGCTGGCTGTGGACGGCCCGGAGATCAAGCGGCTGGCGGCCCTGGCCGGTGACCTCGTCCTCACGGCGGGGTACTGCGAACTCGCCGGTGGCCGCCGCTACAACTCCGCGGTCTGCGTCACCGGCGACGGTGTCCTCGGCAACCACCGCAAGGTCCACCAGCCGCTGGCCGAAAACGCCAGCTACGGGGCCGGGCGCGGGTTCGCCGCCTTCGACACGCCGGTCGGGCGCCTCGGCATGATGATCTGCTACGACAAGGCCTTCCCCGAGTCGGCGCGGGCACTGGCCCTCGACGGCGCCGAGATCGTCGTCTGCCTGAGCGCGTGGCCGGGCAGCCGGACCAACGCGGCTCCCGACCTGGCGCAGGACCGCTGGAAGCGGCGGTTCGACCTCTTCGACCGGGCGCGGGCGCTGGAGAACCAGATCGTCTGGCTCTCGGCCAACCAGTCCGGCGCCTTCGGTGACCTCCGGTTCGTCGCGAGCGCCAAGGTCGTCGACCCCGGCGGCGAGATCGTCGCCGACACCGGCGTCACGGAAGGACTGGCCGTCGCCGAGCTCGACGTCCAGGCGGCGCTCGCGACCGCGCGGCGGTCGATGGGGCACCTGGCGGACAGACGGCCCGACGCCTACCCGGTTAGTGTCCCGTGAATGGGGCAGATCCGCATCGCCGCCGTGGCCGCGCACTTCGGCCGCGACCTCGACTTCGACCTGCAGCGCATCGCGACGCTGATCGACCACGCGCGCTCGTCGGGCGCCGCGCTGCTGGTGCTGCCGGACGCGGCCCTCGGCGGGTACCTCGCCGACCTGCGCCACCCGGACCCGGACGCCCTGCCCCCGGCACTCGACCCCGGCTGCGCGGAGCTGAAGACGATCGCCGCGCTCGCCGCGGAGATGGTCGTCTGCGTGGGCTACTGCGAGGCGGACGGGCCGCGTCGCTACAACTCCGCGGTCTGCGTCACCGGCGACGGTGTGCTCGGCCGGCACCGCAAGGTGCACCAGCCGCCGGGGGAGAGCGTCGCCTACGAGCCGGGTGACGCCTTCGCCGCGTTCGACACCCCGGTCGGGCGGCTGGGCATGCTGATCGACTACGACAAGACGTTCCCCGAGTCGGCGCGCACGCTGGCGGTCGACGGCGCGGAGGTGCTCGCCTGCCTCAGCGCGTGGCCGACCAGCATCACCAACCGCGCGCCGCGGATGGCACAGGACCGCCAGTCGCGCCTGTTCGACCTCTACGACCAGGCGCGCGCGGCGGAGAACCAGGTGGTGCTCGTCTCGTCCAACCAGACCGGCGCGATGGGCGGGATGCGGTTCCTCGGCCAGGCCAAGGTGGTCGGGCCCGGCGGTGACATCCTCGCCCGCACCTGGTCCAAGGCCGGCATCGCGGTCGCCGAACTGGACGTCGGCCAGGAGATCGCGAACGCCCGGCGCGTGCTGCACCACCTGGGGGAACGCAAACCGTCGGTGTACCGGGAGGCTTGATGCGCATCGCCCTGCTGAGCTACTCCACCAAGCCGCGCGGGGGAGTGGTGCACACGCTCGCGCTGGCCGAGGCGCTGGCGGAGCTCGGCGAAGACGTCACCGTGTGGACGCTCGGCCGCGGCGGCGACGCCGGGTTCTTCCGGCCGGTCGACCCGCGGGTGCGGCTGGCGATCGTCCCGTTCCCGGACGTCGCGGGCGAGTCCGTCGGCGCGCGGATCCTGCGCTCGATCGCGGTGCTGCGGTCCGCGTTCACCCCGGCCGACTACGACGTCGTCCACGCGCAGGACTGCATCAGCGCCAACGCCGTCGACGCGTGCGTCCGGACGATCCACCACCTCGACACGTTCACGACCCTGGAGCTGGCGGCCTGCCACGAACGCGCCATCGTCCGGCCGTACGCGCACGTCTGCGTTTCGGCCTCGGTCGCGGCGGAGGTCCGCGACGGCTGGGGCATCGAGGCGACGGTGATCCCCAACGGCGTCGACTACGACCGCTTCGCCACCGCGGCCCGGTCACCGGAACGCGGGCGGTACGTGCTGGCGGTGGGCGGCATCGAGCCGCGCAAGGGGTCGCTGGACCTGCTGGAGGCGTACGCGCTGCTGGCCGAGCCGGATCTCCGCCTGCTGATCGCGGGGGGCGAGACGCTGTTCGACTACCGCGACTACCGGACGCGCTGGGAGAAACGCGCGGCCGAGCTGGGCGTCGCGCCGGTCGTGCTGGGCCCGGTCGCCCACGACGAGTTGCCGTCGCTGATGGCTTCGGCGGCGGTGTTCGCCTTCCCCTCGGCCAAGGAGGGCTTCGGGCTGGCCGCGATGGAGGCCCTGGCCGCCGGGGTGCCGGTGGTGACCCGCGACCTGCCCGTGCTGCGCGAGGTCTTCGGCGGCGCCGCCCGGTTCGCGGCCGACCCGCCCGGCTTCGCCCGGGAGCTGCGAGCCGCCCTCGACGACACCGACCCCGCGCCCGGGCGCGCGCTGGCCCGCCGCTTCACGTGGGTTGCGGCGGCCGAGGCGCATCGAGACTTCTACCGCGCGTTGTGACTGGTTCGCGTGATCAGCCGTCGAGCAGGTCCCGGCAGTGGGCGGCCGTGAACGCGGCCTTCGTCCACTATCGCTTCGACGTCGTCCAGCGGATCGTGACCGAAGCGCTGCGTGCCGTGGAGCTTGCCGAGGGCCTGCGGGACCAGCGTGTCGAGCGAGGTGCGCAAGGCGGTGCTGATGTCGTCCGCGGCGGGCACGCCGGTGCGTGGGAGCCGGTCCGCGCCGTCGCGGGCACCGGTCAGGTTCTTCACCACGGGGGAGTAGTCCACCTCCAGCGCCTGCCCGGCGGCGACCGCGTGGTGGAGGTACCGCTGAGTCAGCGCGAGGTGCACAGCGCACACCTGGTGGCCCCAGTCGGCGAGGGTGGCCGTGCCCGCCGATGCCACGGCGGTCGGCACGATCATGAGGATCACTGCTCGCATCCGTCTCCCCAGGGTTCCGGCCAAGTCGGATTCGCCGGTCGGCTCGCAGCGCGGACGGCCAGGTACACCACACCGGAGGTCGCGGTAGCGGCCTGAGAAGGTCATGAATGACTCATTCATGACCTCTGACGAGGTGAATGAGTCATTCATGACATCGCAGCGGCTCGCCGGTCACGCTCGCCCGACTTTGCCGGGACCCTGCCCCCGGTTCCGGCGATCTCCAGTATGACCTCGCCGAAGCGCCCGTGCCCACCGTCGGAAATTTCCGAAGATCGAAGCAACGTCGCCCGCTATATATCGTCTTCTGATATATGTGGACCATCGCGGAGCGAAGCATGTCCGAGCAGACGTTCCTGGTGCTGATCGCGCTCGCGGACGAGCCGCGGCACGGCTACGGGGTCGTCCAGCGGGTGGAAGAGCTGTCCCAAGGACGGGTGCGGCTGCGGGTCGGCACCCTCTACGGCGTGCTGGACCGGCTGGTCGCCGACGGCTGGGCCGAGCACGACCGGGAAGAGGTCCACCAGGGCAGGCTCCGGCGCTACTACCGGCTGACCGGCGCGGGCAGCACGGCACTGGCCGAGCAGACCCGGCGGCTGGCCGCGAACGTCGACATCGCGAGCACCGTGCTGCGGGCCCGCGGCCAGTGGCCCGGCGCGGCGGAGGTGCGCGCGTGAGCGACCCCGGGACGCACTACCGCGCGCTGGTCCGGGTGCTCCCGGCGTGGTACCGCGCCGAACGCGGCGACGAGATCGTCGGCATCCTGCTCGACCTGCACGGTGCGCGCGCCCGGGCGGCACTGCGGACCGAACTGTGGGCCCTGCTGGCGCTGGGTGTGCACACGCGGCTCGCGGGCCGGGCGGCACCCGCCCGCACGCTCGCGCTCGGCGACCTGGCGCGGATGGGTGTGCTGCTCGGCCTGCTCTGGGGCGTGCTCAGATCCGCGTCCCACGCCGGCGACAAACTCTGGATGATGATCGCGTGGCGGGGCGGAGACCTGCCTCCGTTCGTCTACACCGCACTGAGGTCCGCGCTGGTCAGGGACCTCGTCCTGCTGGCGGCGGCCCTGGTCCCGCTCGTGCTGCTGGTGGACGGCTGGCGCCGCGCGGCGCGGGTCGCCGCGGGGGCGGTGCTGGCCGCCGGGGCGCTCTGGGGGGTGACCAGGTACTCCCTCGACCTCTTCCCGGACCTGGTCGTGCACTACGCCCCGCAGTGGCTTCCGCTGGTGCTGCTGCCACTGGCCTTCCACGCCGCCGCCCCGCTGCCGTCCGCGCGGCCGTGGTGGTGGGCCGTCGGCGGAAGCCTGGTCTTCGCCGTGACGGCCGGGTACGTCTTCGCGAGCGACCTCAGCGGCCTCGCCGGGCTGTCGCCGCTCGTCTGGCTGTGCACGATCGCGGGTGCCGGATTCCTGCTGCTGCGGCGCCGCATCGGGCGCCGCGCCGCGCCGTGGGCGGTGGCGCTGGCCCTGTGCATCGCGCTGGCCGTGGCGCAGCTGCTGGTGGTGAAGCGCGGGATCGTCGTTTTCGACGTGCTCGTGGTCGTCCAGATCGGCCTGGCCGCGCTGGTGGTGGCGGCCCTGACCGTCGCCGGAATCCTCGACTACCGCCGCACCGTCGCGCCTCGCTGATTCTTCTCCGTCAAGAAAAGGGTTTTCTTTCTCATGGACACCATTCCCGTCGCGCCCTCGCGCGCCCTTTTGCCCTCGCTCGACGCGCCGTCGTCGCGGGCGAGAACCCGCTGGAACGGCCTGCTCGCACCGGCCGCCGCGGTGCTCATCGCGGTGCTGGGCTACCTGACTCGCTGGATCTGCGACGACGCGCTGATCTTCACCCGGATCGTCGAGCAGATCCTGGCCGGGAACGGCCCGGTCTATTCCGCGGGAGAACGCGCGGAACCGTCCACGAGTGCGCTCTGGCAATGGCTGCTCGCCCTCGCGGGTTTCGTCTCCGGGCACACCGACACGTCGGCGATCTCCTGGGTGCTCGGGCTGACGCTGACGGCGGCCGGCTTCGCTCTCGCGGTGGCCGCGACCCGGCGGCTGCACGACCGGCCCGGAACCTGGCTGCTGCCCGCCGGCGTGCTCGTCCTGCTCGCGGTGAACCCGGTCTGGCAGTACGCGACTTCGGGCCTGGAGACCGGGCTCAACACCTTCTGGATGGCGGCGTGCTGGTGGCTTCTGGTGCGGCTGCGGGGAACCACGTCGGCCCGGGCGACCGCCGGCGCGGCGGCGGTCATCGGGCTCGGCCCGCTCGTCCGGCCGGAACAGGCGCTGGTCGCCGCGGTCTTCCTGATCGCGCTGTGGCTGCTGGTGCGACCGGGACCCCGGGTGACGCTCGCGGCGGCCTCGGCGGCGGCCGCGCTGCCGCTGGGCTACGAGATCTTCCGCGTGGGCTACTACGGCGTCCTCGTCCCGATGCCCGCGATCACGAAGAACGCCGACGCGTCGAGGTGGGCCGCCGGGTTCGCCTACGTCACCGACTTCGCCGGCCCGTACCTGCTGTGGATCCCGCTGGTGCCGGTGACGGTGGGGCTCGCGTGGCTCCTGCGGCGGTCGCGCGCGGACCGGACCGGCCTGCTGGTGACGCTGACCCCGGTGGCGGCGGGCCTGCTGCTGCTGGGGTACGTGCTGAAGGTCGGCGGCGACTACATGCACGCGCGCATGCTGCTGCCGTCGCTGTTCCTCGTGCTGCTGCCGGTACTGGTGCTCCCGCGGTCGCGGACCACGGGCGTGCTCGCGCTGGTCGTCGCGGTGTGGGCGCCGCTGTGCGCCGGGGCGGCCCGCTACCGGGAGGCGCCGGCGGCGGTGCACTCGATCGACGACGAGCGCGCCTACTACCAGGCGTGGACCGGCCGCGAGCACCCGACGGAGTCGGCGGACTTCACGCCGGGACAGCGGAACCTGCGGGACGCGGTGGACTCCGGCGGCCGGGTGCTGGTCTACCAGGGACCGCGCGGCGAGATCGTCACGGCCCCGTTGCGCGCGGACGCGCCGGGCCGGGCGGCGGTGGTCGGCGTGTACCTCGGCACGGTCGGCGTCCTGGCGCCCGTCGACGTCGGGATCGTCGACTTCTGGGGGCTGAGCAACCCGATCGGCGCCCGGTTCGCCTTCCCGGACGGCAAGCCCGGGCATGCGAAACCGCTGGGCAACGCCTGGCTCCTCGCGGACTACGCGGAGCCGGAGGCACCGGTCTCACCCGCGGGCAACTTCGCCGTCCAAGGGGAGGTCACGCCGGAGCAGGTGGCGGCCGCCCGGCACGCACTCGCCTGCGGTGACCTCGCGGAGATCCAGCGGTCGACGCGGGAACCGCTGACGTTCGCCCGGTTCTGGACCAACCTGACCGGCGCGTGGCACCGGACCGGGGTCACCGTCCCGCCGGATCCCTTCGAAGCGGAGCGAAAGTTCTGCGGACGGTCGTGAACCGTGCCGGCAAGGGAAACCGGTGGCCTCGTTCGCCGCATCCCACGGGGCGGGCACGGCGCCGGTCAGGTGGTGCCGAAGGCGGTGCCGGTGAGCTGCTCGGAGACCTGCCATACGCGCCGGGCCGTCACGAGCCGAGCCGGCGGCGTTCAAGGGCATAGGACAGCGCGTTGACCAGCAACGCGGTGCCGGCCACGACCGTCTGGGGACCGCGCCACCGCGGCAGCGCCGTGCGTCCGGTGCCCGGCCGGGCCCGGTCGAACAGCGCCGTGCCCGGGTACAGCGTGGCGGAAAGCTGCGTCACCCAGTAGACCGACGCGGCCGCCGTGGTGACCTGCAGGCGTTCCTTCGTCCAGGCGCCGCGCCGGCCCCACAGCAGGTACGTCGCCGTGGCGCCCAGGACGGCGCCCGTGCTCATCGTCTGTGCATTGTGGAACTTCGCGTGGGGCGGCCAATCCGGGTTGTGGATGTGGGTTTCGTTCCAGTCGAAGCGGTACGACCCGCACGCCGACCAGACCGAGCTGAGCGTGAGCAGGACCTTGCCGACACTGACGTCCATGGTCTTTTCCTCCGTCAAGGGAATCAGGCGAACGAAGCCGCGTGCTCGGCCGCCCACCGGGCGAACGGCAGCGGTTCGCGGCCCAGCACCCGTCGGGCGGTGGTGGTGGCCGGGGACTCGCCGGCGGCCGAGCCGGTGATGAAGTCGATGATCGATTGTGCGACCTCGGGTGTTTCGAACCGCTCGAAGTGCTGCTGTGCCTGGGAAACCGAGAGTTCTTCGACCCGGATGGGCCGCCCGGTGGCGTCGGCGAGCAGTTCGACCTGACGTCGTTGGGACAGCAGCTCGCCGCCGGTCAGCAGCTCCGAGACGCCTTCCTTTCCGGGATCGCGCAGCGCCGCGACCGCGACGGCCGCGATGTCGCGTTCGTGGATCGGCGCGGTCGCGGCTTCCGGGTGGAGCAGCCGGACCACTCCCTCCGCGCGAACGGAGTGCGCCCAGTTGAGCGCGTTGTTCGCCAGCACCAGAGGCCGGACCGGCGTCCACGGCACGCCGGAGTCCGCGAGGATCCGCTCCACCTCCCGGTGGTGCTCGGTGATCACGTTCCCGCGGGTACCCGGGAGCAGCACGCTGCCCGAGGACATGAGCACGACGTGCTCGACCCAGGCGTCACGCGCCGCCCGGGCGAAGGTCTCGGTACCCGTCGCGGTGGCGTACAGGAACACCCGGCGCACGCCGGCCAACGCGGCCTTCAGCGTTTCCGGGGCCTCGAGGTCGGCGGCGACCACCGGAACGTCCGGCGGCAGCCCGGCTTTCGCCGGGTCGCGCACCGAGGCGCGCACGGCCTCGCCCGCGGCCGTCAGCCCGGCCAGGACATGGCGGCCGACTCCGCCCCGGGCCCCGATCACCAGCGTCGTCACGGTTTTCCTCCTTGTTCGGCTTCTTCTCCGAGCATGTCCGACCGGCGCGATGCGGGACCATTCAGTACCCGGAAGACGTCACTTAATGCTGTTTGATCGGCCTTCGTGCGACACTTCCGGCATGTTCGACGCAGTTGACCTGCAAATCCTCCACGCGTTGCAATGCTCTCCCCGGGCGCCGTTCCGGCGGATCGGGCAGCTGATCGGGGTGTCCGAGCAGACGGTCGCCCGCCGGTACGCGGCGCTCCGCAGCGAGGGAGTGCTGCGGGTGCTGGGGCGGAGCGCGCCCGCCGCGGGCCGGCACGACGAGTGGGTGGCGCGGATCCGCTGCCGGCCCGACCGGGTCGACACCGTCGCCGACGCGCTCGCCCGGCGTCCGGAGGTTTCGTTCGCCCACATCACCTCGGGCGGCGCGGAGGTCATGTGCCTGCTGCGTGCCGGCAGCGGTTCGGACGGCAACGACGTGCTGCTGCGGCAGCTGCCGAAGTCCGTTTCCGTGCTGGGCGTGCGCATCGACCTGCTGCTGCACCGGTTCGGGCCGCGCGGCGCGTCGGACTGGACCGGGTACGACGGCCGGCTGAGTCCCGCCCAGGAACGGGAGCTCCGGGACGAGCTGCCCCCGGTCGCCGGACCGCCCGTCGAACCTTCCGCCGAGGACGCCGGGCTGCTGGCCGTGCTGGCGTCGGACGGCCGCGCGACCCACGCCCGGCTCGCCCGCGAGACCGGTTCGACCAAGGCGCGGGTGGCGCGTCGGCTGGCCGCGCTGGAGACGTCCGGCGCGCTCTACTACGACGTCGACCTGCTGCCCGAGCGGCTCGGCTACCACTCCCACGCGACCATCTGGATCCGGGTCGCCCCACGGCACCTGGAAGAGGTCGGCGAAGAGCTGGCACGGCACGACGAGGTCGCCGTGACGCTCGCGGTCAGCGGGCCGGACAACCTGATGGCGGTGGTGGCCTGCCGGGACCCCGAGGCGCTCTACCGCTACCTGACGACCCGCATCGCGAAGATCCGGGCGATCGACGGCTACGAGGTCAGTGTCCGGGTGCGGCCGGTGAAGCAGGCGGGTTCCCTGGTCGCCAGCGGCCGGCTCCTGGCGGCGACATCCCTGTTCCGTGTCGAATGAAACCGTATCACTCGACGCCCCTGGGGGTAGGGTGCTCGCATGACCGCCAAGCCCAGGACCCGCGCCACCGACCGCCCGGGAGACGCGTCCCCGTTCGCGTTGGGGTTGCTGCTGCGCCGGGCGCACGCCCGCGCCGCCGGGGCGATGGCCGCCGCGATGCGGCCGCACGGGCTGGAGCTGCGGCACTTCGCCGTGCTGCTCATCCTCGTGGACCGCGGGCCGACGATGCAGCGGGACCTGGTCGAGGCGACCGGTTCGGACAAGGCCGGGGTCATGCGGGTCGTCGATGACCTCGAGGCGAAGGGGTTCGCGGTCCGCAACGCCGTGCCGGGGGACCGGCGGGTGCGCGAGGTCGAGATCACGCCGGCCGGCCTGAAGGTCTTCGACGCCGCGCACGACGACGCGCTCGCCCCGGCCGAAGAGCTGGTTTCGCACCTGCGCGCCGGTGAACCGGCGAAGCTGATGGACCTGCTGACCAGGTTCACCTATCCGCCCGGCGGCGAGGCTTAAGCCGGTCGGGCAGCACCTCCTCAGGGGACCGGGAACATGCGCTGTTTGACCGGCGGCAGGGCTTCGGCGAGGCGCAGGACCGTCCGGAAGGCGTGCCGCGGCAGGCGGGAGGTCGTCGCCGCGCCGCGGGCGTTGCGGGTGGACAGCGCCAGCGCCGCGTTGGCGTAGCCCCGCATTTCGGCTTCGTAGCCCGGCACGCCGCCGTCGCCGGCCAGGTGGCGGCACAGCGTGTCGGCGTCCCGCAGGGCCGTGTTGGCACCGATCCCGGCCATCGGAGTCATGGTGTGGATCGCGTCGCCGAGCAGGGTGACGGCCGTCGGCGCCCAGTCCGGGAGCTGCGGCATCGTCTTGAGCCGGATCGCCGCGACGGTCGCGGGATCGGTCTCGGCGATGATCCGCCGGAGCGGGGACGCCCAGGCGGCGGTCCGGTCACGGACCAGGTCGAGCAGGTCGGTGGCGCCGAGGTCGTCCGGGTAGGTCGAGCGGTCCGCGGCCCACGCCCACACCAGGTACCGTGCCTCGGCGCCGGTGTCCCATGTAGACAGGAACAGCCAGCCGGGCCGGGCGGGCACGACGTTGTTGACGGCGCCGTCGACGAGCGTCGCCGGTAGCGCGCTCGCGAGCTCGGGGGTGAGCCGGACGCGACCGGCGACGTTGACGATGCCGAGGTCCTGACGCCGGAGATCGGGCAGCCGCTGCTCGCGGACGCGGGAGTTCGCGCCGTCGGCGCCGACGAGCAGGTCCGCGTCGATCGAGTGGCCGTCGGCGCTGTGCACGCGGACGCCGTCGCCGAGGTATTCGAAACGCTCGAAGGCGGTGCCCCATCGGATGAGCTCGTCGCAGCCGAGGAGCAGGGCGTCACGCAGCGCGTCGCGGCTCACCGCCCGCCGGCGCGTGACGGGATCGGTGTTGGCCGGGGTGCCGGTGTGGTCGCGTTCGGCGAGCACCCGCAGGTCCTGGTCGTGGAAGCGGACGATGTCCGGCGCGGGCGTGGACGTCTCGACCAGCCGCGCCCAGTTCTCCTCGGGCAGGCACGCGTGCAGGGCGCGCAGGCCGTCGGCGTTGAGGTGGATGCCGTAGCTGGCGGGCCGGGCGTGCGGGGACGGGTGGCGTTCGAGGACGACGACGTCCACGCCGGCCCGGCGCAGCCCGTGAGCCAGGCACAGGCCGCCGAGCCCGGCGCCGGCGATGACGACTCGCATGAAGGTTCTCCCTTGTCAGTGTCAGGCTTCGCCGGGAAAGGCGAGCTGAGTCAGCAGGTGCAGCAGGAGCCGGACGTCGCCGAGGCCTTCGCCCAGGCGCGCGGCGACGGGCTCGGCGTTCCGGTGGGCGGTGTCGAACACGGCCGTCCCGGCGGAGGTCGGGGTGATCGTGTGCACGCGGCGGTCGCCGGGCCGCGGATCGCGGGTGACGAGCCCGGCACGTTCGAGGTCGTCGACGACGCGGACCATCGTGGCCTTGTCGCTGCCGACGGCGCCGACGAGCGCCTGCTGGCTCATCGGCCCGCCGGTGTGGAGCGCGACGAGCACGATGAAGTGCCGGAACTCCAGCCCCAGCGGCCGCAGGACGGCCAGCAGCTCCGCCGCGACGCGGTCGTGGGCGCGCCGCAGCAGCAGGCCGAGGGCGAACGGGGACTCGTCGCCCGGCCGGTCCGTCGCTCTCGCTGTCTCCAGCCGCATCGTCATGACCGAGAACGTATCAGTCGATACAACCTTGCGCAAGAACGTTTCATGTGAGACGTTTCCGGTGTGAACACGAACCAGGAAGTCCTCGCCCCGCCCGAACACGCGGCCTCGCCGCGGAAGAACCGCTGGGAAGGCATCGCGGTGACCGCCGCGCCGACGGTGGCCTTCGTGGCCGCCAACGCCGCCGGTGACCTCACCGCGGGCCTGGTGGCCGCCGCGGTGACCGCGATCGCCGCGTTCGGCTGGCGGCTGGGCCGGCGTCAGCCGGTGCGCCAGGCCGCGCTGGGCCTGTTGCTGGTCGCGGCGTGCGCGGTGGTGGCCGCCGTCACCGGTGAGGCGCGCGGGTTCTTCCTCATCCCGGCGCTCATCCCGTTCGCGGTCATCGCCGTCTGCGTGACGACCGTCCTCATCGGACGTCCGCTGACCGGGCTCCTCCTCAACCGGGTGGCCGGCGGCCCCGCTAACTGGCGCTCGGTGCCCCGGCTGCGGCGGATCCATACGGTTTCGACGCTCACCTGCGCGGCGGTCAACGTCGTCAACGGCGCGCTCCAGGTGGTCTACTACCGCGGCAACCAGCCCCTGGTCCTGGGGGTGGTGCACATCGCGACCGGCCCGGTGTTCGCCGTCATCGTGGCGGTGACGATCGCTTGCGTCCGCCGCCGCTCCTGACCGTTGCGCGCGGCAGCCTACGAGTTCCGGCGGATCGCCAGCAGCACCGTGTCGTCCGCGTACACGACGACGTCGTGCATCCGGGCGACCACCTCGCCGGGCAGCAGCGTCGCCGGATAGCTCGTGTGCGTGCCGGCCACCTCCAGCAAGCGGGCCTGGCCTTCGTCGACGTCCTTGCGGGATTCGACCAGCCCGTCGGTGTACAGCAGCAGGGTGGCGCCCGGCTCCAGGTCGACGTCGACCAGGCAGGGGCTGCCGGGGTCCGGGAAGCCGACGCCGCGGCCGACACGGGCCGGGCGGAGGAGCCTCGTCGTTCCCGCGCTGTCGGCCAGGACGGGCTCCGGGTGGCCGCCGTTGGCGAGCCGGGTGTGGCCGGTCGTGGGGTCGATGCGGGCCAGCAGCACCGTCGCCATCAGCGTGGGGGCGATCGTGGCGAGGGCGCGGGACGCGTGCGCGATCAGGTCGGCGAAGGGGCGGCCCTCCAGGGCCAGCGTGCGGATCGCGTGGGTGACGGTGAGAGCGTCCCTCGTCGAGGTGACGCCGTGGCCGACCGCGTCGACCAGGGTCACGTGCAGGTGGCCGTCGGGGAGGACGAACCAGTCGTAGAGGTCGCCGCCGGTGGGGGAGTCCGGTTCGGTCGGGGAGTAGCAGACGCCGAGCTCCAGCCCCGGGACCTCCGGCGGCGGCGGGCGCAGGGCGTCTTCCAGCTCCTGGAAGATCCGGGCGTGGGCGTTGCGGAGCTGCTCGTCGCGTTGCTCGAGCTCGACGTACATGGCCAGCACGCCGCTGTTGGTTTCCGCCAGCTCGGTGCGCAGGTCCTGCTGCTCCCGGGCCTGCGCGTCCGCGGCGGCGACGAGCGCGAGCATCTCCTGCCGGGTCGCCTGTTCGTCGTCGGCGGGCGCGGGGACCGGTCGTCGTCCGGTCGCGACCTGCCAGCCGACGGTGCCGTCGGCGCCGGCGACCGCCGGCAACGGCAGGTCGTCGAGGACCGGCCGGGACGCGGTCTCCGGCAGCCGGACGGCGACGGTGAGGACGTCCTCGGTGACGGCGGTCGTGAGGGTGACCACGCCGTCGTCACCGAGCGCCGGCTCGGTGACGAGGGTGACCGCCAGGACCAGCCGGGCGCGGTCTTCGACCGGAACCCCCGCTTCGCCGCACGCGTCGCGGACACGACGGCGCAGCGAAGCGGCGGTTCCGGCCTGCTTCAGGTCGAGTGCGGCAAGCTTCCGGTCCGGAGCCTGCTCCGGACGAGACAGAGCCACTCCTGCACTCTGGCATCCCGCCGCCGAACCGGCAGAACGGATTCAGGCGATCACGGTCACGCCGCCGGGCGCGCGGACGCCGGGCCGAGCTGCAGCACGACCGCCGTCCACGTCATGCCCACGCCGATGCCCAGCAGCAGCACGTGGTCACCCGGACCGGCCTCACCCGTGCGGAGCAGGTGCTCGAGCGCCACGATCTGGTCGCTGGCGCCCAGGTGGCCGACCCGCAGGCCCAGCTCGGTCATCGTGCGGTGCTCGGGGATGCCGAGCGGGCGCAGGATCTGCGTGTGCACCAGGCGGCGGCCGTAGTGCGGGGCGCAGATCCGGGTGATGTCGGGCAGGTCGACACCCGCGTCGGCCAGGGCCGTCTTCACGACCGCCGTGACGCCGTCGGCGTTGCGGCTGTCGACGTGGGCCGGCCCGCCGTGGCGGCCGAGCCACTGGCGCTTGCGGCTGCGGATGTCGAGGGACCGGTGGGCGGTGATGCTGGCGGAGCGGAACGGTTCGTCGCCGCGTTGCAGGCCTTCCAGGGACGGGTCGGTGTAGGAGGCGACCGCGCGGATTCGTGCCAGGCCCGGTCGGCGGGACAGCACGACCGCGCTGCCGGCGTCGCCGTAGACGATGCCCGTGTCGGTGGTCCAGTGCGGGAAGCCGGGGCCGCCGAACCGGTCGCCCGCGGTGATGAGCGCGGCCTCGTGGTCCGGGCGGCCGCGCAGCACGCTCGCCGCGACGTCCAGACCGGCGACCAGGCTGTTGCTCATCGCGCCGAGCTCGAGCGTGAGGCCCGGACCGGCGCCGACGCCGAGCTGGTCGCGCACGTAGGACGCGGCGTGCCAGAAGTCGATGCCGGGGTGGTAGATCCCGGCGTGCAGGCACAGGGTCGGCCACACCGGCTCGCCGCTCGTGGTTTCCGCCTGGCGCAACGCTTCCCGCCCCGCGCGCACGGCGAGCTCGGGGCCGGGCAGCCCGGCGACGGCGGTGGAGAGCTGGCCGGTCCGGCCGGCGTCGGCGGCGGTGAACTCGCCGGCCGCCAGGGAGACGGCGACCGGGGTCAGCGCGCCGACCTCGACGCCGATCCCGGCGAGGTGCAGGTCGTCAACGCGCATCGGCGGCCACCTCCGGCAGCGCGGCTTCGATCTCCGACAGGGTGTCGTCGAGGTGGAGCGGGGGAGCGGAGACGCACCCGGCGGCGGCGAGCTCGGCGGCGACGGCTCCGGGGCTTCCCGCGGCGAACCGGTGGAAACCCGCGAAGCGGGCCGGACCGGCGCCCGGAACGGCGATGGCCAGGTGCGCCCAGCCGGTTTCCCGGTCCCACCGCACGACCAGCCGGGCGGACCCGGTGGTGGCGGGCTCGCTGAGCACCTGTGTCAACGTCGTGGCGGTCAAGCAACTTCCTTTCGGCACGGCAAAACAGCCCGCACCACGGGGCGCGCGCTGGCCGGGGGGATGGCGGGGACGCGTCGTCGGGCCCCGGTGAACGGCGAGAAACCTACCGTGATGATCATGCGACGCTTGGGGCCACCCCGATACACAGAGTGATCGCACCGACTGCTACGCGATCGGATTTGCCGAAGTCAACTCGGTTTCACCGGTTGGTGATCATGAAGATCCTTCGGGTGTTCGTCACTCTGAGTAGTAGCCGCGCGCTGAGGAAGCCCGCGCGACCGGCGCCTCCCCGGCGGCCGCCGCCGGACCCCGGCCGGCGGCGGCCGTCGGCTCAGCCGCAGTGCTCCGTGCGCTCCTGGTCGGTCATCGGGGCGGTGTGCTGGGTGATGTCGCCGGTCGAGCCGGGGACCGGGCCGTCCGCGTCGAAGTCCTGGTACCAGATGTAGTGGTCGTAGAACCGGTCCGGGAAGTGCATCTCGTAGGTGCCGTGCACCTTCTGCATCTTCGGCGCGCGCTCCACCCAGCCCTTTTCCCCGGGCCGGACGTCGACGTTGGTCGCCTGTCCTTCGGTGTGCGAAGACTCCCATGTGTGCTGGTAAGACGTCTCGATGGACACCTTGAACACTTCCGAGAACCCGTATTCGGCCGAAAGGGAGACGCCGAAGCTGTTCGACTCGCCGGTGGTGTCGGACCAGTTCACCGTGCTGCGCTGCAGATCTCCGGTGCAGTTGTAGGCCGCCTCGCCGACCTGGTGCCCGGCCCCGGTGTGTTCCTCCGGCGGGCCCGCCGGGTGGAACACGCACGAGTCCGTGCCGTTGTCGCACTTGTCGAGCAGTTCCCGCGCGGTGGGCTGGCCGTCGGCCGACGCGCCGGGTGCGGTGAGCACGAGCCCGGCCGCGGTGAGCAGGCCGAGGCCCGCCGCCGTCCATGCGGTGCGCTTGCTGGTCATGGTGGTCACTCCTTCGCTCAGCTGAAACCGATGGACTGGGTGCGGTCGTCCATGAAGGACCCGACGTTGCCGGTGTTCTCCTTGAACGGGCCGTCGCGGTCGCCGCCGAGATTGGGCTCCGGGTAGAGCCAGATCCAGCAGTCGCCCCACGGCTGCACGGACGAAATCTTGTTCTTCCAGTCGTCACCCAGGTCGAACTGCCAGTTGACCCAGCCGTCCTTCTTGCACAGTTCGGGTCCGGTGATGGTGAGCGAGTTCCCGCTGTAGTCGGGACCGTCGAAGAAGGTGCCCTGCACGACCTGCCCGTCCGCCTCCGCGTCGGCCACCGAGCGCTGCGTTCCCGTGGAACAGTGCTGCACACCGGTTTCCGAGTTCAGCACGCAGTGCCGGGTGACGTCCGCGGCCGCGGCGGGAACGGCGCCGAGCAGGGAAACGGCCGATGCCGCCGCCGCGGCCGTCATGGCTTTTCTGGCCCAGGTGTTCGCCATTGTGGTTCCTTTCTCCGGAATCGGAAAAGAATCTTCGTCCTCGAAAGTACGTCGAGGCGGACGAAGCGTCGCGACCATTGCCCGCCGGACCTTCCGGGTCTGCCCCATTCCCCTGAGGACACTGCCGCCGGACTGCGCGCGAAACGTGACCGGGGTACGCTGCGCCGGCCGGGTGGGCCGGCTAGGGGTTTTTGCAGACTTCCGCCGCCGAAGCGGGATCCGGGCGGGCGGCGCGGTAGAACCGGTGCATGGTGAGTACGGAACCCGGCGTCGTCGACTTCCCGCGGCGGGCGCCCGGCCAGGTCACGCCGCCCGATGGCTACGCGGATCTGCGGGCCCGGCCCGGGCTCTGCCGCACGATGCTGCCCGGTGGAACTCCCGTCTGGCTGGTCGCGCGGCACGAGGACGTGCGGGCCGCGCTGACCGATCCGCGGCTCAGCTCGGATCCGGCGAAGCCCGGTTTTCCCGCCACCGGCGGGGCTCCCGAGGCGCTGCCCGGGTGGTTCGTCGCGATGGACGCGCCCGAGCACACGCGGTTCCGGAAGCTGCTCATCCCCGAGTTCACCGTGCGGAAGGTGCGGGACCTGCGCCCGGGCATCCAGCGGGTCGTCGACGAGCGGATCGACGCCATGCTCGCCGCCGGGAACTCCGCCGACCTCGTGTCCGCCTTCTGCCTGGTGCTGCCCTCGCTCGTCATCTGCCAGCTGCTCGGCGTGCCCTACGAAGACCACGAGCACTTCGAGTCGCGCACGCGGGTCCTGGTCAACCTGGCTTCGACCGCGCGGCAACGGGAAGTGGCGCTGGGTGAGATCAACACCTACCTCACCGAGCTCATCGCGACCAAGCGCGAGCAGCCCGCCGACGACCTCATCAGCCGGCTGCTCGCCGGCGGCGCGCTGGACGACGCCGAGCTGCTCGGGGTCGCCATGCTGCTGCTGGTCGCCGGGCACGAGACGACCGCCAACATGCTTTCCCTCGGCGTGGTCACGCTGCTGAACAATCCACAGTGGATCGGTCATGACGGCGTCGTCGAAGAGCTGCTGCGGTTCTACTCCATCTCCGACGTCGTCAGCCTGCGCGTCGCCACCGAAGACCTCGAGATCTCCGGCCAGCTCATCCGCCGCGGCGAAGGGGTCGCGCCGCTCGGGCTGGCCGCCGGGCACGACGGCACCGTGTTCGAAGACGCCGGTGAGTTCTGCCCGGCCCGCTCGGCGCGCCACCACGTGGCGTTCGGGTACGGGATCCACCAGTGCATCGGGCAGAACCTGGCGCGGCTGGAGATGGAGGTCGCCCTGGACACGCTGTTCGCGCGGGTGCCGCGCCTGCGCCTGGCCGTGCCGTCCGACGAGCTCGAGTTCAAGCACGACGGAGTCCTCTTCGGACTCTACGAACTACCGGTGCGCTGGTAGCTCAGGCGGTCCGGACGTTCACGCCTTCGCGCTCGATCTCGGCGGCCACCGTCGAGTCGATGCCGCCGTCGGTGATGAACGTGTCCACTTCGGACAGCTCGGCGAAGCGGGCGAAGTGGTCGTTGCCGACCTTGGTGTGGTCGGCCAGCAGCACCACGCGGCGGGCGCCGGCGATCGACGCGCGCTTCACCATGGCTTCCGCCGGGTCCGGGGTGGTCAGGCCGCGCTCGACGGACAACCCGTTGGTGGCCATGAAGGCGACTTCGACGAACGTCTCGCTCAGCGAGTGCAGGGCCCACGAGTCGACCGACGCCAGCGTGCGCGCCCGCAGGCGGCCGCCGACCAGCATCACCGTCAGGTTGGGCCGTTTGGACAGCGTCAGCGCGATGTTCACGGAGTTGGTGACCACGGTGAGGTTGCAGTCGATCGGCAGCGCCTCGGCCAGGTGCGCGGTGGTCGTGCCCGCGTCGAGCAGGATCGCGCCCTCCGCCGGGAGCTCGGCGAGCGCGGCCTTGCCGATCCGCTTCTTTTCCCCCGTCATCACGCTTTCGCGGGTGTTCAACGCGGGTTCGAAGCCGAGCCGCTCGATGGGGATCGCCCCGCCGTGGACGCGGCGCAGCGACCCGTGGCGCTCGAGGGTGGTGAGGTCGCGGCGGATCGTTTCCGTCGTCACCGCGAACTCGCCGGCCAGCTCGGCCACGTCGACCCGGCCGTTGGAGCGCGCTCGCTCGAGGATCAGCTGCTGACGCTCTTCCGCGTACACCCGCGACCCCCGCCATGTCGTTCTGTGTGGTTGGTGATGTTACTTTATGTTGAATCACGCCCGGAGTGCAATGCCGCGGCGGGAGCGGTGAGGGCGTGCAGCTCGCGTTCGATCTCGGCGTTCACCGCGCTCTGCTGACGGGCCAGGAAGAAGTGCCCGCCGGGAAACGCTTCCAGCCGGAAGCCGCCTTCGGTGTGCTCGCCCCAGTTCCCGGCCTCCTCGGCGGTCACCTTCGGGTCGCGCTCGCCGATGAGGACGGTGACCGGGCAGCGGACGCGCCGGTCCGCCGGGCAGCTGTAGGTTTCGATCGCCCGATAGTCGGCGCGGATGGCGGGCAGCGCCATCCGCAGGATCTCGTCGTCGCCGATGACCGTTTTGTCCAGCCGGTTGAGCTCGCGGACCTCGTCGAGGATCCCGTCGTCGTCCCGTTCGTGGACCCGCTCGTCGCGGAAGGTCGACGGCCCGCGCCGGCCGGACGCGATCACCGCGCCGGGCGCCCGGACCCCGCGCCGTTCGAGCCGCCACGCGGTTTCGAAGGCGAGGACCGCGCCCATGCTGTGTCCGAAGAAGACAGCCGGTTTGTCCGACAGGGCCGCCAGTTCGTCGGCGACCAGGTCCGCGAGCGCGGCGATGGAGTCGAGGTTCGGCTCCCGCCGCCGGTCCTGGCGCCCCGGGTACTGCAGGGAGACGACGTCGACGGCCGGGGCGAACCGGGCCGAGACCGGGTGGAAGTAGCTCGCCGAGCCACCGGCGTGCGGGAAGCAGACCAGCCGGGTCCCCGCGCCGGGGGCGGGGTGGTACCGGCGGATCCACGACGTGGTGGCGTTGTCCGCGATGTTCACGAGAGCTCTTCCCTTCGACGCGGGTTCAGATCAGCCAGTCAACGCCGCTCCCGGCCATGGATTCCCTAGTGTTGCCGCTCACACCCGCCGGACCGCCGCGAGGTCCGGGGTTTTCCGGGTGCGAAGGCCCCTAACGTCGGCGGGGCACGCGGTCCGGCCGGGCCACGGCCACCCGCTCTGCCCTGCCCGAGAGGAGCCCCGATGACTGCCGACGCGCTCACCGCCGCCCGGCGCAAGGCGACCGAACTGCGCCGAGCCATCCAGTCGCTGCACCGGATCCACGGTGACACCCCGCCGATGCGGCGCCTGATGAGCGACCTCGGCTGGATCGAAACCGGGCTGGGGGAGCTGCCCGTGGTCCCGCTCGGCGTGGCCACCGACCGGATTCCCGTGCCCGACGCGCCGTACGCGCGGGAAATGTGGCACGGCGCCGACGACGAAGGACTGGGCGGCCGCCGCCTTCCGTGAAAGTGGGGTGAGGATGGCGGAGGTGACGGCTGTCGCCGGCCGCGTGGTGGGCCGGCGGCGGGAGCTGGAGGTCCTCGGTTCGGCGTTCGCCAACGCGCGGGCCGGTTCGGCGACCCTGGTGCGGGTGCGCGGGGCGACCGGCACCGGCAAGACGGCGCTGCTGGCCGAGTTCGCGCGGGTCGCGGGTGACCGCGCGACCGTGCTGTCGGAAACCTGCCGTCGTCCCGGCGGCAGCGCCGGGAACGCCGTCGAAGGGCTGCTCCCGGACGCCGGGGGCCGCTACGGGATGCCGGTGGCGGTGCTTTCGCGGCGGCTCGGCCGCCGCCTGGCCGAGCTGACCGCGACCGGCCCGGTCGTCGTCCTGCTCGACGACTTCCACCACTGCGACGAGGCCTCCGTGCGGGTGCTGGCCCACCAGGCGCACCGGGGGGCCGAGCAGCCGCTGCTGGTCGTCGTCGCGCAGCGGCCCGCCGACCGGCCGCTGTGGCCGCCGATGACCCTGCCGCCCGGTGACGTCGAGACCGTCGACCTGGGCGCCTTCGGCGAGCCCGACGTCGCCGAGGCGGTCGCCGCGTGGTGGCCCGAGCGGCCGGGGCCCGGTTTCACCGCCGAGCTGGCCGAGCTGACCGGCGGCAACCCGGCTCTGCTCGGGGAGATCTGCGCCGCGCTGCACCTCGACGGCTTCGCCCCGGGGGAAGCGGCTCTGGCGCGAGCCCGGGCGCTGGCGCCGGCCGCCCGCGCCCGGCTGGTCGAGCGCGTGCTGGCCGGCCGTCCGGAGCACGTGCGGCGGGTGGCCGAAGCCGTGGCGGTGTTCGGCCGGCCCGACGTGGAGCTCGCCGGCCTGCTCGGCGGGGTGCCCGAACCACTCGCCGCGGACGCCCTCGGCGTCCTGGCCGCCGAACACGTGCTGCGCGCGGACGGGCGCGAGCTCGCCTCCGCCGCGGTCCGCGACGCCGTGCTGGCCGGCGTACCCGAGCGGCGGCTGGACCCGCTGCGGCTGACCGCGGCCCGGCTGCTCAACGACCGCGGCCGCGCCCCCGAAGACGTCGCCGGGCACCTGGTCGGGCGCCGCCGGCTGCCGGAGCGCTGGATGCGGGACGTGCTCGCCGAAGCCGCGCGCACCGCCGAGCGTGCGGGCCGGCCGCACGACGCCGCGCGCTACCTCGGGGTCCTCGTCGCCGACCGGCCGCAGGACATGCCGGTGCGCATCGAGTTCGCCCGGCTCGTCGGCGTGCGCGACCCGCTGGCCGCCTACGCGACGCTCGCCGGGATGTCCGGGCTGGCCGAAGACACGGGCAGCCGCGCGCGCATCTCGCTGCAGCTGGCCATCGCCGCGCTTTCGGCCGGCGAAGCGGCCGAAGCGACCAGCCTGCTGACCGGCGCGCTCGAGCAGCTCGACGCCGACCCCGCCGGGGACGCCGGCCGGGTCCTGCGCACGGAGCTGGAAGCCGCGCTGCTGGCGGTCGCGTTCGAACAGCCCGGCACCCTCGAGCTCGTCGGCGCGCGCCTGCCGTCGATGTCCGGGCTGACCGGCCAGACGTCGGCCGAGGTGAGCGTGCTGGCCCTGGCGTCGCTGGCGCACATGATCCGCGGCGCCGACCGCGACCTCGCGGTCTCCTGCGCGCGCCGGGCCCTGGAACGGCCGGAACCCTCGGTGCGGTGGGCCTGCTCGCTGGCCGCCTTCGTGCTGTTCGCCGCGGACGAAGTCGACGAGGCACTGGCCGCCCTCGGCGGGCTCTCGCCCGGGCCCGTGCGCGGCGACACCGGCTGGACGGAAGTCGTGACGCTGACCGCGCATTCGTGGCTGACGTGCGGCGCGGGCGACCTTTCCCGTGCCCTGTCGGACGCTTCGGCGGCCGTGCGGGCGGCCGAGCGCGACGACCGCGCCGAGCTCGCGACCGCGCCCCTGGTCGCCCAGGCGCTCGCCCTGCTGCAGCAGGGCGACACCGAAGGCGCGGCCGCGGCGCTGGCCCGCGCCGACCACTTCGGCCTCGACGGGTCCGTCCTGCGCTTTCCCGCCCACCTGCTGGCCCGCGCGCGGCTGGCCGAGGCGCGCGGCGACCTCGAAGGCGCGCTGGGCCACGCCCGCCGCTGCGGCGACGCGCTGCGGGCGGAAGGCGGGGCCAACCCGCTGTTCGTCCCGTGGTGGCTCGACGGCGCCCGCGTGCTCGTCCGGCTCGGCCGGCGCGAGGAGGCCGCCGGGCTCGTGGCGCACGGGGAAGAACTGGCCCGGGCGTGGGGAACCGCGTCCGCGCGTGGCCTCGCGCTGCTGGGCCGCGGGCTGGTGGCCGAAGGCGGCGCCGCCGTCGACGGGCTGACCGCGGCGGCCGAGGTGCTCGCCGGCACCGCGGCGTCCTGGCACCTGGCCGAGGCGGAGACGGCGCTGGGCCGGGCCCTCCTGCGCGCCGGTGACCACCAGGGCGCGCGCCGGCGGTTCCGGTCCGCTGTGGACCGTTCGGTGCGGTCCGGGTTCTGGGGCCGGGCCGAGGAGGCCCGCGCGGGCGTCACGGCGGCCGGCGGGCGCAACTACGCGGTCACCGGCAGCGTCACCGACGTGCTGACCCTGGGCGAACGGCGGGTCGGGGAGCTCGCCGCGACCGGCGCCACCAACCGGACCATCGCGGACGCGCTGCAGCTGGCCGTGCGGACCGTCGAGATCCACCTGACGAGCGTCTACCGCAAGCTGGGGGTCACCGGCCGCGCCCAGCTGCAGGAGCGGTTCCCCGGTGGCCTGCTCGCGCCGGAACCGGCGCTGTGACGAGGATGCGGCCGCACGGGGGCCGCACGCGCCCGGTGGCGCACGGAGAACCCGGGGGAGCGCCATGCGTCCGGTGCCCGGGCTAGCGGTGGTCGTCGACGACACCGGCGTGCTCGAAATGGTGCTGCCCACCGGGGAGCACCGCGTGCTCGCCAGCGGGCTCGGCGCGGCGATGTGGATCGCGCTGGCCCAGCACGACTGGGATCCCGCGGCCGCCGCGCGCGCCCTCGCGCCCACCTGCGACGTCGAACCGGCGGAGCTGACGGGATCGCTGCGCGCGTGGATGGGCGACCTCGCGGCGCTGGGCGTGCTGCGCGCCGATCCGGGCGCGGCCGGGCCGGACGGAAAACCCTAGAGTTGCCGCCGGTTCGTTGACCACTGGCACCGCCGTGCCCGACGCTTCCTTGGCACCAGGGAAGAATCCCGGAGACTCAGGAGGCGCGGTGGGCGGGCAGGCGCAGGATCGGCCGGCCGTGATCGGCGGCGGGGTGATGGGCTCGGCCATCACGGCGATGGCACTGGGACACGGGGTTCCGGTCACGCTCGTCGAAACCGACGGCGAGGCGGTGGAATCCGCGAAACGGCGGGTGGCGCAGCAACTGCGGCACGGCCGCCTGATGGGCGCGTTCCCCGACGTCGCCGAAGGCGAGCTGACCGCGACGACCGGCTTGGGCGCGGCGAAGGACGCGACGGCGGTCATCGAAGCGGTCATCGAAGACGACAAGGTCAAGGCGAGCGTGCTCGGCGAGCTGGCGGCGCTGGTCGCCCCGGGGACACCCTTGATCACCAACACTTCCGGCATCCCGGTGGACGAGCTGGCCGACGCTCTCGAGCGGCCCGCGGACCTGCTGGCGACGCACTTCATGAACCCGGCCTACCTCATCCCGAACGTCGAGGTGGTCCGTGGCCCGCGCACCGGGCAGTCCACTCTGGACTCGGTGCTGGGCCTGCTGGAACGGCTGAGCCGCCGCCCGATCGTCGTGCGCGACTCGCCCGGGTTCGTCACCAGCAGGCTGCTGCACCCCATGATCAACGACGCCGCGCGGCTGGTCGAAGAGGGCACCGCGTCGGTGGAGGCGGTCGACGAGCTCATGCAGGGCTGCCTCGGTCACCCGACCGGCCCGCTGCGCACCGCCGACCTGATCGGCCTGGACAACCTCGCGGACGCGCTGCGGGCGCTGGCCGAACGCACCGGCGACCCGCGGCACGCCCCGTGCGCGCTGCTGCAGTCCAAAGTGGCCGACGGCCACCTCGGCCGGAAGACCGGACGGGGCTTTTACGAGTACGGGAAGGTGTTCTGAGTGAACGACGTCTCCACCACCGCAACCCCGGCACGCACGCCGGAGGCCGTGACGCGGGAGATCCGGGAGTTCCTGACCGGGCGCGTCAAGCAGGACGTGCCGGTCGACCAGGACCTCTTCCGCACCGGGCTGGTCTCGTCGATGTTCGCCATGGAGCTGGTCGTGTTCCTCGAGCAGACCTACGGCATCGCGATCGTCGGCCCGGACCTGAAACTGGACAACTTCCGCACCGTCGAGGGCATGACCTCGCTCGTGGGGCGTCTGCTCGATGAGTGACAACCCCCTCGAGGCGGCCGCCGCCGAGCTGACTGCGCGGGTCGGCGACCGGGCGGCGGCCTGGGACGTCGACGGCCTGCTGCCCGAGGACCTGCTGCGCGCGCTGGGCGCCCGTGGCCTGCTGTGCGCCGAGGTGCCCGCCATGTTCGGCGGCGTCGGCGCCAGCAGTATCCACAATGGACAGTTTACCGCGCACGCCGGCTCGCTGTGCAGCTCGCTGCGCAGCGTCATGACCTCCCAGGGCATGGCGGCGTGGACGATCCAGCGCTTCGGCGACCGGGCCCAGCGCGCCCGCTACCTCGGCCGGCTCACCTCGGGCGACCTCGCCGCGGTGGCGTTCAGCGAACCCGCCGCGGGCAGTGATCTGTCCACAGTGGCCACGACGGTCCGCGCCGACGGCGACGACGTCGTGGTCAACGGCGAGAAGGTCTGGATCACCGCCGCGGCCTACGCGGACCTGAT
Source organism: Amycolatopsis sp. NPDC104819 (assembly GCF_055583145.1). Classification (NCBI taxonomy): domain Bacteria; kingdom Bacillati; phylum Actinomycetota; class Actinomycetes; order Pseudonocardiales; family Pseudonocardiaceae; genus Amycolatopsis; species Amycolatopsis sp. NPDC104819. The sequence continues at coordinate 17,312 of NZ_JBVJON010000006.1, read as the reverse complement.
CGTGGTCGTCGGCGAGCTCGACGGCCTCGGCACGGCGGTCGTCGTCCCGGCGGACGCCGAGGGCGTCACCGTCGAGCGCGTCCCGTACCCCAGCGGGTGCCGCGCCGCCGGCCACTCGACCGTCCGGCTCCACGACGTCCGGCTGCCCCGCTCGGCGGTGCTCGGCGGCGGCGGGGTCGAGCTGTCCATGCTGGTCACGACCGCGCTGGCCTACGGCCGGATCTCGGTGGCGTGGGGCTGCGTCGGCATCCTGCGGGCCTGCCTGGCCGCCGCCGGCGGGCACGCCACGCGGCGGCGCCAGGGCGGCCTGCCGCTGGCCGACCGCCAGCTCGTCGCCCGGCACCTGGCCGACCTGTACGCCGACGAGCAGGCCGCGACGCGCGTCTGCGAGCACGCCAGCCGCGCGTGGGACGAGCGCTCACCCGAGATGGTGGTCGCGACCGTGCTGGCCAAGTACGTCAGCTCGACCGCGGCGGCCCGCGGCTCGGGCGCGGCGGTGCAGGTGCTGGCTTCGGCGGCGGCGCAGGACGGCCACGTGGTCGCCCGCGCGCACCGCGACGCGAAGCTGATGGAGCTCATCGAAGGCAGCAACGAGATCTGCCAGCTCATCCTGGCGGGGCACACCCGTGTCCTCGTGAATTCCGGCGACTGAGGAGGAGTCCGGTGGCTAGCACGACCATGGTCAAGTGCCTGGTGTGGGACCTCGACGACACCCTGTGGAACGGCACGCTGCTGGAGGACGGCTCGGTCGAGGTGGCCCCCGCGGTCCGCGAGCTGGTGAAGACCCTCGACGCGCGCGGCATCCTCCAGTCCGTCGCGAGCAAGAACGACCACGAGCACGCCTGGGCGCGGCTGGAGGAGCTGGGTCTGGCGGAGTACTTCGTGCTCCCGCAGATCGGCTGGCACCCGAAGTCGCAGTCGGTCAAGGCAATCGCCGACGACCTCAAGTTCGCCCTCGAGACGATCGCGTTCGTCGACGACCGCGACAGCGAGCGGGCCGAGGTGACCTATCACCACCCGCAGGTGCGCACCTACCGCGCCGAAGACGTGCTGGAGCTGGCGGGCCTGCCGGAGTTCAGCCCGGCCACGGTCACCGTCGACTCGCGGCGGCGGCGCCAGATGTACCAGGCGTCCTTCCGGCGGCAGGAGGCCCAGGCCGGGTTCGCCGGCCCGGACGAGGACTTCCTGCGCTCGCTGGACCTGCGCATGACGATCCTGCCGGCGACCGACTCCGAGCTGTCCCGCGTCGAGGAGCTGACGCGCCGCACGAGCCAGATGAACGCCACCGGCATCCACTACTCCGACGAGAAGCTGCGCAGCCTGCTCGACGACCCGTCGCACCGCGTGCTGGTGGTCAGCATGCAGGACCGCTTCGGCCCGCACGGCGCGGTCGGGGTGATCCTGCTCGAGACGTTCGACGAGTTCTGGCACCTGAAGCTGCTGGCGACGTCGTGCCGGGTCGTGTCGTTCGGCGCGGGCTCGATCATCCTGCGCTGGCTGGCCAACCAGGCCACGACCGCCGACGCGCACCTGGTCGCCGACTTCCGGCCGACCGACCGCAACCGGATGATGGAGATCGCCTACCGCTTCGCCGGGTTCGCCGACGACGCGTGCGCGTGCGCGGCCGTGCTGCCCGACGGCGAGGCGCCCGGCCTGCAGCGCCTGCACCTGGAGCCGGCGCCGCAGGAGGAGCCCACGACGGTGACCCTGGTGGCGCCCGACCTCACCGAGCCCGCCGGGGTGCGTTGAGCCGTTTCACCGCAGAGGCCCGTCTCGCGACCCGCGAGGCGGGCTTCTGCGTTTCCGTTGTGCGGGCAGGGAAAAAGACCGCCACGGGTCGGGCGTGGCGGCCTCTTTCGCTTGCGGGGGTTCAGTTCGCCCGGCGGATGAGCGTGATGCCGTCGGCCATCGGCAGCAGCGAGATCTCCACGCGCGGGTCGTCGCGGACGAAGCGGTTGAACTCGCGGATGGCGACCGTGTCGGGGTCCTGCGCTTCGGGATCGGTGACGCGGCCGAAGAAGAGCGTGTTGTCGACGACGATGAGGCCGTCCGGCGCGAGCAGGCCGAGCGCGGCCTCGTAGTAGGCGGCGTACCCGACCTTGTCGGCGTCGATGAAGACCAGGTCGACGGTGCCCGGGCTGTACTCGTAGAAGAGCGTGTCGAGCACCGTGATGGCGGGCGCGATCCGCAGGTCGATCTTGTCTTCGACCCCGGCCCGCTGCCAGTAGGGCCGGCCGAAGGCGGGCCAGCGGTCGGTGACGTCGCAGGTGATGAGCAGGCCGTTGTCGGGCAGGGCCCGGGCCAGGCAGAGGGAGCTGTACCCGGTGAAGGTGCCGACCTCCACCACCAGCTGCGCCCGGGTGAGCTTGACCAGCATCGCGAGCAGCCGGCCTTCTTCCGCGGACACCTGCATCGCCGCCCCCATGGGCAGCGCCGCCGTCTCGTCGCGCAGTTCGCGCAGGATCTCGTCCTCGGCTTGCGAATGCTCGCTGACGTAGCTCAGTACGTCGGAGGACGCCAGTAGTTGGGTCGCCATGCTCCGAAGCGTAGGTTCGCCCGTTCCTGGAAGTGTCTAGTTCACAGCCGGAGCAGTCCCTGGTGAACGCGGTGCAGCAGCGCGAGCGGCGGCCGCCCGGCAACCCCGAGCTCGGCGGCCGCGGCGACGAGCAGCCCGGCGTCGACGCCTTCCCGCACGAGCGCGCGGGTGTCGTCCAGCGACCGCAGCAGGTAGGCGGAGACCTCGGCGATCGAGGTCGGGATTTGGCACATCCGGCAGACGGCGGCGAGATCGGGCGCGAGCACCCCGGCCCGCCGGTGCCGCCCGGTGGCGCTGACGATGACTTCGGGCGGGAGGAGGTCCCGGGCCGGCGGAGGCGGGGGGATGCTGCCGCGGATGTAGGGCGGGAGCGGGCGGGTTTCGGCGGGGGATGCGGCGCGGCCGGGGATGCGGCGCGTGGGGGTGCTGGGGGCGGCGGGTTCCGGGGTGCGGTGGGTGGGGGTGCCGCGGCTTGGGGTGTGGGCGGCGGTTTGGCCGGGTGCTGTCTTGCTCCGGGGAGCGGCGGTGCGGTCTGCGGTCTCGCCGGGCGTTGTTCTGCCTTGGGGAGTGGTGGCGCGGTCGGCCGCATCGCCGGGTCTGGTGTTTCCGTGCGCTGGAGTGCCGCGGCTTGGGGTGTGGCCGGCGATCTCGCCGGATGCCGTCTTGCCTCGGGGAGTGCCGTCGGCGGCCTTGCCCGCCCTTGCCGCGACTCGGGGACCGGCGGCATCGTCCGCGCGCAGGGCGGCTTTGCCCCGGCCCCGGGTGCGGTCACCGTCGCGGGAGCCGGCGCTCTCGCCGGGCCGGCGAGCCCGGGCCGGTTCGTCGCCGCGCGGCCGCCGGTGCCCGCCTCGGGCGGCCGGCTCACCCTCGGTGACCCCGGCCTCGGCTTCCTCGCCGCGACCACGCCGCTCGGCCGGCCGAGCCGGGCCGTCACCCTCCGGTCGCGCACCGTCACCATCCGCCTGCGGCGTGGGGCTGGACTTGGGTTTGGGTGTGAATCCATGTTCGGCCCACACCGTGTAGTCGCCCCAGCCGCCGAAGGACAGGGACGTCGCCGGGCTGGTTGCGACGCGGCGATCGTGGGACTTTTTCATGTTCGCGGCCTCGAAACGGATCCGACAGGGCTGGTGAGTCACCTTCACCGACCGCCCTGCCTGGGTGTCAAGCTCGCGGTCCGGAATGTAGGGGTTTCTGGGTCTACGTGGGTAGTGCGTTGACGCTGGGGGTCAAGTACAGACAAAACGAAGGCGCCGGACTTGTTAAACCAACATTCATCGTCTTAGGCTGCATAGCCACGTCACTCGTTCGTGAACTCCGGGTGACGGGCCAGAAACCGCTGCGGGCGGAGGGTGATGGTGGTGCCCGGACCAGGTAGAGCCGGATCGGCGTTGCCGGTCGCGCCTGTCCTGCGCACTTCCGGACGGCCCGCCCTCCCGGTCGCCGCGCCGGTGCTGACCGTGCCGTGGCTCGGGGAGCGGGACGACCGCTCGCGCCGCACCGCTGCTCGGCACACCGAGCTCGTCGAGCGGGAAGACGAGCTCGGTGTGCTGCGCCGCGGCATCCGCGGGCTGCTGGCCGGGCGGTCCGGTCAGGTGACCGTCGCCGGGCCGCGTGGCACCGGGCGCAGCGCGCTGCTCGACGCCGTCGTGCGCGAGGCCAGGACAGCGGGGGTGACCACCGCCTTCGCGTCCTGCTCGCCCGGGGAGTCCGCCGTGCACCGCGGGGTGATCAACCGGCTCTTCGCCGACCTCGCCGACGCCGACTGCCGCCTCGACGGCGGGGCCCGCTCCTGCGGCCGCGCCTCGGCCGACCGCTCGATCCCGACCCTGTGCGGCGACTTCGTGGGCGTCGCGAGCCAGGGCCCGCTGCTGATCGCCGTCGACGACGTCCAGTGGGCCGACCCCGGCTCGACGGCCTGGCTCGAAGCGATGGAACACCGGCTGCAGCAGGCGCCGATGCTGCTGGTCCGCTCGGTGCTGGCCACCGGTGAGCCCCCGGCCGCGCCCGGCGGCGAGACCGCCGTCGTCCGGCTGCTCACCGAAGACGGCCTGCGGGAGCTGGTCGCCGGCCGCTTCCCCGGCAGCCACGCCGACCCGCGGTTCACCGCCGGGCTGCACGAGGCCACCGGCGGCCGGCCCGCGCTGGTCGCGCCGGTGCTCGAACGGCTCGCCGCGGCCGGGCAGGACCCGGTCGCCGCGCACCTGCCCGCCGTCACCGCGCACCTGGCCGACGTCCGCGCCGGGGAGCTCGCCGTGTCGATCGCGGCCCTGCCCGCCGACGCCCTGAACCTGCTCCGGGCCATCGCGGTGTGCCGCGGCCTGCTCGACTTCGACCTCGTGACGACGCTGGCCGGCCCGCTCGCCGGCCGCGTCGGCGACGCCCTGCGCCAGCTGGTCGGCTTCGGCCTGGTGCGTGAAGACGCGCCGACGCGCATCGCCGACGACGCCACCGCCGACGCGGCGCTCGGCTCGCTGAGCGCCGCCGACCGCGGTGAGCTCGCCACCCGGTGCGTCGAGCTCGCCTACCGCGCCGCCGTGCCGGACGACCAGCTCGCCGAGCTGCTGGCCACCGTGCGCCCGGTCGGCGCGTCGTGGGCCGTCGCGACCCTGCGCCGGGCCGCGGAGCAGCGCCGGGCCCTCGGTGACGACGCCGGCGCGGCCCGGCTGCTCGGGCGGGCCCTGCGGGAGCCGGTCAGCCCGGCCGAACGCCGGAAGCTGATGCTGGGCCTGGCCCTGGCCGAGATCGCCGACCAGCCGGAGCTGAGCGACCAGCGCCTGCAGCGCGTCCTGCTCGACACCGGTCCCGAGGTCTCCGGCGCGGTCCTGCTCGAAGCCGCCGACCACCTGCTCGCCCGCGGGGACACCCGCACCGCGCACCGGGTGATCGCCGCGACCTGCCGCCGGCGCAGCGCGTTCGCCGCCGGGACGGCCGCGCTGGCCGCGCTCGGCCGGCTGGCGCAGGACGACTGCTCGGCGGGCCCGGTCGTCCCGGTCCCCGGGTTCGACGCGCCGGAGTCCGCACCCGGCGACACCGATCCCGTGCGCGCGGCGACGTACGCGGTGCGGCTCGCCCGCAGCGGGCGGCGGCCCGGCCGCGCGCGGGAGCTCGCCCGGCTGGCGCTCGAACCGGGCGCGAGCCTCCCGTACACGCTGCGCCTGCAGGCCGCGTGGGTGCTGCTCTGCGCCGACGAGCTTTCCGAAGCCGTGCTCAGCCTCACCGACGTCCACCAGGACGCGACCCACGCCGGGGCGCGCGCGGCCGCGGCGAACGCACTGCTGCTGCGGGCGCGCTGCGAGGTGCGGCGCGGCAACCTCGGCCAGGCCGAAGCCGACCTCGACGCCGCCGTGGCGCGGCTGCCGGAGCGGGCCTGGCACCCGCGGGCGCTGCCGGGCCTGCTGGCCGTGCGCGCGGAGGTGGCGCTGGCCGCGATGCGCGTCGACGAAGCCGAACGCGCGGTGGGCGCGGTGCTCCCGGCCGGCGCCGACGACGGCTCGGCGGCCGGATACCTGTTGGTGCAACGCGGTTTCACGCACCTGGCCAAGGGAGACGCGCGGGCCGCGCTCGAAGCCTTCACCGCGGCCGGCCGCGGGGGCGCGGGGGGGGGGGGGGGGAAACCCCCCCCCCCCCCGTGGTGGAACGGTGCGGCGCCCTCCCCCGCCCGTTTCGGCCCCCACGCCGACGAACCGGCCCACGAAACACTCGAACCAGATCCGAAAAGAGGC
>NZ_JBVJON010000006.1:0-11044 GCF_055583145.1 Amycolatopsis sp. NPDC104819 | reverse complement strand
TGTTGGGGCGACGGGGTCTCACATACCGGGACGAGGGCGACGCGCGGGCCGCCCCCCCACCCCCCCCCCCCCCCCCCCCCGGCGCCGCGGGGCGGCGCGAGGGCAACCCCGTCGACCTACCGTGGCGGACCGGTGCGGCGCTCGCCTCGGCCCGTTCCGGCGCCGACGCCGGCGAACTGGCCCGCGAAGCGCTCGACCGCGCGGAAACCTGGGGGGTGCCGGGCGCCCGCGGCGCCACGAGCCTGCGGCTGGCCGAGATCTTCACCGGCGCCGAGCGCCGGGCGCACCTCGAACGCGCCGTGACCCTGCTGGAGGGCACCGCCCGCCGCGTCGACTTCCTGACGGCCGTCACCGAGCTGGCCGCCGCACGGCTCGAAGACGGCGACACCACCGAGGCCGCCGCGCTGCTCGGGCGGGTGGCGACCCTGCGGCCGCAACTGCTGCCGGCCGGGCTCGCGGAGAAGATCCGCGAGGTTTCGGGCGGGCTGGCCCGCCACGGCTCCGACCCCGGTTTCCGGCCCGCGCCCGGCGCTCCCGCCGGCGCCCTGTCCGAACAGGAGGCCCGGATCGCCGCGCTCGCCGCCGCGGGCCGCACGAATCCGGAGATCGCCCGGGCGCTGCAGCTGAGCGGCCGGCTGGTCGAGCTGCGCCTGACCCGGATCTACCGCAAGCTGACCGTGACCGGCCGGGGGCAGCTCGCCGAGCTGATGAGCCCCGGCACCGCGGCGAGTTGATGACCGGTGCTGCTGGAGCGTGACGCCGAACGGGCCGCGATCGCGACCGCGTTGAACGCGGCCGCGGGCGGTGACGGCTCGCTGCTGCTGATCAGCGGCCCGGCCGGCAGCGGGAAGTCGGCGCTGCTGCGCGACACGACGGCCGCGGCGCTCGGCGCGGGCGCGCGGGTGCTGCGCGCGGACGCCACCCGGCTGGAAGAGGACTTCGCGTTCGGCATCGCCCAGCAGCTGTGCCGCCCGGTGCTCGTCGCCGCCGGCGAGGCCGAACGGGACCGCTGGTTCCAGGGCGCGTCCGAGCAGATCCTGCGCGCGCTGACCGAAGAACGGCTCATCACCAACGGCCACGAGCACTACCTGCCGACCGAAGCGGTCCTTTATGGACTGCACACGGTCGTGCACGCGATGTCCCACGACGACCTCGTCGTGGTGATCGTCGACGACCTGCAGTGGGCCGACCAGGGATCGCTGCGGCTGCTGGGGTACCTCGCCAAGCGGCTGAGCGGGTCGCGGATCCTGCTGGCGCTGGCGCTGGCCGACGAGTGCGAGGCGCCGAAGTACCCGCTGGTGCACGAGCTGGTGACGGCGGCCGCGCGGATCGTGGTGCCCGCCCCGCTTTCGGCGTCCGGGGTCGCGTCGATGGCCGAAGTCGCCTTCGGCGAGCGCGCGGAAGAGCCGTTCACCGCGATGCTGCACCGCGTCTCCGGCGGCAACCCCGCCGACGTCGCGACCGTCCTCACCGGACTGGTCGCCGAGGGGCTGCGGCCGATCGCCGCGCAGACCGCCGCCGCGGAGGCCGAAGCGGTGCGGGTGCTCGACCACCGCGTGCTGATGTCGCTGGGGTCGCAGCCGCCCGCGGTGCTCGCGCTGGCCCGCGCGGTCGCTGTGCTCGGTGACCTCGCCGAACCCGGGCTCGCCGCCGACCTCGCCGGCCTCGACGACGTCGAGTACTCCTCGGCGGTGCAGCACCTCGAACGGCTGCGCCTGGCCGACCGCCGGGACGGCCGGATCGGGTTCGTCACCACGAGCGTGCGGGACGGCGTCGAGTCCGCGATCCCGGTGGAGCTGCGGGAAACCCTTTACCGGCGCGCCGCCCGGCTGCTCTACGACCACGGCCGCCCGGCCGAGCGCGTCGCCGAAACGCTGATGAAGGTCGGCACCGCCGAAGACCCCTGGGAAGTGCGGATCCTCAGCTCGGCCGCGGTGACCGTGCTCGAGCGCGGCGCGGGTGAGCTGGCGGCGCGCTACCTGCGCCGGGCGCTGCTGAACACCGCGCCCGACAGCGAGGAGCGCGGCCGGCTGCTCGTCGAGCTGGCCGCCGCGGAACGCGGGTTCGACCTCGTCGCCGCCGCCCGGCACCTGTCGCAGGCGTTGTCGCTGCTGCCGGCCGGACCGCAGCAGGCCGAAGCGGCGCTGTGGATCCCACCCGCGTTCGCCGCGTCGGCGCCGAGCCTCGGCGCGGCCGTGCGCGCCGCCGTCGAACCCGCCTTGCGCGCGGGCGAACCGGTCGAGCTCGCGCTGCGGGCCGAGGCGCGCAGCTGGTACCCGGGGGTCGGGCAGCCGCCGGGCGGCGACGCCGCGCTGGCCCGGCTCACCGAGCTCGACCGGGCCGAGCGGCTGGACTCGCCCGCGGGCCGCGAGCTGGCGGTGGTGCTGCTGCACGCCGCGGTGCTCTCGGGCAGCGTCGCGGCCGACGACGTCGAGACCGTCCTCAAGCGACTGATCAGCGAGGAGCCGCTCGACCCGCGCCACGCCTACACGTCGTTGCCGCTGCTGGTGTCCACGACGGTGCTGGCCGACCGCGCCGCGGTGCTCGAGCCCGCGCTGACCGCGGCCGCGCAGGCGGCCCAGGAACACTGGCCCGGCACCGCGCCGCTGATCGCCGCCGAAACCGCGGAAGTCAAGCTGGCGCAAGGGGAGCTGGCCAAGGCCCGGCGGATCGCGCTCGGTGTGCTCGAAGGGGCCGGCCACGAAGCCTGGCCGGACGCGCTCGCGCGGTCGGTCACCACGCTCGCCCAGGTCGCCCTGGAAACCCAGGACCCCGAGCTGGGGGAGCGGCTGCTGGCCGTGCCGATGGACAGCACCGACCACCGGGTGTTCGCCGCCCGGCGGCTGACCCGCGGGATGGTCGACCTGGTCCGCGGCGACCCGGCCACGGCTTTGGGCCGGTTCCTCGACTGCGGCCGCCGGCTGGAGCGCGAGGGCTGGGTCAACACCCCGCAGTACCCGTGGCGGATCTGGGCCGCACTGGTGCGCCAGCGCCTCGGCGACCTGGCCGCCGCCCAGGCGCACGCGTCCGAGGAGGACCAGTACGCGCAGCGCTGGGGGACACCGCTCAGCGTCGGGCGTTCCCTGCGCCTGCAAGGCATGCTGACCGGCGGCGCCGAGGGCATCGCGCTGCTGCAGGAGGCCGCCGGCATCGTCCGCGAGTCGGAGAACGTCGTCGAACGCGCCCGCACCGCCGTCATCCTGGGCACCCGCCTGCTCGACGCCGGGCTGCCGGAGGCCGAGGAGCTGCTGGCCGAGGGCCGGGAGCAGGTCAAGCTGATCGGCGCGTCCTGGTTGGACGGCAGCGGGGAGACCGAGCTGAACGGCCCGGTGCTGCGGCTTTCCGGTGACAGCATGGGGAACCTGACGAAGACCGAGGCGACGGTCGCGCGGCTCGTGGTGCGCGGCTGGACGAACCAGCGGATCGCCGACTCGCTCGGCGTCACCCGGCGGGCGATCGAAAAGAACCTGACCGGCACCTACCGCAAGCTCGAGGTGAGCGGCCGCTCGGAGCTCGTCGAGCGCCTCGGCGCGCTCGAACCCGAGAACTGATTTCCCTTGCCGCACCGCGGGGTGCGGGGTCCGTACCACCCGGCGTGCGGACCGGTGCGGGTCCGCACCACGGTTCGGAGCCCGGTGCGGCGCGCGGGGTGCTGGTTCGGACCCCCTTTTCCCAGGCGGAAAGTGCGAAAGGGCAGCGATTTTGCCCGTGCGGTACGGGGTTCGGTACCGCACCGCACCCCACCGCCCTCCGTACCTCCGTACCCCCGCCGCCACCGCACCACAGTGTTAAGACCAGGTGTCCGGATTGTGTTGCCGGTGATAATCAAGCGTGCATAACATGATCTGCATCACCCCGGAGAGCGGCTCACACGGTCACCGAGACCTTCCCCGCCGCCGGCCTTTTCGCCCCGGGTGGTTCAGCTTCCAGCCGGAGAAAGGAATGCCTTCATGAGTGCGGACGTTGCGGATCTGGCTGCGGGTGTCGGTGTCGTCCTGGTGGACCGGGGCGGCCGGACCGCCCCGCGCAAGCCCACGCTCCACGCGGTCACGCCCGAGATGTGCATGGTGAACCTCGACCACCGCCTGCGCGTGGTGTCGGCCAGCATGGAGTTCTTCCGGGTCTTCGAGCGCAGCTCGGACGCGGTGACCGGGACCAGCCTGTGCGACCTGCTGCACCCCAGCGTGCGGAGCAAGGTCGAGAACCAGCTGCGGCTGCTGGCCCGCGGCGAACGGCGCCGGTTCGTCGAGCGCATCCTCGTGATGCGGGAGAACGGCACGACGCTCTCGGGCGAGTTCATCGGCTCCACGGTGCACGGCCTCGGCGACCGGCTCGACAGCCTGACGGTCGTCTTCCGGCCGGACAAGAACGACCGCGGCCACCAGGTCGCGTGCCACAAGAAGAAGGTCCTGTCCGAGATGGACGCGCGGATCCTCGAAGGGGTGGCCTCCGGGGTCTCCACGATCCAGCTGGCCGCCAACCTGCACATGAGCCGGGGCGGCGTCGAGTACCACGTGACGACGCTGCTGCGGAAGATGAAGGTGAAGAACCGGCCGGCGCTGATCTCGAAGGCCTACTCCATGGGCATCTTCGGGGTCGGGTCGTGGCCTCCGCGCGCGCTGCCGGACTTCGTGCGGTGACCCCGGTGGTGGCCGCCCGGCGGACCGGCCGGAGCGGTGTGACGTGCGGGAACTCGGCGGCGGGCCGGGCGTCCTTCCGGATTCCGGAGGGGCACCCGGCCCGCCTTGCCGTACCCGGCGGCGGTGGTGGCGATATTGCTTTGTGTTGGTTTTTGACTTCACCGTGTGTGCGGAGTTCTTCCAGGCCAGGGCGGGAAGATCACGATCTCCCGATGATAACGGTTGAACTTTGGGTGAAGTCGGGTCTTGCAAACGAAGATGAACGCAGGCAATATCAACCAAACCAACGAGGACCCCGGTGGAGGTGTGCTGAAGTGTTCGTGACCCTGACGGCGAACCCGAGCGTCGACCGGACGGTCGAGGTCGACCGGCTCATCCGGGGCGAGCTGCACCGGGCGACGGGTGCGCGCGTCCAGCCGGGCGGCAAGGGCATCAACGTGGCCCGTGCGCTGGTCCGCAACGGACTCAAGGCCCGGGCGGTCGTGCCCGCCGGTGGCGCCGACGGCGACCACCTGATCGGCCTGCTGCACGACTACAACATCGACGTCGTCCGCGTGCGCACCGCCGAACCGGTGCGCAGCAACATCAGCGTGGTCGAGCCGGACGCGACCGTCACCAAGGTGAACGAGAGCGGCCCGCACCTGTCGGGTGCGGAGCTGGAGACCCTGTGCGACACCCTGATGTCCCATGTGGACGACGCGGAATGGGTGGTGGCGGCGGGAAGCCTGCCGCCCGGCGCCGGTGACGACTTCTACGCCGACCTGATCGCGCGCCTGGCGACGACCGGCGCCAAGGTCGTCATCGACACCAGCGGCCCGGCGTTCCGCGCCGCGGTCAAGGCCGGCCCGGCCCTGGTCAAGCCGAACCTCGACGAGCTCGAGGAAGCGGTCGGTCGGCAGCTGGGCACCGTGCGCGACGTCGTCGACGCCGCCCAGGAGCTTCGCGCCCTCGGCGCGGGGAAGGTACTCGCCAGTCTCGGCAGCAAGGGCGCCGTGCTGGTGGAAGACGCGGGAGTCTGGTGCGCCAACGCATCGGCCGAACCGCGGAGCTCGGTCGGAGCCGGCGACGCGATGCTCGCCGGGTTCCTGGCGGCAGGGGGGAGTGGCCCGCAGGCGCTGGCCACAGCCGTCGCCTGGGGAGCGGCCGCGGTGTCGCTGCCCGGGAGCACGATGCCGGGTCCCGAAGACGTGGGGGCACGTCGAGTGCGGGTGGACCCGCGTCCGGAGTGGGACGAGAAAGTGCGCGAATAGCACCACCTTCGTCCCGCTCGACGCCATCGCTGGATGGCAAAACCCTCCAAACCCTTTTCCAGAGAAGGAAGCCAACGATGACTACCACTGCGGAGCGCGAAGAGGAAGCAACTCCGTCGAGGGCCGAACGCGCACGGGTCACCATCCAGCGATTCGGCGGCCATCTCGCCGCCATGGTCATGCCCAACATCGGCGCGTTCATCGCCTGGGGCCTGATCACCGCGCTGTTCATCCCGAGCGGGTGGACGCCCAACGCGCACATCGCCGAGCTCGTCGACCCGATGATCAACTTCCTGCTGCCGGTCCTGATCGGGTACACCGGCGGCCGGATCGTCCACGGCCAGCGCGGCGCCGTCGTCGGCGCGGTGGCCACGGTCGGCATCGCCGTCGGCGCGTCGATCCCGATGTTCCTCGGCGCGATGATCGTGGGCCCGCTGGGCGGCTTCCTGATCAAGCTCTGGGACGACAAGGTCGGCAGCAAGACCGCGCCGGGCTTCAAGATGCTCGTCGACAACTTCAGCGCCGGCATCATCGGCGGCACGATGGCGGTGCTGGGCATGCTGGGCATCGGCCCGGTCGTGCAGGGCATCACCAAGGGCCTCGGCAACGGCGTGCAGGCCCTGATCGACGCCCACCTGCTGCCGCTGGTCTCGATCATCGTCGAGCCGGCCAAGGTGCTGTTCCTCAACAACGCGATCAACCACGGCGTGCTGAGCCCGCTGGGCGTCGCCGACGCGCTGCGGGACGGCAAGGCCATCCAGTTCCTGATCGAGCCGAACCCCGGCCCCGGCCTGGGCATCCTGCTGGCGCTGACGTTCTTCGGCGCCCGCAGCGCGCGGGCCACCGCGCCGGGCGCGATCGTCATCCAGTTCCTCGGCGGCATCCACGAGATCTACTTCCCGTACATCCTGGCGACCCCGCGGCTGATCCTGGCCGCGATCGCCGGTGGCGCGGCGGGTGTCGCGACGTTCAGCATCTTCAACGCGGGCCTGACCGCCACGCCGTCGCCGGGCAGCATCATCGCGGTCCTCGCGGTGACGCCGAAGGGCGGCTACCTGGGCGTGATCGCCGGGGTCGTGATCGCGGCGGCCGTGTCGTTCATCATCGCGGCGGTGCTGCTCAAGTTCGGCCGGGACGCCCGGAAGGAAGAGCGCGAGCTGGCCGTGGCCAACGGCGGGGCCGTGGCGTGACGATCACCGTCGATCGAAGGAAGGAAGCACGGGAATGAGCAGCATCGAAGGCAAGGAAGTCAAGAAGGTCATCATCGCCTGCGACGCCGGGATGGGCAGCAGCGTGATGGTCGCCTCCCAGCTGGCCAAGCGGCTGAAGCCGTACTCGGTCAAGGTCGAGCACACGCCGGTCAACGAGATCCCCGGCGACGCGCAGGTCGTGCTGTGCCAGTCCACTTTGGTCAGCCGGGCGCGCAAGGCGAACACCACCGCCGTCATCCTGGGGTTCCAGAGCTTCCTCGGCGACCCGGTGTTCGACCGCGTCGAACAGGCGATCCGGGACGGCGGTTCCCTTGCCGACTGACGCCGTCATCCTCGGGCCGGAGTCCGTGCTCATCGGCCGCACCGCCCCCGACCAGGCCGACGCGATCGCCCAGGTCGGCCGGAAGCTCCTGGAGCTGGGGGCGGTGGAGCCGGAGTACGTCGACGCCATGCACGAGCGCGAAAAGTCCGTCTCGACCTACCTCGGCGAGGGGGTCGCGATCCCGCACGGCACCGACGAGTCCCGCAAGTTCGTCAAGCGGACCGCCCTGGCGATCCTCCAGTTCCCCGACGGGGTCGACTGGGACGGCAACGACGTCCGGCTCTGCGTCGGCATCGCGGCGAAGGGCTCGGAGCAGGTCGGGATCCTGTCGTCGCTGGCCCGGATCCTGATGGACGCCGACCAGGTCAAGGAACTGCGCGAAGCGCCGGACGCCGAAACGATCCTGCGACTGTTGAACGAAGTGGACGAGGAGTTTTCCCGATGAAGGTGGCACGTTTCTACGCGCCGGGCGACCTGCGGGTCGAGGACGCGGACGAACCGAACCCCGGCCCGGACGAGATCAAGATCCGGGTGCACAACACGTCGACGTGCGGTACGGACCTGAAGATCTTCCGGCACGGGCACCACCACATCGACCCGCCGCGCGTGATCGGCCACGAGATCGCCGGCGAGGTCGTGGAGACCGGCTCGAACACTTCGGGCTGGGCGCCCGGTGACCGCGTGCAGGTCATCGCGGCCATCCCGTGCGGCGAGTGCAAGCAGTGCCGCAAGGGGCTGCAGCAGGTCTGCCCGAACCAGCTGTCGATGGGCTACCACTTCGACGGCGGCTTCGCCGAGTACATGATCGTGCCGAAGCAGGTCCTCAAGGTCGACGGGGTCAACCGGATCCCCGAGGGTGTCAGCTACGCCGAGGCGTCGGTGGCCGAGCCGCTCGCGTGTGTCCTCAACGGACAGAACTTCGCGCAGGTCGGCGAGGGTGACGTCGTGGTGGTCGTCGGCGCGGGCCCGATCGGCTGCCTGCACGTGCGGCTGGCCAGGGCCAAGGGCGCGGCCGCGGTGTACCTGGTCGAGCTCAACCGCCACCGGCTGGACCTCGCGGCCGACCTCGTCAAGCCGGACGTCGCGATCTGCGGCAGCGAGGTCGACGTGGTCGAGAAGGTCCTCGAGCTCACCGGGGGCGACGGCGCCGACGTGGTCATCACGGCCGCGGCGGCGGGCAAGGCCCAGGAGGACGCGCTGAAGATGACCGCGCGCCGCGGCCGGATCAGCTTCTTCGGCGGCCTGCCAAAGGACAACCCGGTCATCGCGTGCGACTCGAACCTGGTGCACTACCGCGAGCTGACCATCTACGGCGCCAACGGGTCCAGCCCGGACCACAACCGCCAGGCGCTCGAGCTGATCTCCTCGGGCAAGGTCCCGGTCGACGACCTGATCACCCACCACCTGCCGTTGTCGGACGTGCTGAAGGCGATCGACATCGTCAGCAGCGGCGAGGCGATCAAGGTGACGATCGAGCCGGGCGCCGTCCCCGCGTGAGCGGGCGGTGCGGACCCTGAGGAGGCGACCCACGGTGGTTGACCAACTGCGCGGCAACCCGGCCAGCCCGGGTGCGGCCGCCGGCCCGGTGGTGCGGCTGACGCCGCCCCCGGTGCTGCCCGAGCACTGGGACGCGCCGTCGGCTCCCGAAGCGGAGCTGGCGGCGGCGGGCGAAGCGCTCGACACCGCGGTGGCGGACCTGGAGAAGCGCGCGGCTTCGGTGTCGGGCGAGTCGAAGTCCATCATGGACACCCAGATCATGATGGCGCAGGACCCGTCCCTGCGGACCGGCATCGCGGACGCGGTGACCAACGGCCGCCCCGCGGCGTGGGCGATCCGCGACGCGTTCGGGAAGCACGTCGCCGCGCTGGAAGCCATCGGTGGTTACCTCGGCGAGCGCGCGGCGGACCTGATCGACATCCGCGACCGCGCGATCGCCGCGGCGTTGGGCCTGGCCCAGCCGGGCATCCCGGCCGTCGAGGGCGCGTTCGTGCTGGTGGGCCAGGACATCGCGCCCGCCGACACGGTGCTGCTCGACCCGGCGAAGGTGCTCGGCATCGTCACCGAGAAGGGCGGGCCGACCAGCCACACGGCGATCGTCGCCCGGGCGCTGGGCATCCCCGCGGTGGTCGGCTGCGCCGGCGCCGCGGGGCTGGCGGACGGGACGCGGATCGCGGTCGACGGCACCCGCGGCACCGTCGCGGTCGACCCGGACGACGACCACGTCCGCCGGATCGAGGCGGAAGCGGTGTCCCTGAAGGAAAAGCTCGCGGCGCACAGCGGTCCCGGCGCCACCGCGGACGGCCACCCGGTCAAGCTCCTGCTCAACGTCGGCAGTGCCGGCGGCGCGGGGTCGGACGCGGCGGCCGACTCGGAAGGCGTCGGGCTGTTCCGCACCGAGTTTCTGTTCCTGGACCGCACGGAAGCCCCGACGGTCGAGGAGCAGCGGGCGGCCTACGGCGAGGTGCTGCGCGGGTTCGGCGGCCGTCCGGTCGTCCTGCGCACGCTCGACGCCGGGGCCGACAAGTACATCCCGTTCGCCAACACCGAAGACGAGCCGAACCCGGCTCTGGGGGTGCGCGGGTACCGCGTCGGCGTCCGCAACCCGGGTCTGCTCACCGCGCAGCTGAAGGCGATCAGCCTGGCGGCGGCCGACCACGACGCGGACGTGCGGGTGATGGCGCCGATGATCGCCACCCCGGCGGAGGCGGCGGCGTTCCGTGAGCTGGCGCGGGAGCACGGGATCGGCAAGATCGGCGTGATGATCGAGGTGCCGGCCGCGGCCATCCGCGCGCGGGACATCCTGGCGGAGGTCGACTTCGTCAGCATCGGCACCAACGACCTGTCGCAGTACACCTACGCCGCCGACCGCATGCTCGGCGAGCTGGGCGAGCTGCTGGACCCGTGGCAGCCGGCGCTGCTGGCGCTGGTGGCCACCGTCGCGGCGGCGGCGAAGGCGGCGGGCAAGCCGGCCGGCATCTGCGGGGAAGCGGCGAGCGACCCCGGGCTGGCGCCGGTGTTCGCGGGGCTGGGGATCACCAGCCTCTCGATGTCGGTGTCCGCGGTCCCGGCGGTGCGGGCCGCGTTGAAGGACTACACGCTCGAGCAGTGCGAAATCCTGGCCGGCGAGGTGCTGGGGGCCCCGGACGTGCCGTCGGCGCGCAAGGTGGTCGAAGAGTTCTCGGCCCGATCGGTCGACTGAGCGTTCACGAGATGGGAAGTTCCTGATGTCCAGTAGGAAAGTGGTGATCGGCTCGCCCGTCGGGCTGCACGCGCGACCGGTGAAGCTGCTCGTCGAGCTGGCCGGGCGCCAGCCGGTCCCGGTCAAGATCGGCCGGGACGAGAGCAAGCTGGTCGACGCGTCGAGCATCCTCGGGGTGATGGCGCTGGGTGTCCGCGGCGGCGAAGAGGTGCTGCTGACGGCGGACGGCGAGGGCGCTGAGGAAGCGCTTTCGGCGGTGGCGGACCTGCTGGCCCGCGACCTCGACTCGGCGGAGCAGCCGGCGAGCTGAGCAGCCTGCCCCGGCCTGGGGGGGGGGGGGGGGGGGGGGGGGGGGGGGGGGGGGGGGGGGGGGGGGGGGGGGGGGGGGGGGGGGGGGGGGGGGGGGGGGGGGGGAGGGGGGG
>NZ_JBVJON010000005.1:630340-691750 GCF_055583145.1 Amycolatopsis sp. NPDC104819 | reverse complement strand
CCCTCCCCCCCCCCCCCCCCCCTCCCCCCCCCCCCCCCCCCCTCCTCCCCGCTCCCCCCCCCCCCCCCACCCCTCCCCCCCCCCCCCCCCCCCCCCCCCCCCCCCCCCCCCGGACAGGGCGTCAGGAGATCTGGGCGACCTCCGTGTCCGTCAGCGCCTTGCCTGCGACGTGGACGTCGTCGACCGCGCCGCTCCAGAAGTCGACGTTGCCGCCGTTGTACTTGGCGCGGCCGACCGTGAACGCGCCGGTGCTGACGCGCGCCGGTCCGGCCGGGGCCGTCGCGACCCGCACGCCGTCGACGTAGAGCCGGATCTCGTTGCCGGCCCGGACACCCGTCAGCTCGTACCAGCGGCCGATCTCCGGCACCACCTCGTACCGGGCCCGGTTGCCGCCGGGGGTGCTGAACGCGAACGCGCCCTGCCCGTACTGCAGGTAGAACGGGCTCTCCGGCTCCCGGCCGTCCTGGCTCACCGCGGTCGCGTAGTTGCCGGGCAGCTGGTCGAGCCGCACCTTCGCGGACACGGTGTAGTCACCGGTCGTGTCGACGACCGGGCCGTAGGTGTCGGCCGAGCCGCCGCTGAACTGCAGCGCGCCGTCCTTGAACGTCACGCCGGACGGGGTGAGCGTCAGCGGGTTCCGGCCGCCGCTCGAGTCCTTCGCGGTTGTTCCGCCGCGCTCGTCGAGGTTCCAGTCGCCCTTGCCCGCGTAGGGGTACGGCTTCCCCGCGTTGGCACCGGCTTCGATCACCCGCCGGTTGATCTCGCGGACGGGACCCGGGTCGACCTTGATCCGCTTGCGGTCATACGTCCAGAGCCCGTTGAGCTCTCCTTCCAGGTCGGTGACCTGCGTGTAGACCGAAGCCGACAGCTCGGCCCTGGCCTGACCGAGGTAGAACGTGCGGGTGTTGTCGACGTACTTCGCCGTCAGCGCCGCCTTGTCCGCCACGCCGCTGTAGATCGCGATCGGCGCACCCGGCCACTGGTGCCCCGGCGTGCGCAGCGTGAAGCCGCCGTGCTCGCCGTCCATCGCGACGCGCCTGCCGTCCGAGGCGGCGGGGTCGGTGTTGTTGTAGTCGTGGTGGTCGATGACGTCGCCGCGGCCCGAGTCGCCCTTGGACGCACAGCAGTTCACCCCGCTGTGGGCGTTGACGATCCGGCTCGGGTCGGCGGCCTTGACCTGGTCGGCGATCCGGCCGGTGGCCGCCTTGTCCCACTCGCCCCAGCCCTCGTTGAACACGATCCAGGCGTAGACGGACGGGTAGTTCTGCAGCTGGTGCATCTCCTCCAGGCCCTGGCTGAGCCACGCCTGCTGCGCCCCGGGGTTGGTGCCGTCGTCGAGGGACACGAAGTCCTGCCACACCAGCAGCCCGAGCTGGTCCGCGTGGTAGTACCAGCGGGCCGGCTCGACCTTGATGTGCTTGCGGACGGCGTTGAAGCCGAGGTCCTTCTGCGCCTTCAGGTCGAAGACGAGGGCGTCGTCGCTCGGCGCGGTGTTCAGGCCGTCCGGGTAGAAGCCCTGGTCCAGCTGCATCAGGGAGAAGAACGGCTTGCCGTTGAGCGTCAGCTTCGGGACGCCGTTGACGTTCGTGATGCCGGTGGACCGCATGCCGAAGTAGCTCTTGACCTTGTCTCCGCCCAGCCTGATCTCCAGCTGGTACAGGTACGGGTCGTCCGGCGTCCACAGGTGCGGGTTGGGCACCGGAATCCTCAGGTTCGCGTTCGCCGGTCCGCTGACCGTGCCGACCTGCCGGCCGCGCGCGTCCTTGGCGACCGCCGTGACGGTGGCGGTGCCCGCGGACTTGACGTTCAGCGCCAGCGTGTTCGTGGTGAGGTCGGGCGTCGTCTTGATCTCGTCGATGCCCTTGTCCGCCACGGGTTCCAGCCACACGGTCTGCCAGATGCCCGACGACGGCGTGTAGAAGATGCCGCCGGGGTTGGGGGACTGCTTGCCCTTGGGCTGGTAAGGGCCGGTGGTGTCGGTGACGGCGACGACGATCTCCTGCTCGTCACCGCGCTTGAGCGCGTCGGTGATGTCGGCGCTGAACGCCGTGTAGCCGCCGGTGTGCTCCGCGACGAGCTTGCCGTTCACCCAGACCTTGGCCTGGTAGTCGACCGCGCCGAAGTTGAGCTTGAGGCGCTGCCCGCCGCCGATCCTCCAGTCGCGCGGGACGCTGACCGTGCGGCGGTAGAACATGTGGTCCTCGTGCCGTTCGAGCCCGGAGAGCTGCGACTCGATCGGGTAGGGGACGACCACCTTCTCGGGCAGGCGCTTGCCGAAAGTGGGCTGCTGGCCCTCCTTGGCGGCCGAGAACTCCCACGGGCCGTTGAGGTTGACCCACTTGTCGCGCTCGAGCTGCGGCCGCGGGTACTCCGGCAGCGGGTTGCGGGTGTCGACCTTCTCGCCCCACGGCGTCTTGAGCCGTTCCGTCGACGCGTTCGCGACGAGGCGGCCGGTCTTGCCGATCTTCGTGCCGTTGACCGCGAGCGCACCCGCGCCGTCGTAGTAGAGGGTGACCCGCTGGCCCTTGAGGACCCGCTCGGCCAGCCGGATCGTGACCCGGTCGCGGGTGGTGGTGAGGGACACGACCGGCATCGGCGTCGCGTCGACGTCGATCCGGAGGTGGTCCGCCAGGTCGCCGGTGCCCGAGACGCGGCCGTCGAAGCCGGTCGTGAGGGTGCGGCCGTCCTGGGACACCTCCGCCGTGCGCGGCACGACGGCGAAGTCGGCGGGGGGAGTGAACGCCGAGAGCGGCACGATCTGCTTGGCGATGGTGGGGCTCGACCAGCGCAGGAACATGTTCGCGCCGCCGGTGTCCTGGAACATCTCCAGCTTGAAGTCGTACTGCTTGCCGGCGGTCAGCGTGACCGGCGCGCTGGTCTGCTCCTTGTCCCAGTCGCCGACCCAGTGGTCGATCACCGGCGCGCCGTCGAGGAACAGCCGGAACCCGTTGTCGCCGATGGCGTAAAAGGTGTAGTCGCCGGTCTGCGGCACGGCGAGCCGGCCGGTCCACCGGGCGGTGGTGTGCTCGGTGCGCCCGGCGACCAGGCCGAAGACGGAGGTCAGGTCGGGGTGGTCGACCTCCCCGTCGAGCGCGGTGCCGGCGAGGTTGGCGAAGTCGTGCGCGTCCGGCGTCGACGGCGTGAAGTACTCGGCTTTCAGGCCGTGCACGGCCTCGGCGGCACCAGCGGGCGGCGTGCCCGAGGCGACGCCCAGCGCCACCAGCAGGGCGAGGAGAACGGAAGCGGCTCTTCTCATCGGCGGGGACCCTCCATTTTTACAACGTTGTAAAACGCTCCGGGGGAGATCCAATCAGATAATTCGGACTTCTGTCCAGGTCGCCTGCGGGGGTGCCCGGGGTTTCAGCGTCGGGCTCGCCTACGCCGACGGCGAGATGCGCGTGCGAAAGCTGCTCATGGTCGGCGCGGTGATGACCGCGGTCGTCAGCGGAGTGGAGGCGCCGGCATGGGCGGACCCGGCTGCCGTCGTCAGGGCAGTGGACCTGGAGGGCGCCAAGAACTTCCGCGATGTCGGCGGGTACGCCACGACCGACGGCCGTACCGTGCGCACAGGCGTGGTCTACCGGTCCGACAAGCTTTCCGGGCTCACGGACGCGGATCTCGGACGGCTCACCGCGGCGAACGTCTCACTGGACGTCGATCTACGCAACGTGAAGGAGCGCCACGACGAGCCGGACCGGAGGCCCACGGGAGTCCGCTACCAGGTGGCCGACGTGGTTTCGCTCGACCACGGCCTGCGGTTCCACGACAACGCCGCCGTCACGCTGGTGAAGGCCATCGGAGCCGGGCTGCTCACCGGATCCGGCAACCTCGGCCAGTCGATCGGCTACCCGTTCATGGTCGACTTCGTCGGTGCGGACTACGCCTTCGGCGACCTGCTGCGGGCCGCCGCGACCAACGGTTCCGGCGCCACCGTGTTCCAGTGCTCGGCGGGCGACGTGCCGCGCACAATCATCGAGGCCGACTTCATGCTCAGCAACGACAAGCTCGGCGACCCCCGGGCCGTCGAGCCGAGCTGGCTGCGCGCGGCGTTCGACGAGGTCGACCACCTGTACGGCTCCATGGACGCCTACGTCCGCCAAGGCCTCCGCCTCGACGACGCGACCATCAACGCGGTGAAGACCCGCTTGCTGGTCTGACGCCGTGTCAGGGCTGTGTCATCCTCATGTCAGGGTGGCCGCCGACAGTGGTCCTCATGACAAACAACAGCATCTCCTCGACCGACTCCCACTGGACCGGCATGGTGCCGGTCGAAGACACGACGCTCGCCGTCACCGACTCCGGTGGCCCCGGCGTCCCGGTCCTCTACCTCAACGGCCAGTTCGCCACCCAGGGCTACTGGAAGCGCGTCCTCGCCGACCTCGGGGACGGCTTCCGGCACATCACCTTCGACGAGCGCGCCCGCGGTAAGTCCGGGCGCTCCGCCGACTACTCCTTCGAAGCCGCCGTCCGGGATGTCGACGCCGTGCTCGCCGCCCGCGGGGTGGACCGAGCCGTCGTGGTCGGCTGGTCCTACGGTGCCGTCGTCGGCGCGCACTGGGCGCACCGCAACCCCGAGCGGACCCTGGGTGCCGTCCTGGTCGACGGCGCCTACCCGCACGACTGGCTGGACGACGCTATGGAGGCGCGGATCCGCAAGCTGTTCAAGCGGATGAGCTGGTTCCTGCCGCTGCTGCGCCCGACCGGCCTGGCCCCGCGGATGACCGCCGCGCAGCAGGCCGAGAGCAACATCGAGCTCGGCAAGCTCTCCCGCGAGCGCGAGCTGGGCCCGGTGCTGGACGGCATCACGGTGCCGGTCCGCTACGTCGTCGCTTCGGGGACTTCCTTCGGCAGCAAGGGGGACGAGCAGGAGCGGATCCGCGTCAGCCTCGACGCGGTGGTCGACCGGAACCCGAACATCACCAGCGAGAAGGTCGCCAGCAACCACGGCGCGATCTTGAAGAAGGACTTCGGTGCCGTCGCCGGGGCCGTCCGCGAGATGGCCACCCGCAAGCGTTGAGCGTCACCGGGCTTTCTCGTAGCCGCGCATCTGTTCGGCCATCCGCTCGAGCTCGGCCAACGCCGACGGCGAGGCGACGGCGAGGCCGCTGTGGGCGGCCGTCGAACTCCGCAAGAACCGGCTGAACACCGGCACCAGCAATCCCTCCGGCACCATCCGCAGCGCACCGAACGCGCGGGGGACCACGGGCGTCGGCAGGGCGGCCAGGCTCTCTCGCATCACGCGGATCATGGCGCGGATCGCGGCCGGATCGGCGGCCAAAGCTGCCGGGCCGCCCGCCGCGTGGGTCGCCTGCTCGAGAGGCACCGCGTACGCCGCGTGCGTTTTGAGCCACGCGTCCATGCGCGGTTCGGGCTTCGCGGTGATTCCGGCGGCGCGGAACGTCCGGACGATCCGGTCCAGACGCGGGGTGGCGCGCCCGCCGGGTTCGCCGATCGGCATCGGGGTCAGGCGGTTCATGAGGCCGGTCGCGCGGTGGCGGACCACGTCGCCGTCCATCGTGCCGCCGGCGGTGAAGAAGCCGAGCAACACCCGGTCGAGTCCGATCACCTCGCCCAGTGGCTCCGCGCCGGCCGCCCAGTTGAGCAGGAACAGCACGTCGCCTTCGACGTCGGCGAGTGCCTCCAGCACCGCGTCCACCTGGTGGGTGCGGACGAGGACGGCGATCAGGTCGTACCGGCCGGCCGGGTGCTCGACCACCGGCACCGCGACCTGCCGGACGGCCGGGCCGGCACCCTCGGCGAGCTGGACGCCGTGCCTGCGCAGGGCGGCCAGGCGCGCGCCCCGGGCGAGGAGCGAGACGTCGTGCCCGGCCTCGTGCATCCGGACGGCGAACTGGCTGCCGAGCACGCCGGCGCCGTAGACGAGCAGTTTCATGGCGGCCTCATTCATACGTTCGTTTGAATCATACGTGTGTATGGTAGCCGACATGGCGTCGCCCGACACCCGTACTCAGCTCCTCGACGCGGCCGAACACCTCTTCGCCGAGCGCGGGTTCCGCGGCACCTCGATCCGCGCCGTCACCGACCTCGCCGGAGCGAACCTGGCCGCCATCGGGTACCACTTCGGCTCGAAGGCCGAGCTCCTCGCCGCGGTCGTCCGCCGGGTGGTCGAACCCATCACCGCCGCGCAGGCCGCGGGGCTCGACCGGCTGCTCGCCCGGACCCCGGACCCGTCGGTCGCCGACCTGGTGGAGGCGTTCGCGGGGCCGCTGTTCGACGGGATGCCGGCCGGCGACGAGGGCGGCGCCCGGACGTCCCGGCTGATCGTGCGGATCATCGGCGACCCGGCCGGGGAGATGCGCGAGTGGACCGGCCCGGCCGAGGACGCGGTCCGCGACCGCTACCTGGCGGCGTTCGGCCGAGCCCTGCCCGAGCTGTCCCCGGCGGAGCTGTGGTTCCGGATCCGGGGCATCCTGGCCGTGACGGCCGTGGACCGCGTCGAGATCCACAACCAGCACGCCCCGGCCGAGTCGTCCCCGGCGGCGGCCCGGCGGTTCGCGGTCACGTTCCTGGCGGCGGCGATGAGCGCGCCGCCGACCGGGAGCTGACGGCCGCCGCCTGCCGCCATGAGGCCGCGCGGTAAGCCGGGATGCCTGCGAGCAACCGGCGCGACAGGTCGTGGAGACCGAGAGCGCGGCTCGCTTGTCGTCCGAGATCGGGACCGGCATCCTCGATCGGTGGAGTGGACCGACGACCTGACTGTGCGCGTTGCCCGTGGAACGTCGACGGGCGGCCTCGTCTGGTATCTGCGAGCGGCGCCCGCGGAGGGGGCGTCACGTCGTGATGTCCTTGCTGTCCTGACCGAACGGTTCGCGCTGGCCTGGATGTCCTACCGCCTCGAGCTCGGCTTACCCACCGACGACGATGCCTCTGGGGCATCCTTGGAAGAGCAGGCGGCCGCGGAGGCGCTCCTGGAGCGAGCGCGTCGTGGCGAGCCCACGCAGGGCACGGAGGACGTCGCCGTGGCGCTCGAGGTCGCACGCTTGGCCGTCGCGTCGCAGGAGCCGGGTCGCACCCGTTTCCCTCTCCTCCTCGAAGCGGCGACGTCGCTGTCGGTCGCGTCCGAAGCGTGCATCGCCCGGTTGGGGCAGCGGCCTGTGTGCCGGAGGGGTCCCAGGAGTGGGTCGATGGTGTCGCACTCGCCGCGGCCGCCCGTCGGGTCACCGCGAAGTTCGCCGCCCAGCCCGACCCGCGGCTCGAAGAGGGCGGCTCGGCCGTGCATCGACGGGATGAGCCGGACGAGAGACGCATAACTGCTTGCCCGCTCTTCAACCGCAACGACTTCGGCGGCGGCTTGAACGGCGAAACAACCCCACAAACAGCCTGACCAGTTACTTCCGGGAAAGCCGCATTACCGGAAGTCACGACCGTGAGCGGCCACACGGCTATTACGGGACCCGCGCGGCAGTGTCGATCACGTCGGCGTTACTGTCGCCGCCGTTGCGGGCGCGCTGAAACCGATCCGTGATCTCCGTCGGCAAACCGAGTACTGTTCGGACACCAATCGGACTCGAGGAAGTGGAGCGATGTCGGAACGACCGCCCGCACAGCATCGGGAAGAACGCCAGTCGGTCGGCCGGGCCGTAATCGGGGTGGTGGTCACCGCGGTCGTCGCCGCGGCGATCTGGACGTGGATATCCCTGTCGATTTCCGGTGGTCAGGGGATTGTCGTCGCCGTCGCGGGCGCGTTCACCGGGATCGTCGCCTGTGTCGCGGTGTTCTTCGCGTTGCGCCGCACCGATCAGGTCGCGCACGAGACCGGCCGGACGCAGGCCGCGCTCGACGAGGCCCGGCAGGCCCGCGAGTTCGTCCGGTTCAGCGACGGTGAGCTGGCCCGGCTGCTCGACCGGACGGTGCCCGACGCCGTCGCGAGGCTGCGCGGGGGCGCGCCCGCCGACAGCGTGCTCGCCGAAGTCCCGCGCCCCGCCGACGAACTCCACCAGCGCGTCCTGCGGCTGGTGGTCGCCGAAGTCGCCGTCGGGGAACGCCGTCGCGCGGCCGCGACCGCCGCCTGCGCGAACGCCGCGGGCCGGTTGCAGGCGCTGGCGACCAGCACCCTCGGCGACCTGCGGGAAATGGAAAACCGCTCGTCGGACGCGATGCTCGGGGACCTCCTCAAAGTCGACCACAGCACGGCGCAGGCGGGCCGGCTGGCAGACAGCATCGCGGTGCTCACCGGCGCGCGCTCGGGCCGCCGCTGGACAAAACCGATCCGGATGGAGAGCATCCTGCGCGGTGCGCTCGGCCGGATCGGCGCTTATCAGCGGGTCCGCGTGCATTCCGCGAGCGGGGTGGCCGTCGTCGGCTATGCCGCGGAAGACGTCATGCACGCGCTCGCCGAACTGATGGACAACGCCACGAAGTTCTCGGCGCCGTCGGAAGAAGTGCACGTTTATGTCGAAGATCTGCACAATGGGGCAGTCATCACCATCGAAGACGGTGGCCTCGGCATGAAGGCGCAGGCCCTCGTCCGCGCCGAGCGCGCGGTGTCCCTCGACCAGCCGCTCGACCTGACCTCGATGTCGGGGACGCGGCTCGGGCTCGCCGTGGTCGGCTGCCTGGCGCGCAAGCACCAGCTGCACGTGTTCTTCCGGCCCTCCTCGCGCGGCGGGATCGGGGTCGTCATGCGGATCCCGACGCAGCTGATCACGCAGCCGCGCCCGGATGCCCTGCCGGAGCGGGAAGAACCGGCCGCCGCCGTCGCGTGGCCCGGCCCCGACACGAGCCACGAGATCACCGGCGAGCTGACCGAGCCGTCGGAACTGCCGAAGCGCTCGCGCGGGCAGACGCTGACCGCCGCGTCGCGCCGGCCGCCGTCGCCCACGCCGAGCACGGCCCGCGCCGAACGGGACACCGGTTCCCGGTTCGGCGCCTTCCAGCAGCGGCGCAGCGGCGGGACCACGCCGTCGCGCCACACCGCCTCCCCGGCGGAAACCGGCGAAGACGCGTGACCCGCACCCCCGAACCCCGCCAGATTGGAGCGAGGGGACCCGTCAGACCGGTCCCCGGATTCGATGACTGACTCGGACAAGAGCCTCGAATGGCTCCTCGAAAACCTCGTCGGCAACACCGCCGGCGCCTGTCACGCTCTCGTGCTGTCGCGTGACGGCCTGAAGCTCTGCCACACGCAGGGCCTCACCGTCGACCGCGCCGACCAGCTGGCCGCGATCGCGGCCGGGGTCCAGGCGCTGGCGCACGGCGCGTCCGTCGAGTTCGGCGACGGCACCGGCGGCGTGCGGAACTCGATGACCGAGTTCCACGGCGGGATCCTCTTCATCGTGGAGGCCGGGGTCGGCTCGCACCTGGCCGTGATCGCCACCGAAGACGCCGACGTGGGCCTGATCGGCCACAACATGGACGAGCTGGTGGAACAGATCGGCTCGGTCTTCACCGCCCCGCCGCGCTTCACGGCGGCCGACCACCCGGCTTCGTGACCCGTTCGGCGCTCGACGGGGAAGACCCGGACCGGCTCTACACGGTCACGGGCGGGCGCAGCAGCGCGGACGACATCGACCTCGACCTCGTCACGCTGATCGTCCGGGAGTCGCTGCCGTCGGCGGGCATGCAGTCCGAGCACGTCCGGATCCTCGAGATCGCCGCGAAGCCGACGTCCGTCGTGGAGCTGTCGTCCGATCTGTCCCTCCCGGTGAGCGTGGTCAAGATCCTGCTCGCGGACCTGCTGGCCACGGGCAAGGTGTCCGCCCGACATCCGTCGTCTCGAACCACGGCCCCGGCCGCGGGACGGACCTCCGACTCGGAATTCCTCAAGAAGGTGCTCGTTGGACTCCGCAATCTCTGAAACAGACGAACGGCTGCCCCTGGCCGACACCGCGTCCGACGGACTGAAGATCGTCATCGTCGGCGGCTTCGGCGTCGGCAAGACGACGATGGTCCGGTCGGTCAGCGAGATCCGGCCGCTGAGCACCGAAGAGACGATGACCCAGGCCGGGGTGGGCGTCGACAGCACCCGGGGGGTGCAGGCCAAGACGACCACCACGGTGGCGTTCGACTTCGGCCGGATCAGCCTCGACGAGCAGCTGATCCTCTACCTGTTCGGCGCCCCGGGCCAGGAACGGTTCTGGTTCCTCTGGGACAGCCTCTTCGCCGGCACGCTCGGCGCGGTCGTCCTGGTGGACGCCCGGCGGCTGGCCGAATCCTGGTACGCGATCGACCGGCTCGAACACCACGGGACGCCGTTCATCGTGGCCCGCAACAACTTCGGCCCGCCCAAGCACAGCCTCGACGACGTCCGCGCCGCGCTCGACCTGGACGGCGAGGTGCCGCTCGTCGACTGCGACGCCCGCGACCGGGACTCGGCCAAGCAGGTGCTGATCTCGCTCGTCGACCACCTCTACACGCTGTCCAAAGTCCGGGAGGGCGCATCGTGACCGGTTTCCAGACCAGCACCCCGGCGACGGAGACGGTCGCCGCGGACCGGGTCCGGTTGTACGGACCCGAGTTCCAGAAGGATCCCGCCGCGCTGTACGCCCGGATCCGGCGGCAGTACGGCGGCGTCGTCCCGGTCCTGCTCGACAACGACGTCCCCGCGTGGCTGCTGACCGGCTACCGCGAGATCCACCAGGTGTGCCAGGACTCGCAGCTGTTCGCCCGCGACAGCCGCCGATGGAACCAGTGGGAGAACGTCCCCGAAGACTGGCCGCTGCTGCCTTACGTCATGCACAACCCGTCGGTGATGTTCACCGAGGCCGCGGAACACCGGCGGCGGGCGGGCGCGATCGGCGACGCGTTGTCGGCGGTCGACCAGTTCGACCTGAGCGCGCACTGCGAGCGCATCGCGGACCGGCTCGTCGACTCGTTCGCCGGCACCGGCGAAGCGGACCTGATCGCGCAGTTCGCCCAGCAGGCGCCGCTGCTCGCGGTCGCGAAGATGTACGGCATGCCCGACTCGGAGGCCCCCGCGCTGGTGCGGGACGTCGCGCTGTCGCTGGACGTCGGCCCCGAGGCGCTGCCCGCGTACGTCCGGGTGCAGGAGGCGATGGCGCGGCTGGTGGCGGTGAAGCACCAGCAGCCGGGCGCGGACGTGCCGACGTCGATGATGCGGGACCCGGCGAACCTGACCGACGACGAGGTCGTCCAGGACCTGCTCGTGGTGACGGCCGCGGCCCAGCAGCCGACGGCGAACTGGATCGGCAACACCATCCGCCTGATGCTGACCGACAGCCGGTTCGCGATGACGCTGTCGGGGGGCAGGGGCAGCGTCGGCCAGGCCCTCAACGAGGTGCTCTGGCACGACACGCCCACGCAGAACTTCATCGGCCGCTTCGCGACGCGGGACACGGTGCTCAGCGGCGTCCGCATTCGGCAGGGCGACTTGGTCGTGCTGGGTCTGGCCGCGGGCAACGCCGACCCGCACGCGCGTCCCGATGCGGCGGCGGGCGCCCTGGGCAACCACGCGCACATGTCGTTCGGCCACGGTGAGCACGGCTGCCCGTACCCGGCGCCGGAGGTGGCGGAGGTCATCGCGCGCACCACGGTCGAGGTGCTGCTGGACCGCCTGCCGGACCTGGAGCTGGCGATCCCGGCGGAGGATCTGGTGTGGCGGCCCTCGGTGTGGATGCGCGGGCTCGAGAGCCTGCCGGTGGTGTTCACCCCGGTCCACGTCGCCGCCCCGGGCGGCTGGTGACACCGGCTCCGGCCCGCCGATCCCGGTGGACCGGAGCGCGTCGACGCTTACGCCGGGGTGAAGACGACCGGCAGTGACGCCGGTCCGCGGGTGAACACACCTTGCTCGGCCGCCTCCGCGCCGTCGGCGAGCCGCAGGTCCGGCATCGCGTCGAGCAGCTGGTTGACGCCGACCTCGATCTCGGTCTTCGCCAGCAGCGCGCCGACGCAGAAGTGCCGGCCCAGTGCGAAGGACAGGTGACTCGCCGCCGCCGAGAAGGCGGTTTCGGTCGGCAGGTCGGTGCGGAAGATGTCGAACGCGCCGGGGTTCGCGAAGCGCCGCGGGTCACGGTTCGCGGCGCCGATGAGGCAGGTCACCGTGCTGCCGGCCGGGATCCGCTGCCCGTCGATCTCGATGTCTTCGGCCGGCTGCCGCATGATCATGTGCACCGGCGGCGTGTGCCGCAGGGTTTCGGCGAAGGCCTTCGGGACCAGGCTACGGTCCGCGCGCACGGCCTCGAGCTGGTCGGGGTGGGCGAGCAGGTTCCGGAACAGGCTGGCGATCGCCTTGTCGGTGGTCTCGCCCCCGGCGGCGAGCAGCAGGCTGCAGAAGGCCTTGATGTCCTCGTCGCTCATGGTGGTGCCGTCCACCTCGGTGGCGCAGAGCGTCGAAAGCAGGTCGTCACCGGGGTTTTCGCGGCGGTGCCGGATGACCGGGATCATGTACTCGGCGAGCTCGTCGTGGGTCCGCAGGCCGGCCGCGGTGACCTCTTCGTCCTGGCTGAGGTTGCCGAGGAAGGCGATGATCGCGATGTACCAGCGCTGGAACCGCGCGTGGTCGCTGCGGTCCAGGCCCAGCATGTCGACGATGACGTTGATCGGGAAGTGCCGGGCGTAGTCGCTGACGAGGTCGGCCGACCCGCGGCCGCGGAAGGCGTTGATGAGTTCCGCCGAGTTCCGTTCGATCACCGGGCGGAACTTGTGCTCCAGCTCGCTGCCCCGGAAGGCCGGGGCCACCAGCGCCCGGCGGGTCGAGTGCTCGCGGCCGCTCATCTGCAGGATCGTCCGGCCGTGGACGGGTTCCAGCTGCCAGCCGTAGTTCTCGGTGGTGAAGACCCCGTCCTTGAAGGCGCGGGAGACGTCCTCGTAGCGCGAGAGGACGTAACTCTGCATGCCTTCGTGCCAGGTCACCGGCGAATGCTCGAGCATGGCGTCGTAAGCGGTGTACGGATCGGCGGCGAACTCCGGAGACAGGAGGTCCGGTGCGTGCCCTGCTGAAGTCACGAGGCTCCTTTGCGCGGTGGTGGGTGTCAGCAGGCTATCGGGGATAGTTGCCATGGCGAAAGAGTCATGGCCGGTTCGGCGTACGGGTGGTCACCGGGCGGAAGCGAATTGGTCACACCCGGTGACAAGATTCGTATCTCTGTCCTTTGAGGACGGACGGCGCGGGCGAGTCCTGATTGGACAGTTGGGACTGCTCGCTCTCGTTGGGCGTCGAGCGTGGCTGAGTGCTTCTCGAGTGCTGATCGCTCGCATGCTTTTCGTGATTGTCGCAGGCAAACGTTTCGAACCGCTCATCCGACGCTGCCCGGCCCGGGCAGCTGCCGGACCGGATCGCGCTGGTGCTGGCAGATCGCGTTGCCGGTGATCGCCTGTACCGCCTCGCGCGGTTGGTGGTTCTCGGCGTGGTCCTGGTCGGCGCCATGGTCAGCGCCGTCGTGATCGTGCATCCGGAAGTGGTGACCGCGCTGGTTCGAGCGAGATGGGAACGGTCACGTGACGCGGAAGGCGTCGATCATGCCGACCGACGTGCTGCGGTTGACGATCCGGACCGTGTGCTGCCCGGACGCCAGCCCGCTCTTCTGCCACACCACCTGCTGCACCTGCCGGGCGCCGTCGGCGTGGAGGTTGACCGTGGCCTGGAACGTGTTGTCCAGGTAGACGTCGACCGTGCCCATGTCGCCGTTGCGTTCCGACAGGTACTGGAGCCCCGTTCCGGTGAACGTGTACGTCGCCGTCGCGCCGACCGTGGTCGAGTGATGGGTGTCGTCGTTGTAGTCGCCGTAGCCGCGGTTCGTGGTGGGGAACCAGTTGCTGTCGTAGCTCACGTCCGTGTCGTTGACCAGACCGCCGCCGCCCGTGTTGAGGCCGAGGGTGGACGCCGTCCCGCTCAGTGTCTTCGCGCCCTGGTTCGGGCTGCCCGTCAGCCGCGTCGTCGAGTACGACGTCAGCGGCTTTGCGGTGCGTTCGACGATGTACGTGGTGCCGGCAGTGGTCGGGACGTCGAACTCCGCAGCCGTGGTGGTCAGCACGATCGTGTTGTCCGACGCGCGCCGCACGCGCACCTGCTGGCCGCTCCACGGGTTGACGACGTGGGCGGTCGCACCCCACTGGCTGCGCAGGCCGACGTACTTCGTCTCGTTCGCTTCGCGCTCGGAGCTGACGAGGAAGCCGTTCTTCGCCAGCAGCGTGAACTTGCCGACGAACGACGAGTTCGCCGGCGCCGCCGGGAACACGCGGATCTTGTCGTTGTAGGACTGCAGCAGGGCTTCGTTCATCGCGGAAAGGTTGACGCCGTGGTACTCGAAGACGCCGTTGGTGTTGCTGGTGAACCCGTTGGGGTAGTTCTGGTACTGCTGCAGCATCCGCTTCATGCCGGTGAACGTCTGGTCGCCGAGGCCGAGCCGCGCGGCCTGCACGGCGTCGTTCGCCCAGACGTTGCCGTAGGGGAACGGCCGCGCGTTCCACGTGTTCAGCGCGGTCTGGTAGTCGCCGGCGCCGATGCCGGTGACGTTGTACGGCCAGATCAGCTCCGACGCGACGTTCTCGCCGTTGCGCGTCTGCGAAAGCGGCGGCTGGTGCGGCTGGTAGGCGCCGTTCTGCTGCGGGTACGCGACGAGGTTGTCGAGGACGCGCTGCCATTCCGGACGCAGGTTCGCGTCGGCGCCGATTTGCTGCGAAACCTGGATGGCGATGGGGAAGATGCTGCGGACGGCGGCGAGGTCGGTGATGGCGTTCGGGACGTTCCAGTAGGTTTCGTGGGCGTTTGAGTTCGCCATGTAGTACTTCCCGTTGCCGTCGACGGAAAGCATGCGGGAGTAGAACTTCGCGGTCTCCCGGATGAACGGGTACGCGACGTTTCGCAGGTAGTTGTCGTCGTTGGTGTACCGGTACTGCAGGTACATGTTGTACGCGGCTTCGTACCCCGTGGACAGGATGTTCTTCGTGTAGTCGCTGTTCACCGTGCCGCGGGCGTTGCCGTCCCAGCCCATGGTTTCCGGCACCCACAACCCGTCCACGCCATAACGCGTCTGCGTATAAGACTTCAGTGCGGCGTAGTTGCGGCTGTAGAGGTTGTTGAAGGTGTTCATCAAGTCGGTGTGGTTCGAGGCGAGGAACGAGTTGTAGACGTCGCGCTGGTTCCAGTACCAGTAGGCGTTGCTCCACTTCGTCTGGTCGCCGGTCGCGCGGAAGACGCCGTTGATGAAGTGGTACGGGTAGTTGCCGTACCCGCCGGCGGCGATCAGGTACGTCGAGAGGTAGTAGACGTTCTCGAGGTAGTCGGCGTCGCCGCCGAGGCCGCCGTACTGGACGAAAGACTTGCCCCAGAAGCTGTGCCACCAGTTCCGGTAGGCGTTGTAGGTGCTTTGGTAACCGGTCGACTTGACTGCATTGAGCGCGTTCTTGGCCTGGTTGACCGAGTTGTTGCCCGCGGCGTTGAGCCGGGTGCTCGCGGTGAACCACACGGTGTAGCTCGAGGTCGGCGTGATCGTGAGCCGCACCCGGCTGTTGTTCACGACCGAGGCGCTGTAGTTCGCGCCTTCGACGGTCGCGGCGAGCGTGTAGCCGAACTTCTGCGGGTCGGTCTGGCCGCGGCTGATCCCGGCGCCCGACGCGTCGGCGTAGCTCGAGACCTGGCGCCAGGTGGTGATGTCGGGGACGTCGCCGCTGTTGCCGAGGTTCGCGACGTCCCAGAGCGACAGCTCCAGCGTCACCGCGCTCACCCCGCCGCGGGTGTCGTCGACGTGGATGCCCATGACCTCGGAGCCGGGCTGGCCCATGACGGTGACGGTGCGGTTGCTGTCGTACTTCGTGGTCAGCGTGCCGTCGTAGAGGGACAGCCGCTGCTGGTAGGTGCTGTAGCCGGAGTCCATCGCCGGAGTGGTGGCGAGGTTGACCAGGCCGGCGCCGAACGCGGTCTGCTGCGAGGCGTCGACGTTCGACACCTGCATGGTCAGGCCGTTCTGCTGCCACGCCATCGCCCCGGTGCGGCCGTTGCCGACGGTCAGGCCGTAGTTCGGGTTGGTGTTCGGCCGGTTGTAGACGATGTCGTGCTTGGCCAGGTAACCGGCGTAGTCGACGTCGAGCCGCCCGGCGCCGGGGGAGAAGGCGGCGTCCCCCGGGGCGGCCAGCGCCGGGGAGGCGACGGTGAGCGCGGCGCCCAGCAGCACCACGACGGGAAGCAGGCTGATCGACCTCATGGAGCACCTTCCGAGGTGAGGTGGACCCGTGGCGGCGGGGAAGGTCTCGCAAGATCACCGCAGAGATATGACGAATAGCGGATTTTTCCCGCAAACTAGGTGTACCAGACGGGTGGCGTTCGGTAAAGAACCGATGTTTAGACCATTGAGGTGGCCCTGGCTGGCCAGGGCGCGTCTGACAGAGGTTCTGCTGGTTCCTGTCACGCTGCCGATCGTTTCGCAGTTTCGGTTGCTCTCAGAGAACTCGGCCAGCGCGGCTCCAGGAGAGCGCGGCGCTTCGCCTCGGGTCTCGGGGCGCCAGGTTCCCGATCTTATTGAGTGAACGTTCATTTGACAACGCGAGCCGAGCCGTGCTTACCTGGGCGCACAGTATTTAATGAACGTTCACTAAGGAGTTGTCATGGTCCCGTCGCAAGTCGGCAAACGCGCCCTGGTCACCGGCAGCACCGGCGGAATCGGCCTGGAGACGGCCCTGGCGCTGGCCAACGCCGGTGCCGAAGTGGTCGTCGCCGGCCGCTCGAAGACCAGGGTCGACCGCGCCGTCGAGACCGTTCGCGAGGCCGTCGGCACCGCCAAGGTGGAGGGGCTGGTCCTCGACCTCGCCTCACTGGCCTCGATCGACAGCGCCGCCTCCGCGGTGCTCGCCGCCGGGCGGCCGCTGGACCTGCTGGTCAGCAACGCCGGGGTGATGGCCGTGCCGGAGCGCCGCGAGACGGCGGACGGCTTCGAGCTGACCTTCGGGACGAACCACCTCGGGCACTTCGCGCTGACCGGACGGCTGCTGCCCGCCCTGCTGGCCGCACCCACGGCCCGGGTCGTGACGGTCAGCGCGAAGGTCGCGCGGAACAAGGGCGCGACGCTGGACGACCCGCTGAGCAAGACGTCCTACTCGGGGATGGCCGCCTACACGAAGTCGAAGCTGGCGAACGTCGTGTTCACCCTCGAACTGGCGCGGCGGGCGGCCGGGACCGGGATCACCGCCGTCGCCGTGCACCCCGGCACCAGCAACACGGGACTTCAGCAGCATCTGCCCAAGTACCTCCAGGTCATGGCATCCATAGTGCTCGAGCGATTCGTGGGCCAGAGCCCGGCCGACGCCGCCCGGCCGTCCCTCGACGCCGCGACGAACCCCGCGACCAAGCCGGGCGACTTCGTCGTGCCGGACGGCCGTGGCGAGCTGCGCGGCGCTCCGCACGTCGCGGAAATGCCGCCCGCCGCCACCGATCCCGCCACCGGACGGTGGCTGTGGGAGCTGTCCGAAGAGCTGACGCACGTCGCCTACTCCTTCCCGTGAAAGGCGTTCCACCGACCTTGGTGTCGACCTGACGCGGGCTCGGATGATTGTTCCGGCCGGGCCGCAGGTGCTATACCGGCAGCTGCCCGGTGTCGCGACGACGCGACGCCAGAAGCGAGCGGAGTCTCCGGTGGCCAACCGTGCTGTGCGCTCATCCATCGTGGTGGTCAGCCTGACCGCGCCCGTCCTCCTGCTGGGGGCCGCGCCCGCGCCGGCCGACACCCCACCCGGGCGGCAGCTGACGATCGAGACGGTGTCGAACCCGCGGCCCGCGCTCGTCAGCGGGGGACAGGTCCTGCTCAAGGTCGTCGCACCGGAGCGGACGCGGGTCAGCGTCAGCGAGAACGGCCACGACGTCACCGCGAGCTTCCGCGCCCAGCCGGACGGCAGCCTGCTCGGGCTGGTGACCGGCCTGCGCAACGGCGTCAACGACGTGAGCGCGAGGACGAGCGGGCCCGGCCGGGATCAGCGGGCGAGCCTGCGGGTCACCAACCACCCGAGCACCGGGCCCGTCTTCTCCGGCGCCCAGCAGCACCCGTTCTACTGCGAGACCCAGGCGTTCGGCCTGCCCCCGGCGACGCAGCCGCTGTGCAGCGCGCCCACCCAGGTCAGCTACCAGTACAAGAACACCGCCGGCGTGTTCGCGCCGCTGGCCGACCCGGCGAGCCGGCCCGCGGACCTCGCGACGGCCACGGTCGGCGGGCACGCGGTGCCGTACGTGGTCCGCGTCGAGCGCGGCACGATCGACCGCGCCGTCTACGAAATGGCGGCGCTCTACGACGGCACGCCGTCGCCCGTCGCGCCGGACGCCGCCTGGAACGGGAAGCTGGTCTACACCTTCGGCGGCGGCTGCAACGCGGGGTACCACCAGGGCACCTCGACCGGCGGCGTGGTCAACGACCTCTTCCTGGCCCAGGGGTACGCGGTCGCGTCGTCGACCCTGAACGTGCTCGACAACAACTGCAGCCCGATCATCTCGGCCGAAGCGGCGATGATGGTCAAGGAGCACTTCGTCGAGACCTACGGCCCGGTCGCCCACACCATCGGCTGGGGCGGCTCGGGCGGGGCGATCCAGCAGTACGACATCGCGGAGAACTACCCCGGCATCGTCGACGGCATCATCCCCGGCGTCTCGTTCCCGGACCCGTTGAGCACGGCGGGCCCGGTGTCGGACTGCCGGCTGCTGGAGCAGTACTTCGCCGGGCCGGGCGCGTCGTTCACCGCGGCGCAGAAGCAGGCCGTCGCGGGCTTCGCCAGCTACGACACGTGCGTCTCCTGGACCCAGACCTTC
This sequence comes from Amycolatopsis sp. NPDC104819, assembly GCF_055583145.1. Lineage (NCBI taxonomy): Bacteria > Bacillati > Actinomycetota > Actinomycetes > Pseudonocardiales > Pseudonocardiaceae > Amycolatopsis > Amycolatopsis sp. NPDC104819. The sequence goes on along the minus strand of NZ_JBVJON010000005.1, from coordinate 673,044 downwards.
GCCAGCCGCGCCACCGCGACCGGCAGCTGCAACGCGGCCATCCCGGTCGCGGTGCGGTGGGACCCGGTCACCAACCCGCGCGGCGTGAAGTGCAGCTCCGCCGAGCAGCTGGTCAACCAGATCGGCCGGGACCCGAGGACCGGGTTCGTGCGCAGCCCGCTCGACAGCACCGGGGTGCAGTACGGCTTGGCCGCGCTGAAGGCCGGGACGATCACCGCGGCGCAGTTCGCCGACCTCAACGCGGGCATCGGCGGCCTCGACTACACCGGAAAGCCCGTGCCGCAGCGGATCGCGGCCGATCCGAAGGCGCTCAACACGGTGTACGCCGACGACATCGTGAACTCGGCGTCGCAGGGTCTGCGGGAGACACCGATCATCGACCAGCGGACCGACCTCGACCTCGCCGGGTTCGGCAACGACATCCACACCACCGAGTGGTCCTACGTGATGCGGCAACGGCTGCTGCGCGCCAACGGCACCGCGGGCAACCAGGTCATCATCGAAAACCACGCCACCGCGGCCGAAGCGGCGGCCGCGAGTGGCTACGAGCTCGACGCGATGGACCGCTGGCTGACCGCGATCGACGCCGACGGTTCGCACCGGAGCCGTCAGCAGAAGGTGCTGGCGAACCGGCCGGGCGACCTCGGTGACGGCTGCTACCTCTCGCCCGCGTCGCGGATCACCGAGAAGCTGACGTACCCGGCGAGCGGCCGGTGCGGAGCGCAGTACCCGGTGGCGGCCAACACCCGGATGGTGGCCGGGGAGAGCTTGGCGCTCGACGTGCTGAAGTGCCGGCTGAAGCCGCTGAACCCCCGCGACTACCCGGTCCCGTTCAGCGCGGCGGACTGGAAGCGGCTGCGGGCGACGTTCCCCGACGGGGTGTGCGACTACGGCCGCCCGGGCGTCGGGCAGCGCGCCCCGCTCGGAACCTGGCTGAGCTACGGCGACGAACGGACCGGCACCACCCCGCCGACCAGGCCGCGGTGAGCCGGTGACCGCGTCGGCCGCCGATCCGATGAGGTCCGCATCGGATCGGCGGCACCGGTGCTACTGCTCTCGAGCCACCGGTGCGGGCTCGTGGAACTCGTCGTGGGGGCGGAGCCAGTAGGCGAAGTCCTCCTGCGGCCACCCTTCGGGGACGTCTTCGCCCTCCACCTGGCCGCCGTACGGCGTCAGCGAGTACAGGCTGGCGATGCTGCCGATCTGGCTCACCATCGGCCCGTTGTTCAGGTAGTAGGTGCGGTAGATGTCGTCCCCGTCGCGCAGGAACATGTTCAGGGCGAACCATTCCGTCGACCCGAAGTCGCGGGTGAAGGACTCCGTGCGGATCGTGTACCAGGGAATGTCGGTCCAGCCCATGCGTTCGGCGTAGGTCCGCAGGTTGCTCTGCGGCGCCGGTGACGCCATCGCGAACGTGATGTCCCTGGCGTGCAGGAGGCTCAGGTCGGCGACCCCGTCGACCCACGAAGAACAGCCGGAGCACCCCGCTTCCGGCCAGCCGGCCACGCCTTCTTCGAAGAAGAACCGGTACAGGATCAACTGGCTGCGACCCTCGAAAAGCCCGGCGAGGGAAATCTCGCCGTCGGGCCCTTCGAACGAATAGTCCTGTTCGACGCGGACCATCGGCATCCGTTTGCGGGCCGCGATCAAGGTCTGCACCGCGGCCGCGACTTCCTTCTCCTGCTTTGCCAGCGAGCTCTGCGCCTCGGCCCATTCCGCGGCCGGCACGATGGGTGGTTTCGCGATTGCCATGGTTCATCCTAGGCAGAACCACGCAGTTCCCGCCGAACGCGCGCAACACCCTCCGAGCGTATTTCCGGTCAGGCCGGAACGACGACGACCTTGCCGTGCACCGCGCCCTCGGCGGCCCGTGCGTGCAGGGCCGGCAGCTCGGCCAGCGGCACCCGCTCGGCGACGTCGACGCGCAGCTCGCCGCGGTCGACCATGGCCACCAGCTCGGCCAGCTGCCCGGCGTCGCTGCGGACGAACAGGTTGATGCCGCGCACGTCGCGTGCCTCGTCGGCGGGAGCGGGCATCCACACCGTCGTGTTCACCACGGCGCCGCCCGATCGGACCAGCGTGACCAGCGCGGCCAGCTCCGCCGGGTCGACCGGCGCCAGGTTGAGCACGAGGTCGACCGGCTCGGTCACCGCCGCGGTGACGCCGGTGGTCGTGTGGTCGACCACTTCGTCGGCGCCGGCCGACTTGACCGCGTCCCCGCTGCGCGGGCTCGCCGTGGCGATCACGTGGGCCCCGGCGCCCTTGGCCAGCTGCACGGCGTACCCGCCGACCGCGCCACCGGCGCCGTTGACCAGCACCCGCTGCCCGGGCTGAAGGTTTCCGTGGTCGAACAGGGCCTGCCGCGCCGTCAGCCCGACCACCGGCAGCGCGGCCGCGTCGGCCAGCGGGACGCTCCCGGGTGCGGGCGTCAGGACCTCGGCCGGCGCGAGCACGTACTCGGCCGCCGCGCCGGTGCCGTCCATCGGCAGGAAGCCGATGACCGGGTCGCCGAGCCGGAGGCCGTCGACCCCTTCGCCGAGCGCGTCGACCGTGCCGGCGACGTCGATGCCGGGGGTGTGGGGCAGCTGGACCGGGATGGGCTCACGCATGAAACCGCCGCGGATGTTGCCGTCCACGGAGTTGAACGACGTCGCGGCGACGCGGATCCGGACCTGCCCGGCTCCGGGGACCGGCTGCTCGACGTCCTCGTAGCGCAGGACGTCGGGGGCGCCGTAGTCGTGGAAACGCACTGCCTTCATCGGAGTTCTCATCTCTGCTCGGGCCGGTTTGCTTCGAATTCGAAGCAACTGAGGTCACGGTACTGCTGCTTCGAATTCGAAGCAAGTGAGGCCGGTCACGAAGGTGCCTTGATCCACACGGGACTCAGGATCGTGGCCGCGAGCCGGGTCAGCCTGGGCCGGTTTGGCCCACCTTGACCACGGCCGGGCCGCCGGCGGCGCGGACGACGTCGCCGAGCCGGGCCGCGTCGGCCGAGTCCGGCGCCGGGGTGAGGACCACGGCCATCAGGTTGTCGCCGGGCACGTCGAGCAGCGCGCCGTCGAGCGTGATGGCACCGCCGTCGGGATGCCGGAACACCGCCCGGTTCTCGTACGCGGTCCGCAGCTCGTCGACGAGCTCGCCGAGCGCCGCGTCGGCCGGGTGACGCAGGTGCGTGTCGCGGAGCCGGGCGGCGAGCACGGCCTGGAACCCGGCCTGGTCCTGCTCGGTGCGCTCGATCTCCCCGCGGGCGTTGCGGAACGTGCGCCACGCGACGTTCCAGTCCCGGGTGGACCCGGTCGCCGCGCCGCCGCCCAGTGCCAGCCATGCACGGTTGACAGCGATGACGTTCCACGCCGCGTCGGTGAGGAACGCGGGGGTGCCGTCGAACCGCTCCAGCAGCCGGATCGCCGCCGCCCCGGCTTCGCGCGGCACCTGCCCGTCGACCGCGGCGTAACCGGCGAGCGCGCAGAGCCGCTCGTAGTCCGCCCGCCCGATCCGCAACGCGCGGGCGATGGCGGACACCACGCCGGCCGAAGGGTGACGCCGTCCCTGCTCCACCCGCCGGATGTAGTCCGCGGAGACCCCGGCCAGCTCGGCGAGCTCTTCCCGGCGCAGTCCCCGGGTCCGCCGCCGCGGCCCGCCGGCGGTGGGCTCGGCGTGTTCACGCAACCAGCGGACCGCGGCGCCCACGTCGGACAACGACATGGCGCCAGTCTGCAGCAGGGACCCCTTCGAATTCAAAGCAGTAGGCTGCGGTCATGTCCGACGCCCGACCCTCGCTCGACCCCGTGCAGCTCGGCGCCTACTTCGACCTGATCGAGGTGACCAGCCTGCTCCGGCACGCGGTCGAGCAGCAGCTGCGCGAGGCCGGCGAGCTCAGCTACGTGCAGTTCCAGCTGCTGGCCCGGCTCGGCGACTCGCCGACGGGCAGCCACCGGATGACCGACCTGGCCGACGGCGTGGTCTACAGCCGCAGCGGCCTGACCTACCAGGCGGGCCTGCTCGAGAAGGCGGGCCTGGTGGTGCGCGCGCCGTCGCCGGACGACGAGCGGAGCACCACGGTCACGATCACCGACGCCGGCCGCGAGCGGCTCGCCGAGGTGCTGCCCGGGCACGTCGAGGTGGTCGGCGGCCTGCTTTTCGAGCCGTTGTCCCACCACGACGTCGTCACCCTCGCCGGGCTGCTGGCGCCGGTGCGGGACCACATGCGCTCGACACCCCCTCGCTCGGCCGCGCCCCGCCGCCGTCCGAACGCAGGGTGACGGCCCTCAGCCGGTGACCGCGGTGCCGCGACCAGGCAATAGTGACACCTTTGCGTGAATTGCCACGCGGGTGGGCCACGGTCCGCTACCGTCCTGCTGTGGCTCCGATCGGAGCAGGGGAACACGGGGGAAGGTAAGGCACATGCGGCGAACTCTGGTCATCCTCGCCTGCCTGGGTGCCGTGCTCACGGCCGCCGGCTGCGGCGGAAGCGACGGCGGCCCGGCCTCGGCGCCGAGCGGATCGGCGCCTGCCGCACAGCCGCCGACAGCGGCCGCCGCGCCCGAAGCGAAAACCGCCGATCCGCCGATGTCGTTCGACGAGGGCGCTCCTGTCGGGCTCCCCGCGGGCGCCTTGCGCACCAACGTCGCGGGCAACCACATCGTCAGCCTCGCCGCGCTCAACGCGGTGGATGTGCCTACGGGGCAAAAGAAGTGGACTGTCCCTTTCGGACGCCAGCCGGGTGACCCGGACAACCTGAGTGGGCCGTTCGTCAACACCACCGGACCGCGCTCGCCGGCGGTCGGGGACGAGCTCGCCGTCGCCGCCGTCCCGGTCCTCATCCCGGAGAAGGGCGCCAAGGTCTGGCAGGTCGTCGTGACCCCCGCCGGCCCGGCCCTGGTCGTGGTCACCCACACCGACTACGGCAGCGGCCGGCCGTACCTTCCCACCTCGGACGGAAACTGTTACTACGACGAGCAGTCCGTCGTCATCTGCGCACCGGGCCGCCCGATCGTGCCGGACGCCAAGACGGGCCAGGACCGGGCTGTCGACGACGTCGGTGTCGTCCCGACACTGGTGAGCAAGTACGCGGGCATCGGCGCCGGTGACGACGGCGTGGCCCTGGCGTACCCGGTCGAGAAGTAGGCGGCGGGCATGACCGACACTTGGCAGGTGCCCGGGTACGCCGAGGTGGACGTGCTCGGCACCGGCGGGTTCGGGCGGGTCGTGCTGGCCAAGCACGAGGCGTCCGGGAAGATGGTGGCGATCAAGTACCTGCGCGCGGAGTTCCTCGCCGACCCGCGGATCGCGGACGGGTTCCGGCGGGAGGCGTGGCTGCTCTCCGGCGTGCGGAGCCCCCACGTGGTCCGGCTCTTCGACTTCGCCGAGACCCCGCAGGGCGCCGCGCTGGTCATGGAGGCGGTGCCCGGGGTGTCGCTGCGCGCCTTGCTGGTGGCGGAGAACGTCCTGGCGCCCGAGGCGGCGCTGGCGATCCTCAAGGGCTCACTGCTCGGCCTGGCCGACGCGCACGCGGTCGGGGTCGTCCACCGGGACTACAAGCCGGGCAACGTCCTGGTGTCGCGGGAAGGCGAGTCCAAGCTGGTCGACTTCGGACTGGCCACTTTGGACGGACACAACGGACTGACCGCCGGGTCCCCGGCCTACATGGCGCCGGAGCAGTGGGCCGGCCGGCCCGGCCTGCCCGCCACCGACGTCTACGCGGCCACGTGTGTGTTCTACCAGTGCGTCACCGGGCACAAGCCGTTCGAAGCGGACACGAGTGAGCAGCTGCGCGCCCTGCACGGCGGAGCGCCGGTGCCGCTGGACGCGGTGCCCGAGGCGCTGCGCCCGCTGATCGCGCGGGGCATGGCGAAGGACCCGGCGTGGCGGCCGGCGACGGCGGCCGCCTTCGTCACCGAGCTGGAAACCGTGGCCCGCAAGGCCTACGGGAAGCACTGGGAGAAGCGCGGCTGGAAGCGGCTGGCCACTTCGGCCGCGGCGCTGACGGCGCTCACCCCGCTGGCGCTCCTCACCGGAGCCGGCACGGCCGCCGCCCCGGTCGCGGCGGCCGGCGCCGGGGCCGGCGTGACGGCGGGCACCGGGACGGGGGTGACCGCGGCGGTGGCCGGCAAGATCGCCATCGCCGTCGCGGTCCTCGGCGGGCTGGTCGCCGGCGGGCTGGTGATCTTCCCGCGCGGGGACGACCCGCCCGCCCCGCCGCCGGCCGCGCTGACGGTCGCCATGCAGACCCTGTCCGGGCGCGACCCGGCACTGCCGGTCAGTCACGAGCTCCAGTACCCGCAGGTGTCCGGCGGCTCGGACGCCGCGCTCCGGCAGCGGATCAACGACGCGCTGCGGGCGCCGGTCGACCAGCGGCTGAAGACGGTGCGGGACGCGGTCGCCGACCCGAGCACGCTGGAGCGGTTCCGGGAGGAGGGCGAAACGGCCGGCCTGCGCTCGTCCGCGCGGGTGCTGCTGCAGACGCCGGGCCTGCTCTCCGTGCGGTACGACCACGATCTCGACTCCGACGTGCTGGGGCACACCACCTGGCGGTTTCCCGAGGCGTTCTCCGTCGACCTCGCCACGGGGAAGGTGCTGGGCCCGCAGGACGTGTTCCGGCCGGAGATCCTGACAGCCGCCGGGATGCGGACGCTGACCCGGCGGCTGACGCCGCACACGAAGAACGGGTTCTGCACCGTGCCCACGGTGGTCGGCGATCCGGAACGGCAGGTCAGCATGGACGCCGCCGAGCGGCCCGGCGGCGGTGACCACGTGCCGGGCGCGACGTTCGGGTTCACCGCGACCGGCGCCGAGTTCGAGATCCTCTGGTACGACCTCGGCTGCGCCACGGCGGCCGGGAACGAACCGGTGACGTTGCCCTACGGCGAACTGGACGACCTCCTGCAGCCGAAGTTCCTGACGATACTGGGCCGGACGGCCCCGGCCGCTTCCTCGACGGCGGCGGCGTCGACGTCGGCGCAGCCCGGTGCCGGGACGACGTACACGAACGCCCGCTTCGGGTTCACCACCCAGGTGCCGCCGGGCTACACGGCGTCGTCGTGGGTCCCGGAGAACGGCGAGGGGATGCGGTTCACCCAGGCTGGCCTCGGCGCGACGCTGACGGTGTGGGGCACCAACTCGGGCGGCCGCAGCCCCGCGGACCAGCTGGCCCAGCTGGTCGCCTCGGTGGAGGGCGACGGCGGCCGGGTGACCTTCCGGACGGCCACCAGTGGCGGCTACACCGTCTCCGGCTACCAGGGTGACGGCAGGATCTTCTACGAGACCGCGTCCATCGGCGCCGGCTCGACGGCCGGGCTGCGCTGGGTCTACCCGGCCGAGCACAAGGCGGAGCTCGACCGGCCCGTCACCGACACGGTGAAGGCCTTCAAGCCCGGGGATCTGTCCCGCCCGCACTGACCGCGCCGCGTCGGGGGAGGGTCAGGGTGAAGACGGCGCCGCCCTCGTTGTGGCCGGTGAGGTCGCCGCCGTGGACGAGGGCGTTCTCCCGGGCGATGGACAGCCCCAGCCCGCTGCCTTCGGTCTCCTGGCGGGCGTGGTCGCCGCGGACGAACCGGTCGAACACGATCGGGAGCAGGTCCGCGGGGATGCCCGGGCCGGAGTCGGACACTGTGATCGTGACGTCGCCGGCCGTGCCGTCGATGACCACGGCGACCGGGGTCCGCCCGTGGCGGACGGCGTTCACCAGCAGGTTGCGCACGATGGTGTGGACGCGGCGCGGGTCGGCTTCCACGGTCGTGTCGCCCCGGCTCGTGACCTCGACCGCCGCGTCCGGCACGCTGACCTCGATCGCGTCGTCGACGAGCGGCCGCAGGTCGAGCAGCTCGGGACGGAAGTCCGTGGAGCCGGCGTCGAAGCGGGAGATCTCCATCAGGTCCTCGACGAGGTTGGCCAGCCGCAGGGCCTGGGTGCGCAGCAGCCGCGCCGCCCGCGTCCGGGTCTCGGGGTTCGTGTGGTCGAGGGTGTCGGCGGTGGCGACCAGCGCGGCGACCGGGGTCCGCAGGTCGTGGGCGACGTCGGCGACGAACCGCTGTTGCTGCCGGTCCTTGGCCCGCAGGGCGCCGATCGACTCGCCGACGCGCCGGGCCATGGTGTTGAACGACGCGGCGAGGTCGGCGAGCTCGTCCCGGCCCCGGACCGGGACGCGCACGTCGAGGGTGCCGTCGCCCAGTTCGCGGGCGGCGGAGGCGACCCGGCGGACCGGACGCTGGATGTGCCAGGCGGAGAAGACCGCGGCGACCACCCCGAGCGCGGCCACGCCGAGCGCGACGGACACCAGCTTCCGCGACCGGCCGGCCAGGCTCACCTCGAGCGGGGAGAGGTCGAAGACCTGCACCACCCAGTACTTGACGAAGTTCCCGCTGACCACCAGGAGCTTCCGGCCGCTCACCGGGTCGACCGTGGTCGCGGTCAGCAGGTCCGCCGTCTTGGCCGTGCGCACCAGGACCCGGTCGGCGACGGACGCCACGACCGCTTCCCGGTCGGCAACGCGGAACGGCAGCGGTTTTGCCACCCACACAAGGTCGTGCGAACCGTAGGTCACCATTTCGGCCGTGCCTTCGGGCCGCTTGGTGAAGAGCGACCAGTCCGTTGTCCTGCCGTCCATCAGCCGGGCGAAGTCGTCGACCGTGCCGTTGCCCGCCATCGCCTGTTCGAGCCCACGCCACGTCTGCTCGAACATCGCGCCGAACGACGACTCCGCGGCGAAGGTGAAACCGCCGACCGCGTCGTCCTTCTGCAGCTGCGTCGCCGCGAAGGCCATCGCCGCGGTCGCCAGCGTCGTCACCAGCACAACCGCCGCCGTCACCCTCGCCCGGAGCCCGAAAGCCGGCCGCTTCACGGGGTCACCAGCCGGTAGCCGAGCCCGCGCACGGTCCGCAGCAGCACCGGGTTCGCCGGATCGTCCTCGATCTTGGCCCGCAGCCGCGCGACCGCCGCGTCGACGATGCGCGAGTCGCCGACGTACCCGTAGTCCCACACGCGTTTCAGCAGCGCCTGCCGGCTCAGGACCTGGTTCGGGTGCCCGGCGAACTCGACGAGCAGCCGGATCTCGGTGGCGGTGAGCGCCAGTTCGGCGCCCTCGCGGGTCACGCTCATCGCCCCGGCGTCGATCTCCAGCTTCCCGACGCGCAGCAGGCCCGCCGGGGACCCGGGAGCGGTGACGGCGCGGCGGCCGACGGCCTTGATCCGCGCGTCGATCACCCGCGGCTCGACGGGTTTGACCACGTAGTCGTCGGCGCCGCACTCCAGCCCGGCGACGACGTCGATCGGGTCGCCCCGCGCGGTGAGCAGGATCAGCGGGAGCCGGCTCTTGGCGCGGATCCGGCGGCAGACGTCGAAGCCGTCCAGGCCGGGCAGCATGACGTCGAGCAGGACGAAGTCGAGGTCGAGCCGGTCGGTGAACACCGCTTCCAGCGCTCGTTCGCCGGTCGGCGCGACGACGACGTCGTGCCCCAGCGCCTCGAGCGCCAGCGTGAGCGCTTCGGCCAACGCCCGGTCGTCCTCGACGAGCAGGAGTCGTGGCATGGGCCCCCTCCAGAGATCAAGTCCGGCCCGATCCTAAGGCCGCGGGGGCGGGTGCCCGGTGGATCCGTGCGGACCTGTCGCGGAGTCGTGCGGTCTTGTGACAGAAGGACGGGCCTGCGCGCATGATCCGTTCCTAGCTTGGGCTCCGAGAGATTCCTTGGAGGGCCCGGCGAATGACCATCCTGCTCGACCGATTCGACACCACCCCCGACGTAACGGTGAGGAGAACCCGCTGGACCGTGGTGGCCGCGGCGTCGCTCATCGCGGTGCTGGGGTACTCGACCCGCTGGATCTGCGACGACGCGCTGATCTTCACCCGCGCGGTGGAGCAGATCCTCGCGGGAAACGGGCCGGTCTACTCCCTCGGCGAGCGCGCGGAGACGTCGACCAGCGCGCTGTGGCAGTGGCTGCTCGTGCTGGCCGGATTCCTCTTCGGACAGCCGGACACCTCGACGCTCTCGTGGGTCCTCGGGCTGGTGCTCACCACGGCCGGGTTCGGCCTCGCGGTCGACGCCACCTCCCGGCTGCACAGCCGAGGCCGCGCCGCCGTGGTGCTGCCCTGCGGCGTCCTGGTGCTGCTGGGTCTGCGGCCGGTCTGGGAGTACGCGACGTCCGGCCTGGAGACCGGGCTCACCACGTTCTGGCTGGCGGCGTGCTGGTGGCTTCTCGTCCGCCTGCGCACGAAGGTGTCGGCGAAGACGGTCCTGTTCGCGGCTTTCACGATCGGGCTCGGTCCGCTGGTGCGACCGGACCAGGCCCTCGTGTCCGCGGTGTTCCTCGCCGCGGTCTGGGTGACCGTCCGGTCCGGCCGGCGCTTGACGCTGGGCGCCGCCGGAGCCGCGGCCGCGCTGCCGGTCGCCTACGAGATCTTCCGGATGGGTTTCTACGGCATTCTCGTGCCGATGCCCGCGCTCACGAAGAACGCGGGCGAGTCTATGTGGACCCGCGGGTTCGCCTACGTCGCAGACTTCGCAGGTCCCTACCTCTTGTGGCTGCCGCTGATCGTGGTTGCCGTGCTGCTGTATCGCTTTGGCACGCGGGCCGATCCGGTGGTGGTGTTCGCGCCGGTGGTGGCGGGCGTGTTGCACCTGGCCTATGTGGTGAAAGTCGGCGGCGACTACATGCACGCGCGCATAGCCTTACCGGCCCTGTTTCTCGTTTTGCTGCCGGTTCTTGTGGTGCCGCGGTCGAAAACCACCGGTGCGGCCGTGATGGTCGTGGCGGTGTGGGCGTCCTGCAGCGCGGGTTTGCTCCGGTATTCCGGCGGCTCCGCGAGCGGAATCGACGACGAGCGCGCGTACTACGTCGCGTGGACCGGGAATGCGAATCCCGCCGGCTCGGCGAATTACGTCCGGAAGCTCCAGGCGCTCAAGGACGTCGTGACGGCCGAAGCCGGGTCGGGGCGGCGGTCCCTGATCTACCACGGGCTCGGCCCGGGCAACGAAATCCTCGTCACGCCCCTCCGCGCCGGAGTGACGGCCGACGTCATGGTCGTCGGCGTGTACCTCGGCACGGCCGGGATGCTCGCGCCTGCCGACGTCGGGATCGCCGACTTCTGGGGCCTCGCCAACCCGATCGGCGCCCGGTTCGCGTTCCCGACGGGAAAACCGGGCCACTCGAAACCGCTCGGCAACGCCTGGCTGCTCGCCGACTACGCCGCTCCCGAAGCACCGCTGCACCCTTCGGGAAACTTCGCCGTGCCCGGTGCCGTCACCCCGGACCAGGTGGCCGCCGCGCGGCACGCGCTCGGCTGCGGCGACCTCGCGGAGATCCGGCGGTCGACCCGGGAACCGTTGACGCTCAAGCGTTTCTGGGAGAACCTGACCGGCGCCTGGCACCGGACCCAGGTGGTCGTTCCCCCGGACCCCTTCGAAGCCGAGCGAAAGTTCTGCGGACCGTGAACGGGGTCAGGGCGCCGGTTCGCCGGGGAGGTCGTCGACGGCGAGCCGCAGCCAGGCGTTGTCGGTGAGGATGTGCAGGTCGGCACCTCTCCCGACGACCTGCGTCGCGGGCGGCAGCGGCCGGCCGTCGGGCTGGACGAGCTGGTACTCGCCCGTCACCTCGAGCCGGTCGTCGGCCAGGGTGCCGACAACGAGCCGGTGCCGATCGGGCGCGTAGCCGCCGTACAACACGACGCGGGATCCGCCGACGTCGAGCGCCTTGGCGCCGCGGACCTCGTTGTGCCAGCCCGTCACGGCGCCCTGGTGGATCCGGACGACGGGGAAGTCGGTGTAGTAGCAGGTCCACACGGTGTCTTCGTCGACGTTGAGCGCGTAGCAGTCGCTGATGCCGCCCAGGTGTCCTCGTCCCGGGCGGGGTATGACCAGCTGGGGGTCAGCTCCGGGGAGAACCGGGTCAGCCCGGCGGCGCCCAGTGGCGGCGGGCCCTCCGTATCTCCCCAGCCGAAGTTGCCGAAGATTCCTTCGTCGAAGTAGCCCACCCAGGTCTCGCCTCGGCGAGTCGTCTGCACGTGCGCGATGCCGTCACCGAGGGTCTGCTCGAGCAGCACCTCGCCGTCGGCGTCGAACACGATCGCGTTGCGGTCCGGTCCTTCGGGCCGCCACGTGCACCGGGCGCCGACGACCAGCACCTGGCCGTCGGGCAGGGGCTGTACGGAGGGATAGGCCGCGGGCAGGGCCGGAATCCGTGCGGTGACGGCCATCTTCGGGGTGTGCGTGGTGACTCGTGTCGCCACCGGGCGTGCGGCCTGGGCGCCGGGGAACGACGCTCCGGCCGGAGTTGTCGTCCTCGGCGCCAATGCCGAGAGGTCGTCGGCCGCGGACCACAGCGCGACGACTTCGCCGGACGGGCCGACCGACGCGGACACCCGCACATCGCCTGGTTGCGGCGCTTCGAGCGTCGCGTGACGACGGGCCCGGAGGGGCGCCCCTGCCGTCTTGTTCTCTCGATGCCGCCGAACCCAGTTCCTGATCACGACGGTATTCGATCACACTCCCGCGGCGTGGCTCACCGCATTTCCCCGGACCTGCGCCGGCTTCGGCACTTCGTCGCCGCCGTCGTCCGCCGATCGCGGAGCAACCCCCGCCGCTCGATCAGCCGCGAGAATCCGCTGCCCGGCGAAACCGAGACCCGCTCGCCGTACCGACCGGATGGTATGTTGCCCGCGTGATCGAAACGGCGCGCCGGACCTGGCGATTCCTCGAGCCCTACCACGGGATGATCTACTTCGCCCCGGAAGCGGCGGCCGCGTACGAGGCACTCGGTCTCACCGGCCGCGCCGGGTACTTCGCGTCGAGGTCGGCCGCGCTCGGGGCGGTCCCGGCGCCGGTCGTGGTCGCGACCTTCTTCAACTTCAACCCGGTCCTCGTCCGGGAGTCGATCACCACCGCCTGGTCGGTCACCGACCCGGCCGCCGTCCTCGCCGCGCGGCACGCCGCGGCCGACCAGGCCCTGCGCGGCATCCTCGGCGAGGCGATCACCTCGCCCGAGATGGGCCGGGCCGCCGAGCTCCTGCGGGAGGCCGCCGAGTCGGTCGTCGATGACGTTGTCGGGCGGCCGCTTTTCGCCGCCCACGCCGCCCTGCCGTGGCCCACTGAGCCCCACCTGGTCCTGTGGCACGCGCAGACACTGCTGCGGGAGTACCGCGGCGACGCCCACGTCGCGGCGCTGCTGACGGCGGGTCTGCGGGGCATCGAAGCCCTCGTCACCCACGCCGCGTCCGGCGCCGTCCCCGCCGAGACCCTGCGGACCTCCCGGTCGTGGTCCGAGGACGACTGGAACCGGGCCGTGACCGGCCTCCGCGAGCGGGGCTGGCTCACCGACGACGCCGCCCCGACGTTCACGCCGGCCGGCGAGGCCCGGCGAGCGGAGCTCGAGAAGGCGACCGACGAGAACAGCGTGACTCCCTACGCCCACATCGGCGAGTCCGCCTGCGCCGAACTGCAGACCCTGGTCCGCCCGTACAGCCGGGCGCTCGCCACGAAGCTGATGCCCTGGGCGCTCGCGCGGCAGTAGCGGCGCTCAGCCCGCGGCGCTGACCAGCCCGCTCCGGTAGGCCAGCACCACGGCCTGGACCCGGTCCCGCAGGTCGAGCTTGGTGAGGATCCGCGAGACATACGTCTTCACCGTCTCGACGCTCAGCACCAGCTCGGCCGCGATCTCGGCGTTCGACAGGCCGCCCGCGATCAGCCGCAGCACCTCCAGCTCCCGGGGCGCGAGCCGGTCCAGGGGACCTTCCGCGGGCGCGGGCGGCTGGATCCGGTCGGCGTACCGGCCGATCAGCGTCCGGGTCACCGCGGGGGAGAGCAGCGACTCGCCACGCGCGACCGTGCGTACCCCTTGCGCCAGCTCGTCCAGCGGCGCGTCCTTGAGCAGGAACCCGCTCGCCCCGGCCCGCAGCGCGTCGTAGACGTACTGGCCGACGTTGAACGTCGTGACGACCAGAACCTTCGCCGGGGTCACCGCGTCGGGGCCGGCAACCCGGCGGGTCACCTCGATCCCGTCGAGGAACGGCATCTGGATGTCCATCACCACGACGTCCGGGCGGAGCCGTTCGACCTGGGCGAGGGCTTCGCGGCCGTTCGCGGCCTGGCCCACGACTTCGAAGTCCGGCTGGGCGCCGAGCACCGCCACGTACCCGGCGCGGATCAGCTCCTGGTCCTCGCAGATCAGCACCCGGGTCCGAGGGCCGGTCATCGGACGCTCTCCAGGAGCGTCGTCGGGAACTCGGCGTGCACGCGGAACCCGTCCGCCGACGGCCCGGCGGTGAACCGGCCGCCGAGCGCGTCGACGCGGTCGCGCAGCCCGGTCAGCCCGCGCCCGCCGGAGCCGAGCGCGCCGGCCTCGGTTGCCGGACCTTGGGTGGTGACCTCGATTTCGAGGAGGTCCGCGCCGTAGCCGACGCTCACCTTCGCGGGCCGCCCGGCCGCGTACTTGGCCGCGTTGGTCAGCGCTTCCTGCACGATCCGGTACGCCGTGAGCTCGGTCTCCGCCGGCAATGCCGTGCGCTCACCGGATTCGACCAGCTCGACGACCCGGCCCGGCTGCTCGACGAGCCCGCGCAGCGCGCCCAGGCCCGGCGTCCGCGCGCCGGTCGCTTCGAGGACGCCGAGCAGGAACCGCAGTTCGGTGAGCGCGTCGCGGCCGGAGCCGGTGATGGTCGTGAACACCTCGGGGAAGCGCTCGGGCGGGAGGTACTGCGCGGCGTCGGCCTGGACGACCATGGCCGTGACGTGGTGCGTGACGACGTCGTGCAGCTCGCGGGCGAGCCGCGCCCGCTCGTCGGCCGCCGCGGCCCGGGCGGTGAGCCGCCGCCGTTCGGCCTCCTGCCGCCGGCGTTGCCGCACCAGGGCGCCCAGCGACCAGAACAGGACCAGCACCGCGTAGTAGACGAGGAAGGTCAGCAGGTCCGACGGTGATCCCCGCAAGACGACCAGCACCGCGAAGACCGCGTACCCGGCGGACACCGCCGCGGGCAACACGCGGCGGAACCGTTCTTCGCGCGCCCCGGCCGAATAGAGCGCGAAGTACAGCGCGAGGCTGGCGATCGTGGGGGAGTAGGCAAGCACTTCGTGCGCCGCGAACGACGTCGCGATGATCGGCAAGGTCGTCGCGGGCCACCGGCTGCGCACCGCCAGCGGGAGCGTCTGCCCGAGCACCAGCAGGACCGCCGGGAAACCGCCGTCGTGCCGCGGCAGGTCGCCGAACTGGGCGCCGAGCATCGCCAGGCCCGGCACGAACGCGGCCGCGGTGCAGGCCGCGGCGAGTGCGCCGTCCCGGACCCCCGGAGTCACGCGCGCCCAGCGGTTCCGGAGACGTCCCAGCGTCGGCATGGCGGGCAGCCTAGCGACGCCGGGCGCTCCCCGGGGCGGCTACTGCCGCGTGACGTCGGTGCAGTCGAGGTCCTTCTCCGGCAACCGGCCGCTGTCGAGGAATTCGACGGTCGCCTGGTCGGCGCAGGAAGAACCCTCGTGATAGACGTAGTGCCCGCCGTTGTCGACCCCGACCAGGACGGCCCGGTTCCCCAGCGCGTGGCGCAGTCCGACGGCCGAGTCCCACGGCGTGGCGTGGTCACGGCGGTTCTGCAGGATCAGCGTGTTCCGCGCACCCTGGTCCGGCACGGCCACCGGCTTCTCGACCGGCTGCGGCCAGAACGCGCAGGGCCAGATGTTCGCCGGCATGCCCGCGGTCAGCGGCCAGGTCCTGCGGTCGGCGGCGGTGGCCCGGGCGTAACTGCCGACGTCGTGGGACCATTCGGCGTCACCGCAGGTGAGGGCCAGGAACATGGTCGCCTGGTTGTCCGCGGGAACCCCCGGCGTCGGCGGGGTGTCGGCGAACACCTGCTGGACGACCTTGCCGTCGGCTTCGGTGAGGTGGCCGTCGGCGAGGTCCGCGGCGGCCTTCCACACCTGCGCGAGCACCGGCACGGTGTTGTTGTGGATCAGCAGCGCGTAGGTGAGGCCGCGCAGCATCGCCCCGCTCAACGCCTGCGGCGTGCCCGGGACCTGCGCCGGTCGCCGGTCGAGCCGGTCGGCGAGCGCGAGGTAGGTCCGGGTGACTTCGTCGGCGGTGGCGCCGAGCCCGAGGGTGGCGTTCTGCCCGGCGGCGACGGCGGCCGCGTCGGGGAACCGCTCGGCCATGCCCTTGCCCCAGCTCCGGGCCTCGCCGGCCCAGACGTGCGCGGGGTCGACGTTGCCCTCCAGGACCACGCGGTCGGTGTGGTCCGGGAACAGCGAGCTGTAGACGGTCCCGAGGTAGGTGCCGTAGGACTGGCCCCAGTACGAGATCTTGGCTTCACCGAGCGCTTCCCGGACCCGGTCGAGGTCGCGGGCGGTATTGGCTGTGGTGAAGTACCGCAGGTTGTCCCCGGCCTTGGCGGCGCACTTCGCGGCCGTGGCGCGGGCGGCCTGGACGTTCGCGTCGATCGAGCCGTCGGCCGCGGGGTAGGGGAAGAGGGCCGCGACGCCCGGGTTTTCGAGGCCGCAGGTCTGCGGGGTGCTGGTGCCGACACCGCGCGGGTCGAAGCCGATCAGGTCGTAGCCGTCCAAGACGGACTTCGGCAGCGTCGGCGCCATCGCGCCGGGTGTGTCGAGGCCGGGCAGCGCCGGACCGCCGGGGTTCAGCAGCAGGACGCCGTGCCGCTTCGCGGGATCGGCGGCGGCCAGCCGGGAGATCACGACCTCGACGGAGGTGCCGTCCGGGCGGCCGTAGTCCAGCGGGACCTTCAGCTTTGCGCAGGTGAGCCGTGGGTCCCGGGGGGTGCCCGGCGCGGCCGCCGGGCACGTACCCCACGCCAGCGACGCGGCCGCCGGGGTGTCTTCGTCGTCCGCGCTGTCACATGCGGCCACGCCGAAAACGGTCAGCGTGGTGACCGCCAAGGCCGCGGCCAACCGGGTTTTCCTCATGGTGCTCGCCCCTCCGTTGCCGCGGCGGCGGGCCTTTGGCGGCCCGCCGTCCGCGGTGACGGCGACGAAGCTAGCGAGCGGAGGGCGGGGAAGACGTCACCCCGGAGCGAGCAGATCCTGTAGCTCGCCCGGGGGACACGGGCTCAGGAGCTGCTGCAGCTGACGCTGGGCCAGTTCCGGTTCCCGTTGTGCATGATGGTGACGCCCCAGTTGTTGCCGTTCCCGTTGGGCGTCGCGATGAGCACCTGGCTGCTCGGCCAAGTGGCGTTGACGTTCCAGGTGGCGCTGATCCGGGCCGGGCTCGGCACGGTCATGGTGACCGTCCAGCTGCTGGAGCCGCTGACCGAGACGTTGAGGTTGTACCGGTCGTTCCAGGACTGTCCCGCCGAAAGCGACGCGGTGCAGCTGCCGCCGCCCGGTGTCGTGGGTGTTGGCGTCGGGGTGGTGGTTGTGCCTCCGCCGGAGTTGAGGACGTTCAGCACCGAGTTGTACGCCGACTTCTTGTTCCCGTTGCCGTCGAAGAGAAGCGGGCTCTCGCCGGAGCGCCAGGAGTCGCTGTCGCGCACGCCCCACACGGTGATGCCGACGCAGCGCGCGACGTTCATGCACGCCTGGGTCAGCGCGGAGTACTGCGAGGTGGACGCGTTCGTGACGTCGACCTCGGTCAGCGCGACGTCGACACCGAGCGCCGC
Source organism: Amycolatopsis sp. NPDC104819 (assembly GCF_055583145.1). NCBI lineage: Bacteria > Bacillati > Actinomycetota > Actinomycetes > Pseudonocardiales > Pseudonocardiaceae > Amycolatopsis > Amycolatopsis sp. NPDC104819. The sequence continues at coordinate 655,463 of NZ_JBVJON010000005.1, read as the reverse complement.
GAAGCTGGAGATCGTCGTCTGGAGGCTGCTCGGGACCGAGCTGCCGCCGGTGAAGTGGGCCTGCAGGCCGACGCAGTCGATCGGCACGCCACGGGACTTGAAGTCCCGCACCATGTTGTAGACACCCTGGGTCTTGGCGTAGTTCCAGTTGTCGATGTTGTAGTCGTTGTAACAGAGCTTGGTCGAGGAGTCGGCGGCGCGGGCGGTCTTGAACGCGACCTCGATCCAGTCGTTGCCGGTGCCCTGCAGGTTCGACGACCGGCGGCTGCCGTCTTCGTTGAAGGCCTCGTTGACGACGTCCCAGTACGCGAGCTTGCCCTGGTAGTGGGCCATCACCTGCTGGATGTGGTTGATCATCGCGTTGCGCAGCGTGCTGCCGCTCATGCTCTGCATCCAGCCCGGCTGCTGGGAGTGCCAGGCCAGCGTGTGGCCGCGGACCTTGGCGCCGTGGCCGACCGCCCAGTTGTAGATCTGGTCGCCCGAGGAGAAATTGAACTGGTTCTGGTTCGGCTCGGTCGCGTCCGGCTTCATCTCGTTCTCGGCGGTCACCATGGTGAACTCGCGCGCGGCGATCGTGGTGTAGGCGGAGTTGCTGAGCTTCCCCGCGGCGATCGCCGTGCCGAAGTACCGGCCGGACTGGGCGGCCGCGGCGCCCAGCGTGCTCGCGGCGGCATCGGCGCCGGGAGCGGTCACCAGGACCGCGGCCGTCGCGGCGACGGTGGCCGCCGCCGCGAGGACCCGGCCGGCGGGGGACCGCCACCACGCCTTGCCACGCGGGCTCGACAAACCTCTGGCCATTCGTGAACTCCTTCCGGGCACACGCCCAGGAGGAGCAAGTCGCCGGTGACCTGGACGCTCGTCTGCTGCTTGCAGCAGAACACGCGGCTTTGGCGCCGGACAAAGAGTTTCGATCGACTTTCGAGCCCGCGCGGTTCCGGCCGCTACCGCTGGTACGGCCCGCGCGGAGGCTGGTGTCCCGGCGGCGGAGGCTGCTGGAACCCCGGCGAGGGTGGCGGGAATCCCTGCTGCTGCGAGGACCCTTGATGCTGGGGGCGGTCGGGTTGCTGCGCGACGTCCCCCTGCACCGGAACTCCCTGCGGCCCGAACCCCGGCTGCGCGAAGCCGGGCTGCGCGAAGCCGGGCTGCGGCGTGAAACCCGGCTGCGGCGCGAAACCCGGCTGCGGCGCGAAGCCGTGCTGCGGTCCGCCGGCGGGGACGCCCGGACCGGCTCCCGGCGCGAAGCCGTTCTGCGGTCCGCCCACGGAGACGGCCGCGCCGGATCCCGGACCGCTCGGCCCGGCACCCCGACCGGCCCGGCGCCGGATCGCCACGACCAGCCGCCAGCCGCACGCGGCCGCGATCGCCGTGCCGATTCCGAACGTCACCCACCGGCCGCCGCCCTCGAAGGTCTTCTGGGCCTCGATGTCCTCCTGCCGCTTCTCTTCGTAGGTCTCGGTGGACGTCTGGCCGTAGCGGGTCGTTTCGCAGGTCTGCCCGGGCTGCATCCGTTCGCTGCCGCACAGCACCGTGTCGCTCGAGCTGCCGGTGCCGAACAGGCCCAGCGCCATCAACCCCAGCCCGAACAGCAGGCCGATCGACCACCAAACCACGCTTTTCATCCGTTCCCTTCCCGAGCCGTGTGCACTGGTGCGGTAACGCCCGAACGGCCGAACGGTTTAGTCCGCGGCCAGGATGAAAGCTGTCGCCGACCGAGTCGGGTTGATCACAGCCCGGGTTGCTAACGTTTCCCGCCCCCTCGATTCGAGCCCCCGAACACCTCCGTTTTCCCAGGTCAGCGCCCATCGGACAGCGGTCGCCGCCGCACCGGATGTTGGTAACTAACCGCCGTGCGGGCAAATCCGTCTTGGTGAATCCTTGGGGTACTGCTACAAGATTCCCCGGGATCAAGATCGGATCCGGCCGCCGTGGCCGGCCGAAGGTGGGGGAGTCTTCGTGCGTCTGCTTCGTCGTGCCGTGCTGCCTGTGGTGGTGGGCGGTCTTTTCGCGGCTTCGGTTCCGCCGGTGGCGGCCGCCGCGGTGCCCTCCGGTGAGTCGCCGGCGGTGACGTCGGCGCTCGCGGCCGCGAAGCGCTCCGGCGCCGCGGTCGGTGTTCCGGAAGAGACCACCGCCTACGCCGAGGTCTTCGCCAACCCGGACGGGACCCTGACCCGGCGGGAAAGCCTGGAGCCGCAGCGGATCCGGCGCGCGGGCGCCTGGGTGCCGGTCGACCTCACGCTCGCCGCGCGGCCCGACGGCACCGTGGGCCCGAAGGCCGCGCCGATCGAGGTGCGGCTGTCCGACGGCGGCACCGGGGAGATCCTCGCCGCCGCCACGAAGGACGCCCACGAGATCGGCCTCGGCTGGCCCGGGACGCTGCCCGCGCCGAAGCTGGCCGGCCCGGTCGCCACCTACCCCGACGTCCTGCCGGGCGTGGACTTCACGGTCACCGTGACCACCACGGGTTTCAGCGAGCACCTCGTGGTGAAGACGCCGGAAGCGGCGCGCGACCCGAAGCTGCGCGAGATCAAGTTCGCCAACCACGTGCGCGGCGTGACCCCGCGCAAGGCCGGCACCGGCACCATCGAAGCGGTCGACGCCGAAGGCGAGGTCGTCTTCCGCGGGGACGCCTCGAAGATGTGGGACTCCTCCGGCGGAACCGCGCCGGCCGTCTCCGCGCGGTCCGCGACCGCGCCCGAGCCGGTGCAGCCGCCCAAGAAGGCCGAGATGGACGTCGTCGTCACGCCGGCGGCGACCGTGGTCAAGCCCGACGCGGCGTTCCTCACCGATCCGGCGCGGGTCTTCCCCGTGGTCATCGACCCCGAGTACTGGTGGCCCGGCGCCAAGCAGAACCACGTCGTGGTCCAGGAGCCGTGGCCGGAGGAGCACAACTTCAACAAGACCGACGGCGACCTCGGCGACCTGAAGGCCGGGTACCAGGGCGGTTACCGGTCGCGGTCGTACTTCAGCGTCGACGTCTCCGCGATGCGCGGGAAGGTCGTCCACCGGGCGACCATGCGGCCCCGGGTCGTGCACTCGTACTCCTGCAACGGCGGGCCGACCGAGCTGTGGCGCACCGGCGGCATCGGCTGGGGCACCACCTGGAACGCCCAGCCCGGCTGGGAGGTCAACCTCGGCGGGATCGGCAAGTCCAACAACGCCAAGTACTGCCCGACCGACGGCGCGGCCGAGGTGCGGGTCGACGACACCGCGCGCCAGGCCGCGAACGGCGGCTGGACCACCCTGACGTTCATGCTCAAGGCGGCCAACGAGGGCCAGCAGAACGACTGGCGGCGCTTCGCGCTCGACCCCGTGCTCGAGTACGTCTACAACTCCGTGCCCGGCCTGCCCGCCGACCTGGGCATGGAAGGCGGCCAGATCCCGTGCGCCTCCGGGGACGCCCGGCCGTTCGTCTTCACGCCGACCCCGCGGCTGCGCGGCCGGCTGTCCGATCCGGACGGCGGCATGCTCACCGCCCGGTTCTCGCTGCACAAGGGAAAGCTCGGCGCGAGCAGCGAGGTGTGGTGGACGACGACGTCGAACGTCCCCTCCGGTTCGTTCGCCGAAGTGACCGTGCCGTCCGGGATCGTGACCGGCGAAGGTGTCTACAACTGGTCGATGTACGCCAGTGACGGCGGCAGCAACTCGGTCTGGGTGGGCAACTGCGAGTTCGAAGTGGACAAGACCCCGCCCGGCACACCCACCGTCACTTCGACGGACTACCCCGTCGGCGGGGACGTCGCGGCCGGCGGCATCGGCCAGACCGGCGCCTTCACCGTGACGGCGGCGAACCCGGACGTCCAGCACTTCCTGTGGTCGGTGACCGACCAGCAGAACGACGACCCGAAGAACCGGGTGAACGCCGAGCGGCTCGGCGGCAGCGGTGTGTTCCGCTGGACGCCGGTCACCGACGGGCCGCAGACGATCTTCGTCCGCGCCGTCGACCGGGCGGGCAACCTGTCGCCGATCGTGCAGTACCCGATCCTCGTCCGGGCCGGCGATCCGCTGACCGGCAACCTGAAGGCGCACTGGAAGCTCGACGGCGACCTCGCCGACGCCTCCGGTGAGGGCCGGTCCCTGACCGCCACCGGCGGCGCGGACGCCACGGCGCCCGGCTACCTCGGCAACGCCGTCGCGCTCGGGACGGGCAAGCGGCTTTCGGCGACGGGCCCGGCCGTCGACACGGCGAAGAGCTTCTCCGTGTCGGCCTGGGTGCGGCTGGACCAGATCGGGGCCTGGCCGGCCGCGGTCTCCCTGGACGGCAAGCGCACCAGCGGGTTCCAGCTGCAGGCCTCGCCCGACGGCAAATGGTCGCTGGCCATGTTCGCGTCCGATGTGGACGGTGGTGGGCCGGTGCACTCGCGGGCCATCTCGGCCGAGTCCGTGCAGCCCGGCGTGTGGACGCAGCTGACCGGCGTCTACGACCAGGCCGTGGGCAAGCTGCGCCTCTACGTCAACGGCGCGCTCGGCGCCGAAGTCGCGCACACGAGCACGTGGACGGCGTCCGGTGACGTCCAGATCGGCGCGGCGCTGTGGGGCGGCACCCGGCTCGACTACTTCCCCGGCGCGGTCGACGACGTCCGCCTCTACCAGCGGGTGCTCGTCGGCAGCGAAGCCGCGGCCCTGGCCAACCAGTCGGTCCTGCGGGCGCAGTACAAGCTCGCCGAAGGCGCCGGGACGACGACCAAGGACGAGGTGAGCGGCCGGGACGCGACGTTCCGGGGCACCGCGGCGTGGACGCAGGCCGACGGCTACCCGGCGGCGAAGTTCACCGGCGCGCCCGACGCCGGGTACGGCTCGGTCGAGGGGCCGCGACCCGAGCTGCGCACCGACCGCTCGTACACCGTGTCGGCCTTCGTCCGGATGGACACCGCCGACGAGGCGCCGCGCACCGCGGTGAGCCTGCGTGACGACAAGTTCTCGCCGTTCATGCTGCAGTACCGGCCCGAGGTCAAGAAGTGGTGCTTCCTGATGTCGCTCGGCGCGAACCAGGAGGGCGGCTGGTGGGTGCCCGCCGAAGCCGACGTCGTGACGCAGCGGTGGGTGCACCTCACCGGCGTTTACGACCTGGCGGCGAAGGAGGCCCGGATCTACGTGAACGGCCGGTTCGCCGGCCGCCTCGGCGGGGTCGCGGGCTGGAACGGCACGGGTGACCTGATGTTCGGCGGCAGCCGCTGGGTCGGCCGGGACGTCGACCCGTTCAACGGCGCCGTCCGCGGGGTCCGGGTCTACTCCGGAACCCTGACCGACAACCAGATCCGGCAACTGCCCGTGCAGGACTGACCGCTCCCTCTTCCCCTTCGCGACCCGAATCTGGAGTTCGGCATGTCCGGAAGACGTTTTGCGCCCAACCTTGCCCTCGTCCTGGCCGCGGTGATGGCCGTGACGACGGTGCAGGCCCTGCCCGCCGCGGCGGACGAGCCCAGCTTCGTCCATCTGCCCGAGCTGCAGCAGGAAAAATCCGTGCCCGGCGGGCCGGTGCCGGTCCGGCCGCTGCCGGTCAACGCCGTCGACGAGGCGCTCGCCCGGCCGCGTCCGGAGGCGAAGTGGCCGGGAGCGGCGAGCGCCGAGACGACGGCGCCGGGAGTGGCCGCGCGCTCGGCGACCGCGCCCGGCTTCCGGCAGGCCGGCTCCCTGCCGGTCGCGGTGGCCGTCGACGCCCCGAAGGCGCAGGCACGCTCGGCCGCGCCCGTCGGCGAGGCGAAGGTCCGGGTCGAGACGCTGGACCAGGGGCGCGCCGAGAAGGCCGGCGTCACCGGTCTCGTCCTGGCGGTCGAGGACGCCGGGGGCGCGGCCGGCCGGTCGCTGTCGGTGCGGGTCGACTACCGCGGCTTCGAATCGGCCTTCGGCGGGGACTACGGCTCGCGGCTGAAGCTCGTCCAGCTGCCGGACTGCGCCGCGCGGACCCCGGAACGCCCGGAGTGCCGCACGGCGACCCCGGTGGAGACCGTGAACGACACGGCTTCCCGGACCGTCACCGCCAAGGTGGCGCTGCCCGCTCAGCAGCAGCGTTCGGCTTCGCGGGTCATGCTGGCCGCCGCGGCGGCGCCCTCCGGCGCGGGCGGCTCGTTCGAGGCCACCGGGCTGTCCCCGGCCGGCTCCTGGTCGGGCGGCGGGTCGAGCGGTGACTTCACCTATTCGGTGCCGCTGCGGGTGCCGCCGCCCAACGCCGGGGTCGCCCCGAAGCTCGGCCTCGGCTACTCCTCCGGCACGGTCGACGGCCGCACCAGCGCGACCAACAACCAGGCCGCGGCCCCCGGCGACGGCTGGGAGCTGTCCGCGGGCGGGTTCATCGAGCGCCGCTACAAGGCCTGCGCCGACGACCTCGGCGGCAGCCAGGCCCAGCGCAAGACCGGCGACCTCTGCTGGGCCACCGACAACGCCGTCCTGAGCCTCAACGGCGTCTCGGCGGAGCTGGTCCTCAAAGACGCCAAGGCCGGCCTGTGGGTGCCGAAGCACGACGACGGCTCGCGGATCGAGCACCTCACCGGCGCCACCAACGGCGACGACAACGGTGAGCACTGGAAGATCACCAGCAGCAACGGCACGAAGTACTTCCTCGGCCTCAACCGGCTTCCCGGCTGGAGCGAGGGCAAGCCGGAGACCCGTTCGACCTCGACCGTGCCCGTGTTCGGCAACAACGCCGGCGAGCCGTGCGCCAAGACCGCGTTCGCCGACTCCTGGTGCCAGCAGGGTTACCGCTGGAACCTCGACTACGTCGTCGACCCGAACGGCAACGCGACGACGTACTACTACGAGCCCGAAACGAACTTCTACGGCCGGGACATGGCCGCGGACAAGCAGACTTCGTATGTCGCGGCGAACAGCCTCCGCCGGGTCGAGTACGGCCTGCGCTCGGACGCGCTGTTCGCGCCCGCGCCCTCGCGCGTCTGGTTCGACACCGCCGAGCGGTGCCTGCCGACGAGCACCTTCGCCTGCAACGCCGGCCAGCTGACCAAGGACACCGCGAAGAACTGGCCGGACGTGCCGTTCGACCGGATCTGCGCGGCCGGCGAGAAGTGCGAGAACCGGACGTCACCGGCGTTCTTCAGTCGCAAGCGGCTGGTCAAGGTGCTCACCCAGATCCGCCGGGACGACGTCACCGGCGCCGCGCAATGGCGCGACGTCGACGCGTGGACGCTGCGGCACGAGTTCCCGGACACCGGCGACGGGCTCTCCCCGGCGCTGTGGCTGGCCGGGATCACCCACACCGGCCTGGCCGGTGGCACCGACTCCCTGCCCGAGATGAAGTTCCACGGCCTCTCGATGCCGAACCGCGTCGCGGCCGGCGACGGCCTGCCGCCGATCACCCGCTACCGCGTCGAGCGCGTGCAGAACGAGGCCGGCGGGATCACCGAGGTCAAGTACTCGGACCGCGAATGCGTGTGGGGCTCGGCGATGCCCGCCAACCCCGAAACCAACGGCAAGCTGTGCTTCCCGAGCTGGTGGCTGCCCGAGCACGGCTACGACGCGGTGCTGGGCTGGTTCCACAAGTACGTCGTCAAGGCGGTCACCGAGGACGACCGGACCGGCGGCTCGGCGCTGAAGAAGACGGCCTACGACTACCTCGGCGACGCCGCGTGGCACTTCGACGACGCCGACTTCGGCGAGCCGGAGCACCGGACCTGGTCGCAGTGGCGCGGGTTCGGCGAGGTCCGCACGACCACCGGCGAACCCGGCACCCCGCAGACGGTGACGGTGACGGTCGAGCGGTTCCTGCGCGGCATGGACGGCGACCGGCGGCCCGGCGGGACGCGGCAGGTCGCGGTCGAGGACTCCGAGGGCGGCAAGGTCACCGACGCCGACGTCCTGGCCGGGTTCACCCTCGAATCCCAGTCCTACGACGGCGGCAAGCTGGTCTCCTCGTCGGTCAAGGTCCCGTGGCTGCACGGCCCGACGGCGACCGCCGGGGACGACAAGGCGTACATGACGAACGTCGAGACCACCCGCGGCCGGACGCTGCTCGGCGACGGGACCTGGCGGCGCACGGAGGTCAAGAACTCCTTCGACGCCCACGGCAACGTCGTCGGCGTCGACGACGCGGGTGACCTCGCGGTCACCGGCGACGAAACCTGCGCCCGCACCGAGTACACCGCGAACGACACCGCGTGGATCCAGGACCGCCCGGCGAGCGTGCGCACGGTCGCGCTGCCGTGCTCGGCCGACGAGAACACGCCCGGCAAGCTGATCGGCAAGGTCCGGCAGAGCTATGACAGCCTCGCCTCCGGCGCCGCGCCCACCAAGGGCAACCTGACCGCGACCGAGCGCTGGACCGGCACCGAGTGGCAGCTGACCCAGGGCACGACCTACGACGACCTCGGCCGCCCGGTCAAGGTGGTCAACTCCGCGGGCGACGAGGTCAGGTCGGCCTACGAGCCGGGCCCGGAGTTCGGCGTCCGCAAGGTCACCAAGACCGACCCGCTCGGGTACACGGCCGTGACGACGATGGACCCGGCGCACGGGCTCACGACGTCCGACGAGGACATCAGCGGCCGCCGTGCCGACATGGAGTACGACGCGCTCGGCCGGCTCGTCCGCGCCTGGGCGCCCGGGCAGTCCAAAGCGGACAAGAAGGACCCGACCAGCACGTTCGGCTACCGGTACCGGACCGACGCGCCGACCGTCGTCACCACGAGCTCCCTGCGGGAGAACGGCGGCTACACGACGTCGTACACGCTCTACGACGGCCTGCTGCGCGAACGCCAGACCCAGCTGTCCGCCGTCGCGGGCGGCCGGATCGTCAACGACTGGTTCTACGACTCCCGCGGCCTCCAGGCCAAGGTCAACGGCTCGTACTACAACGACCAGCCCGCCGGGGACGCGCTGCTCGGCGTGCTGGACAACGCCGTGCCGAACCAGACGGTGACGGAGTTCGACTCCCAGCAGCGCGAGACCGCGGTGATCTTCCGCAAGCTCGACGTCGAGCAGTGGCGGACGAGCTCCAGCTACGCGGCCGACCGCGTGACCACGGTGCCGCCGCTGGGCGGGACGACCACCACGGTCATCCGCGACGTCCACGGCAACGCCGTCGAGAAGCGGCAGTACCACGGCCGCGAGGCGACCGGGGACTACGACTCGACCAAGTACCAGTTCGACGTGCGGGGCCTGATGACCGCGCTCGTCGGGCCGGACAACGCGAAGTGGACCTCCGAGTACGACCAGCTCGGCCGCAAGGTCGCCGACCACGACCCGGACACGGGGGACCGGCGCTACACCTACACCGCGCTCGACCAGCTCGACACGACGACCGACGCCCGCGGGGTCCGCGTCCGGACCGAGTACGACAAGCTCGGCCGCCCGGCCGCGCAGTTCGAGCGGCCGGCCGCGGACGCGCCCGAGGCGACGGTGGCGACCTGGTCCTACGACAAGGTCAAGCGCGGCACGGTCGACACGTCGACCCGGAACGCCGGTGGCAAGGCCTACACCAAGCAGGTCGTCTCCTACGACGCGGCGAACCGGCCGACCGAGACCAAGGTCGTCATCCCCGACGGTGAGGGCAAGCTGACCGGCAGCTACTCGTTCAAGACCTCCTACGACACGAACACCGGACAGGTGACGTCCCGCACCCAGCCGGGCGCGGGCGGCCTGGACCCGGAGCTGATCAGCTACTACTACAACGACCTCGGGCTGCCGACCGAGACGCAGGGCGCCGACACCTACGTCCCGGAGCACCTGTACTCCAAGTACGGCGAGACGCTGCGGCTGACGCTGGGCACGGGCGGCAAGAAGGTCTACACCTCGATGTTCTACGAGGAGGGCACCCGGCGCCTGTCCGGCGTCGACGTCCAGCGCAACCTCGAGAGCGGCGCGTACCTGGCCAAGCGCAGCTACGGCTACGACCCGGCGGGCAACATCACGAAGCTGGCCGACACCCCGCCGGGCTCGCCCGGCGACGTCCAGTGCTTCGGGTACGACCACCTCAAGCGGATGACCAGCGCGTTCACCCCGAAGAGCGGGAACTGCGGCGAGCGGCCGTCGGTGGCCGGGCTGGGCGGGACCGCGCCGTACTGGCACGACTACGCCTACGACAAGGGCGGCAACCGCACCTCCGACGTCGAGCACACGGCGGCGGGGGACACCACGCGGACCTACGCCTACGGCGGCCCGGACGGCGCCCAGCCGCACACGCTCCGGACCGTCACCCAGACCGGCCCGACGGGCACGGCGAAGGACGAGTTCGCCTACGACCCGACGGGCAACACCACCGGGCGCAAGGTGTCGGGGTCGTCGCAGACCCTGGAGTGGGACGCGAGCGGCCGCCTGGCGAAGCTCAAGGAGCACGACGGGCGCGAGTCGTCGTTCGTCTACGACGCCGACGGCGAGCGCCTGATCAAGCGCGAGTCCGGCATCACGACGCTCTACCTCGACGGCATGGAACTGGTCCTGCAGAACACGACCAAGGACCTGACCGCGCGGCGCTACTACGACCACGGCGGCTCCGCCGTCGCGGTGCGGACGTCCGGCCCGGGCGGTGGCCTGTCGTGGCTGCTGGGTGACCACCAGGGCACCGCGTCGATGACGATCAACGCGTCCACTTTGGACGCGAAGTCGCGGCAGGCCGACCCGTTCGGCAACCCGCGGGGCAAGCAGCCGGCGTCGTGGGCCGACGACAAGGGGTTCGTCGGCGGCACGAAGGACGGCAGCGGCCTGACCCACCTCGGCGCCCGCGAGTACGACCCGGTCACCGGCCGGTTCGCCTCGGCGGACCCGGTGCTCGACTTCGACGACCCGCAGCAGCTCAACGGGTACGCCTACGGCAACAACTCGCCGGTGACCAACTCGGACCCGAACGGCCTGTACTGGAAGACCGTCTCGGTGGCCCAGCGGACCGCGGTGACGACGGTCCTCTGGACGCTCTACTACGTCGGCCTGTTCATGCCGATCGTGATGTTCGTGGCCGTGACCTACTGGGTCGTCCAGGTCTTCTACTACCGGATCTGGATCGACCCGCCGTGGACCGGCGGTGGCGGCGGCGCGGGCGCGGGCGACACGAAACAGCAGGCGCTCAAGGACGCGGGCCTCAGCCAGGCGGAGTACGAGGAAGCCAAGAAGGCCGCGGCGGACAAGCGCAGCTGGATCGACGTCGCGATCCAGGTCGGCGGCGACATCCTGCAGGAGATCATCGGCGTGAAGGGCGTCGTCGACAACTGCATCAAGGACTTCAACCTGGCCGGCTGCGCCTGGGAGATCCTGACGTCGCTGCCGTGGGGCAAGGTCCTCAAGGGCGGCAAGATCGTCGACAAGATCGTGTCGGCGTTCAAGGACACGCTCACGTGGATGAAGCGCCGCGACAAGGCGGCGTCGGACCTGCGTCGGGTGGAGGAGGCGGAGGAGCGCCTGTCGAAGGTGACGGGGTGCAACAGCTTCGCGCCGGGAACGCTGGTGCTGATGGCCGACGGCAGCCGTCGTCCGATCGACCAGGTCCGGCTGGGCGACCGGGTGGTGGCCACGGACGTCGAGACCGGCCGGAGCACGTCTCGCGAGGTGGTCGCCACGGTCATCGGGCAGGGGTGGAAGCGCCTGGTCGAGATCACGGTGACCGGCCAGGCCCCGATCGTGGCGACGGCCGGCCACCCGTTCTGGGTGCCCGCACAGCGCAGCTGGGTGGACGCGGAGGACCTCCACCCTCGTGACACCCTGCTGGCGGCGAACGGCGCCACGGTGACGGTTTCGGCGGTCCACGAGCTGACCCGGCCGGCCCGGGTGCACAACCTGACCGTGAACGAGGACCACGTCTACTACGTGACGGCGGGCGACACGGATGTCCTGGTGCACAATGACAGCTGCCCGAACGGCAAGTTGTCGGATCCCCTGCCCAAGGGGATGAACAACAAGATCGCCTCCGCTTACGACGACGTGAAAGCCGGGAAGCTGACCTCCCACGACACCTATTCTGGACGGGAGTACCCGTGGTGGGGCGGAGCCAAGGAGTACCGGGTTCCCGGCCGCCCGGAAACCGACCGGATCCTGGAGAAGGAGCTTCCCGACGGTTCGAAGGTCTACGGCTGGACGTCGACCCACTATGACAAGATCCAGCGGTTCAGCGCGCCGCACTTCCCCGATTCGGGGTGGAAATGACGGCGGGCGCGGCGGTGTCGGGAAGCGGAGGCGCGAGTCAGGTGGAGTCCGGTGGGGGTGTCGCGCTGTACCGGCTGGTCGACGAGAGCCGGGGCAACCTGCTCGTCGAGGCCGAAGAGCTGGCGGGATTCTTCGTCCCTCCGGGTGAAGGTGCGCCGGAAGTCGTCTTCCTCGGGGCGAGCTGGGGTGCCGAGCTTCCGCGACAGGTGGAGGACGCGGTTCTCGAAGTAGTGAACGTGCGGCGGGAAAAGATCGGCGAGTACCTCGTCGGACGGGTGATCTTCGGTGACTCCGCCGCGAAGCGGGTTGCGTTCCGTTTCTTCGGTGAGCGGTGTGAACATCCCGAGGCGGCCGGGATCTGGCGGCGTTGGGCCTCGGAGCCGTCGCTGCGAACCGATGAGTGGCTTCGGCTTCCGGCCGGTCACCACCGGGCGTGGCTGCACGTCGTGCAGAACTCGTGGTTCGCCACCGGGCACAGTGCCGCTCGGTACGGAGACACGGAGGTGATGACCCTGAACGGCGCCTCGACCGTGACGAAGGCCGGCTTCTACTGTGCGCTGGGTGAAGCGGCCAACGGCCCGGGCGGCTACTTCGGGTCGAACCTCGACGCGCTCGCCGACTGCCTCCGCTCCGGTCCTGTCGGCAAGCGGCCTGCCAGGCTTCTGTGGAACGACTTCTCCGCGTCCGAAAAGGCGCTGGGGACGGAGTTCCTCGACGCCGTCACGGCCGTGCTGGAGGAGTTCGACGTGGTCGTCGAGGCTCGGTGACCGGTTCGACTGCGGGCGACCTGCTCGCCCCGGAGGAGATCGCGTTGCTGGACCGGGCGCTGCTGGAGTGGGGCGGCCCGGCCCGGTGCAGCGACGAGCTGGCGGTCGGCATGGGGTTCGCGGGCTTCGCCGACCTGCTCACCCAGTGCGAACGGCTGCGCGGGGCGTTGCGGGAGGGGACCCCGCTGGCCCCGGTCGACTTGGCGCGGGTGCTGATCGCGACGGAGATCGTGTTCGTCAGCGACCTGGCGGGCACCGGCTTCGAGTGGCGCACGACAACCGGCTTCGACGACGGGGCGACGATCGGGCTGTTGCGGGGGATCCAGCGGAAGCTGCGGAAGGTGGTCCGGCTGTCGTGAGCTGGCTGGTCGAGGCCTTTCGGGACGACGAGACTCTGGAGTGGGCGGTGGAACTGCGGCCGGTCGCCCGTGCGGATCTGGAGCGGGCGCTGAGCCTGCCGGACCTGTCGGTTCCGGCGTCTTACCCCTTGAGTGCCGAGCAGGTTGTCGGTGCGCTGAGTTTCGCGGAGACGCCGATCGTCCGGGAGCCGGACCTGGATTCGGGGCGGCTGGCGTTCTACCTCAGCGAGGTGTCTCCTGAATGAGGACGGGGGACACGCCCTCCTGGACAGCTTGATCGTGTCCTGGCAGCGGCACTTCGCGAAGCTGCGCGGGGATCTCGACCGTCCGGACGGTGACCGGACGGTCTGGGGTGCGCACGACTACCTCGCCGCCTTGTTCGTGCGTGACGCGGTCGCCGGCGGGCTCGGTGCCGACGGCGCGGAGCTGTCCGCGCAGGTCGATGTGGTCGACGAGGAGTTCAGGTCGTTCACCGAGCCGGACGGCCGGAGACTGCTCGCGCACATCGACGACGCGGTCGAGCCGGGTGCGGGCTGGTGGTGGACGAGGGTCCCGGCCGGCGGTCCGGCACGCCGGGAGATGGACACGATCGTGCGGAACCTGACTTGACCGGAATAAGGCCTCTCACGGCCAGCTGCGGGTCCCGATCGTAAGGGCCCGCGCCCGTTCGCCGGAGTTGCCCGGTCCGATGCGGTCCGCCAGACAGGTGCGGTGGACGATCACCGTGTGGCTACCTAGGCCGTCGTTGCTGCGGACGTCGAGAACCAAGCCGTCGCCGCCCGTGCTCAGGATCGTGTGAACGCCGCAGAAGTCGCACGGCCGGCGGAACGACGCCAGGTCCTCGGGCCGGATGCTCAGGCGGACCCACGCGGGAGGCGACCACCGCCGGGAACGGCGGCTTCATGTCGACCGAAGCGCCGATCTCCTCGTGGCCGGCGATCGATCCATGACAGCGTGATCCTCGCCAACAACGCCGTCGAAGTCCAGAACGTTGACCTTGACCCGAGGTCAAGGTGGACGCTGCCCTCATGACCACCACACCCTGGACCGGCCTGGTGCCGGTCGACGACACGGCCCTCGCGGTCACCGACACGCGCGGTGCCGGCCGGCCTGTCGTCTACCTCAACGGCTCCTACGCCAGCCAACGGTCCTGGCGGCGGGTGATCGCCGCGCTCGGGCCCGGGTGGCGGCACGTCACCTATGACGAACGGGCTCGCGGCCGGTCGAAGCGCTCGGCCGACTACTCCTTCGAAGCTTGTGTCCGTGACCTCGACGCCGTGCTCGAGGCGACCGGCGTCGACCGGCCGCTGCTGGTCGGCTGGTCCTACGGGGCCGCGCTCGCTGTGCACTGGGCCGACCGGCACCCGGAGCAGGTCGCCGGGGTGGTCTCGGTCGACGGGGCCGTTCCGTGGGGGTACACCGGGGAAGAGGACCGGGAGAAGATCCGGCGTATCTTCGGCAGGATGCGGATGTTCCTGCCGCTCGCGCGGCCGTTCGGCCTGGCCGCCTCGATGAGCGCCGCCCAGCACGCCGAGATCGGCATCGAGATCAACGAGATCTGCGCCGCGCTCGAACCGCTGCTGGACCGGCTGTCGTGCCCGGTGCGTTTTGTCTTCGCCACGGGCGCGAACCTCGGTGGTGGCGCCGAAGAGATGGAGCAGATGCGCGCGTCCCTCGACCCGGTGCTCCGCCGGAACCCGAACCTGCGGGTCAGCGCGAAGGTCGGAAGCAACCACACGCAGATCCTGCGCAAGGACTTCCGGGCCGTCGCCGCGGCCGTGCGGGAGACCGCCGGGGGAACGCCGAGCCGATGACCGACGGGGTGACCATCGGCCAGGCGGCCGCCTTCGCCGGCGTCACGATCAAAACCGTGCGGCACTACCACAAGCTCGGCCTCGTCGACGAGCCCGCCCGCGACAGCTCGGGGTACCGGCGCTACCGGTCGGCCGAGCTGCTGCGGCTGGTGCGGGTCAAAACCCTGGCCGCCGCCGGAGTGCCGCTGGCCGACATCACCTCCCTGCTCGACGCAGACAGCACGACGTTCGCGGCCACGCTCGTCGACGTCGGCCGGCGCCTCACCGACCGCATCACCGAGCTGACCGCGCAGCGGGACATGCTCCACCGGCTCACCTCCGGCGACCGGACCCTGCTGCCCGACCGGGCCGTCGCGATGCTGGAGGGCATGCCGACCCTCGGCTTCTCGGCCCACGACGTGCGGACGGCCCGGGAGTCCTTCGTGCTGGCCAAGGCCCTGGTCCCGGACGGCTTCGACGACTACCTCACCGACATCGAGCAGGCGTTGCACGACCCCCGCTTCGTCGAGCCGGCCACGCGCAGCGCCGAGGTCAGCGGCTGGGAGCCGGACGACCCCCGGGTCGCCGCACTGGCCGCGGACATGGCCGAGCACTACCTCGCCCACCCCGCGCAGCTGCGGATCGTCACCGGCCTGCAGGCCCGCACCGAAACCGCGACCCGCTACCGGATGGTCGCCCACCACGGCGAAGGCCCGGACACCGCCGCGGCCCGCTTGGCCTCGCTCGTCGAGAAGAAGCTCCGCGCCGCCGGGATCGCCCTCCCCGGAACGGAGCCACGCTGAACCGGGCTCCGGGGGTCGGGTTTCGTCGCGAGCGCGGTGAGATCGACCTGGTCAGTGTATCGAAATTGCAGTGGCCGAGCCGCCGGCCGGCCCGCTCGGGCACACTGGTGCTCCGGCTTCGTCCGAGCGCAGGGAGGCGTGATGGTGGGGGAGTTGCTGGACGTGGTGGCCGCCGGCCTGGCCGCGGGAGCGGCGGCCGGGGCGAAGGACACCGCTTCGCTGGCGGTGAAGGACGCCTACGCGGGCCTGCTCGGCGGGCTGCGCCGGCGGTTCGGGGCGAAGGTGGCCGAAGAGCTCGAAGAGGCGGCGAAGGACGACGCCGCGCCGGACCGCGAACAGCGGATCCGCGCCGAGCTGGCCCGCGCGCTGGACGGGACGGCGCTCGCGCCCGAGGACGAGCTGGTCACCGCCGCCCGCACGCTGCTCGACCGGGCCGGGGGCAAGTACACCGTCGACGTCCGCGAGTCGCAGGGTGTGCAGATCGGCGACCACAACTCGATGACGCTGAACCTCGGCCCGCGACCGCCGCGGTGACCGAGCCGGGCCCGCCGTCGGTCGACGCCCGCTACGGGCAGGGCGTGCAGGTCGGGGACCACAACACGCAGCACATCCACCTCCCGGCCGCCGGAAGCGGCGCGGCCGTGACCACGATCCACGCCGACCCCGGCGCCGAAGTCTTCGTCGGCCGGGCGCCGGACCTCGAGCGGCTGGCGGCGGTCCTGGCCCCGGCCGCGTCCGGCGCCACCGGCGTGGTGCAGGGCATGGGCGGGATCGGGAAGACCGCGCTGGTCCGGCGGGCCGCGGCGGCCGCGGTGGCCCGGGGCTGGTTCCCCGGCGGCGCGGTCTTCGTGACCCTGCGCGGGTACGACCCCGTCGCGGAGAACCGGATCCCGCCGGGCCGGGTGTTCGCGTCGGTGTTGCGGGCGCTGGGTGTGCCG
The DNA here is from genome assembly GCF_055583145.1 of Amycolatopsis sp. NPDC104819. NCBI lineage: Bacteria > Bacillati > Actinomycetota > Actinomycetes > Pseudonocardiales > Pseudonocardiaceae > Amycolatopsis > Amycolatopsis sp. NPDC104819. Next base: position 638,728 of record NZ_JBVJON010000005.1, on the reverse strand, counting down.
GCCGCCGGGATCCCGGCCGACGCCGCGCAGCAGCCGACCGCCTACCACCGCCACCTCGACCTCCTGGCCGCGCGGGACCGGCCGGTGCTGCTGGTGCTGGACGACGCCGCGGACCCCGGCCAGGTCCGCGATCTGCTGCCCACGCCGTCGGCCGCGCGCACCCACCGGGTGCTGGTCACTTCGCGCGACACCCTGCCGCTGCCCGGCGCCGACCGCGTGGCGCTGGACGTGCTGCCGCCGGGTGAGGCCACGCAGCTGCTGGGCACCGTGCTGGACGAGCGGGCCCGGAGCCGTGGTCTCGCAGCCGATCCCCGGGCCGCCGCCGAGACCGACGCGGTGGCGGAAGTGCTGCGGTGGTGCGGATATCTGCCCCAAGCCGTGGTGATCGCCGCGGGTGTGCTGGCCGAGGAACCGGAGCTCACCGTCGGCGAGGTCGCGGCCGACCTGGCCGACACGCGGACCCGGCTGGCCGTGCTGGACGACGGCGCGGGCGGGGTGCACGCCGCGTTCGCGGCGTCCTGGCAGCGGTTGCGCGGCCGGGACCCGGAGGCCGCCCGGCTGCTCTGCCTGCTGACCGTCGCGCCCGGTCCCGACGTCGCCCTGCCGGCTGCAGCGGCGGTACTGGGGACCGACGAGGCGGTCGCGCGCACGCGGCTGCGGGTGCTGACCCGCGCCCACCTGCTGCTGGGCGGCCCGCGGCGCTGGCGGTTCCACGACCTGCTGCGCCTCGACGTCACCGGGCACGCCGTCGCCGATCTGGGTGTCACCGAGGCGCAGCTGGCCGCCGCGACCGACCGCGTGCTCGACCACTACGTCGTTTCGACGCGGGCCGCGCTCGCCTGGCGGGCGACGGTGCGGTCCCGCGCCGCGGGTCCGCCGGACGGGCCGTTCACCGGCTGGGACACCGCGCTGGCCTGGCTGGACGCCGAGCAGGCGTGCCTGGTCGCCGCGGTGGCCGCAGCCGGGGAAACCGGGCGGCACCAGCAGGTCGTGGAGCTGGTCTCCGGCCTGACGGGGTTCCTGTCCTGGCGGCGTCAGGTGGCCGACTGGGTCGCCGTCGCGCGGATCGCCGACCGGTCGGCCCGCCGGTTGCGGGACCCCGTCGCGACGCTGCGGGCCATGGACAACCTGGCGGCCGCCCTGATCGAGGCGGGTGCGTTCGAGGAGGCTCTCGGCAACCTGAACACCGCCATGCTGGCCGGCCGGATCCTCTTCGACGACCTGGCCCTCGACGGGCGGATGTGGGACGACACGGGCCTGGCGCTGCAGGGCCTTGGCGACTCCGTGCGGGCGGCGGGCTACCACCACTACGCGGCCGACCTCTTCCAGGAGCTCGGCGACCGGCGCAGCGAAGCCTCGGCCCGGAGCAACACGGGCACCGCGCTGGTGGACCTGGGTGACCACCTGCGGGCGTTCGACGCGCACACCGCCGCGGTGGCGATCTTCCGCGACCTCGGGGACCGGCCTGCCGAGGCGATGGCCCGGGGCAACCTGGCGATCGTCCTGTACGGACTGCGTCAGCGCGGCGACGCGATCGACCTCTTCCTGGCCGTCGGCGCCGTCTTCGAGGAGGTCGGCGACCTCCACAGCGCGGCGCGGACCTGGCGCAACCTCGGGGTGGTGTACCGCGAGGCGGGCTGGTTCGCCGACACCGTGAAAGCGTTTGCCGCGGCCGCCGTGACCTCCGCGAAGATCGGTGACCGGCGAGCCGAAGTCCGGGCGTGGCGGGAAGTGGAACGCCTCTGCGTCGCCGCCGGCCGGCCGGACGACGCCCGGTTCGCCGCGGAGCGCGCCGGCCCGGCGACCGAGGCCGACGAGCCGATCACCGGCCTGCGCGGGTGGCGGATCCGCGTCGAGCTCGAAGACGGGCCGGTGCCGTAGGGCCGGTTCGGGCTGTTCGCCGGATTCCGCCGCCCCGCGAATCGAATTCGTCGATGGGCGCCGGTGACCGCGGCGGGTCCGCCGGGGACGGTCCACGGTGGAACGGGCGCCCGGCGTCGGAATCCGATGTCCACAAAGGTGCCGTCCGTTTCCGGGCTCCGTCGGCGAACAGTGTGGACACGGAATCCGGAGGAGCCCGATGGTGATGGCGAACGGGAGTGGTGGGCCCGAAGTGCCGGTTCCGGTAACCGTGAAGCCGTCGGTCAAGTCCTTTCGAGGTAACGATCGCCCACGTCGAACAGGTGCTGTTCACCCTCCGTACGCGATCGGGCGAGAGCGGTTACTCAACCGCAACCTACGCGACACGCTCTGGCTCTGGTCCTGGGTGGCCCGCTCCGGTTAAATTGTTTCCGGAGGAACCTACGGTGGTGTTCTGACCACCGGCGACCAGTTCTACGATTATTATTCCGCGTGGCGAAAACGCCGCGTTGTCGTCCGACCCGTCCAGAACGCGTGCGGACCGGGCGAAAACGTCTCGGACGATTTTTCGATTAATCGTTCCGAAAACCATCACTCCTGTTGTCAAGGCGGAATTCCGCCTCCTCGAATCGACCCTCCGGCCGGTCCGGGCGCCGGCCGGAAAGCAAGCATCGGGGAATGGTCGGCCCCTGGTTTTCCGGGCCCTGACAGCGAAGACCGCGGTCCGGCCGAGTCATTCGGCCGTGCCGATGCACGGTCATTCGCGAGGGAACCGGGGCGCTAACGCGAGTTGAACGGCAGGAGAACTTCATTCATACGTCAGGTGACGGATGTCTGACTTCCTCGTGCCGTGAAGCATGGGTCGACGGAGCTTGCCGCTCCGGACCGCGAGGCCGAGGAGGGGCGATGTCCCGTGCCACCACCGTTTCCACCGCCGTGATCTTCGTACTGGCCCTCAACCTGCGGCCGGCCGTGACCAGCCTGGGCGCGGCCCTCCCCGACATCTCCGTGGCCGGCTCCCTGGTCGCCGCCGTCCTCGTCGCACTGCCCCTGTGGGCGATCGGCCTCGGCGGCTGGGCGACCCCGTGGCTGAGCGACCGCGTCGGCACCCGCCGGACCGTCACCGTGTCCCTCATCGGCCTGGCGGCGTCACTGGCCGGGCGGGTCCTCGGTGGACCGGTGCCACTGCTGGTCGGGACGGCGCTCGCGTGCCTGTCCATCGCCGTGCTCGGCACCATGCTTCCGTTGCTGGCCCAGGGATCCGCCGCCTACCCGCTCGGGCTCGGGCTGGGCAGCACGGCCGGGGCGCTGATCACCCCGGCGGCGGTGCTGTCGTCGTCGTGGCGGATCGGCCTGGGGCTGTGGGCGTTCTCGGCCCTGCTGGCCCATCGGCTGTGGCTGCGCACCCCCGGCGAGTTCGTCGCGCCACAGCGGACTTCCGGGCCGGTGCGGGCCACCGCCCTGACCCTCCACTTCGGACTCATCTCGACGGTGACCTTCCTCGTCATGGGCTGGCTCCCCGGGATCCTGCGCGACGCGGGCGTCTCGCCGGCGACCGCGGGCGCGTGTCTCGCGGTATCGATGGCGATGGGGCTGCCGATGATGTGGCTGGTCCCGGGCTGGACGCGCCGGTGGCGGAACCAGACGGTGCTCGTGGTCCTGCTGGCCCTGCCCAACGTCGTCGGCGTGGCCGGGCTGCTCCTCGCCCCGGCGGCCGCGCCCTGGGTGTGGGCCGCGGCGACCGGCCTGGGCATGGGCTCGCTGGCGTTCGTCCTGACGACGATCTCGTTGCGCAGCAAGGACAGCTCGCTCTCGCTGTCCGCGGTGGTCCAAGGCGTGGGCTACGTGATCGCCGGGTTCGGCGTGCTGGCGTGCGGCTGGCTGCACACCCACACCGGCGGCTGGTGGACACCGCTGCTGCTGGTCCTGGTGATCCTGCTCGGCCAGATGGTCAGCGGGCACATCGCGGTGTTCCAGCGGGCGACAGTGATCCCGTTCCCGCGCCGGTTCACGCTCCGGCCCCAGCGCGCCCTCCCCGAAGTGCCGCTGCGCCAGGACCTCCCCGAGGTCGGCGCCTGACGTCCACTTCGGACCCATCCGCACCCGCCCCGTCACCGGGGCGGGGTGACCAGCTCCCGGACGGCCTCGACGACAACGCGCCGGCGGTCGGCTTCGGGGACGAGCCCGCGGACGTCCTCACCCTGGTTCTGCCACATGGTGGCGAGGGAGAGGACCAGGGCGAGCACCTCACCGGCGCTCCGCCGGTCCGTCACGACCCCGCGCCGCTGCGCGTCTTCGACGGCGCCGGTCTTGCCGGCCATCGACTGGGCGACGATCGGCCGGACCCCGGTCTGGGTGTGCCCGCGTTCGAGCTGGTACCAGGTGACGAACCGCATGACGGCCGGGTTCTCGACCCCGGCGTCGTAGAGCAGCCCGGCGTACCCGGGAAGATCGTCGGCATCGAGCGGGATCCCGGCGACGACCTGCTCGACGACGGCGTCGTAGACCGCCTCGAAGAGGCCTTCCTTGCCGTCGTAGAAGGAGTAGACGAGCCCGGCGCTGACCCCGGCCCGCGTGGCGATGCGGTCGACCCGGGCGCCCCCGATGCCGTGCTCGGCGAACTCCGCGAGCGCGCCGTCCAGGAGCTGCCGCCGTTTGGCCTCGGGATCCCGTGTGCGCATGGCCCCACTATCCCTAATGAATGTTCAGTTGCCAACCGGGCGCCGTCGACTACCCCTCAACACGACGCTGCTGCCGCCCGACCCCAGGCGACAGCAGCGCAAAACCGGCATTCAGCGAGGCAGACGACCCGACGCCACCCGCGGCCGGACCCGGGCCGCCGCGGCGACGGGCACTCCCGAGCCGCGCAGGGGGGCCGTCCGGTACTTGGCGACCCTGATGCGCAGGCCGCGGAGGTGGACCAGGTCGACGGCGAACTCCAGGGCGGGCCGGTAGCCCACCGTCGGCTCGTCGGTCCGGCAGGGGCCCCCGATGTAGACGAACTCGTCGTCCGAGTCGAACCACGGCTCCGACCACACGGCGGCGTCGCCGGCCCGGGAATCCTGGTGGCGCCCCCGGGCCAGCCAGTAGATCGGCAGCTTCATCATTTCCTTGAGCGTCTCGTCGAGGCCGGCGAGATCGGTTTCGGCGACGGCGAGCCCGTGGCCGCTCCAGACACGCGGCGCCCAGAAGTCGCCGGCGTGGGCGTGGGTGAAGCGGGCGGTGTCGCCGGACGCGATGACGGTCCACGTGGACACGGTGGTGAGGGTGGGCATGACGGCTCCCTGCGGTCGAGGCCCCCAGGACCGGGAAACCGTAGGAGCTTCCGTCCGCACGCGCATACCCCCGGTGGTACGCGCACATTGCGCCGACCGGCCGGATCGCCGCCGAAGCCCGAGGTCACCGCGTGTGCCCGTTTCGTCGCGCTGAAACAGCTTCACCAGAGATTCATCTGGCTCTCACCCGATGGAGGCCGAAGGTTCGAGCTGCCGTCGTTGCGGAGTCGCGATGTTTGCTGATTGGCCGCCAGTTCTTACCGAGCCCGCAGTGCTGTGTTCTCGTGGATGAGGTTGACGCGGTCCGGCAGCCGTTCGACCGGTTCGACAGGCCGTCAGCCGGGCTGGAAGAAGGCGAGCAGCCGGTGGGCGGCGTCCGGGGACATCAGCAGCTCGTGCATGTCCGCCGACATCCGGGCGGCGGCGCCGGTGCGGTCGAACATCTCCGCCTCGTACTCCTTGACGGCGGCCGGGTGGTCGTCCGGGTGCGCGGCCAGCGCGAGGCCGAGCAGGGCGCCGTCGAGCAGGGCCATGTTCGCGCCTTCCCCGACCGCGGGCATCAGGTGCGCGGCGTCGCCGACCAGCGTGACGTCCGGCGCCGAAGGCCAGGTCAGGCCGACCGGGAGACTGGTGAGCGCCCGCGGCATGACCTCGTCGTCGCAGGCCGCGATCAGGGCGAGGAACCGGGCGTCCCAGCCGCTGAGCTGCTCGATCACCCACACCCGGGTCGCGGCCGGGTCGTCGAACGGGATCCCGCTCGTGGTGAGCCAGTCCTCGCCGGTGTTGTAGAAGTTGAGGCCGATGCGGACGCGGCCGTCGCCGTTGCGCTGCGCCGCCAGGGACTTCCCGTCGCCGAACACCCAGTAGTTGCCGCGCCCCACCATGGCCGCGAGGTCGGGGTGGGTGCGGTCGACGTCGGGAATGCCGAGCTCGACGGTGTTCTGGCCGAGGTGCGCCGGCCGCGCGTCGGTGAGCAGCTTGCGGACCCGGGACTGCGCGCCGTCCGCGCCGACCAGCAGGTCGTACGTCGTGCTGCGCCCGCCGGCGAAGTGCGCGACGCCGTTCTTCGCGGACTCGAAGGCGTGGCCCCACCGGACCGTGCCCTCGGGAAGGGAGTCCAGCAGCAGGGCGCGCAGGTCGGCGCGGTCGACCTCGGGCCGGACGAGCGGGGCGTCGTCGGGGGTGTCCTCCTGCAGCAGCAGAGTGCCGTCCGGCTCGAGCAGCCGCATGTCCTGGCCTTCACCCCGGGCGATGGTGTGGAACTGCTCGATCAGGCCGGCCTCGCGCAGCGCCCGCTGGCCGGAGTGGATGTCGAGCATGCCGCCCTGACCACGGGCGTCGCGCGACGACTCCCGTTCGTAGACGACGGACTCGATGCCGTGCACGTGCAGCACCCGGGCCAGGGCCAGGCCGCCCATGCCGGCTCCGACGATGGTGATGGTCATGGCTTCCCCCTCGATACGCTGTATTGGCAAATACAGCGTATCGCACTAGCCGTTGTATCGTCGCCGCATGGTGGTGTGGGAGCGGCCGGAGCCGCCGGAGCGGCCGACACTGGCCCCGCTGAGCCGGGAGCGGATCGTCGCGGCGGCGATCCGGCTGGCCGACGCGGGTGGGCTGGAGGCGGTGTCGCTGCGCAAGGTCGCCGCCGCGCTGGACGCCGGGCCGATGCGGCTCTACGGCTACCTCGCGACCAAGGAGGAGCTGTTCGACCTGATGCTCGACGCGGTCCAGGCCGAGATCCGCCCGGCCGGCGACGGCTGGCGGGAGGTGCTGCGCTCGCTCGCCGAGGCGACGCGGCGGACCGTCCACCGGCACGAATGGCTCGCCGACCTGATCGGCGGCCGGCCCCAGCTGGGGCCGCACACGCTGGCCAGGCGCGAGACCGTGCTGACCGCGCTGCACGACCTCGACGTGGCGGCGATCGCCCCGGTGGTCTCCGCGGTCGACGCCTACGTGATCGGCGCGGTGCGCCGGGAGGTCGCCGAGCGACGTGCCGAGCGGACCTCCGGCATGGACAAAAGGCAGTGGCAGTCCACGTTCGGGCCGTACCTGGAGCGCACGTTCGCGACCGGCCGCTTCCCGGCGCTGGAAACCTACGTCCGCGACGGCGCCCACCTCGACGCCGACGAGAACTTCCGCACCGGCCTCGGCTTCCTGCTCGACGGCATCGAGGCCGGCCTCGCGAAAGGACCTACGGACGCTACTTCTCGGCCAGAATCCCGCTGACGTACCTCAGGTCGCCCATGCGCAGGTCGTCTTCCGTCAGCGGTGGCAGGCCGTTCGCCGCCAGGAGCTCCGTGACCGTGGATCCGCTCAGCGTCCAGCCGAGGCCGGCCAGGTACGGCGCCGCTTCGTTGCGCGCGCCGAAGTAGCGCAGCTTGGTCATGTCGGAGTCGAAGCTGTGGCCGCGGAAGCGTGCGGAGATGCGGTCCAGGCGTTCCTTCGTCTTCTCCTCGTCACCCGGCTCCGGGTTGGGCCGGCTTTCGGTGGCCACCCGGCTGCCCGGCGCGCTGAGCTCGGTGATCGTCTCCAGCAGGCGGTCCTGCGCCTCGGGCGGCAGGTAACCCAGCAGGCCCTCGGCGCTCCAGGCGGTCGGGCGGCCCGCGTCGAACCCGGCGGTGCGCAAGGCGGCGGGCCAGTCGTCGCGCAGGTCGGCCGGGGCCACCCGCCGGTCGGCCGTGGGCTCGGCGTCGAGCTCGGCCAGGGCGCGGGTCTTGAACTCGACGACCGGTGGCTGGTCGAGCTCGTACACCACCGTCCCGGCCGGCCAGGGCAGCCGGTACGCGCGGGAGTCCAGCCCCGAAGCCAGGATCACGGCCTGGGTGATGCCCGCGCCCGCCGCATCGAGGAAGAAGTCGTCGTAGAACTTGCCGCGGATCTGGGCCACGTCCACGAACGCCGTCCCGACCAGGTCGCCGGGCGCCTCTTCGCCGGACGCCAGCCGGGTGAGGAGGTCGATGCCGACCGCGCGGACGAGCGGCTCGGCGAACGGGTCGGCGAGCAGCGACCGGTCCACGCGGGTCGCGATCGCCCGGGCCGCCGCGGCCATCGTGGCCGTCGCTCCCACGCTCGACGCCAGGTCCCAGGAGTCACCGTCGTGCCGGGAGGAAGTCATGGCCCGCCTTCTTGGGATCAGCAATGGAGGTGCGCCGCCGGCGAGGTGGAACCAGTGCTGGTCCACCGCGCACGACTGGCAGAGATCGGAAGAGCGTCGCGTCGGGAAGGAGTGTGTCCTTCACTTTGTAAAGCT
>NZ_JBVJON010000005.1:613655-630331 GCF_055583145.1 Amycolatopsis sp. NPDC104819 | reverse complement strand
CGCCGCGCAGGACGTACCCCTGCCCGCGCACCGTGTGCAGCAACCGCGGGCCGTGCCCCCCCCCCTCCCCCCCCCCCCCCCCCCCCCCACCCTCCCGTGCCCTGCTCCGAAGCCGGCTCAGACCAGCGGGAACCGCTGGGCCGCCGAGCCGTTGCAGTCCCAGATCCGCAGCCGCGTCCCGTTGGCCGTCGCGCCGTTGGGGGAGTCGAGGCAGCGGGCGGACTGGGGGTTGCGCAGCGAGCCGTCGGCCTGCTGCGTCCACACCTGGCCGCCGACGCCGTTGCAGTCCCACAGCTCGACCTCGGTGCCGTTGGCCGTGCTGTTGCCGTTGATGTCGAGGCAGCGGCCCAGCGTGCGCAGCGCGCCGCCGGCGAGGTGGAACCAGTGCTGGTCCACCGCGAACGACTGGCAGTCCCACAGCTGCACCGCGGTCCCGTTCGTCCCGTGGTCGTCGCCGGCCACGTCGACGCACTTGCCGCCCGGGCCGGTGATCGGCCCGCCGCCGGTGACGGAGAACTTCTGCGCCGCCGAGCCGTTGCAGTCCCAGATCTGCAGGCGGGTGCCGTTGGCCGTGGCGCCGTTGGGGGAGTCGACGCAGCGGCCGGACTGCGGGTTGCGCAGCGAGCCGTCGGCCTGCTGCACCCACTTCTGGCCGCCGACGCCGTTGCAGTCCCACAGCTCCAGCAGCGCGCCGCCCGCCGTCGCATTGCCGGTGACGTCGAGGCACCTGCCCAAAGTGGACAGTGACGAGTCCGCGTTGTGCGCCCAGTGCTGGTCGGCCGCGTTGGTCTGGCAGTCCCAGAGCTGGACCGCGGTGCCGTTGCCGCCCGTGTCGTCGCCGGACACGTCGAGGCACTTGCCGCCGGGGCCGGACACCGTGGCCGCGTACGGCGGTGTCCCGGTGGACCCGGCGTACCCGACGGAGACCACGTTGGCCTGGACGGCGTCGTCCGCGGCGTCGGTCGGGTACCCCGCGGTCATCACGCCTTCGAAGAACGAGCCGATGGACGCGTTGCTGTTGTCCCCGCCGGTGCCGAGCACGATCGAGCCCTCCTGGTGCATCGGCGTGTACCCGCCCGAGGGCAGCGCGCCGTTGTACCAGGTCGTGAGGCCGCCGCTCTGGGAGTTGCCGCCCTTGAGCGCGAAGGTGGTCTGGCCGTTGTTCTTCAGCAGGGCCGTGACGAACGGCGTGGCGTTGCCGCGGTTGTTCGTGTTGGAGCGGTTCCCTTGGAACAGGCCGTTTTCGAGGTCGCCCGCGACCCACGGGCCGATCCCGGTGCACGGCGGGAAGTAGCAGGTGGTGCCGAGGTTGACCGCGTCCATGTGGCCGTTGCCGGTGTCGGCGATCTGCGCCTCGACGTTGCCGTAGTCGAAGCAGCAGCCGCCGTTGACGTGCGTGCCGCTGGCGACCATGTACATGCCTTCGGGCTGGCCGTTGACCGCGACCCCGGCGCCGACGTAGTGCCGGTACCCGGTGCCGGGGGAGACGTAGACGCCGTAGACCTTGTGCCCGCCCGCGGTGACCGGCAGCGCCGACGCGATGGCGGCGACGTCCTGGCCGCCCGCGGTGCCCGGGCCTTCGACGGTGAGGTCGTTGTGCCGCGGGGACTGGTCGTAGATCACCGTGATGGTGCACGTCGTCCCGGCGCAGAACGAGTCCTGCGCGGCGGCGTTGGCGTACCCGCCGGTGGTGAGCAGGCCGATGTTCGTCTCGGCGCGGTCGGACGCGCGTTGCACGCGGTAGAGGTTGCCGCTGTAGGCGGAATAGAGGGCGCGGGTGGTGCTGTGCGCGGCGACGCACTGCGTGCCGGCGGCGCCGTAGAGGTCGCACGGCAGGGAACCGGCGGCCTGGGACGGGGTGCTCAGGCCGAGCATCGTCCCGAGGACGAGCACGAGCGTGACGAGGAGACTGCGACCGCGTGGCACGGGACCTCACTCTCAAGTCGCAGGTCAGAGGCCTGCGCGGATTTTTACAACGTTGTATTTCCGGAAAAGAAGGGGGTGCGGGAAAGGCGGGTGGGGATGGAGGGAGGGTAGGACCGCGTTCTCGGGCGTGTCAACCGGCCCCGGGCGCCGATGGTCCAGTCCACTGGGGAGAAGCACCCGGACGGCCCAGTGCGGCGGGATCCGCTGGCGGCCAACGGAAACCGACGTTTCGGACGTCGGCGCGGAGACTCGCCGACGCCGGTGCGCCGGCGCCGGGAGCCTCCGCGGCTCGGCCGGTCCGGAGCCGGCCGCACAATTCCACCCAGCTGTCCGGCGCGGGCAGGAATTGTTTTCGAACACGTGAGCGCGGTATTGCGCGCGGACATTTCCGGGAGCGATTCGGACAGTAGTGTCGGGCGCTCCGGCCACGCGGACACATCTGGCTCGTGACCCCTGCGCCAGAAGGGTTTCGGCTGCTCCTGACCGGCGTGGCGAATCGTGCTCCGGTGACGGTTGTGGCTGCCGCCGGGTGCCGTCCCGGTAATTGCTCCGAACGGGTGCCGCGCTTTTCCGTGTGATAGCCGAATCGGTTCGGTGCGGGTACGCTCCTGCGGTCGAATGGCCGGTAGGCGAAGATCGTTCTCGGGAGGCTCGGTGCGCATGGACAACCCGGCAGCTGCTCCGGCCCCGGACCACAGGCTGGAGCAAGGCTTCCGGCACCAGGGCTGCCTCTACGCCACCGGCGCGGGATTCCTCGCGATGGCGGTGCCGTTCGTCCTGGACGGGCTGCGTCGCGGGGAGCCGGTGCTGGTCACCACGACGGAGGCCAACCGGGAGCTGCTGCACGCCGCGATGGGCGCGGAGGCCGACAGGATCGTCTTCGCCGAGTCGGCCTTCTTCGGCCGGCGGCCGGCGCAGCTGGCCGGCGCGCTGCACCGCTACTGGACGCGGCACCGCGCGACCGCGCCGACCGGCGCCGTCCGCATCCTCGCCGAGCCGGCCCGGGACGAGGGCGCCGAAGCCGCGTGGCAGCTCGCCGAGGAGGGCTTCAACGTGGCGCTGGCCGGCACCCGGATCTGGCTGATCTGCCCGTACGACACCAGAACCGCCGAACCGGGGATGGTCGAGGACGCCCGGCGCGCGCACCCCGAGTGCGTCGTGGACGGCGAGACGCGGGCGTCCGCGCTCTACACGGCCCCGGAGGAAGGCGGCGGTGTCGCCACGGCCGCGCCGCCGCGCACGGCCGCGGACCTCTTCCGCTTCGAGGGTGACCTGGTCGCCGTGCGGCGGCACGTGCTGGAGCGGGCGAGCGCGCTGCTGCGGTCGGAGGACACCGCGACGCTGTTCGGGGTCGCCGTCGGCGAGGCGATCGCCTACCTGCTCGAACACGGCGTCAACCGCGCGGCCGTCTGGGTGCGGCCGGCGGCCGGGCGGGTGGTGTGCACCCTGCACAGCGACCGGCCGGCCGACGGCCCGGCCTTCTACGGCCTCAGCGGCGAGACCCGGCCCGGCACCACGTTGTGGATGACCGACCAGATCTGCGAATGGCTCGATGTCAGCTCCGACACGGCCGGCTGCACGATCGAGCTGGCCATGCCGGACCGGGCTGGTTAGCCGCCGGGACACATCTGTCCTTCAGCTCAGCCGGACGTCCCCGAAGCGGTCTTCGATGCGGCGCAGGTCGCGCAGCCGCGGCTCGGTGTGCCCGCCCAGCCAGCGGGTCATCGTCTTCGCGGACACGCCCAGCTCTTCGGCGGCCGTCTCCTTCGTGAGCCCGCGGCTGCGCAGGGCTTCGGCCAGCCACTCGGCGAAGCTGGCGGCGGGCGCGTCCACTTGCGCGGGCGGCGGTTTCTCGGTGCGCGAGGGGAGCAGGTCGAACTCGACGCGCCGGGGGTACTTCCGGCACGAGACCTCCAGCACGCCGGACGGGCCCGCCGCGGCCAGCAGAGCCCGGAGGATCGAGTTGCCCACTTCGCGCTCTTCGGCCTCCGCGAGCGGCGAGTCCGCGAGGCATTCCAGCACGAATTCCCGGATTCCCGGAACGGCCGACGGCCGGGCCGGAAAGATCTTTTTCACGATTTCGACCGGCACGACCTCGATCGACTCACCGGAGGACCGGCCGGCCGATTCCATCACGATCTTTGCCCCTTCCGAAGAGTCTCCAGTGTAGTCGCCGCCGCCGGTTTCCCGAGGCTTGCCGCTGCCGCCGGACGGGGCTACGGTGGGCGTCTTCCACGCCGGGAAGGTGTCATCGATGGCCAGGACCACGCAGTCGGCCAACGGCCCGGCGCACGACTCCGGGAATTCTCCACCGACCGTCCATATTCTGTGGATGAATGGCGGGCTGAGCTGCGACGGGGAATCGGTCGCGCTGACCGCGGCCACCCAGCCGAGTATCGAAGAGATCGTTCTCGGCGGCCTTCCCGGGCTGCCCGAAGTCGCGATGCACTGGCCGTTCCTCGATTTCCACAGCGGGCCCGACGGCGGGAGCGACAGCTTCATCGAATGGTGGCACCGCGCGCACCGCGGCGAGCTCGACCCGTTCATCCTGGTCGTCGAGGGTTCGATCGCCGACGAGACGAACAAGGCCGAGGGGTACTGGTCCGGCTTCGGCACCGACCCGGAGACCGGCCAGCCGGTGACCGCGAGCGAGTGGCTGGACCGGCTGGCGCCGAAGGCGATGGCGATCCTGGCCGTCGGCACCTGCGCGAGCTACGGCGGGGTGCACGCGATGGCCGGCAACCCCACCGGCGCGATGGGCGTCCCCGAGTACCTCGGCCGCGACTGGCGGTCGTGGGCCGGGCTGCCCGTCGTGTGCCTGCCGGGCTGCCCGGTCCAGCCGGACAACCTCTCGGAGACCATCCTGCACCTGCTGTTCCAGGTGTCCGGGCGCGCGCCGCAGATCGACGTCGACGAAGCGCTGCGCCCGAAGTGGCTGTTCGGGAACACCGTGCACGAAGGGTGCGACCGGGCGGGTTACTACGAGCAGGACGAGTTCGCCGACCGGCACGGCTCGCCCCGGTGCCTGGTGAAGCTGGGGTGCTGGGGCCAGGTCGTCCAGTGCAACGTCCCCAAGCGCGGCTGGATCAACGGCGTGGGCGGCTGCCCGAACGTCGGCGGCATCTGCATCGGCTGCACCATGCCGGGGTTCCCGGACAAGTTCATGCCGTTCATGGAGGACCCGGCCGGCGCCGGCACACCGGCGGCCACGACGAGCGTGTCCGGGTCCGCGATCCGCATCCTGCGGGAGATCCGGACGGCGGTGGACCGGTGACGCCGCCCCGGGCGAGCGGCTCGAGACCCTCCTGGGCGCCTTGCGGGCCGGCCCGGGCCGGGGGACGGCCGAGGAGATCGTCCGGGAGCTGACGGACTTGTACGGCGACGGCCTGACCCGGATCGTCGACGTCCTGCGCGACCGCGCCCCGGCTCTGGTCGGCACACTGGCGGCGGACGACGACGTCGCCGGTCTGCTGCTGCTCCACGACTTGCATCCCCTCGACGCCGACGCCCGGGTGCACCGGGCTCTCGACCGGATCCGCCCGCAGGTGGGCGCGGTCGACCATGTGGGCACCAACGGCGGCGTGGTGCGGCTGCGGCTCGGCGCGCTTCGTGGCTGTTCGGCCGCGCGCGCCGAGACGGTCGAAGCCGCTGTGCGGGACGCTGCTCCGGAAGTCGCCGGAGTCGAAATCGTCGTCGCTCCCACGCTGTACCAGATCGGCGTGGGACCGCCGCCCGGTGTGGCGGAGGGGCGGGCGTCGTGACTGTCCACAGTGGAGTGGCGGACCCCGCGGCCGCGGGCTCGCCCCGCTCCGCGCGGCCGGAGCGGTGCGAGCTGTGCGGAACCCCGGTGGCGGCCCGGCATGGCCACGTCGCCGACACCGGCCGCCGGGGTCTGCTGTGCTCGTGCCGCGCGTGCTTCCTGGTGTTCACCCGCCGCGCGGGTGTGGGGGCCCGGTACCGCGCGGTGCCGGAGCGGTACCTGTGGGACCCCCGCCACCCGGTCCGCCGCCTCGACTGGCGCGGGCTCGGGATCCCGGCCGGGTTCGCGTTCTTCGTCCGCTGCGGCGCGCAGGCCGTCGCGTTCAAGCCGGGTCCGTTCGGCGCCGCCGAGGCCGGGCTGCCCTCGGAGCTTTGGGCGGAGCTCGCGGTGGAGCATCCGCTGTTGGCGGCGGCCGAGCCGGACGTCGAGGCGATCGTGGTCGGCGCGACCGAGCGTGGCACGGAGTGTTTTCTCGTGCCTGTGGACGTTTGTTACCGCTTGACCGGCACGGTGCGCCGGCACTGGGCGGGGCGGGATGGGGGCGCGGAGATGCGTGCCCGGGTTGGGGAGCTGTTCGCGGAGATCGGCCGGCGCGCCCGGCCCTTGCGGTAGCCCCGTTTCCGGAAAACTCCCGGTCAATCCGGTGCGCAAGGCGCTCCGGAGATTCAACCCCTTCGACACCCCGGGTTTTCGTGATCAATTTCCGATAATTCCCGGACGTCACCGGTTTTCGGTTACAGTGCACAGCTTGTTTCACCCGATCGTGTAGATGCGCCGGAATGATGCGCAGGCCCATGGACAGAAGGTGGTGCGACGGTAAGGTTCCCGGCCGGGGGCAACTCGAATGGCTGATGACCTCGGCCGTGGGTGAAGCAATTCCGAAGAGAGAGAAGAAGTGGACTTCGACGCATTGGCCCGTGAAATGCGCACACTCCGGGAGAATGTCGCCGGGGTGAGTGACACGGTGCTGGCCGCGGTCGACGGGATACCGATCATCGCCGACGCGGCCGACCACATCGATCCCGCGAAGATCTCCGCCCTCGCCGCCGCCGATCTCGGGATCGCCCGCCAGGCGTCGGAGATCGCCGGGCAGGGGACCTTGCACCAGACCGTCGTGTTCAGCAGCGAAGGTTACCTGGCGGTCTACGCCATCGGCCGGCTCGCGCTGATGGTGGTGATGGGGGACCGGGGCCTGAACGTCGGGCGGCTGCTGTTCGAGACCCGGCCCGTCATCGAGCGGATCGCGACGATCCTGGCCGCGTGACTCATCGGCACAACAAGGAGGAAGCAGAACCATGATGAACATCGACACCGCGCTCAAGGAAGCCATGTCCATCACCGGCGCCGTCGGCGTCGCGCTCGTCGACTACGAGAGCGGGATGTCGCTCGGCACCAGTGGTGGCGGCGACTGGCTGGACCTGGAGGTGGCCGCGGCCGGGAACACCGAGGTCGTGCGGTCGAAACTGCGGGTGATGTCCTCGCTGGCGCTCAACGACAGCATCGAGGACATCCTGATCACCCTGCACCGCCAGTACCACCTGATCCGGCTGCTGAACACGGTCGGGGCGAGGAACTCGCTGTTCCTCTACCTGGTGCTGGACCGGGACCGCGCGAACCTCGCCCTGGCCCGCCACTACCTGAAACGCATCGAAGCCGACCTGCAGGTGTAACCGGGATAGGAGGGGGCGATGACCGGCGGCGGATCCCGGGCCGCGCTCGTCACCGGCTCGGCGCTGATGCACGACCTCGGCTCCCTGTTCCCGGTGACCATGACCCTCGCCGGCGACGAGCTGGCCTTCACCTTCGTCTCGTCCTGCTCTTCGCCGGACGCCGTCGAGGAGTGGATCCACCTGCGGTCGGGGGCCGTGGTGGCCGGCCGGGTCGTGCGCTTCTTCGCCGACGCGAACGGGCGGCGGGTCCGCGTCGAGCTCGCCGGCGCGCCGGTGCGGGCGCTGATCGTGCTCGCGGACGAGCTGACCGCGGCCGCGGTGAACGCGCCGAGCCTCGGGCGGTGGCAGGACCAGATCCCGTGCACCGTGCAGGTGGCCTTCGACGAGCTCGCGCGGATGCTCGCGCGGTGCCGGCACCGCGCCGGCGGGCCCGAGCCGCTGATCGACCTGGAGCTGGCCTACCGGCCCGATCGCGACTACGCCGCGCGGCTCGCCGCGGCGCACGAGCGGGTGCAGGCGTTCATCGCGCCGGTCCGGCCGGTGCTCGGCCTGCGGTGGCACTCGGCGACTTCGGCGCAGCGCAAGGCGTTCGCCGAGGAGCTGCCGGGCGGGACGCCCGCCCGCGGCTGGCTGCGCCGCCGGCGGACCGGCCGGATCATGGGCATCGAGGTCGAGGTGTCCGCCTGAGCCCGCGGCGGGCGGGACAACTCGACCTGGAGTACTTTGCCTGTAGTGGTCGTGACCCGACAGGCGGAGTGATGGTGCGACGCAACCCCGGACGACGAGCCGCGCTGCTCGACGCGGCGATCGAGGTCCTGGCCGCGGAAGGCGCCCGGGGCCTGACGTTCCGCGCGGTCGACCAGCGGGCCGCCGTGCCCACCGGGACCGCGTCCAACTACTTCGCCGGCCGCGAGGAGATCCTCACCGGCGCGGGGGAGCGGGTCTACGAACGGCTGGTGCCGGACGAGGCGACGCTGGCCGCGCCGTTCGACGGCCCGCGTGACCGCGCCCGGCTCACCGAGCTGATGCACGACCTCGTCGAGCGGGTGGCGGCGTTCCCGGCCGGGTTCCTGGCGCTGCTGGAGCTGCGCCTGGAAGCCGCCCGCCGCCCGGAGCTGCGGGCGGTGCTGACGAAGCGGATCCGCGCCGACCTGGACTTCAACGTGGAAAGCCACCTGAAGACGGGCCTGCCGGGCGACGCCACGACGGTCAAGCTCCTGTGGCTGGCCCTGAACTGGCTGATCATCGAGCGGCTGACCCTGCCGGATCTGCTCGGCGCGGACGAACGCCGGGACCTCGTCGACGCCCTCGTCGACCGGCTCGTGCCCTAGGCGTCCTTTGTGGACACCCCGCCGGTGGAGCCGCTCCGCGCCGGCTTCTCGGACTCGCGCCGGGTGAGCACCAGGGGCGCGTCCTCGGTGATGGCGACCGTGTGCTCGGAGTGGGCCGTGCGCGAGCCGTCCGCCGAGCGGATCGTCCAGCCGTCCGGGTCGTACACGATCTTGTCGGTCGTGCGGGCGAGCCACGGTTCGAGCGCCAGCGTCAGGCCGGGCTGCAGCTTCATCCCGCGCCCGGGCCGGCCTTTGTTGGACACGTGCGGGTCGCCGTGCATGGTGCGGCCGATGCCGTGCCCGCCGAACTCGGTGTTCACCGGGTAGCCGTAGTCGGTCGCCACCGCGTAGATGGCCGCCGAGATGTCCCCGAGGCGGTTGCCGGGCCGCGCGACCTCGATCGCCGCCTCCAGCGCCTCTTCGGTGGCGCGGATGATCCGCAGGTCCTCCTCGGCCGGGGTGCCGACGATGACCGTGCGCGCGGAGTCGGCCACCCAGCCGTTGACGCCGACGGCGAGGTCCGCGGTCAGCACGTCGCCGTCGCGCAGGGTGTAGTCGTGCGGCAGGCCGTGCAGCACGGCGTCGTTGACCGACAGGCAGATGACGTTGCGGAACGGGCCCTTGCCGAACGACGGGGCGTAGTCCCAGTAGCACGACTCGGCCCCGCGCCGCTCGATCATGCCGCGCGCGTGCTGCTCCAGCTCCAGGAGGTTGACCCCGACGTCGGCGAGCCGGCCGACCTCGGTGAGCACCTCGGCGACAAAACGCCCGGCCACGTGCATGAGCTCGACCTCGGCGGGCGTCTTCAGTTCGATCACGACTACCTCGTTCTACGGTACCGGTATAGTTATACCAGCACCGTAGCACGACCCCGGTTCACAGCGGTTTGTCCAGCACCGCCTTCAGGTTGCTGAAGGTGTCGATCGAGTACTTGCCGTGGTAGCGCCCCATCCCGCTCTCGCCCACCCCGCCGAACGGCAGGTCCGGCGCGGTCAGGTGCGCCACCGGGAGGCCGAACCCCACCGCGCCCGACGACGTCTCCGCCAGGATCCGCCGCTTCGTCTCCTCCGAGCCGGTGAACGCGTACAGCGCCAGCGGCTTGTCCCGGCCGGTGATGAACGTCAGCGCCTCGTCGAGGGAGGCGGCCCGTAGGACCGGCAGGATGGGGCCGAAGATCTCCTCACCCATCACGGGGGAGTCCGGCGCGACGTCGGCGAGCACGGTCGGCGCGATGTACTTCGCCTCCCGGTCGGTCGTCCCGCCGGTCACCACGCGGCCACTGCCCAGCAGGCCGGACAGGCGGTCGAAGTGCCGGGTGTTGACGATCCGGCCGTAGTACGGGCTCTGCGCCGGATCGTCGCCGAACCGCTTGCGCAGCACCTCGGCCAGCAGCGGCTCGAGCCGCTCGGAGGTGTCCCCGACGGCCAGCACGTAGTCCGGCGCCACGCACGTCTGGCCCGCGTTCATGAACTTGCCGTACACGATCCGCTCGGCCACGACCTGCAGGTCGACGTCGGTGTCGACGACCACCGGGCTCTTGCCGCCCAGCTCCAGCACCACCGGCGTGAGGTGCTTCGCCGCGGCGGTCATCACGATGCGCCCGACCGTGCCGTTGCCGGTGTAGAAGATGTGGTCGAACCGCTGCTCCAGCAGTTCGGTCGTCTCCGGGATCGCGCCCTCCACCACCGCCACGGCGGAAGTATCCAAATAGGACGGGATGTGCCGGGCGATCGCGGCCGACACCGTCGGGGACAGCTCGCTCGGCTTGAGCACCGCCGCGTTGCCCGCGGCCAGCACGCCGACCAGCGGCGCCAGCACGAGGTGCAGCGGGTAGTTCCACGGCCCGATGACCAGCGCGACCCCGAGCGGCTCCCGCACGACGCTGCCCGCGCCCGGCAGCAGGTACTTCGGCAGCGGCGCGGACTCGGGCGCGACCCAGCCGTCGAGGTGCTCCAGGGTGTGGTCGATCTCGTTGGTGACGAAGGTGATCTCGGCGCTGCGGGCCTCGGCCGCGTTCTTGCCCAGGTCGGTGTGCAGGGCGGCGAGGAAGTCGCTCGACTGCTCGCGCAACATCGTCTTCAACGCGGTCAGCTGCGCGCGCCGCCAGTCGAGCGGCTTGGTCGCGCCGGACGAGAACGTCTTGCGCAGCCGGGAAACAACGTCGGGAATGTCACTCATCGGTTACCTCCGGGGCAGCCATTCGGGGCGGCCGGAGCCGCGGGGGACGAGGATGGTCGAGAACTGCCCGGGCGTGACGGACATCCGCACCTGGTCGGTGACACCCTGGTAGTGCCCGAGCGGGGTGTCGGCGGTGAACGTGTCCGGGTCGAGGTAGGCGTGCCGCTCGCCGGTCCCGGCGACGCGCTGGGCGTAGTCCTTGTCGAACACGCCGAGGCTGATGATCCACAACGCGATGCGCGTCAGCGAGATGTGGACGCGGTAGCTGCCGCCTTCGGTGGCGCGCCGCATCAGCGCGGCGCAGATCCCGGCCGTGGCCAGCCACGGCACGAGGTAGTCGTTCACCACGCCGATGTGCGGCAGCACGGGCTGGTCGGGCGAGCCTTCCAGCGTCATCATCCCGGCGACGCAGCCCGCGGTCTGGTCGAAGCCGACCCGTGACGCCCACGGGCCGTGCTCACCGTGCAGGGACACGGTCGTGTGGATGATGCCCGGCCGCAACTGGGCCGCCCGGTGCGGGGAAAGCCCCAGTCCCGCGACGAAGCCCGGCCGCCGGTTCGCGTAGAAGACGTCGGCGTCGCGCAGGAGTTCCTGGGCCACGCGTGAGTTCTGGTAGTCCACAGTGGCCGACCGGACGCCGACGTTCGCCGTCAGGTAGACGACCGGGTTCTCCCATTCGGACGGCCGCCACAGGTTCAGCGCGTCGGCGCCGTGCTGGGCCAGCGCCCGCCCGATCCCCGCGCCCGCGATGACGTGTCCCAGGCCGAGCGCGCGGATCCCGTCGAGCGGCTGGGCGCCGCCCGCGGGCAACGGCTCGGGCGCGGAGTCGCCGATCTTCTCGATCTCGATCAGCGGGAGCCCGGCCAGGACGTCGCGGTACTGCCGGGTCCGGAGGAACTCTTCGGTGCTGCGGACCATCGGCATCACGATGCCCGCCTGCGCGCCCGCCTCCTCCAGCTCGGCGGCGTCCCAGCGCGCGATGGCGTCGGCGAGCGCCGGGGCGTCGTCGTAGGTGCGCAGGAGCTTGAGGGTCTTGGACTTCAGCTTCGGGTAGATGTTCAGCGGCATCACCCACCGGCCGTCCCCGGCGCGGTAGAACTTGAGCGACAGCGGGCTGGCCGGGTCGGCGGTGTTGGTCGGCGGGAGGCCGTTGACCAGCTCCCACTTCTTGTCGTAGAACGGGCACAGCCGGTGTGGCGCCTTCCGCAGGTCCATGCTGATGTCCTGGCCGGGTCCGCCGCGGTGACGCCAAAGTGCCGCCAGGGCCACGGACTTCGCGACCAGCGCGATCGCGGGCGCGGCGCCCAGCCGCACGGCGCTCGGCACGATCGGGTCGGCGCCGGTGAACTCCACCTTGCCGCCGGCGTCCTTTTCGGACAGTCCGGCTCCGGAGAGGACGTCCTCCAGCGCCGCGTGGATGTCGAAGGTGTCCTGGTCCTCGGAAGAGATCGGGTTCGCGAGCGCGGCGAGGATCCGGTCGGTGACGCTCATCGCTCGCCCAGCGCCTTCATCAGGGCGATCTGCGCGGTGTCCCGGGCTTTCGCGAGCTCTTCGACGGTGCCGTCGAAGCCGGCCGCCTGGTCGCTGAGCAGCTTGACTGTCGCTTCGTCGAGGTCCGGCGTGCCGAGCTGGCCCCAGCGTTTGCGCAGGCCCGGCCCGAGGTGCTCGAGGAAGTGCGGCAGCCCGCCCGGCCCGCCGCCGAGGTGGAAGCTCAGGAACGGCCCGCTCACCGCCCACCGCTGCCCGAGCGACGACGTCACGACCTCGTCCAGCTGCTGTTCGGTGACCACGCCCTCCGCGACCAGGTGCACACATTCCCGGAAGATGGCGGCTTGCAGCCGGTTCGCGACGAACCCCGGCATCTCCTTGCCCAGCACGATCGGCTTCTTGCCCAGGCCGCGGTAGAACGCGACGGCCCGCTCCACCACCTCCGGCGCCGTCTTCTCGCCCGGCACGACCTCGACCAGCGGGATGAGGTGCGGCGGGTTGAACGGGTGCCCGACGAGAAGCCGCTCCGGCCGCTCGAGCGCGGTCGCGATGTCGGTCGCCGGAAGGCCCGAGGTCGAGGTGAGCAGGAGGGCGTCCGCGGGCGCGTTCGCCTCGATGGTCGTCCAGATCCGGTGTTTGAGGTCGAGGCGTTCGGGCCCGTTCTCCTGGACGACGTCGGCGCCGGCGACGGCGCGCGCGAGGTCGGCCTCGAACGTGATCCGGTCCGCCAGTCCGTCGGTGTCGAAGCCCAGTTCGCGCAGTGCGGGTGTGAGTTCGTCGAGTCCGGCGCGCACGGTGTCCTCGATGCCCGGCGCCGGGTCGCTGATGACGACGTCCATCCCGTGCGCGGCCATCAGGCCCGCCCAGGAGACGCCGATGACCCCGCCGCCGACGATGGTCGCTTTCACGGTTGCTCCCGGTCGAGGTAGTCGTGCACGGCCGCGGCCCGGCCGAGGGTGAGATCGGTGAGGAGGTGGCTCGCGGACACGATCTCCAGCACGGGAAGGTCGGCGAGCGGGGCGAGCGCGTGCGGCACGAGGTGCAGCCGCGCGGGCCCGGTCCAGGCGCCCTTGATGGTGACGTCGGAGATCTGGCTTCGCGCCAGTTCGCAGATCCGCGGCCGGCCGTCGTACCCGGGGACGATCTTGAGCATGTACGTCGGCGCGGTCAGCTCGGCGCGCGCGGCGGCGGTGTCCAGTTCGCGGTGTTTGTACCCCATCGTGGCGAGCGCGACCGGGATCGTGCCGTAGTCCAGGGTGCCGACGAGGGTGTCCGAGTCGACGAACAGCCGGGGCTTCCCGAGCTTCTTCGGGTAGGCGGCGACCTCGCGGCCGCTGGCGATCGCGGGGTGGCTGTCGACGTACATCCCGAGGGTGAACTCCCCAGGCTCGCCCTGGTGGGTGACCATCGCGACCTGCCCGGACTCGGTGTAGTCGCCGAGCCCGGTGACGTCCGGCATCCGCATCACCTCGAACCGCACGAGCGGTTCGGGCACTTCGAGGGGTTCGGGCACCAGCGCCCGCAGGGCCGCCGGATCCGTCCGGTAGGTGATGTTCAGGTATTCGCGGTCGGTGAACCGGTAGGGCCCGCGGGGGAAGGCCGGCGCGGACAACGGTGTGGTGAGCCGGGACCGGACCTCGTCTTCACGCACTTGCGGCTGCCAAGATCACGCTCGCAACCTACCTCCGGATCCGGGGCGGCGCATCCGCGCGAAACCCGGTTCCGCACCGGATGACAACCTTTCGACCAGCGATCACATCTACCCCGGTGTGAAGCAGACAGAGAACGCCGAGACCGGCCGCGACGCGGAATTCCGCGAGTTCGTGCGCAACCGGGGGACCCCGCTGCACCAGAGCGCGTACCTGCTCTGCGGCGACCGGCACCTCGCGGACGACGTCGTCCAGGACACCCTGGTCAAGGCCTACCAGCACTGGAAGCGGGTGCGGGCGGCCGACAGCCCGGAGGCCTACGTCCGGCGCATCCTGCTCAACGAGGTGCGCGGGCGGTGGCGGCGGCGGGAGCGCTCGGTGCCGGTCGCCGAGTTCGCCCGCGAACCCGCGGTGGCCGACCCCGCCGACGACGTCGTCCGGCGCGCCGGGCTCCGGCAGGCGCTGCTGACGCTGCCGCTGCGGCAACGGGCCACCGTGGTGCTGCGCTACCTGGAGGGCCTGTCCGAGCGGGAGACCGCGGCGGCGCTGGGCTGCTCGACGGGCACCGTGAAGAGCCAGAGCTCCCGGGCGCTGGCCACCCTGAAATCCTTCTTCGACACGACGGGATCACTGCTGTGAACACCGAACAAGAGACCCGGCTCGGGGCCGATCTGCGGCACCTCGTCGCCGGCGAGACCTTCCGGACCGACCCCGACGACGTCCTCCGCCGCGCCCGGCGGGTGCGGCGGCGCGGCCTGGCCACCCGAGGCGTGGCCGGGGCGGGCGTGCTGGCCGTCGCCGCGGCGGTCACCGTGCTCGGGGTCAACTCCGGCGGCCCGCCCGCGGTCCAGAACGCCGCCTACGTCGTCGATCGGGTTTCGGCCGCGCTGGACCGCGACTCGGACTTCGTCTACCGGATCGTCGACCAGGGGGAAGGCACCGTCTGGTACCAGGACCAGGTGACGATGAACCAGTACTGGGTCTACCGCACCGGATCCACCCGGACCGAGGCCTGGAACAGCGCCCCCGTGATCGACCACTACGCGCACCTGCGCGACGTCACGGTCAACCACCAGGACCGCACCTACTCGACCGAGGACGTCAAGCTCCCCACCTACATCCCGGGCGAGCTGCCGAAGGAGGCCGGCTTCGTCGACCGGGTCAAGAAGTCGATCAGCACCGGTACGGACAAGATCGTCGGCACCGGCGAGTACCAGGGCCACCAGGTCGTCAAGCTGGGGTACACCGTCGAGGGCCAGGTCTCGGAGCTGTGGGTCGACGCGACGAGCTACCTGCCGGTGCACTCGACCACGACCGACCCGGGCGGGCAGCGGACGACCAAGGACCTCGCCTTCCTGCCGCGCACCGACGAGCTGGCCAAGACGGTCAACACCCCGCAGATCCCGGCCGGGTACACCCAGGTCGCCGACGCCAACAACGGCCCCGGCCACGGCGGCTGAGCCTCACCCGCGGCGCCGGCGCCGGCCCGGCTCGGTGAGCGACGGCGGCTCGTACGCGACGTCGACCGGGCCGAGGTCCGTTCCGGGCTGGACGATCTCGTCGATGCGGTCGAGCAGGTCGTCGTCGAGGGTGGTGCCGGCGCCCGCGAGCAGGTCGTCGAGCTGGGCCGGGGTCCGCGGGCCGATGATCGCCGACGTCACCGCGGGATGGGCGGTCACGAAGCCCAGGGCCAGGTGGGGCAGCGACAGGCCGGCCTGGCCGGCCAGGGGGACGAGCGCTTCGACGGCGTCCAGCTTGCGGCTGTCGGTCAGGTGCCGTGGCGCCCAGTGCAACCGGCCGGCCGACGCGGTTTCCGTGCCGCCCTTGCGAAGCCGCCCGGAGAGCAGGCCCATCGACAGCGGGCTCCACACCAGCACACCCAGGCCGTACCGGTGGCAGACCGGCAGAATCTCGCGTTCGACACCCCGGTTGAGGATCGAATAGTGCGGCTGCTCGGTGCGGAAGCGGGCCAGCCCCCGCCGTTCGGCCACCCACTGGGCTTCCACGATCTCCGACGCGGGCAGGTTGGAGTGGCCGATCGCCCGGACCTTGCCGGAGCGCAGCAGGTCGGTCAGCGCGCCCAGGGTCTCCTCGACGTCGGTTTCGGGATCGGGGTGGTGGACCTGGTAGAGGTCGATGTGGTCGACACCGAGCCGGCGCAGCGAGCCTTCGACGGCGGTGACGAGCCAGCGGCGGGAGCTGCCGCGGTGATGGGGGCCGGGACCCATCGGGCCGTTCCCCTTGGTGGCGAGGACAACGTCGTCGCGTCGGCCGCGCAGGGCTCGGCCGACGATCCGTTCGGTGTGGCCGTCACCGCCGTAAACGTCGGCCGTGTCGAGGGTGTTCACGCCGGCGTCGAGTGCTTTGTGGACGATCCGGACGCACTCGTCGGGGTCGGGGTTGCCGTACGGCCCGAACATCATCGTGCCCAGGGTGAAGGCGCTGACCTGGATGCCGGTGCGCCCGAGCGGGCGGGTCTGCATGGGGTTCCTCCGGGATGAGGGGTGGGGTTCCGGCACCCGGTTCCGGTGTCGGGGGGGGGGGGGGGGGGGGGGGGGGGGGGGAAGAAAAAAAAAAAAAAAAAAAAACACCCCCCCCCCCCCCCCCCCCCCCCCCCCCACCGCGCAGACGTTCCTGCGCCGCGGCTATCTCCCGGCGCCGCAGCCGCCGCGGA
>NZ_JBVJON010000005.1:388307-613647 GCF_055583145.1 Amycolatopsis sp. NPDC104819 | reverse complement strand
CGAATGGGTCATTGGGGACGCCAGACGTCCCCAATGACCCATTCGCGACACACAAGGTCGCGGTCGGAGCCGACGGCAGCTCGGCCGCGCGAATCCGACTTGCCGGAACCCTGGGGATGGGGGTGGGTGCGGCCGCACCCCGCGGGTCAGTACGCGGCCGCGACGTCGACGATCCAGGTGACGCCGAAGCGGTCGGCCAGCATCCCGAAGGCGGGCGCCCACCGGGCCGGGCCGAACGCCTCGATGACCGTCGCGCCGTCGGCGAGGCGCTCCCACACCGGGGTGACCTCGTCGACGGTCTCGCCGCGAACGGAGAGGAAGAACGGCTCTTCGGTGAGCGTGGTGCCGTTCTCGCGGCGCGTGGTGGGCGCGCCGGCGGCGACCGGCCGGTGCTCACCGGGCACGTCGTAGGCCATCACCCGGAAGCCGTTGTCGGCGACGACCTGGCCGAACACGACGTCGGCGGCGCCGGGCAGCTCGGCGGGCATCCCGAAGTCGCCGTAGGTGACGACGGTGAGCTGCCCATCGAACACCGACCGGTAGAACTCCAGGGCCTCGCGGGCCTGACCGCGGAAGTTCAGGTGGGCGACAGCGTTGAGCGACATGGTTTCCGATCCTTCGACCAGGGTTCTCCGCCGGAGGTCTCCGGCAGTGACGCCACTGTGTCAGGGGTAGCGGTCAGGGAACGTCCGCTTCTCGTGGCATCCTGAAACCATGCCGATCGCCTCTTCGACCACGACGTCGAGCCGCCTGCTGTCGCTGTTGTCGATGCTGCAGGCCCGGCGCGACTGGCCGGGGGTGCTGCTGGCCGAGCGGCTGGGGGTCAGCGAACGCACCGTGCGCCGTGACGTCGACCGGCTGCGCGAGCTCGGTTATCCCATCCAGGCGGTCAAGGGACCCGACGGCGGCTACCGGCTCGAAGCGGGCAGCCAGGTGCCTCCGCTGCTGTTCGACGAAGAGCAGGCGGTCGCGCTCGCCGTGGCGTTGCGGATGGCCGTCGGGACGGGCGCGGGCATCGAAGAGGCGGCCGCCCGGGCGCTGGCGACCGTGCGCCAGGTGTTGCCGTCGCGGCTGCGGCAGCGGGTCGACACGCTCGAGATGAGCACCGCCGGGCACCGGGCCGAGCCGCAGGTCGGCACCGACGTCCTGCTCGCGCTGAGCGCCGCCGTGCGGGCGGGTGAGGAGCTGCGGTTCGACTACCGCTCGCCCGGACGGCCGGCGGACGACGGTGCGCGCCCGCCCCGCCGGGTCCAGCCGCACCACCTCGTCGTCCGCGGCGGCCGCTGGTACGTCGTCGGCTGGGATCCCGAGCGCGCGGACTGGCGGACGTACCGCGCCGACCGGATGACCCTGCGCGTCCCGAACGGCCCGCGGTTCGCGCCCCGGGAGGTGCCGGGCGGCGACGTCGCGACGTTCCTTTCCGCGCGGTTCAAGGGTTCCGACACCGTCAACGCGTGGCCGTGCCGGGGTGAGGTGGTCCTCGCGCTGCCCGCCGCCGAGGTGGCGCCGTTCGCCGGGGACGGGGTGGTCGAGGAGCTGGGCCCCGCCCGGACCCGGCTGACCACCGGGTCCTGGTCCTGGGCCGCGCTCGCCGCGGGGTTGGCCCGGTTCGACAGCGAGATCGAGGTCGTCGGGCCACCGGAGCTGCGCGAGGCTTTCGCCGAGCTGGCGGGGCGGGCCGCCCGCGCCGCGGGGACCAAGCCGGCCTGACCTCGACGCGGGTTGCGCCCGTGTGGCACATCACACTCGCGCTGCACGCCGGCGGCCGGTGAGCGTCTTTCTTCGTGAGAGCACTTTCGGTGAAAAGATCACCGGGAGACGGAGGGAGATCTCATGAACCGCATCGGACTCGTCCGCACCACCACCGTCGCCGGCCTGGCCGCCGCCCTGGGCCTGGCCGCCGCCGTGCCGGCCCTGGCCGCGCCGGCCGCGGACCCGGTCACCACGGTCGCCGACCTCAACGGTGACGGGGAGCTCGAAACCGTGACCACCCAGCTGACCGGCGAGAGCGACCAGCTCGTCTCGGCCACGGTGAACGGGACCTACACCTCGATCCACCTGCCGGCCGACAGCCAGTTCGGCATCCAGGCGCCGCGGGTGACCGACCTCAACGGCGACGGGCGGGCCGTGCTCGTCGTCACGCAGTCCGTGGGCGCGAACACGACGTTCTTCTCCGTGCTGCACTACGACGGCCGCAACCTCAGCCAGGTCGTCGGCGCCGACGACAAGCCGTTCTCGGTCGCCGAAGGTGGCGGGGTCGCCGCCCACCTCGGCTACCGGTGCACGCCGTTCGAAGGGGGCCGGGCGTTCGCGACGGTCGCCGCCGAGACCGACGACATCAGCCGCCCGGTCGACCAGCTCACCTACTCGGGCACCCGCACCGTGTACACACTGCGCGACGGCGCGCTGAGCGTCCAGGAGTCGACGCCGTTCAGCGGGCGTCCCCTGACGGACCCGGTGCTCACCGAGGACGCCGCCAGCTGCGCGTGACGGCCGCTGCCAGGCCGGTGCCAGCCGCGCGTGCGCGCCGTGGCAGCGGCTCCGGCGAAGGTTCGGGGACCGCCTGGGACCACCGGGCGGTCCCCGAACCCGGAAAGAGCGCCGCATGCCCACTCCCGTCACGATCCTCGGCGCCGGCCTGGCCGGCCTCACCCTGGCCCGGGTCCTGCAGGTCCACGGTTTCCCGGTCACCGTCCACGAGGCCGAGCCGTCCCCGGCCGCCCGCGCGCAGGGCGGCCTGCTCGACATCCACGCCCACAACGGGCAGCACGCCCTGGCCGCGGCCGGTCTGCTGGACGGGTTCCGCCGCCTCGTCCTCGACGGCCGGCAGGCGACACGGATCCTCGACCGGACCGGGACCGTCCTGGTCGACCACCCCGACGACGGCACCGGTGGCCGCCCGGAGGTCCAGCGCGGCGAGCTGCGCCGGCTGCTGCTCGACTCGCTCGCGCCCGGGACCGTCCACTGGGGACGGAAGGCCGCGGCCGTCCGCGGTCTCGGCGACGGCCGCCACGCGGTGACCTTCGCCGACGGCGAGAGCGTCGTCACGAACCTCCTGGTCGGCGCCGACGGCGCCTGGTCCCGCGTCCGGCCGCTGCTTTCCGGCGCTGTGCCCGCCTACACCGGCGAAGCAGCCGTCGAGACCTACCTGTACAACGCCGACGAGCGTCATCCGGCCGCGGCGAAGGCGGTCGGCGGCGGGTCGCTGGTCGTGCCCGGCGCCGACCGGGCGATCATCGCCCACCGCGAGCGCGGCGGGACCCTGCACGCCTACGCGATCCTCACCCGGTCGCAGGACTGGTTCGCCTCGCTCGACCTCGCCGACGCTCGCACGCCCGCCCGGATCGCGCGGGAGTTCGACGGCTGGGCGCCGGAGCTGACCGCGCTGATCACCGAAGGCGACGTCCCGCCGGTGCCGCGGCCCTTCTTCACGCTGCCGGCCGGGCACCGGTGGGACCGCGTCCCCGGGGTGACCGCGATCGGCGACGCCGCCCACCTCGCGGTGCCGGACGGCGAAGGCGCCAACAACGCGATGACGGACGGCGCCGAGCTCGGGAAAGCCCTGGCCGCGCACCCCGAAGACGTCGAAGCGGCACTGGCGGAGTTCGAGCGGGCGATGTTCGCCCGCACCGCCGGACACACCGGCGGCACCGGGTTCTTCGAGCGCGCCTTCGGTGACCTGGACGAACTGTTCCCGGAGGATCAGGAATAGGTCCAGTGGCCGAGCCAGGATTCGCGCCAGGCCACCGTCAGCTCGCTCACACCGTCCACATCGGACTGGTCGACGTGCGCCTTCCACGCCTCCTCCAGCGCCGCGCACAGTTTGGACGCGGGCAGCTCGACCCCGCCCGAGGAGAACTGGCGCAGGACCGTCTTCGGCACGGCCAGCTTCGCCTTGCCCCGCACCACCGACTGCTCGGTCGCCCGGCAGATGAGGTACTCGACGGTGGCCAGGTCGCCCGCCGAGCCCGGCGTGTCCGGGGACACCGTGGGCGCCACCTGGGCCAGCGCGCGGTACAGGCAGTCCAGCGGGGCGGCGAGCCCCTGGTGCTGGCGGGCGATCTCCCACGACACCCACACGGCCATGCAGTCGGGCATCTGGAACGGGCGGTAGGCGAACGCGGGTCCGGCGAAGGTCTGGTAGTCGCTGGTGGGATCGGCCGGGGGCGGGTTCGGCCCGTCGGGGTCGGGCGGCAGGCCGAGGCGCTTGAACAGCTCGCGCAGCAGCTTCTGCGGCCGGGCCGGCGTCGAGGACTCGCCGAGCAGCTTGCCCAGGATGCGGTTCAGCCGGTCGGCGGCGACCCCGTGGATCGCCAGCTGCAGGTGGACGAACGCGACGTCGGACAGCGTGGTGCCGGCGCAGCCGACCACCCCCACCTGGGGATAACGCTGCAGGAAGGACGCGATCGTGTGCGTCGAGCCGATCCGCGCCGGCCCGACGAACGTCACCGGCAGGCACGCGCCGATCCGCTGCCGGGACCGGAGATCACCCTTGTACAGCGGGGAGAACTCGCCGTCGGCGTGGTAGACCTCGAACCAGTTCCCCTGCCGGTGCCCGGGGCGTGTGTCGGCGAGCCAGAAGCTGTAGCCGTGCTTCTCGCACAGCTCCCGGAACCGGTCGGCCAGCTCGAACCGCGCGGCCGCGGACACGTCCCGCAACGCGATCGCGAAGCGCACCGCCAGCGACGCGCACGGCGGCGCGACCTCCTTGCGCGTGCGCAGGTCGTGGTTGCGGGTCTTCACGATCGTCGGCAGCTGGGCCGGGCACTGCAGGGACAGCAGCGGCGCGTCGAGGAGCGCGGACGCGGCGTCGGAGATCTCGCGCACCAGGTCGCGGATGGCCAGGCCGTGCCACTCGCACACCTCGCGCGCGCCGGGGTCGATCGCGATCAGGCCCTCGAAGGTCTGCGCGGACTCGTAGATGAATGTCGGGTTGGGCGAGGTCGTCTGGTGGAAGGTCCAGGCGCCCGGGCTCTGCTGCGGGCGTTCCGCCGGCTGGTGGCCGTCGACCCGCTCGACGACTTCGGTGCCGTCCAGGGGTTTCCGGGTGCGGGTGCCGATCACGACGCCGGCGCCGTTCGTCGCCGAGCAGAGCGTCTCCAGGAAGATCGCGCTGCCGGGGTCGGCGGAGACGAGCTCACGCAGGTAGCCGTGGCGCGCCATCGCGTGGTGCACCTCGAAGTCCACTTTGGTCACCGGCTGCCGGGCTATCTCGAACCCGGCCCGCGCCAGGTCGGCCACGTTCCGCACGGAGATCCGCCGGCTGCGCATGGTCACCACCCTCCGGACGAGTCGAACCGCACGTCGGCGTCGAGCGTCCGGTGCCGGTCCCAGGCGCCCGCGCCGGCCCAGCGCGGCGCCCCGATGCGGGACAACGGGATCGCCGAGCCGCGCCACGACGCCTGGCCGAGCAGCACCAGCGCGGCGAGCACCGGGAAGCCGACCGCGATCGTGAGCGTGACCTGCACGACCTCGCCCGGGCTCTGCGTCGCGACGGCCGCGGCGAACCCGGCGACGGCCGCGATGCTCAGCTGGACGAGCGCCTGCGGCAGCGTGCCGAGGTACCCGAGCACGGTGCGGCGCGGGGGCAGCGACAGGCGGCTGTAGAGGAAACCCGGCAGCAGCAGCAACATCGTGATCACGGACTGGCCGTCACCGATGTGGCCGAGCGCTTCGGTGGCGGCGCGCCCGTACGGCCACGGGCTGCCCACCAGCATCCAGCCGAGCACGAACGAGACCGTCGCGACGGCCAGCGCGTAGAAGGTCACGTTGAGCGGGCCGGACTTCGTGGAGTCCTTGAGCACGAGCGTCGCGCGCACCCGGACGTGGTCACCGCGCGAGTCGCGGCCGCCGGACCGGCGCCAGTACGCCCGCGCCTCGTTGTCGGCGATGCCGTTGACCAGGACCAGGTCCTGCCCGAACTCCCGGTCGGTCAGCTCCTGCGCGGCCTGGCGCAGGTTCGCGGCGGTGAACACCGGGTGCCGCCGCAGCGAGTTGTCCAGCTCGCCCGAGTCCGTCCGCACGGCTTCGCCGGTGGTGGCCGCGGCGGCGAGCCGGTGGCAGGCGGGCAGGCTGCGCGGCGAAAGCTCGACTCCGGACTGGCCGGCCTCCCACTTGCGGCGGCGCAGCAGGTCCGCCAGCCGGCGCAGCACGGTCTGCGCCTGCAGCTCGAGGATCTTGTGCCGGGCGCCGTCGGCCTCCTGCAGCGGCGCGGCGTCCTGCCGTTCGGCGAGCGAGACCAGGTCCTCGGCCAGGCCGTCCACCTGGTGCTGGTCGGCGTCGGTGGACAGGTACATCCGGGCGATCTCGGCCTCCGGCGCCGTGCGGGCCACCAGGTGGTAGGACTTCAGCGTCGCCGGGATCATGGTCTCGTAGCTGACGACGTACCCGCGTTGGCTGGAGGCCAGCCGCCGCCACTGCTCCTTCGCGGCGGGCTGGCGCGCGTCGACGTGCAGCGGGGTTTCGTAGCTGAGCCGGTGTTCCTCGACCGAGTCGTCCAGCGCCACCACCAGCATGTAGTCGCGGACCGCGACGTTCAGCAGGTACGCGTACTCGACCAGCAGCTCCGAACAGCCGGCGAGGATGTCCAGCGCCAGCTCGCGGCACTGCCGCCCGTACCCGGAGACCGTGCCCTCGGCCGGGGCCATCGTGAACTCCGCGTCCGGGTGGTTCCGTTCGGTGAGCAGGGTCAGCAGCGCCTGCTGGATGAGCCAGCGCGGTTCGTGCACCTGGAACAGGAAGGTGTTCAGCTCGTGCTTCGCGGTCTGCGCGTTCTCGTCGCCGGCGAGGATTCCGCGCAGCAGCCGGTAGAGCCCGGAGGCGACCAGCCGGGACGCCTCGTGCTGGGTGAGCCGCGGCAGTTTCTGGCCCGCGCTGTCGAAGACGTCGACGGGGGAGACGTCGCGGCGGGGCAGCCGGGCCAGCGGCACCCACAGGGACCGCTGCCGCGCCGGCCGGGAGGCGGCCCGCTCGCCGTGCTCCTGGCCGATGAGGTCCTGCAGCTGCGCGGTGGCCTGGCGCTGTCCCTCGTCGAGGAGCTTGAGGCTGACGTCGACCTCGGTGCTGCGCCGCGCCGTCCCGTGCTCGACGACGGTCAGCCGCTCGGTCAGCCGGCGCACGTGGTTGAGCCGCAGGGAGGTGTCCAGGAGCGCCAGCCCGACGGCGGCGCCCTGCCGCGACAGCCGGGGCGGGGCGCCGGGAATGGGGATCGTTTCGATGGCGTGCCGGAGACTGTCGATGCCGTCCACCCAAGTGAGAGTAGGAGGTGTCACGCTCGGAGACGAGGAAACGACGATATTGCGTCCGGCGGAGATGCCTGACACGGTGTGCCGATGCTGAATCAGGTGGCCGAAGGCGTGTGGGTCCGGCAGAGCGAATGGGTCTGGAGCAACACCACCGTCGTCCGCGGCGAGGACGGGGTGGTCCTCGTCGACCCCGGCATCAGCGGCGCCGAGCTGGACGAGCTCGCCGACGACCTGGACCGGCTCGGCTTCCCGGTGGTCGCCGGGTTCTGCACGCACCCGCACTGGGACCACCTGCTCTGGCATTCCCGCTTCGGCGACGTGCCGCGGTACGCGACCGCCGCCGCGGCCGCGGTCGCCACCGAAGCTCGCGAGCGGGCGCAGGCGATGGCGGTGGAAAGCACGTCCGGCGTTCCGCTCGACCTGGTCGCGCTCGTCACGCCACTGCCCGCGGACGGCGGACCCGTGCAGGGCGAGGTGATCGAGCACGACGCGCACGCCGTCGGCCACGCCGCCGTCCTCCTCGCGGACCGGGGTGTCCTGCTCGCCGGCGACATGCTCTCCGACGTCCTGATCCCGCTCCTCGACCCCCGCCGCACCGGCCAGGAGGACGCCTACCCGGCGGCTCTCGACCGGCTGGCCGAGGCCGCCAAGGAGGTCGACATCGTGATCCCCGGCCACGGAGCCGTGGCCACCGGCCCCGAGGTGGCGGCCCGCTTCGCCGTCGACCGCGCCTACCTCGACGCGCTGCGCCGGGGCGAGGAGCCGGCCGACGAGCGGT
This sequence comes from Amycolatopsis sp. NPDC104819, assembly GCF_055583145.1. Taxonomy (NCBI): domain Bacteria; kingdom Bacillati; phylum Actinomycetota; class Actinomycetes; order Pseudonocardiales; family Pseudonocardiaceae; genus Amycolatopsis; species Amycolatopsis sp. NPDC104819. The sequence continues at coordinate 605,625 of NZ_JBVJON010000005.1, read as the reverse complement.
GGGGAAAGCGCAAGTAGCTCAGGAGCCGGCGAGCGAGTCGCGCAGCACGTGCTTCTTGATCTTCCCCGAACCGGTCAACGGGAACTCGTCGACAAAGCGCCAGACCCGGGGTGTCTTGTGGGGCGCGAGGTTCTCGCGCACGTGGGCGAACAGCTCCGCCTCGTCGGCGGTCTCACCCGGCGCGAGCCGGACGAACGCGGCGACCTGCTCGCCCCATTCGGGATCGGGGACGCCGACCACCGCGACGTCGTAGACGGCCTTGTGGTCGAGCAGGACCTGTTCGATCTCCCGCGGGTAGATGTTCTCACCGCCGCGGATGATCATCTCCTTGACGCGGCCCTCGATGCGCAGGTACCCGCGGTCGTCCATGGCGGCGAGGTCGCCGGTGTGCAGCCAGCCCGCCGGGTCGATCGCCTCGGCCGTCTGGTCGGGCCCGTCGAAGTAGCCGGTCATGACGTGGTAGCCGCGGGTGCACACCTCACCGACCTCGCCGCGGGCGCGCACCTCGCCGGTGGCGGGGTCGGTGATCTTGACGGCGCAGCCGGGCAGCGGCCGCCCGAGCGTGCCGGCCCGGTCCTCGGGACTGTCGTCGAGCCGGGTCATCGTGATGCCGGGGGAGGCCTCGGTCTGCGCGTAGACGATGCTCATCGGAACCCCCACCGCGGCCTCGACGCGCCGGACCAGCTCGGGCGGGACCGTCGCGCCGCCGGAAAGGGCGTAACGCACGGAAGAAAGGTCCGTCCCGGCGAACCGCGGGTGGCCCAGCAGGGCCAGCAGCATGGTGGGGACACCGCCGAACACCACCCCGCGTTCGGCTTCGATCAGCTCCAGCTGCAACCCGGGGTCGAACCACGGCAGCAGGACCTGGGTGCCCAGCGACGCGATCGGCGCCAGGGTGGCCAGCACGCAGCCGGCGGTGTGGAACAGCGGCATCGGGTTGACGAAGGCTTCCCCGGGCCGCATTTCCAGCGTCCGCACGTAGGACAACCGCGCGTTGCCGGTGATGCCGCGGTGGTGCAGGACCGCTCCCTTGGGGGTGCCGGTCGTGCCGGAGGTGTACTGGATCTGGGCGGGGTCGCCGGGGTGCACCACTGGCAGCGTCTCGGTGGGGGAGCCGGATGCGCGGAAAGCCGGCCAATCCTGGAACAGGACCGTCTCACGCAGGTGCGGGAGCTCCGGCCGCACCCGGTCGAGCAGGTCCGCCATCGGGCTGTCGCGGTACTCCGCGACGAGGAAGATCCCGGCGGCCCGCGACTGGCTCAGGACGTGCCGCAGCTCGCCCTCGCGCAGCGCGGGGTTGACCGTCACGAGCGTCATCCCGGCGAGCGCGGCCGCCAGCTCCAGCAGGACCCACTCGGGAATGTTGTTCGCCCACACGGCCACCCGCTCGCCGGGCCGGAACCGGCCGAGCAGCGCCCGGGCCGCCGCCTCGGCCTCCGTCAGGAGATCCGAGTACGTCCAGCGGCGCCGGGCCGCCGGGTCGGGAACACCCTCGACGAGCGCGAGCGCGGACGGTGCTCGTTCGGCCGCCTCGCGGAGCAGCGCGCCGACGGTCAGTTCGCTGACGAGGTCCGCTTCCGCCGCGGGCACGTAGGCCGGTTCCGCCATCGCTGCCTCCTTTTCGGATCGGTCACCGCGCCTGCGGAAGACCTTCGGGCGCCGGAGACTCAGCCGAGAGCACCGGCGACGGCTTGAACCCCTTGAACACGAGCCAAAGCCCCAGCGACAGTTCCCACCGCGCGATCGGCAGCGCGGCCGCCGCCAGCGGCACCAGGCGCGCCCGGTACAGCAGCGAACCGAGCAGCAGCGCGTTCACCACCGGCATGAGGCTCTGCCCCAGCAGGAACAGCCGGTCGTACAGCGCGACGAGCGCCTGGCTCGTCACCAGCGCGCCGTCACCGGCGCCGGACCGCCGCAACGTCACGACCGTCGCTTCGTTCTGCCGCCGCACGACCGGGAACAGCACGACCGCGGTCCCGACGCAGGCGAACGCGACGACCACCTCGAGGATCCCGCCGACAACGGCGCCGGTGTCCGGACCGGGCCCGGTGACGTAACCGCGCTCGCGTACCGGGCCGTAGCGCGCGAGGGTCGGGATCGAGACGAAGGTGAGCAGGTAGAGCGCGCCCGCGACGAGCGCGGTCTTCCTCGGTGCGTCCATGTGCCGCTCCGGCGGGGGAGTGAACAGGATCCGAAGCTGTCACGGTACGCCGGTGGACAGGAGACCGCGGACGTGTTGGGCTGAACCCGCCCCGGAGGGGACGGTCGGTCATTTTCCGCCCGGCGAGGAGTGAGGAGCGCGGCCCTGAGCCTTTCGGACTACCTCCGTGAGAACTGGATCGACGTGGTCAACGACGCGATCCTGCACGTCGACCTCACGCTCGCGGCGATGGCGCTGGCTGTGCTGATCGGGATGACCCTCGGCCTGCTCACCTACCGGCGGCCGTGGCTCGGGTCGATCGCGACCACGACGACCGCGGCGTTCCTGACCATCCCGTCGATCGCGCTGCTGGGCATCCTGATCGGACCGTTCGGGCTGGGACTGACGAACGTCCTGTGCGCGCTGGTGCTCTACGCGCTCCTGCCGATCACGCGCAACACGATCGTCGGCCTGCGCGGGGTCGACCCGGCCGTGGTGGACGCGGCGCGCGGCATGGGGCTCGGCCGGGTGCGGCTGCTGTGGCGGGTGCGGCTGCCGCTGGCCTGGCCGGTGATCCTCTCCGGCATCCGCGTGTCGACGCAGATCACGATCGGCATCGCGGCCATCGGCGCGTACGTCAAGGGACCGGGGCTGGGCAACGAGATCTTCGACGGCCTCGGCCGGTTCGGCTCGGTCAACTCGCTGAACCAGGTGCTGACCGGGACGCTCGGGATCATGGTGCTGGCGCTGCTGTTCGACCTGGCGTTCGTGCTGGTCGGCAAGCTGACGGCGGGGCGCCGTCCGCGCACCCGCGAAACCGCGGCCCCGGCGCGGGTGGTCGGCACCGCCGGCGAGACGATCGAGCTGCGGGAGCTCAGCAAGCAGTACCCCGGCCAGGCGGCGCCCGCGGTCGACCGCCTGACGATGCGGATCCCCGCGGGGGAGATCGTCGTGCTGACCGGGCCGTCCGGATGCGGTAAGACGACGACCATGCGGATGATCAACCGGCTCGTCGAGCCCACCTCGGGCGTGGTCACGGTCGGCGGCGCCGACGTCGCCGCCCTCGACCTCGACGAGCACCGGCGCCACACCGGTTACGTCATCCAGCAGGTCGGGCTCTTCCCGCACCTGCGGGTGGACGCCAACATCGGGGTGGTGCCGCGGGTTCTCGGCTGGACGCGGCAGCGCGTCGCGGGCCGCGTGCGAGAGCTGCTCGACGTCGTCGGCCTGACGCGCGAGCACGGCACCCGGTACCCGCGTGAGCTTTCCGGCGGCCAGCAGCAGCGGGTCGGTGTCGCGCGGGCGATGGCCGCCGACCCGCCGGTGCTGCTGATGGACGAGCCCTTCGGCTCCACCGACCCGATCACGCGCGCCCGATTGCAGGACGAATTCCTGCGCCTGCAACGGGAAGTGCGCAAGACGATCGTGTTCGTCACGCACGACTTCGACGAGGCGCTGAAGGTCGGCGACCGGATCGCGGTGCTGCGGCCGCGGTCGGTGCTCGCGCAGTACGACACACCCCAGGCGATCCTCGCCGCGCCGGCCGACGACTACGTCGCCAGTTTCGCCGGCTCGAAGCGGAACCTGAAGCGGCTCGCGCTGATCCGGGTCGGCGACCTGGACCTCCGGCCGGCGGACGGGCCGGACGGGCTGCCGCCGGTCTCGCGCGAGGCGACCCTGCGGGACGCGCTGGACACCATGGTGCGCACCGGAAGCACGGCGGTCGTGGTGCCCGAGGACGGCACGGTGTGCGACGGGCCCGCGATCTTCGCCGCGCTCCGGCCCGACGGCGAGCCGGCCCCGCCGGTGGTCGCGGCCGCCGAGGACACCCCCGCCCCGGCGTCGGCCACCCGGCCGCGCCGGCGCCGGCTCGGGCTGCTGGTGCGCCCGGTCCTGCTGGCCCTCGGGCTGCTGGCGCTCTTCCTGATCGTGCGCGCGCACCCGGCCGACTCGATCGAGCAGCGTTACCTCAACAGCGGCGAGATCTTCACCGAACTCGGCGCGCACCTGCGTCTCACGCTGATCTCGACCGTGTGCACCATCGTCATCGCGCTCCCGCTCGGCATCCTGCTCACCCGCGCCGGCGCCCGGTGGGCCCGGCCGATCGGGCTCGGGCTGGGCAACCTCGGCCAGGCGATCCCGTCGATCGGGCTCGTGGTGCTGCTCGCGCTCTGGGCCGGCACGGGCACCGCGACCGCGGTGACGGCGCTGGTCGTCTACGCGACGTTGCCGGTGCTGCGCAACACGATGGTCGGGCTCGACGGCGTCGACCCGACGCTCGTCGACGCCGCGCGCGGCATGGGCATGACCCGGACGGCGATCCTCTGGCGGATCGAACTGCCCCTGGCCGTCCCGGTGATCCTCGCCGGGATCCGGACGGCGCTCGTGCTCACCGTGGCCAGCGCGACGCTGGCGACGTTCATCGACGGCGGTGGTCTCGGCGGCGGGCTCGTCGCCGGGATCGGGCTGTACCGCCCGTTCCTGAGCTTGACCTTCGGCATCATCGTCGCCGCGCTGGCGCTCTTCGCGGACTGGCTGGGGCTGGTCGCGGAGGAGGTTCTGCACCCCCGCGGCCTGTAGCCCGACCGAACCAAGGAGGACCAACCCATGCGGATGTTCCAGCGCACGGCGGCCGCCGTGCTCGCCCTCACCGCGGCGGCGGCGCTCGCGGCCGGCTGCACGATCGGCAAGGACGAGACCGGCGCCCAGGTGGGGGCGGGCTCCATCAAGAAGATCGACGCGCTGGCCGGCGCGCAGATCCGCGTCAGCTCCAAGGAGTTCGACGAGCAGCTGCTGCTCGGCCAGATCGCGCTCGTCGCGCTGCAGGCGGCCGGGGCCAGCCCGCAGGACAAGACGAACATCACCGGATCGAGCAACGTCCGCCAGGCGCTCACCAGCGGCGCGGTCGACCTGTACTGGGAGTACACCGGCACCGCGTGGATCAGCTACCTCAACGAGACCAAGCCGATCGCCGACCCGCAGGCGCAGTACGACGCCGTCAAGCAGGCCGACGCGGCCCACGGTGTCACCTGGTGGGCCCGCTCGCCGGCGAACGACACCTACGCCATCGCCGGCAACGCCGCGGCGATCGCTCGCACCGGCGTCAAGACGATCTCCGACTACGCGGCGCTGGCGAAGCGGGACCCGGCGGCGGCCTCGACGTGCATCGGCCCGGAGTTCAAGAGCCGCGACGACGGGTTCCCCGGAGTGGAGAAGACCTACGGGTTCACCCTCCCCGAAGCACAGGTGCACGTCCTCAACGACGCCGTGGTGTATCCGAGCATCGGCAAGGGGGACACCTGCGCTTTCGGGTCGGTGGCCTCCACCGACGGGCGCGTCGCCGGGCAGAAGCTGACGGTCCTCGACGACGACAAGCACTTCTTCCCGACCTACAACCCCGCCATTTCGATCGCCGGCGCCGTTGCGCAGAAGTACCCGCAGCTTGAGCAGGTCTTCACGCCGATCGCCGCGAAGCTCGACACGGCGACGCTCACCGACCTCAACAAGAAGGTCAGCGTCGACGGCCAGAAGCCCGCCGCCGTGGCGCGCGACTGGCTGAAGTCGGCGGGTTTCGTCAGCTGATCAGGCGTGCCGGGTGGGCCGGTAGACGAGCTCCTGGATGTGGCCGTCGAGCGTCCGGCTCTCGAGCAGCTCGAGGTCGAAGTCGGCCGCGTCCCGGAAGATCGGGCCCTCCCCGGTCTGCCCGGTGATCACGGGGAAGAGCGTCACCTGGATGCGGTCGACCAGGCCGGCGGCCAGCAGCGCCCGGTTCAGCGACAGGCTGCCGTGGGAGCGCAGCGGCACGTCGGACTCCGCCTTCAGCCGGGTGACGACGTCGACGGCGTCCCCGCGCACGACGGTCGCGTCCGGCCAGTCCAGCGGTTCGCGCAGCGTGCTCGACACGACCGTCGCGGGCAGGCTCCGCATCCGCTCGACCCAGGGGTCGAGCCGGCCGGTGAACGCGCCCAGCAGCTCGACGTTCGTCCGGTGTGTGGCTGCCCCGAAGACCATGCGCTGGTCGTGCTCGTACAGCGAAAGCCGGCGTTCGAGCAGCTCGGGGCCCTGCTTGCCCCAGTAACCGCCCCAGTCGCCGTGGTGGGAGCCGAAGCCGTCGAGGCTGGAGAAGACGTCGAAGGTGTAGGTCGCGGTCATGGTGTCCTCCTCGGGTGCAGGCCGGTCCGTAGCCGGCGCTCACTGTGGCTACGAACGGGCCCGCCCCGATTCGACATCAGCCCCGCGGAACCGCGACCAGACCGACGTTGACGGTGATCGTCCCGCCCGGCGCCACGGTGAAGGCGTCCGTCACGGCGGTGCGCTGCCAGCCGTTGTCGGGGATCTCGGTGAAGTCCGAGTCGGTGGCGTCGTCACCGACGTTCGGCGTGGTGAAGGTCCACTCGTCCGGCCAGACGCGGACCTCGGCGCGGTAGCGCTTCGCCGGGACCGGGAACGAGAACGTCCCGTCGGAGGTGTTCGCCCAGCCGTAGCTGTCTTCGTCGTCGAGCGCGCGGATCGTGATGCTGCCCGCGTTGACGGCCGGCTCGTCGTCCTGGCGGACGCCGTCGGCGTTGCGGTCGTTCCAGAAGAGGCCCTGGACCGTGCCCTTGCCGACGATCGTGATCGGCTGGTACGCGTTGTTGTTGCCCGCCTGGCTTTCCGGCGAGGTCGTGGTCGCCCACGCCGTCGCGGACTGCGTGTCACCCGGGTCCACACCGGTGACCCCCGCGGTGACGAAGACCGGGTACGCCGTCGCGCCCGGGGCGAGGTCGCCGACGTGCGAGCAGCGGATGACCTGGCCCTCCAGGGCGCAGTCCCACTCGCTGCTCGTCGAGGTGCCGGTGATCTGCAGGCCGTTCGACAGCGCCATGCTGACCGTGACGTCGGACGCCGGCGCGTCGCCGGCGTTGCGGACCTCGGCCGACACCGAGGTCCAGCCGCCCACCGGCAGGATGTGGCGCGGCGCGGACACGCTGAGCGCGACGTCGGCCTGCGGGGCGGGATCGGGGTCGGCCGAGGCGACCCCGGCCCCGGCGGTCAGGAGCCCGAGCGTGAGCGCGGCCGCGGTGAAAACCCGGCGGTGCGCCGATCTTTTCCGGATGGTCAAGGAAACCCCCTGTGCTCGGCGGCCCGGACTGCCCGGGCCGTCGAGGTGAACACGCGCGAAGGGGACGGAAGGTTGCGCCGACGATCAACTCGCCGGAGTGCCGAGGCCGCCGATCAGGAGGTCGACGATCCGGCGGGCGAGGTCTTCGAGCTCGGCGGCGGTCTGGCCGCCGACTCGGTGGTACCACGTGTCCACGGCGTTGAGGTTGCTGAGCAGGGTCCGCGTGGTCAGGGACGGGTCGAGGGCGCGCAGCGAGCCGTCGGCGACGCCGTCGGCCACCACCCCGCGGAACAGCTGCTCGTAGTCGGCGCGCAGCTTGTTCAGCTCCTGCAGCGTGTCGCGCTGGCGGGTCTTGAGCGCGACCGCGACCTGGCCGCGCACCGCCTGGTGCACCACGTGGTGGTAGGCGAGGTCGGTCATCAGGTTCACCAGGTGCGCCACCGCCATGGCCTCGAGCCGGTCGCGGCCGGTGCCGGGGCCGCGGGTGTGCAGCTCGACCCGGTCGCGGACGCGGCCCATCGCCTCTTCGTAGACGGCGAGGAAGATGTCGAACTTCGAGCGGAAGTGGTAGTAGACCAGCCCTTTGGTCGCGCCCACCTCGCGGGCGATGTCGTCGATCGTGGCGTTGGCGAACCCGTGCGCCATGAACGCCTCCGCCGCGGCGTCGAGGATCCTGCGCCGCGCGTCCGGCTCGAGATCGGGGCTCGCGCTCACCTGTCCGTCCTCCTCCTGGCCGCCGCCCATCGTCGCACGGGCGACGTCCGGCGGTTGACACCGCCACGCGGTCGATTCTACCGTGATACTCCGTAGTATTGCAGGTCAGACGGCTTGGAAGTCCGGGAAGGCGTCCAATGACGAACGCAAAAGACCTCGTGCACGAACTCGCCACCAAGAAGGCCGTCACACGGCTGCTGCCCGTGCTCGGCATCGCCTACTTCATGTCCTACGTCGACCGGACCAACGTCGCGCTCGCGAAGACCGCGCTGGCGGCCGACGTCGGGATCAGCGCCGCGGCCTACGGTCTCGGCGCCGGCCTGTTCTTCGTCAGCTACGCGCTGCTCGAAGTGCCGAGCAACCTCGTCCTCTACCGGGTCGGCGCCCGGCTGTGGATCACGCGCATCGCGGTGACCTGGGGCCTGGTCTCCGCCGCGATGATGGTCGTCTCGAACGACCTCTCGTTCTACGTCCTGAGGCTGCTGCTCGGCGCCGCGGAGGCCGGTCTGTTCCCGGCGATGATGTACATGGTCACGCAGTGGTTCTCGCAGAAGCACCGCGTCACGATCGTCGGGCTGATCTACACCGCGCCCTGCGTCGCGGTGATCATCGGGTCGCCGCTCGGCGGGGCGCTGATGGAGCTGCACGGCGTCGGCGGGCTGCGCGGCTGGCAGTGGATGTTCCTGGTCGAAGGGCTGGTCACCGTCCTCGTCGGCGTGGTGGTCTGGTTCGCGCTGCCCAGCCGTCCGGAGGACGCGAAGTGGCTCACCGCCGAGGAAGCCGCCGCGCTGACCGCCGGCGCGTCCGGGCAGGACGCCCCTTCGCCGACGCGGGTCCGCGGCAACCTCAGGCTCGCGTTCGGCCGCCCGACGGTGCTGCTGCTCGGCGCGATCTACCTGATCAACCAGTCGATCGGCGGCGGCATCGGCTTCAACTTCCCGGCCTACATCCAGTCACTGGGCCTCTCGAGCCCGTTCCTGATCGGGCTGGTGGCGGGCAGCGGCGGCATCTCGGCGCTGGCCGGGGTGCTGTTCTTCCCCTGGTTCAAGCGCCGGCACGGGCACGAGGTCGTGCTGATCGGGGTGTGCGCTAGTGCCGTCCTGCTGGTGCTCGTCGGCTTCCTCGTCTCGCGGAACCCGGTGTGGAGCATCAGCCTGCTGTTCGTGTCGAACTTCTTCGCCTTCGGCACGCTGCCGCTGTTCTGGTCGGTCGCGATGTCCCGGCTCTCCGGCCTGATGGCGGCGGCCGGCCTGGCGTTCATCAACATGCTCGGCATCACCGGCGGGTTCGTCGGCCCGTACGTCTACGGCCTCATCGAAAGCTCGACCCACAGCCTGGTGGCGCCGTACTACGTCTTCGCCGCGGCGGCCGCGGTCGCCGTCGCACTGGTGCCCGCCCTGGCGATCGCGATCCGGCGTGACGCGGCGAAAAACCGCGTCGTGACGCCCGAGACCGTCCGGTGAAGCTCGCACTGGTGGCGGCGCTCGTGGCGGGGCTGGTCGTGACCCCGGCGCCGCTGCGGTACGTCGCCCTGGGCGACTCGTCGGCCGCCGGGCCGGGCATCCCCGCGCAGATCGACGCGGTGTGCCTGCGTTCGGACCACGACTGGCCGCACCTGCTGGCCGCGCGGCTCGGCGCCGAGCTCACGGACGTGACCTGCTCCGGGGCGACCACTGCCGACTTCACCGGCCGTCAGGGCGGGGTCGTCGCGCCGCAGTTCGACGAGCTGCGCCCGGACACCGGCCTGGTCACGGTCGCGATCGGCGCCAACGACATCCGGCTGAGCTCGGCGTTCGTCTCGTGCGCGAGCCCGGCCGAGCCGGTCCGGCCGTCGTGTCGCGAGCAGTACGGCGACGAGTTCACCCGGCGGATCGAGGCCACCGCGCCGAAGGTGGCGGCCGCGCTGGCGGAGATCCACCGCCGGTCACCCGCCGCCCGCGTGGTGGTCACGGGGTACCTGACGTACTGGCGACCCGGAGGCTGCTACCCGGCGGACCCGTACACCCCGGCGGACGCGGCCTTCATCCAGTCGGCGCTCGACCGGCTGGCGGTGACGCTGGCCCGGGAAGCCGCGCGCCAGCGCGCGTCCTATGTGGACATCCGCGTGCCCAGCGCCCGTCACGGCCTGTGCACCGAACCGGCGACCCGCTGGCTGGAGGGCGCGGCACCCGCGTCCCCGGCGTACCCGTACCACCCGAACGCGGCGGGCATGGCGGCGGTGGCCGGGATTCTCGCCACCGCCGTGCGGCCCGGCTGAGGCGGACAACCCGGTGCCGGAAATCCGGCAGAACTTTTTCCACGGCGATGTCGAACGGGGTCGCGGCCGTTCGTAGCCAAGGTGAGAGGCCGGCACCGGGCCGGCCGCCGTTTGTCGGAGGTCACCATGTCCGTCACCACCACCGCTCCCGCGAAACCCCTGGTCACCGGCGGTCTGACCGCGGCCGCCGTCGCCACCGTGGCGACCTCGGTCATCGCCGCCGCGGGGCGGTTCGCCGGGATTCCCGTCGAGGTCGGCGGGGCGCCGATCCCGGTTTCCGGGTTCGCCGTGCTGACCGCCGTCTTCTCCGTCGCCGGACTGGTCCTGGCCCTCGTGCTGGCTCGCCTGGCCCGCCACCCGCGCCCGGTCTTCGTCCGCACCACGCTCGTGCTCACCGCGCTGTCCCTGGTGCCGGACGTGCTCGCGGACGCGTCGATGGCCACGAAGGTGCTGCTGATGTTGACGCACCTCGCCGCCGCGATCGTGATCCCGGCCGTCGCGCGCCGGCTGGCCGCCTGAACCGGGGAAGGGGCTCACCGTGAAGCAGTACCTGCTCGCCGTCCAGTTCGACGAAAGCGTTCCGGAAACCGAAGCGGAAACCCGGGCGCAGATGGCCCGGACCGGCCAGGTCACCGACGAGATGCGGGCCGCCGGTGCGTGGGTTTTCGTCGGGGGCCTGCTGCCCTCGCACGCCACCACCGTGATCCGCCCGGCCCACGGCGCGACCACGATGACCGACGGCCCGTTCGCCGAGACGAAGGAACAGCTCGCCGGGTTCTGGGTGGTCCGGTGCGACGACCTCGACCAGGCGCTGGCCTGGGGCGAGAAGTGCGCGCTGGCCTGCGGGCGCCCGATCGAGGTGCGCCCGTTCGACGGCGCGTCCGGGGCCTGAGCGGATGGACCTGGACAGCGTCTACCGCGCGGAGTACGGCCGGTGCGTGGCCACGCTGACGCGCCTCCTCGGTGACATCGGGCTCGCCGAGGAGGCCGTTCAGGACGCCTTCGCGGTCGCCGTGCAGAAGTGGGCGGACGCGCTGCCGCCCAACCCCGGCGCGTGGATCGTGACCACCGCCCGCAACCGGGCGATCGACCGCCTGCGCCGGGAGTCCACCCGGGAAGCCCGGCACGCGCAGGCGTTGCTGCTGAACCAACCCGACGAGCCGGAGGAGGTGGGACCGGTGCGCGACGACCAGCTCCGCCTGATCTTCACCTGCTGCCACCCGGCGCTGTCGGCGCCGGCGCAGACCGCCCTGACCCTCCGCCTGCTCGGCGGGCTGGAGGTCCCCGAGATCGCCCGCGCCTACCTGGTCCCGGAGGCGACCATCTCGCAGCGGATCGTCCGCGCGAAGAAGAAGATCCGCGACGCCGGCATCCCGTACCGGGTGCCGGCCGCCGCGGAGCTGCCGGACCGGCTGAGCCCGGTGCTCACCGTGCTCTACCTCGTGTTCAACGAGGGCTACACCTCGACGTCGGGGGAGCTGGTGCGGACGGACCTGTGCCTCGAAGCCGTCCGGCTGGCGCGGGCGCTCGCCGACCTGATGCCCGACGAGCCCGAGGTGATCGGGCTCCTGGCCCTGCTCCTGCTCACCGAAGCCCGCCGGCCGGCGCGCGTCGGCCCGAGCGGCGAGCTGGTGGTGCTCACGGAGCAGGACCGGTCGTTGTGGAACCGGGAGCTGATCGCCGAAGGCCACGAGCTGGTGCGGCGGTGCCTGCGCCGCAACCAGCCCGGGCCCTACCAGCTGCAGGCCGCGATCAACGCCGTGCACACCGACGGCCCGGCGACCGACTGGACGCAGGTGCTGGCGCTCTACGACCAGCTGCTGCGGCACACCCCGACCCCGATCGTGGCGCTCAACCGCGCGGTCGCCGTCGCCGAGGTGCACGGCCCGGCGGCGGCGCTGGCCATCGTCGACGACCTCGACCTGCCGGGCTACCACCTGCTGCCCGCCACCCGCGCGGACCTGCTCACCCGGCTCGGCCGCACCGCGGACGCCCTCGCCGCCTACGACGACGCGATCGGCCTGGCCGGCAATGACACCGAACGGACCTTCCTCGAGAAGCGGCGGGCGCGGCTGGCCGAGGGATCCTGAGGCCTACCGGGACGTCCCGTACGCGCCGGCGTCGAGGTCCTCGATGAGCGTCGGGCCGGCCGGGGTCCAGCCGAGCAGCTCCCGCGTCTGGGCGCTGCTCGCCGCGCCGTTCATCCCGAAGAAGCGGCCGATCCAGCCGAAGTGGTCCACGACGTCGTCGACCGGGACGGACGCGACGGGCAGGTCGAACGCCCGGCCGATGGCCTCCGCGATCTCGCGGGTCGGCACGCCCTCCTCGGCGACGGCGTGCAGGCGGCTGCCCGCCGGGGCCTTCTCGAGGCCGAGGGTGACGAGCCGGGCGGCGTCGGCCACGTGCACGGCGGCCCAGCGGTTGGCGCCGTCACCGGGGTAACCGGAGACGCCCTTCTCGCGGGCGACCGCGGCGAGCACGGCGATGAACCCGTGGTCGCCGGTGCCGTGGACGGTCGGGGAGAACCGCAGGCTGACGGAATGCACCCCACGTTCGGCGAACTCGAGCGCGAGGTTCTCGCTGCCGCCGCGCGGGGCGTCCGGGCCGTGGAACGGGGATGCGTCGGCCTCGGTGGCCGGCCGGTCCTGGGCGAGCCCGGCGATGCCCGAGGCCAGCAGGAACGGTCGGCCGGTGCCCGCCAGCGCGTCGCCGATCGTCTGGACGGCGCCGCGCTCGGCCGCGTTCGAGACGGCCGGGTTCGCGAAGTCGTGCTTGTTCGCCAGGTGGATGACGGCGTCGGCGGCCGTGGCGCCGGCGCGGATCCCGTCGAGGTCGTCGAGGTCACCGCGGCGGACCTGAGCGCCCTTGGCCTCGACGGCCGCGGCGGAGGCGTCCGACCGGGCCAGCCCGGTGACCTCGTGGCCGGCCGCGAGCAGGTCGTCGACCACGGCGGAGCCGATCCAGCCGGAGGCTCCGGTGACAAAAACACGCATGACGTGCACTCCTCAGTGATGTCAGTGACTGATGTCGGTGACTGACATCGACCCTACGCCCTGAAGTCAGCCGCTGTCATCACCGGCTCGGGATCACTAGACTCGGCGGCATGGTGCGTTGGGAACCGGGAACCCCGGAGCGGCTGCAGCGGGCCGCGCTCGAGCTGTACGCCGACCGCGGCTTCGAGGAGACGACCGCCGCGGAGATCGCGCAGTCGGTCGGCCTCACCGAACGCACCTTCTTCCGCCACTTCAGCGACAAGCGCGAAGTCCTCTTCCACGGCCAGCAGGTGTTCGTCCAGGCGTTCCTCGACGGCGTCGACGCGGCCCCGGCGGACGCGCCACCGATCGAGGTCCTCGCCGCCGCGCTGCGGTCGGCGTCGGTGCTGTTCCCGGACGAGCGCCGGCCGCATTCGCGGGTCCGCCAGTCCGTGATCGAGCGGAACCCGGCGTTGCAGGAACGCGAGCTGCACAAGCTGGCCGGCCTCGCGACCTCGCTCGCCGAGGCCTTCCGCGCGCGAGGGATCGAGGAACCGGCGGCGACGTTGACCGCGCAGTCGGGCACCACGGTGTTCGGGATCGCGTTCACGCAGTGGATCCGCGATGGCGAGGAGCGTTCCTTGGCCGACATCCTCGCCGATGTCCTCGGTGAGCTGATCAGCCTGACTGCCGGCTAGCTAGCTCGCGGGTGGAGCTGGCTCCAGGCGAGCAGGGCGACCAAACCGGTCAGCCCGAAGACCATGGGCAACCCGACGCCGGCCGCCAGCGCGCCGGCCAGGGGAGACGCCGCGGTCTGGCCGATCCCGAGCCCGGCGAACGACCACGTGACCCCGCGGGCGGGCCGCGTCGGGAACACCCGCGCCGCCCAAAGGATGCACAGCCCCGTCAGCGCCATGTACGTGATTCCGAAGAGGGCACTGGAAAGCAGCGCCGCGAGCGTCCACGTCGTGAGGTTGACCGCCCGCAGCCCGAGCCGTTCCGCGGCGCGGCCCGCCACACCATCGAGCAGACCGGCAGCTCCGATGGTGAACCAGCACCAGGTCGCCGCCACCGGGCTCAGTCCGGCCTCGGTGAGCCGGGTGCTCGAGAACGTCCAATAAGCAGTGCTCGTCACTCCGATGAGGACGGAGTTGAGCACCAATGGCCCCACGTCGTGCAACCGTTCCACGTCGCGAAGCGGCTTGCGGAGACGCTGCTCGCCGGCCGCTGACACCGGGTGCCAGGCCGGTGCCAGCGCCGTGTGCGTCCGGTGCCAGGTGCCCGCGCCAGAGTCTGGAACGTAATTCCAGACACGGCGAAGGAGCTCGCATGAACACCCCAGTCACGATCATCGGCGCCGGGCTCGGTGGCCTCACGCTCGCCCGCGTCCTGCACGTCCACGGCATTCCGGCCACCGTCTACGAAGCGGAGCCGTCCCCGATGGCGCGGATGCAGGGCGGGATGCTCGACATCCACGACTACAACGGGCAGCTCGCCGTCGCGGCCGCGGGACTGACGGCCGAGTTCCGAGGCCTGGTCCTCGAGGGTCGCGAGGCGATGCGGATCCTCGACCAGACCGGCGAAGTCCTGTTCGAGAAGGTCGACGACGGCACCGGCGGCCGCCCCGAGGTGCAGCGCGGGGAGCTGCGGCAGCTGCTGCTCGACGCGCTCCCGGCCGGCACCGTCAAGTGGGGCCACAAGGTCACCGGCAGCCGCACCCTCGGCGACGGCCGTCACGAGGTGACCTTCGCCGACGGCAGCAGCGTCGTCACGGACCTGCTGGTCGGCGCGGACGGCGCTTGGTCGCGGATCCGGCCGCTGCTCACCGACGCCACCCCCGAGTACGTCGGCACGGCGTTCGTCGAGACCTACCTCTTCAACGCCGACACGCGCCACCCCGCGACGGCGAAGGCGGTCGGCAGCGGGACGATGGTCGCGAACGGCCCCACCGAGAGCCGGGCGATCAACGCGCACCGCGAAAGCGGGGACACTCTGCACGCCTACATCGCGTTCACCGAGTCCTTGGCGTGGTTCGACTCGATCGACTTCGCCGACCCGGCCGCGGCGCGGGCGCGGATCGCGCGGGAGTTCGACGGCTGGGCGCCGGAGCTCACCGCGCTGATCACCGACGCCGACACCGCGCCGGTCCTGCGGCCGCACCACACCCTGCCGTTCGGGCACCGTTGGGACCGCGTGCCGGGCGCGACCCTCGTCGGCGACGCGGCCCACCTCACCGCGCCGAACGGCGAAGGCGCCAACCTGGCCATGCTGGACGGCGCCGAGCTGGGCCAGGCCCTCGCCGCGCACCTCGGCGACGTCGAAGCCGCCCTGACCGAGTACGAGCAGGCGATGTTCACCCGCAGCGCGACCCCGCTCGACGAGGCCTTCCTGCTGGAGAGCCTGTTCGGCGACGAGGTCCCGGAGGCGCTGGCCGCCATGTTCACCGGCGGCGAGGACACCCTCCCGGGCTGAGGCGGGCGACTCAGCCGTGCCAGTGCTCGGCGAGCAGCTCGTAGGACCGGACGCGGTCGGCGTGCTCGTGGGTGATGGTCGTGATCACGAGCTCGTCGGCGCCGGTCGCGTCGCGCAGCTGCCGCAGCTTCGCGGCCACGGTCGCGGGCGAGCCGGTGAACTGGGTGTCGACGCGGTCGGCGACGAGGGCGCGGTCTTCGTCGGTCCACTGGTGGGCCGCGGCTTCGGCCGGGCTCGGGAAGCGGATCGCGCCCCCGGCCCGGCGGACGCTGCGGACCCACAGGGCGTATCCGGTGGCGAGCTCCCGCGCGGTGGCGTCGTCCTCGGCGACGACGACGTCGGCGGACACCGCGACGTAGGGCCGGGGCAGCGTGTCGGACGGGCGGAACGCCTGCCGGTAGGCCGCCACGGCGTCGAGCACCCCCGAGGGGCTGACGTGGTAGTTCGCCGCGAACCGCAAGGAGTTCGCGCCGGCCACGGCGGCGCTCTGCCCGCCGCTGCTGCCGAGGATCCAGATCTCCGGCCGGGCGCCTTCTCCCGGCACGGCGTGGGCTTGGTGCCCTTCGGCGGAGCGGTAGGTGCCGCCGAGCAGGGCGAGGATGTCGTCGACCTGCTCGCCGTAGTCGGGGGACTCGGCGCCGGGCTGCTGCAGGAGCGCAAAGGTGAGCCCGACGAGCGGGGACGCGACCAGCCTGCTGAAGTCGGGTTTGCGCGGGATCAGCACGCCGTCGGCGACCCGCTCGGGCGCGGGCGGCCGCTGGGCCGCGGCGGTGTACTCGCGGACGAGCTGCTTGCCGCTGCGCCCGAGTCCGAGGTCGAGCCGGCCGGGGTGGAGCGCTTCGAGGAGGCCGAACTCCTCGACGACGGCCAGCGGGGTCCGGTGCGCGAGCTGGACCCCGGCGGACCCGAGCCGGATCCGCGTGGTGGCCCCGGCGACCAACGCGATCAGCACCGGCGGCGACGCTCCGGCGATCCCCGGGCTGAGGTGGTGCTCGGCGAACCAGTAGCGGTGGTAGCCGAACTCTTCGGTTCGCCGCGCGAGGTCGACGGTGTTGCGCACGGCCTGCGCGACGTCGGACCCGGAGCTGATCGGGACGAGGTCGAGCACCGCGAGGGGGACGTCGGGCATGGTTCCCAGTTATCCCCGCAAGCGGCGGCGAGCGCACGGCCGCTCAGGATGCGGAACCACTGCCACGGCGGCAAAAGCGCAGGTCATGATCCGATCGACCAGCGTGAGAACGGAGCACAAAAGGAGATTTCAGGTCCTGGACATCCTGCCGCACCCGACGAACCCGGTGACCGGCCGGCTGATCCGCACCGACGAACGCTTCGCGCAGGCGCTCACCCCGGCGCGGTACGCGGAGGAATTCGGGTTCGACGCCGTCGCGCTCGGGGAACGCCACGCGGGGCACTTCCTGAGCAGCGGGGTGACGGTGCTGCTCGGGGCGATCGCCGCGACGACCAGCCGGGTCCGGATCCAGACCGGCGTGTCGGTGCTGTCGATCCACGACCCGCTGCATCGTGCGGCCGGCGCAGCTGGCTCACGTGAGTGTCGACTACATCGTGCGCCTGGAGCAAGGCAGGACCCGCCGGGTCGCGCGCCCGGTCCTCGACGCGCTCGCCGACGCGCTGCGGCTGGCCGCCGACGAACGCGACTACCTGTTCACCGTCGCCGACGTCACCGGTCCGGCGCGGCGGCCCGCCCGGCCGGAGGTCGCGCCGCGGCTGCGGCAGCTGCTGGACACGATGGCCGACGTCCCCGCGCTGGTCCTGCACCGCCGGATGGACGTGCTGGCGTGGAACCGCGGCGCCGAGGCGCTGCTGACCGACTTCGGCGCCCTGCCCGCGGAGGAGCGCAACCTGATCCGGCTGACGTTCCTCGACGAGAAGTTCCGCACGCTGTACGCGGACTGGCCGCGGTCGGCCCGCGAGTGCGTGGCGGTGCTGCGGATGGAGGCCGGCCGCGACCCGCACGACCGCGCCCTGAGCGCGCTGGTCGGCGAGCTGAGCGTGCGCGACCCCGACTTCCGCGCCTGGTGGGCGAGCCACCAGGTCCGCGGGCCGCGGCAGCTGGTCAAGACCTACGCGCACCCGGTGGCGGGCCGGGTCGAGCTGGACGTCCAGCAGTTCTCCGTCGACACCCACCCCGACCAGCTGCTGGTCGCCTACACCGCCGAGCCCGGCTCGCCGTCGGAAGAGGCCCTGCGCTTCCTGCTGCGCTGGCACGGCGACGGGCGGGTCACGACCGGTACGTCGGCACCACCGAGTACACCTGCAGGTCGGCCGGCACACCCTTCGCGCGGAACCCCCGCCGCCGGCGGGTGATGACCGTGTCCGGGTCGAGCGCGTCGAGCACCGCCGCGCTCGCGAGGACCTCGTCGCCGCCGGCCGCGGCCATCACGCGGGCCGCGATGTTGACGTCCACGCCGAAGTAGTCCGCGCCGACCCGCTGCGGGTGCCCGCGGTGCAGTCCCGCGCGCAGGCGGGGGTGGTAACCCTCGGCCGCCACGGTGGCGACGGCCGAGCAGGTCTCGTGGGCGGCGACCACCGACCGGGCGGAGTCGGTGAAGACCGCCATCACGCCGTCACCCAGGCCTTTCACCACCGAGCCGCCGTGCCCGGTGATCACTGACTTGCTGACGTCGGCGACCGAGCGCAGCAGGGCCAGCACCCGGTCGTCGCCGGCGTGCAGTGCCCACGAGGAGAAGCCGACCAGGTCGGTGAACAGGACGGTGATCCCGGCCGCGGTGTCGGGGTGCGTGGTGCGGCGGGTGGCGGCCTGCCAGGCCTGGACGGCGGCCAGCCCGAGCTCACGGGATGCGCTGGGCCGGTCCGCGCCCGCGTCGGTGAGCAGCCGCGCGATCCGGTCGGACGACCGGCCGTCGGACGGGCTGAGCGGGTCGTCGGGCCGGTCGTCACCGGGCACGAGCCGCCGCACCAGCCGGGCGGCGCGCACCAGCCGGTCGCGCTCGTCGGTCGTGCGGAGGAACCGCCGGGTGCGGGCGTGCCAGGGCTCGGGGCCGTTCACGAGGTGGAGCCTACTGGCGAGTCGGGTTCGCCGAGCGGTGATCGGGGCGAAGCTCACCCGAGCGGTCAGATCTTGCGGAACCGGGACTCGAGGAGCGCGAACACCCCGAAGACCGCGATGCCCGCGGCCAGCGTCAGCAGCAGGACCTGCCCGTACGGCTGCGCGGCCAGGGTCTTGAGCGCGGGGTCCAGGCCGCCGGCCTTCGCCGGGTCGTAGGTGAGCGCGGCGAGCACGAACATGGCGCCCACCGTTCCGTAGGCGACTGCCATCGCGCACCAGCCGACCTGGCCGAGCTGCTCGGTCGACCGGCGCAGGCCGCGGGAGGCGCCGCCGAAGTCCAGGTCCTGCACGAACTTCTTGCGGACGCCCCGGTAGGCGAGGAAGGCGGCGGCGACGATGACCGCGGCGCCGGCCGTGATCACCACCGCGGCGCCCCACGGCTGGCCGAGTGCCACGGCGACGATCGAGCCCGCCTTGCCGGAGCCGCCGGCCGCGGTCTTGCCCGCGCTGTAGGCGACCAGGCCGTACAGGACGACCTCGAGCCCGCTGGTGATCCGGCGGATCCGCCGCCGTCGCGCGGGAACGTGGCGGTGGCCGGTGATCGCTTCGCTGAGCTGCCAGACGGCGAGCAGTCCGGTCCCGGCGGTGATCAGCCAGAGCAGCCACGCGCCGCCGCCGGAAGCGACCAGCTGCAGCGCCCCGGCCTTGTCGGCTTTCTCGTTGTCGCCGAGCGCGACCTGGGCCGCGAGCCAGGCGACGACCAGGTGCACCACGGCGTAGCAGGTCAGCCCGATCCGGGCGAAGAGGCTGAATCCTCTGATGTCGGGCATCTGCGGATCCTTGCTCACCGCGGCCCGTTTGACCAGGCGCCCGGGTCAGCCGATCTTCCGCACGTGTGTGGTGTCCGCGTCGACGACCTCGCCGTCGGTTCCCGACGGGACCAGTTCCGGCACCGGGACGCCCCGTCCGTCGACGAGCGTGGAGTGCGGCTCGCCCGGGGCGAAGGCGTGGCGTTCTCCCCACTGCCGCAACGTGAGGACCACCGGGAAGAGATCACGGCCGGCGTCGGTGAGCACGTACTCCCGCCGCCGTCCCGAGGCCGCCGTGCGCTGGGCGAGGAGCCCGTGCTCAACGAGCTTGCGGAGGCGGTCGGTCAGGATGTTGCGCGCGATCCCGGTGCGGCGCTGGAATTCCGTGAACGAGCGCGCGCCGTCCATGGCGTCACGGACGACCAGGAGGCTCCAGCGGTCGCCGACGAGGTCGAGCGTGCGGGCGACCGGGCACTGGGGGTCGGTCCAGGGCATGACACCTCCGAAGAGTTGCGGATCGAAACCATTCTGCCGTACGGTCGGTTTGGTTGCAAACTGCTACTGATCGGGGGAGTGATGGACGGGCGACGACGGCTGCTGCTCGCAGTGGTGTGCGGGGTCGCGGTGGCGGGAATCTATGCGGCGCAACCGGTTCTGGGCCCGATGGGTCACGACCTCGGGGTGCCGGCGCGGCTGTCCGGGTGGCTCGTCGCGGCCGGCCAGCTCGGTTATCTCGCCGGGCTGGTGCTGCTGGTGCCGCTGGGCGACGTCGCCGACCGGCGCCGGCTCATCGCCGGGCACCTGGCGCTGACCGCGGTGGGCCTGGTCCTGACGGCGTCGGCTCCGGGCGCGGGGATGGCGTTCGCCGGGCTCGCGGTGGCCGGGGCGTTCGCGGTGGTGGTGCAGACGACGGTGGCTTACGCCGCTTCGGTTTCCGCGCCCGCCGAACGCGGGCGGACCATCGGCGTAGTGACTTCGGGCGTCGTGGGGGGAATCCTGGGTGCGCGGGTGGTCACCGGCCTGCTCGCCGACGCGTGGGGTTGGCGGAGCGTCTACGCCGTGCTCGCGGCGCTGTCGCTCGGGCTCGCGGTCCTGGTCCTCGTGGTGCTGCCGCCGGACGAGCGCGCTTCCTCGGGGTACCGGCGGGCTCTGGTGTCCCTCGGCGGGCTGTTCCGGCAGCGGACCTTCCTGACTCGCGGGCTCGTCGCGTTCTTCCTGTTCGCGTCGTTCGGGATCTTGTGGAGCGGTTTGTCGCCGGCGCTGGCGGGTTCCTTGAGCGAAAGCCGGATCGGGCTGTTCGGCATCGCCGGGCTGGCCGGCGCGCTCGGCGCCGCCCGGGCGGGACGGTGGGCGGACGCCGGCCGGGCGGCGCCGGTCACCGGGCTCGCGCTCACCCTGCTCGTCGTGTCGTGGGCGGCGATCGCGCAGCTGCCGTGGTCGCTGTGGCTGCTCACCGCCGGGATCGTGGTGCTCGACTTCGCCGTCCAGGTAGTGCACGTCGGCAACCAGCACGGGCTCACCGCGGCGTTCCCGGACCGGCCGAGCGGGGTCATCGGCGGTTACATGGTCTTCTACGCACTCGGGTCCGCGCTCGGCGCGGCGTCGACGACCGCCGTCTTCACGGCCTACGGCTGGGTGGGCTCGAGTCTGCTCGGGGCCGGGTTCGCGGTCTGCGCGCTGGCCTGCGCGGTGCGATCCTGGCGGGATGAGCGGTCCACGGCGAGAGCTGGAGCGCATCCGGGACGGCGGCGGTCCCGGCGCGGAGCAGGCCCGGATCGCGTTGACCACCGCGCCTGACCGGCTGCGGGCGGCGATTCTCGCCCTGGCCGCGGCGCGCGGCGCGGAGAGCAGCACGTGCCCGTCGGACGCGGCCCGGGCGGTGGCCGACGACTGGCGTCCCCTGCTGCCCGAGGCCCGCGAACTGGCCCGGGAGTTGGCGCGGGACGGCCGGGTCCGGGTGATTCAGCGCGGCGAGCTCCTCGACCCCGACGGCGAATGGCGGGGCCCGATCAGGATCCGGACGGCCTGACCCCGGGCGGGCTCCGGTGGGCCCGCCCGGGGGTGGCTCAGCCCTGGGCGGTCAGGTCGAGCAGCCGGCCGGTGAGGTCGAGGTGCTCCTCGACGCTGGCGGTCAGGTAGGTGAGGTCCACGAAGGTGTGGTCGGGCTCGAGCGTCGTGACGATCTTCGTCACCGACTCGGCGATGTCCTCCGCCGTCGTGCCCGGAGCGGCGTTCACGCGCAGCGCGACACCGAGCGCCTGCGGGTCACGGCCGGCCTGCTCGGCGTCGGCGCGGAGCTTGGCCAGCGTCGAGGTGAGCACGTCCGCGGGGAAGGCTTCGGGCACCGACCAGACGGGCAGCCAGCCGTCGGCCCGCTGCGCGACCCGCCGCAGCGATTTCTCTCCGAACCCGGCGAGGTGCACCGGCGGCTTGCGCACCGGCTTGAGGTCGACGTGGCTCTCCGCGATCGAGTAGCCGACGCCTTCGTGCGAGACGACGTCCTTGGCCCACCAGGTGTCGAGCAGGTCGAGCAGGTCGTCGAGCCGCTTCCCGCGCTCGCCCATCGGAATCCCGACGGCGGCGTACTCGTCCGGCGACCAGCCGATGCCGAGGCCGGGCAGCAGCCGTCCGTTGCTGGCGACGTCGAGGCTGGTCAGTAGCCGGGCGAAGTTGGCGGGCTGGTACTGGGTGGCGTTGATGGTGCTGGAGCCGAGGATCGCGGTCTCGGTCACCGCGGCGGCGACGGCCAGCGCGGTGAACGGGTCGTGGGCGGTGTGGAACTCCTCCGGCATGGTGTCGTAACCCGGATAGGGCACAACGGGCTTGACGGGCGACAGGAGCCGGTCCCCGACCCAAAGACTGGCGGCGCCGGCCTGCTCGGCCTCGCGCGCATACCGCGCGATCCCGCCCGGCGTGGCCGCGGCCTTGCCGAAAACCGGAAGGCTGAACCCAATGCGCATGATTCTCCCCTGAAGAGCGAACGGACCGTGCCGGTCCTGCTACCACTAGTACTCGCGTCTAGTTGCTCGTTCAAGTATCTTGGCGCATCGGGCGCTGGGGGTGATCGTTTTGAGCGTAGCCCGCGGCTCAGGTCGTCCGCACCGGCGGGGTCGCCAGAACCTCGTTGAACGCCTCCGTGGACGAAGGATGCGTATAAATCGCATCCCGCAGCACCCCGGCCGTCGTGCCCTGCCGCATCGCCAGCGTCACGACATTGATCAGCTCCTGCGAATCCACACTCAGCAGAGCCGCCCCCAGCACCTGGTCGGTATCGTCGTCGACGACGAACTTCATCACCCCACGGGTCTCGCCGACGATCTTCGCCCGCGGCATCCCCGCGATGTCCGCGACAGCCTTGGAAACCACCTTCACTCGCAGCCCCCGGTCGACCGCCTCCCGCTCCGTCAGGCCCACCCGGGACAGGGCCGGCGTCATGAACACCGTGTACGGCACGAACTTCCGGTCCACAGTGGACCGCGAACCGGCGCCGGTGAGCTGGTCCGTCACGATTCGGCTGTCGTCCAAAGAGATATACGTGAATTGAGGGCCGCCGTTGACGTCGCCCACCGCGTAGATGTGGGGGACGCTCGTGCGCAGGTACTCGTCCACCTCGATCGCGCCCGTCGCCCGGGTGCGGACTCCCGCGCGGTCGAGGCCGAGGCCCGCCGTCGCCGGGGTGCGGCCCGTGGCCGCCAGGACTTCGTCGGCCGCCAGGGTATGGGTTCGGCCGTTCACCTCGTACGTCAGCTCGACGCCGTTGTCGATGTCGCGCACCGCCGTCACCTGGGCGCCCGGGACGAACTCGACACCCGCGCCGCGCAGGATCTCCGTGGCCGTGCTTGCGATGTCCTCGTCTTCGCGCGGCATGATCCGCGGGCCCGCGTCGAGCACCGTGACCGCGCTGCCGAACTGGGCGTAGATCGACGCGAACTCCACGCCGACGTAACCGCCGCCGAGGATCGCCAGGTGCTTCGGGAGGTGGTCGAGGTCGATCAGGTCCGTGCTCGTGAGCAGGTGCCCGCTCCCGCGCAGGCCGGGGATCGGCGGGACCGCCGGCACCGCGCCCGTGTTGACCACGATGGTGTCGGCGCTCAGGTCGAGGACGTCCGCGCCGGCGGTGACGCGCACGGTCTTGGCGTCGAGGAACTCCGCCCGGCCCGTGATCACCGTGACCGAGTCGAGCGTGTCGAGCATCGCGAAGTTCTTGCCGCGCAACGTGGTCGTGAGCGCGCGCGTGTCTTCGACCGCCTGGTGGTGGCGCTCCGCCGAGCTGCCGGCGCCGGGGTGCTCGGCGTGGTGGACGAGCGCCTTCGTCGGGACGCAGCCGATGTTGATGCACGTGCCGCCATACATCCGATCGGACTGCTCGATCATGGCCACCCGCTTGCCGAGCCGCCCCATCGTGGCGGCCAGCGTCTTGCCGCCCTTGCCGAACCCGATCACCAGCAGGTCGAAGTGCTTATGCTCCATGTGTCCATCATCGGCCGGGCGAGGAGAGACGACCACGCGTGAACAGCTCAATCCTTGTCGGAACCGGCTCATGGACGGCGTGAGCCGCCTGGTCCGGCTGGCCCGGCCGGAGGGCGGGGTGGACGTGCGCTGCCTGCTCGCCGGGCGCTTCGCGCTGGACCACCCGGCGGCCGGCCCGGGCGAGGTGCCCTTCCACCTGGTGCTCGACGGCCGCTGCACGGTGACCTCGGGGCCGCACACCGCCGAGCTCGGCCCGGGGGACCTGGTGCTGCTCGCCCACGGCGGCGCGCACACCGTCTCGGCCGCTTCGGGACGGCGGCGGCGGTTCGCGGAGGAGCCGGGAGCGGCGTTCCCGACCCGCCGGACGGTCGGCACCGAGCCCGAGCTGGACCTCTTCTGCGGCCGCTACCGCTTCGAGCCGGGCGCCGGCTCGCTGCTGTTCCGCCTGCTGCCGCCGCTGGTGCACGTCTCGCTGGACACCCCGGCGTGCACGCTCGCGGAGGTCCTGCGCGGCGAGGCCCGCGTCGACGGCCCCGGCACCGCCGCCGTGGTCGCCGCCCTGTGCGACGCGCTGCTCGCCATGGCCCTGCGCGGCCGCCCCGAGCCGCGCCTCGGCGCGCCGGCCCTGTGGACGGCGATGGGTGACGACGCGCTGGGCCGCGTGATCGCCGGCATCGTCGACCGGCCGGGGGAGGCGTGGACGATCGACCGGCTGGCCGCCGCCGCGTCGATGTCCCGGGCCACGTTCGTGCGGCACTTCACCGCCCGCACCGGCACCACGGTCGCGACCCTCGTGACGGCGATCCGGATGATGGTGGCGACCGACCTGCTGACGCGGTCGGACCACTCGGTGGGCCGGGTGGCGAGCGAGGTCGGCTACCGGTCGGAGTCGGCGTTCGGGCAGGCGTTCCGCGCGTCGCTCGGCAGCACGCCCGCCCGGTTCCGGAAGCGGGCGCTCGACTCCACATCGGACAGCTGACCCGAGCCGGCGCTCAGCCGACAACCTGGTCGAACACCTCGTTGAGGGCTTCGGTCGAGCTCGGGTGGGTGTAGATCGAGTCGCGCAGCTCCGTCGCCGTGATGTGGTGGCGGATCGCCAGTGCGACGGTGTTCACGATCTCCTGCGCGTCGATGCTGAGCAGCGCCGCGCCGAGGATCAGGTCGGTGTCCGCGTCCACGACGAACTTCATGACCCCCCGCGTTTCTTCGACGGTGTAGGCGCGCGGCATGGCGATGATGTCGGCGACCTTTTCCCGGGACACCTTGATGTTCAGCCCCCGCGCCCGGGCTTCGTGCTCGGTCAGGCCGACGGTGGCCAGCGGCGGGGTGATGAACAGCGTGTGCGGCACGGCGACGCGGTCGGCCGTCGTGCGCTTTCCCTGGCCCAGCAGCTGGTCCAGGACGATCCGGGCGTCGTCGAGGGAGACGTAGGTGAACTGCGGTCCGCCGTTGACGTCGCCGAGGGCGTAGATGTGCGGCTGGCTGGTGCGCAGGTGTTCGTCGACCTCGATCGCGCCGGTGGGCAGCGTCCGGACGCCGGCCGCGTCGAGGCGGAGGTCCTCGGTGACCGGGCGGCGGCCGGTCGCGGGCAGCAGCGCGCTCGCCTCGACGGTGTGGCGCGCGCCGTCCTTCTCGTACTCGACGACCGCGACGGCGCCGCTGTCCTCGACCCGGATGATCTTCGCCCCGGTGATGATCCGGACGCCGTCCCCTTCGAGGATCTCCCGGACGGCGGCGGCGATGTCCTCGTCTTCCCGCGGCAGCAGCCGCCCGGCCGCTTCGACGACGGTGACGTGCGTGCCGAAGTGCTGGTAGATCGAGGCGAACTCGAGTCCGAGGTACCCGCCGCCGACGACCACCAGCCGCTCGGGCAGCGTCGCCGCCTGCGTCAGCTCGGTGCTGCTGACCAGGTGCCTGCTGCCGGCCAGGCCGGGGATCGGCGGGACGACCGGCGCGGAGCCGGTGTTGACCAGGATCACCGGCGCGGTGACGTCGATGCGGTGGTCGCCTTCGCCGACCGCGACGGTGTGCGGGTCGACGAACCGGGCGGTGCCGGTGATGACGGTCGCGGTCTCCTGGCCGTCGAGCGACTCGAAGTTGCCCGCGCGGAAGGCAGTGGTCAGGGCCCGGACTCCGGCGATCGACGTGGCGAAGAACTGCTGGGCGTCGTCCTCGATGCGGCGGGAGTTCGCGTAGTGGACGAGCATCTTGGTCGGCACGCAGCCGACGTTCGGGCAGGTGCCGCCGTACATGTTCGCGGAGCGTTCAACCAGGACGACACGCTTGCCGGCGGCGGCGAGCGTGTGCGCGGCGGTCTTCCCGCCCTTGCCGAAACCGATGACCAGGACGTCCGCGGTGAGCGAGGTGGTTTCCATACGACCGAGTCTGCTGCCGGTCCGATGAGACGACCAGGCTTGCCCGGATCGGTTTTCTGCCCCAAAGTATCACCATGGACACCGTGAGCCGGTTGCTGCGGATGGCGCGCGTCGGCGCCCGGCTCGACAAGCGCTGTCTGCTGGGCGCGGCCACCCGGATGGACGTCGCCCGCCACGCCGAGCTGGAGGTGCCGTTCCACGTCCTGCTCGAAGGGAAGTGCCGGCTGCACGTCGGCGCCCGGGTGCTCGAGCTGCGCCCCGGGGACGTCGTGCTGATCCCGAGCGGCGCCGAACACCGGGTGATCACCGCTGGGCGCGGGCGGCCGCGGGGAATCGCGGAGACGGCCGGGGACGCGTTCGTGACCACGCGCAGCGAGCGCGGCGGTGACCCGGTGATCGACCTGTTCTGCGGCCGCTTCACGATGAACGCGGGCGCCGGCGGTCTGCTGTTCCGGAGCCTGCCCGACGCCGTCCACGTCTCGTTCGGACAGTCAGCCGAAACCGGCGAAGTGCTGCGCACGGTGAGTTCCCTGCTGCGCGGGGAGGCCGCGCGAGAAGGCGACGGCACGGCGGCGATCCTCGCGGCGCTGTGCACGGTGCTGCTGGCGATGGTGCTCCGGACGTCCCGCGGCGCCGCCACGACGGACACCCTGTGGACCGCCGCGACCGACCCGCGCATCGCCGCCTGCGTCGAAAGTGTCCTGAACGAGCCCGGGGCGGAGTGGACGATCGAGCGGCTCAGCCGCGCGGCCGCGATGTCCCGGGCGACGTTCCTCCGGCACTTCGGGCGGGAGACGGGGATGACGGTCGGGACGTTCCTCACCCGCGCCCGGCTGCTGGCCGCGGCCGAGCTGCTCGGCGCCGGCGACACCACGGTCGCGACGGTCGCCGGCCGGGTCGGCTACCAGTCCGAATCCGCGTTCACCCGCGCGTTCCGGGCCGAGTTCGGGACGACCCCCGCCCGGTTCCGCCGCGCCCGGCAGGGGCCGGGGGACCGCGTGGATCTGCGATAGTGAAAGTCATGTACACCGGCAACCCCGACGTCCCCGACGACGTCTTCGCGGACGTCCTCGGCCAGATCGACGACTTCGTGCGCACCCGTGTCATGCCCCGCGAGCTGGAGATCATGTCGACGGACGCCATCCCCGCCGACCTGCGCGCGCAGGCGGCCGAAATGGGGCTGTTCGGGTACGCGATCCCGCAGGAGTGGGGCGGGCTGGGCCTCGACCTCGTGCAGGACGTCGAGGTCGCGATGGCGCTGGGGTACACGTCGCTGGCGCTGCGGTCGATGTTCGGCACCAACAACGGCATCGCCGGGCAGGTCCTGGTCGGCTTCGGCACCGACGACCAGAAGGCGCGGTGGCTGGAGAAGATCGCTTCGGGTGACGTCGTCGCGTCGTTCGCGCTCACCGAGCCCGGCGCGGGCTCGAACCCGGCGGGCCTGCGGACCACGGCCGAACCGGACGGTGACGGCTGGGTGATCACCGGCGGCAAGCAGTTCATCACCAACGCCACCGAAGCCGGGCTGTTCGTGGTGTTCGCCCGCACCCGGCCCGCGTCGGAGGCCGGCACCGGCATCGCGGTGTTCCTGGTCCCGGCCGACACGCCCGGCATCACCGTCGGCCCCAAGGACGCCAAGATGGGCCAGGAAGGCTCCCGCACCGCCGACGTCACCTTCTCTGAGGTCCGGGTCGGCCCGGAGGCGCTGGTCGGTGGGGACGGCGAGGTCGGGTACAAGGCCGCGATGACGTCGCTGGCTCGCGGCCGGATCCACATGGCAGGTCTCGCCGTCGGCGCCGCTCAGCGGGCGCTGGACGAGTCGGTCGCCTACGCCGCGACCGCCACCCAGGGCGGCACGCCGATCGGGGACTTCCAGCTGGTGCAGGCGATGCTCGCGGACCAGCAGACCGGAGTGCTCGCCGGGCGCGCGCTGGCCCGTGAGGCGGCGCGGCTGTACGTCACGGGGGAGGACCGGCGGATCGCGCCGTCGGCGGCGAAGCTGTACTGCACGGAGATGGCGGGCAAGGTCGCCGACCTGGCGGTGCAGGTCCATGGCGGATCCGGTTACCTGCGGGAGGTCCCGGTCGAGCGGATCTACCGCGACGTCCGGTTGATGCGGCTTTACGAAGGCACGAGCGAGATCCAGCGGCTGATCATCGGCGGCGGGCTGGTGCGGGCCGAGAAGAAGAAGCAGTCGTGACGCGCCCGCTCGACGGGGTCACCGTCGTCGCGCTCGAGCAGGCCGTCGCCGCGCCGCTGGCGAGCCGCACCCTCGCCGAACTCGGCGCGCGGGTGATCAAGGTCGAGCGGGTCGACGGGGGTGACTTCGCCCGGGCCTACGACCACGTCGTGCACGGCAGCGGCGCACACTTCGTGTGGCTCAACCGCGGCAAGGAGTCGCTCGCCGTCGACCTGAAGACGCCGGAGGGGCGCGACGTCGTGCGGCGGCTCGTCGCGAAGGCGGACGTCTTCCTGCAGAACCTCGCGCCCGGCGCCGCGGACCGGCTGGGCTTCGGCGACCTTCGCGCGCGGCACCCGGAACTGGTCGTGGTGAACCTGTCCGGGTTCGGCACCGGCGGGCCGATGGAGCAGCGCAAGGCCTACGACATGCTGGTGCAGGCCGAAGCCGGGCTGATCGCGATCACCGGCACGCCGGACGCGCCCGCGAAGACCGGGATCCCGACCGCCGACATCGCGTCCGGGATGTACTGCTCGCAGGCGGTGCTGGCGGCGTTGCTGCGGCGCTGGCGGACCGGTGAAGGCGCCACGATCGAGGTCTCGATGCTCGAGGCGACGGTCGAGTGGATGGGATATGCGCTGTACACGCAGATGTACGGCGGGACGCAGCCCGCGCGAATGGGGCTGAGCCACAGCTCGATCGCGCCGTACGACGCGTTCCCGACTCACGACGGCCAGCTGCTGATCGGTGTCCAGAACGACACCGGCTGGCGCACCCTGGTCACCGACGTGCTCGACGCGCCCGAGCTGGCCGACGACCCGCGCTTCGCCACCAACGTTTCCCGGGTGGCCCATCGCGGCGAGTGTGACGCCGCGGTCGCGGCCCGGACGGCGCAGTGGTCCAACGCCGAACTGGACGCCCGCCTCGCCGCGGCGGGCGTGCCGGCCGCCCAGCTGAAGGAGGTCGCCCAGGTCGTCGACCACCCGCAGCTGCGGGCCCGGGACCGCTGGCGGAAGATCGGCACCGAGCACGCCCGGGTCGACGCGCTGCTGCCGCCGGTGACCTTCGCCGACGTCGAAGCCGTGATGGGTGACGTTCCGGCGCTGGGGCAGCACACGCGCGCGCTGCTCGTCGAGTCCGGTGTGGACGCCGACGACCTCATCGGCCGCGGGATCGCCGCCCAGAGCGGGTGAAGCCGCGGGGCCGCCGGTCGGCGGCGGCCCCGCGACCGGTCAGACGCCGCTGGTCTGGCGGATCCAGGAGCGGCCCGCGGCGACACTGCCGTAGGTGGTGGTGCTGGACCGGTCGCTGGTCGAGCACACCCCCACCTGCACACCGCCGTCGAGCATCGGGCCGCCGGAGTCGCCGCCGGCGACCGCGCCGTTCGGGGTGTCGGCCGAGATCGCCGGGCCGCCGAAGTAGTCGGTGTCGCTCGTGTCGGAGATCCGGACCGACGCCTGCTTCAGCACGCTCGACTGGTGGTTGCCCTCGTCGGAGGACTGGGTCGCGCCCCAGCCGTACACGCGGGCGGCGTCACCCTCTTCGGCGTCGGAAGAGCTGCTCGCGAGCTGCGCGAAAGTGCTGCCACCAGTGGTGTTCAGCTTGATCAGGGCGAGGTCGCCGCCCGAGTACAGGTAGGTGGACGCCGCTTTCGCGTGCACCCCACCGGAAGCGCTGTTCGACCCGACGTAGAGGTCGATGTCG
This sequence comes from Amycolatopsis sp. NPDC104819, assembly GCF_055583145.1. NCBI lineage: Bacteria > Bacillati > Actinomycetota > Actinomycetes > Pseudonocardiales > Pseudonocardiaceae > Amycolatopsis > Amycolatopsis sp. NPDC104819. The sequence goes on along the minus strand of NZ_JBVJON010000005.1, from coordinate 575,404 downwards.
GTCAGCCGCTGCCCGTTGTTGTCGTACATGCAGTGCTTGGCGGTCAGCACCCAGCGCGCGCCGATCAGGGTGCTGGTGCAGAAGAACGTGTAGCCGTTGGCGTGCCCGTTGAAGCGGGTGATGTAACCGGGGTTCTGCGCCGTGCTGCCGCCGATGATCGACGGCTGGGCGGCGGGGGAGAGCGGGGTGACCGGGGTGCTCGCCGACGCGGGGGCGGCGGCGAGCGTCGCGAACACGGCGCAGGAACCGGCGAGCACGGCGGCGGCGCGGGTGAGCCGTCCGGGGGTTTCACGCATTTCGGGACTCCTTGGGGGACCGGTGGGGACTCACCGAACGTAAGCGGGCGGTGCGCTCCGGGTAATCCGCTGGAAGGCCCGAGCCGATCAACGGAACAGGACGGTTCCTTCGGCGGGTTGCGCTTTCCCGGGGCGTCCGCTCTCCGGGCACGGCCGACGTTCGTCGGATGACAGCCGCCGTCCACGGCTGTTAGACCGAATGCGGACCGGCGATCCGCCGGGCAGGCCGTTTCCGTCCGGATCACCGAGGACCTGGATGCAGTTGTTCGCGGCCCCCGCCCCGGAGCCCGGGCGGGACCTGGCGCACGCGCTCGCCGCCGGCCCGTTCAGCCGGGCGCTTTCGCTGGCCATCAACCGCAGCGGGCTGGGCCTGGCGCGGCTCAAGGGCCGCTTGGCCGCGGCCGGCGTCCCGGTCAGCACCACGACGCTGAGCTACTGGCGGACCGGCCGGACCCGGCCCGAACGCCCCGAGTCGCTGCGCGCGGTCGAGGTGCTGGAAGGGATCCTCGGCCTGCCCGCGGGTTCGCTGACCGGCCTGCTCGCCCGGCCCGACCACGTGGCGGCGCCGGGAGTCGTGGGCTGGGAACGGCTTTGGGGCCCGCGCAACCGCGTCCTGTCGGTGCTGCATTCGTTCGACGCGGCGGACGAGACGTCCCTGGTGGTGCTCAGCCTCCACGAAACCCTGCACGTCGCCGCGGACGGGGCGCTGACCCGGCTGCGGGTGCGCGAAGTGGTGCGCGCGGTCGACGAACCGGTGCAGGCCAAGCTGGTCGCGCTGCGCGGCTGCACCCCGGGCCGCCCGCCGCGCCTGGTGTCGACGCGCTACTGCGAGCCCGCGCGCACGGAAGTCCTGCCCGAGCCGGGGTTCGTGCTCAGCGAGCTGGTGCCGAGCCGGCCGCTGGCGCTGGGCGAGACGGCGATCCTGGAGTACGAGTTCGAGTACACCGACGACGTCCCCGACACCAGCTACGACCGGCGGTTCCGGCACCCGGTGCCCGAGCACCTGCTGGAAGTCCACTTCGCGCCGGAGGCGCTGCCGTCGAGCTGCCACGCGTACCGGCGGGACTCCCCGGGCGGGCCGGAACGCGACGTCACGGAGGTGCCGCTGTCGGCGGTGTCCCCGGCGCACGTCTTCGGCACCGGGGTGGCGCCCGGGATCCGCGGAATGCGGTGGTGCTGGGGCTAGTTCGCCCCGGCCGCCGGTTTCTTCAGCAGGTCGTCGAGGCCGCCGCGGGCGTCCTTCATGACGATCTCCTCGGCCTTCGCCGCGTCGCCCGCGCGCAAGGCGTGGACGAGTGCCCGGTGGCTCGAATAACGCTCGGCGCCGAAGCGGTCGTCGGCCAGCACGTGGTCGGTCAGGCGGCTGCGGCGCTCGTCGCGGGAGAACACGCGGCTCTGCTCCAGCAGCCGGACCAGGACCGGGTTGCCCGCGCACGCGCTCACCGCGTCGTTGAAGCGCTGGATCGTGTCCAGCAGCGTGCCGACGTACCGGTCGACCGGCTGGCCGCCGGCGTGCCGCTGGCGCATGACGATCACCAGGTCGTCGGCCTCGTCGAGGATCGTGTCGAGCCGGTCGAGCTGGGCCGGCGTCGCGTGGCGGGCGGCGAAGCGCGCGACCAGCCCGCGCAGCGCGACCTCGACCTCGGCCAGGTCCTCGATCGCCGAGTCGCCGATCGCCGCCACGACCACCGTGCGCGGGCCCGCGCGCTCGATGAGGCCGTCCTGCTCCAGCCGCCGGATGGCTTCGCGGACCGGCGTGGGGCTCACCGAGAAGCGCTCGGCCAGGCCGCGCTCGGTCACCTTCTCACCCGGGCTCAGCTCACCCGCCGCGATCGCGGACTGCACCGCGCGGTACGTGCGGTCGGCGAGGGTCTCGGTCGCGACGGGGGTCTCCATGCCCCCATCCTAGCGTCGGCCATGGCAACCGGATATGCCACCGTTGACAATTTTGCTATAGCATCTCTAGGGTGACCGCAGCGGCGACGCGGCCGCGGCGACCCGGAGGACTCCTGATGACCACAGTGGACGCCCCGAGCGGGCGGAAGATCGGCCGGCACATCACGTTCTTCGTCGCCCTCGCCGTCTTCGCCCAGGAGTCGACGTGGAACTTCTACGACGCGCAGGTGCCGCCGCTGCTGCGCGAGCACGTCGGGAGCGCCGCCGTGATCGGGCTGCTGATGGGGATGGACAACATCCTCGGCGTGTTCATCCAGCCGTGGATCGGCAACCGGTCGGACAACACCCGCACCCGCTGGGGCCGCCGGATCCCGTACCTGGCCGCCGGCATGCCGGTCGCCGCCCTGCTGTTCGCCGGCATCCCGCTCGCGTCGTCGCTGCCGGCGCTCATCGCGCTGATGTTCGCCTACGCGCTGGTGGCGAACAGCTTCAAGCCGCTGGGGGAGGCGCTGCTGCCCGACTTCATCCGGCCCGAGCGCCGCAGCCGGGCGAACGCCGCGGTGAAGATCGCGTCCAGCCTGACCATCATCGTCTCGGCGCTGATCAGCACCTTCCTCGTCGACGCGCACCCGGTGCTGGCCTTCTCGGTGCCCGCGGTCCTGATGCTGGTCTCCGCGGCCGTGCTCGTGCTGCGGGTCCGCGACAGCGCGTCGCCCGCCTACCGGGCGGCGGTGGCGGAGGACGAAAAGCCGGAGCAGGAAGACGTCCCGAAACCGCGCATGCGCGACATCCTGCGTGAGCTCGCCGGTGACCCCGACCGCACGCGGCTGCTGGTGCTGTTGGCGATCCTGCTGTTCGGCGCGGCCTGGGCGGCGTCCCGCTCGCTCGTCACCAACTACGGGATCGAAGCCCTCGGGCTGTCCCGCGGCAAGGCCGGCGGGCTCACGCTGCCCAGCGGCGTGGCGTTCCTGCTCGCCGCGTACCCCTTGGCGCTGCTGTCCGAACGGATCGGCCGGCTGCGCGTGATGGCGCTGGGGATGACGGTCTTCGTCCTGGCGCTGACCATCGGCACGCTCCTGCACACCGCCACCGCGACGATCGTCGCGTTGTGCGTGGCCGCGGTCGGCGCCGCCGGGTTCGTCATCAACGCCGCGGTGGTCCTGTGGAACCTCGCGCCGTCCAGCCGGGTGCTCGGGACCTACACCGCGCTCTACACCGTCGGCTGGGCGGGCGGCGGTTTCCTCGGGCCCGCCGTGGTCGGCGGGATGGTCGACGTCAGCGGCTGGGACCTGATGCCGGTCGACGCGGCCTTGCTCACGGTCTTCGCGGTCGCCGCCGTCGTGTGGGTGCTGCGGCGCCGTCCGACCGGGACCGAGGTCGCGCTGTGAGCGTCATCCTGGTCACCACCGACTACGCCCGCCCCGGCGACGAGGCCCACGCGCTGCTCACCGCGGCCGGCCACGACCTCCGTTACGTCGTCCGGCCGCGCGGTGCGGAGCTGGTCGCGGCGCTGGCGGACACGACCGGCGCGATCATCGGCAACGACCCGTTGACCGCCGAAGTCCTCGAACGCGCACCGCTCCTGCGCGCGATCGTGCGGTCGGGCGTCGGGTACGACTCGGTCGACGTCGAGGCCGCCGGCCGGCTGGGCATCCGGGTCAGCAACCTGCCGGGGATCAACAGCAACGCCGTCGCCGAGTACACGATGGGGCTGCTGATCGCCGCGTCCCGGCGGCTCGTCGAATCGGCCGCCGGGGTGCGCGCGGGCGGCTGGCCGCGGCGGGGCGGGCGCGAACTGCGCGGCGCCACCCTCGGGCTCGTCGGGCACGGCCCGGCCGCCCGCGCCGTCGTCCCGCTCGCCCGGGCGTTCGGTATGCGGATCGTCTGCGCCACCGCCCATCCGGACGGCGGCGACCCGGACGTCGAGTTCGTCGAGCTGCCGAAGTTGTTGCGTGAAGCGGACTTCGTGTCCCTGCACACCGCGCTGACCCCGCGGACGCGGAATCTCGTCGACGCGGCCGCGCTCGCCCTGATGAAACCCACGGCGATCCTGGTCAACACCGCGCGGGGCGCGCTCGTCGACGAAGCCGCGCTCGCCGAGGCCGTCGGCTCGGGCCGGCTGGCGGGCGCGGCGCTCGACGTCGTGCGGACCGAGCCGCTGCCGCCGGACAGCCCGCTGCGCGGAGTCGACGGGATCACCGTCTGTTCGCACCTGGGCGGCCAGACCACCGAAGCCCGCCGGGCCGCCGTGGCCGGCGCCGCCCACGAGCTGCTGGCCTCGCTGCGCGGTGCGCCGCGCAGCCCGGTTTTCCCCGTCACACGAAGGAGAAACGAGTGAACGACTCAGTGGGCGTCCTGGTGCCCGCGGGCATGATCGGCGCGGGGTTCGCCGAGGCGACGGTCGAGCGCGGCCTCGCCCTCGGCGCCGACGTCATCGCCGTGGACGGGGGTTCGACCGACTCCGGTCCCCATTACCTCGGTTCCGGCGCCCCGAAGACGTCGACCGCGGCCGTGGCCCGGGACATGCGCGTGCTGCTGCGCGCCGCGGCGAAGGCCCGGATCCCGCTCGTCGTCGGGTCCTGCGGCACGAGCGGGGCCGACAGCGGGGTCGACTGGCTCGCCGGGATCACCGCGGAAATCCTGGCGGCGGAAGGGATCGACCTGACCGTCGCCACCATCTACAGCGAGCAGGACCCCGCCTACCTCCGGCGCCGGCTGGCCGAGGGCGCGATCCACCCGCTGCCGCCGCTCGGCCCGCTCGAGGCCGCGACCCTCGACAGCTGCGTGCGCGTGGTCGGGATGATGGGCCACGAGCCCATCGAGGCGGCCCTGCGCGCGGGCGCCGACGTCGTGCTGGCCGGACGCGCCACCGACACCGCGGTCGCCGCCGCTTTCGCGCTGATGCGGGGGATGCCGCCCGGTCCGGTCTGGCACGCGTCGAAGATCGTCGAATGCGGCGGCCAGTGCACGACCAACCCGCGCTCGGGCGGGGTGTTCGCGCGGATCGACCGCACCGGCTTCACGATCGAACCGCTGGACCCCACGGCGGCCTGCACCCCGACATCGGTGGCCGCGCACATGCTGTACGAGACCGCCGACCCGTTCCGGATGCGCGAGCCCGCCGGGACGCTCGACGTCTCCGCCGCCACCTACCGGGCCGTCGACGACCGGATCGTGCGCGTCGAGGGCTCGGCGTTCGAACCCGCCGCGCAGCACACGATCAAGCTCGAGGGCGCCCGGCTCACCGGCTACGAGACGATGTCGTTCACCGCCATCCGCGACCCGCACATCCTGGCCGGCATCGAGGACTGGGCCGCGCTGCTGCGGAAGGTGCTCGTCGAGCGCGTGCAGCAGACGCTCGCGCTGGGGGAGGACGGCTACGAGCTCGACATCCGGCTCTACGGCCACAACGCGATCCTCGAAGACCTCGACCCCGCGACGACCCCCGCGCGCGAAGTGGGCGTGATGCTGCTGGTGCACGCGGCCGACCAGGCGACCGCCACCGCCGTCGCGAAGATCGCCAACCCGCTGATGCTGCACCTGCCGACCCCGGACATGCCGTACCTGCCGAGCCTCGCCTTCCCGACGTCGCCGGCGGAGACCGAGCGCGGCCCGGCCTACGAGTTCGTCCTCAACCACGTCGTCGACACCGAGACGCCGACCGCCCTGTTCCGCACCGAGCTCCGGAAGGCCCGTGCCGATGCCTGAAACCCTGCAGGACCGCGCCCTCGAGGTCCGGTCGAAGAACGCGGGCCCGTTCTGGGTCACGATGGAGCTGTTCATGCGCGACGAAGCGGGCTACCAAGTCGCGGCGGACAAAACCTTCCTCAACGAGGACGTCGTCGCGCGGCTGTACGGCGTGCCGGCCGGCGGGGTGCGGATCTTCCGGATCTCCGCGTTGAACGTCGTCAAGATCTCCTTCCCCCGGCCGGTTCCGCAGGGCGGCCTGCGGGACCGGGACATCCACGCGGGCCAGCACCACGTGCCGCTGGCGCTGCTGGAGCTGCCTTGACAGTGCCCGCCGTCATTCATACATTTGGTGTCCATTTGTATGAATGACGGAAGGGGTCCGCATGCGGCTCGGGAACACCGCCGTCGTCCTCGGGGGCAGCGCCGCCGGTCTGTGCGCGGCCGGCGCGCTCGCCCCGCACTTCGACCGGGTGCTGGTGCTGGAACGCGACGAGCTGCCGGCCGGGGCGGAGCACCGGCGCGGGGTGCCGCAGAGCAAGCACCCGCACTTCCTGCTGAACTCGGGCCGCCGCGCGATCGGGGCGCTGTTCCCGGGCTTCGAAGCCGCCCTGATCGCCGCGGGCGGGCTGCACCTGATGCCGTCCCTGGACGCCGCCTACCTCGACGGCCCGGGCTGGTCGGCGCGCAAGCGCAGCGCCATGACGATGATCTACAGCTCGCGGATCCTCATCGAGCGCGTGCTGCGCGAGCAGGTGCGGGAGCTGGCCAACGTCGTCATCCGCGAAGGAGCCGCAGTCAGCGGCCTGACCGTGCGAGCCGGGGCGATCACGGGCGTCGACTTCGCGGGCGAGCACGTCGACGCCGACTTCGTCGTGGACGCGATGGGCCGCGGCTCCCCGGCCGGCGGCTGGCTGGCGGCGGCCGGCTGGCCCGAGCCCGAGGTGCGGACCCTCGACGCCAAGGTCACCTACACCTCACGCTGGTACGACCTGCCCGAGCCCGCGGCGCGCCCGGCGTCGTGGTGGTGGCGGCACCTGGTGATCATGCCGACGCCGGACAGGGGCGCGCACCCGGCCGAGCACGAGTTCCTGGTCAACTTCTTCCCGATCGAAGGCAACCGCGTCATCGCGTGCATGGGCTCGTGGGGCCTGGCCATGCCCCGCACGGCGGACGCGTTCGTCGAGACGGCCCGCCGGGTGCGGACGCCGTTGTTCGCCGCCGCGATGGACCGGTGCGCCCCGACGTCCGAGGTGCACCTGACCCGCTCGACCGGCAACAAGTGGCGGCGCTACGACCGGCTGCGCACCCCACCGGCCGGGCTGGTGTTCGTCGGCGACTCGATCTGCGCGTTCAACCCGTTCTACGCGCAGGGCATCAGCTCCGCGGCCGGGTCGGCGCTGCTGCTGCGGGAGCACCTGGCCCGCGCCGGGCGGCTCGACGCGGCGTTCGTCCCGCGGTTCCTGCGCGCGCAACGCAAGCTGCTCGGGGTGCCGTGGCGCCTGGCGATGGCGCGGGACCAGGGTTACGCCTGCGCCGAGGGCACCGAAAAAGCGCCCGAATGGAAGCGCCGTGTCCTCGACGCGGTGTCCGGGCCGGCGTTCAGTCTCATCGTCGGCGCCGCGCGGGAGTACGAAGTGGTCGACGAGCACTTCGCCAAGGTGTTCAACATGGACGAGTCGCTGGGGGAGATGCTGCGGAACCCGCGGGTGCTCGCCGCGCTCGTGCGCTACCGCGTCCGCGCGGTGCTCGGCCGGCACCGGGTGCCCTTCGGGTTCGACCCCCAGGCCGAGCCGCCGGCGACGGACTACTCACCGGCCGCGGCGTGAGCACCGCGTGCGGACCCGAGGCCGAAGCCGTCACGCGCGGTCTCGGTTTCGACTGCCACGCCGTCGCTCCGGTGGTCTCGGTCCGTCCACCGTGGACACTCGCGCACTGGACGATGCCGCTGCTCGAGGTGCTGGTCGTCGGCGGCGCGGTCTTCGCGCTGGTGCACGCGCTCCGCCGGTACCGCGCGGGTGACCCGGTGAACCTGGCGCTGTGGTGGGCTTCGCTGGTCTACCTCTTCGTCACCGAACCGCCGCTGTACTTCCCGGAGTGGTTCGGACTCGACCGGCAGTACGGGTTCGTCTTCGCCCACAACGAGTTCACCGTGCAGTTCATGGCGGACCGGCTGCCGCTCTACATCGTCGCGTTCTACCCGGTGATCAGCCAGCTCGCCTACGAGCTCGTGCGGTCGCTCGGGCTCTTCCGGAGCCGGGGCCCGCTGGCCGGTTCGGTGGCCGTCGCCTTCACCTGCCAGGTGTTCTACGAGATCTTCGACCAGCTCGGCCCGCAGCTGAGGTGGTGGGCGTGGAACCCGGGCAACCGCATCGTGAACCACCCGGCGCTGGCCGCGGTGCCGATGACCAGCATGCTGCTGTTCGCCTCCGTCTCGATGGGCGGCCTGACCTACCTCGTCGTGCGCCTGGCCGGCGGCCCGCGACGCGGGTGGCCGCTGGTCTGGCGCACGCTCGTAGCCGGGGCCCTGACCCCGTTGACGATGGCGGTCGGCGGGCTGCCGTCGAGCCTCTTCGCCGGGAACACACCCGCGCAAGCGTGGGTGCTCGGTGTCGAACTGGCCCTGCTCTGGGTCGTCGGCGCCGGGATCGTCGTCGCGCACCTGCGGTCGCCGGACCGCGGGCCGGACGTGCCGCTGACCGCGTTCGCCCGGATCTACCCCGCGGTCTACCTGGGCGGGCTGGCGGTGTGCTGGCTCGCCGCGCTGCCCGCGTACCTCGGCGCGCACAACGGCGTCACCGACGACGGCACCCCGGTCGGAAGCGGCCCGTACGCGCTCGCCTGCTTCCTCGGGGCGGGTCTGCTGCTGGCCGCGCTGTACGGCGCGCGGCGGACGGCCCCTGCCGCCGTCTGAGCCGCCCGGCTCGGGGAAGATGGGGCGCATGGGGTTCCACGGCTGGCAGGGCAACCCGCCCGGCACCGAAGACGAGGCGCGCCGCCGGATCGTCGAGGCGGCGACGGCGTGCCTCGATCGCGCCGGGCTCGCCAAGACCAGCCTCTCCGACGTCGCCGCCGAGGCCGGGGTGACCCGCCAGACCGTCTACCGCTACTTCCCGGGCTTGAAGGACATCCTGCGCGCGGTCGCGCTCGCCGGGGTCGAGGAGTTCGCCGGGCGGATGGAGCGGCACCTGGCCTCGTTCGGCAGTCCCGCCGAAGCCGCGGTCGAGTCGGTGGTGTTCGCCCTCCGGACCGTCCCCGACGAGCCCCACCTCGGCCTGCTGCTGAAGGCGGGCGAAGCCGACTTCTTCACGGTCGGGGTGCTCGCCCCGGAGGCGTTCACGTTCGGCGCGCGGATCCTCCGCACCGTGCCGGTCGACTGGGCGGCCGCGGGCGTCGAGACCGACGACGACCTGCGCGGCCTGGCCGAGATCCTGATGCGGCTGTTCATCTCGTTCCTGCAGTTCCCGGCCACCCCGGAGCTCACCGACGACGAGCTGCGCGCGCTCGTCCGCCGCTGGGTCGGCCCGGCGCTGCGCGTGCGGGACCAGGACCAGGACCATCGCACTATCGGATGATCGGTCTTCGGTCCGATGCCGTCGCGGTCCGGGGGCCCTACGGTTTTGACCATGATGATCAAGGCAGTGCTCGCGACGGTGGTCCTCGGCGGCGCGCTGGCGGGTGTCACGGCGTGTGCCAACCCCACCGGCAAGTCCTGGGCGATCACCTACGAGGTGACCGGCCCCAGTGGCGGGACGCTGGCGAAGGTCGGTTACGCGAACTCCCCGAACCGCTACAACGACGAGGTCAAGCAGCACACGGTCGCCGGCCCGGTCGGCGTGCCGTGGAAGCAGGAGGTCATCGTGACCGCGGGTCAACAGGCGGAGCTCACGGCCACCCCGACGGGCGATCTCACGCTGAGCTGCCGCATTCTGCTGGACGGCGAGCAGGAACTGGCCAGGGCGACGGCCCCCGGCCCCGGCCGGCCGGTGTCCTGCGCCAAGACGACCGACTCCTGAAAGCCGTGCTCGGCGGTCCGAGGTGAGAGCGTCCGGAGCCGGCTGAGAGACTCAGGCCGTGATCCTCGGATACGTCCTCGCCGTGCTGGCCGCCGTCGCCTCGGGCAGTGGCTCCATCCTGGAGTCCGCCGGGGTCCGGAAGGCCGGCGCCTACGGTGGCTCGCCGCAGGACCTCGTCGGGCTGCGGCGGCAGCCGCTGTACTTCCTCGGGGTCGGGGTGGACCTGCTCGGGTTCGTCTTCGCCGCCGCCGCGCTGCACCGGCTGCCGTTGTTCCTGGTCCAGTCGGTGCTCGCCTTCAGCGTCGGCGTCACCGCGACGATCTCCGCGATCCTCGGGGTCCGGCTGGCGAGCGCCGGCTGGGCCGCGCTGGGCGTCGGCGCGACCGGCCTGGTCCTGCTCGGGCTGTCCGCGGACCCCGGGCCGGCCGAGCCGCTGTCGACCGGCTGGAAGCTCGCGCTGGTGGGGGTGGCGGTCCTGATCGCGGCGACCGCGTTCACCGCCCAGCGTGTCGAGGGGCGCTGGACGCCGATCGTGCTGGGGTTCTGCGCCGGGCTGGGGTTCAGCGCCGTCGGGATCTCGGCGCGGACGCTGGACGCGTCGGGCCCGGTCTGGCGCCTCGCGCTGGAGCCGGCGATCTGGGCGATGATCACCAACGGGCTCGCCGCGGCGATCGCGTTCGCGCTGGCCCTGCAACGCGGCCGCGCGACCGCGGTCACCGCGATCATGTTCACCACCAACACGGCGGTGTCGTCGCTGATCGGGGTGGTGGTGCTGGACGACCGCGTCCGCGCGGGCTTCACCGCCGCGGCGGTCGCGGGGTTCGTCCTCGCCGTGGCGGGCGCGATCGGGACCGCGCACTACGCGGCCGCCCACCGGGCGCCCGCGCCGGAAGCGGTGTGAGTCCCGTGGTGCCGGCCGCGGGGGAGACCGGCACCACGGGAACGCCTCAGCCGGTCGTGGAGATGTCGTCCAGCTGCTCGGCGGCCGGGCGGACGGGGTAGAGGTCGCCGCCCGGCGGGGCCGGGACCTTCGGCAGCGCCGCCCGCGCGTCACGGTCACCGGCATCCGCCGCTGCGTGGACGCTGTCCAGGGCCGCGTACTGGAGGAAGTTCAGATCCGGGTAGTGCCATTGCGACGCGCCGCCGGTGGCCGCCGGGAGCAGGAAGTCGACGGCCTTGAAGATGCTGCCGCCCTGCGGGTTGCGGTAACCCCACAGGTCGACGCCGGCGTGCCGGCCGATCTGCGCGAGCCGGGTCAGCGCGACCAGGTTGAACGTCGAGTAGTGGTAGGTGCGGGTCCGCGCCACCTCCTCGGGCTGGCTGCCGTCGGCGGCGATCTGGTGGTCGATCCGGCCCGCCTTGGCCTTCTCGAGGATGTCCTTCGTGACGCCGGACTGTCCCGTGTAGAGCGCGATGCCGGCGGTCAGCATGTCCATGAAGGTGCCGTGGTTGTTCTGGGCCGCGGCTTCGTCCTTGCCGTACTGGCTGGTGCGCAGCCAGGTCAGGAAGTCACCCGACCAGCTCTTGAACGCGCTTTCGTCCCCCTTCGACCAGCCGGGCGCGCCGGTGCTCAGGATCGCGGCGGCGTCGAGCACCTGGGTGAAGGTGTAGGAGAACTCGATGATGCCGATCCCGCGGCCGTCGTTCTTGCAGGGGATGCCCTGGGCGAAGTTCAGGTTCGGGTTCATCTTCGTGGCCGCGTCGAGGAACCAGGTGCGCAGGTCGAGCGCCGCGCGCTTCGCGTAGTCGGCCTTGCCGGTGTAGTACCAGGCGAGGGAGAGCTGGTAGATCGAGCTGAACGCCTTGAGCCGCTCGGCCTTGTCCGGGACGGCCGTGGTTTCGGGGTTCAGGACGCCGTCGCGCTGCACGTACGGGCAGCCGAGCGGGTTCTGCGGGGTCTTCGGCTGGCTGGGCCACCAGTAGGGGGCGAGGCTGAGGTAGTCGTGCTTGTCCCCGCTGGGCGGCACCCGCTCCTTGTCGGCAACGGTCCACGGCCCGGCCGTGACGGCGACGTCGGCCTGCTTGAGCAGGTTCCCGAGCGCGGTCTTGGTGGTCCGGTCACCGACGAGCAGCGCGAGCTTGTTCAGCAGCAACCGGTTCCCGTCGAGCACGACGGTCTTCGGCGGGCAGAGCCGGGAGAGCACGGGCAGGGAGCACGGCCCGGCAGAGGTGGTGTCGGTGTCGGCTGAGGCGAGTCCGGTCAGCGGGAGGCTGAGCACGGCCGTCGCCGTCGCCAGGACGCCGAAACGCCGGAGAGTTCTGAGCGGCAACACTGCTACTCCGTTCATATACATGAACTGTTGGCATATATGTGACAACGAAGTAGATACCTGAACGTGGGCAGCGTCAAGCCTCTTGAGGTGGAGTTGCTCAGGGTGCTTTCTTCGCGCGTATTCGCCACTGCGCGGCCAGCCGGTAGTACTGGGTCGACTCGGGCAGGCAAGCCAGCACGGCACCCGCCGCGAAGAGGGCTGTGCCGATCAGGGCGTAGGACACCGCGATGTCACCCCGGGCCCAGTTGAAGCGAACCGCCAGCAGCGGCTCAGCTGTCTCGGTCATCCCGAACAGGAAGGCTGCCAGTGGCAGCACAACCAGGGCGGCGACCAGAGCCGGAGGGCGTCGCGGAACCGGTTCCGTCATGTACCCAGCGTGGTGGGCCCGGCCCGGGACCGGTCCCTGGTGACCCGGAGCTCAGTCCAGGCAGAACTCGTTGCCCTCGACGTCCTGCATCACGATGCACGACTCTTCGACACCGTCGGCGTACAGCGTCCGCTCGTGGACCGCGCCCAGCGCGACCAGGCGGGCGCACTCGGCCTCGAGCGTCGCGAGGCGCTCGTCGCCGACGAGGCCGGTTCCGGCTCGCACGTCGAGGTGGACCCGGTTCTTGGCGACCTTGCCTTCGGGGACCCGCTGGAAGAACAGCCGCGGGCCCGCGCCCGACGGGTCGACACAGGCGAACGCCGCGCCCTGACGGTCGGCCGGCAGTGAGCGGTCGAACTCCGCCCAGGACTCGAAACCCTTCGGGGGCGGCGGAACGACGTATCCCAGCACCTCGCACCAGAACCGGGCGACCCGCTCGGGTTCCGCGCAGTCGAAGGTGATTTGGACCTGCCTGATCGTCCCCATGGGGCCCACCCTAGCGGTGCTTCGGCGACCGCCGCAGCTGCCAGTGCAGGACGAACAGCAGTGCAACCCCGGCGAGCACGAGCACGTGCGCCGACAACCGTCCGGCCGCGACCAGGCCGCCGGAGCCGTCGACCGCCGACACGATCCCGAGCACCAGGACGAACCCGGCGAACACCGGCAGCAGCCCGCCCGCGACCCGCGGCCGCAGCGCCGCCCACAGCAGGCCGGCGCCGAGGGCGAGGTTCCACGCCGCGCTCTCGTTGCTCAGGTGCGCCACCGTGGTCATGCCGTCCATTCCCGCCATCCCCGGCATCGACATCCCGGCCATGTCCGCCATTCCGGCGTGACCGGCGTTCTGGACACTGTGGATGAGCAGGCCGCCGAAACCGAGTCCACATTGGACGAGCGCGACGAGGGCGAGGGCGACGCGGACTCCCCACTGCTCGGCACGCGGCGCCGGGACGTTCGCGAGTAGCCGGCCGGTCAGGTCCGGCACCGGGGGCGCCTCGCGCAGCAGCATCGTCCGCCGCAGCGCGACGGCCCGCTCCTCCCAGGACCGGCAGCCGGCGCAGGACGCGACGTGGCCGTCGAGGAAGCCGTCGTCCGAAGTGGACTCGCCGTCCATGCGGGCCGACAGTGATTCACGCAGTTCCGTGCAGCTCACGGGGATCAGCCGGCCGCGGGGCGTCGGACGGAGACCTCGGCCGCGAGGAGGTCTTCACGCGCTTCGGCCACCCGGGTCCGGATGGCCTCGACCGGGCACCCGCACACCTCGGCGGCGTCCGCATAGGACAGTCCGAGGGTCTGGGTGAGCACGAACGCGTCCCGGCGATCCGGTTCGAGGGTGCGGATCGCCTCGCCGCGCGCGGGAGCGCTTTCCCGGTCGCCGTCGGCCACCACCTGCCGGGCGATCGACAGCAGCCACGTCCCGGCCGGCCGTTCGCCGCGGAAGCGGCGCAGCTCGGCGAGCGCGCGTGAGTAGGTCTCCTCGGTGAGGTCGTCGGCGAGCCGCGGGCCGCTCGTCCCGGCGGCGAACCGCCAGACCCGGGGCTGGGTCGCGCGCAGGAAACGCTCCAGTGCCACCTGGTCACCGCGCCCGGCGAGCCGGGCCCACTGCGTGGTTTCGCCGTCGTCGGCGGTTCGAGGCCTCACACCGGCTACTACGTGTCCCGGGCCCCACCGGTTGAAAATGATCTTGGGGAGAAAACCACCGGACAGCTTACCGGCCAAATCCTTGACGGCTATGACCTGGGTCACGTAGCTTTCCGCCTGCCTTGAATCGTTTCAACTCCACGGGGGGTCACGATGACCGAGCACGATCCGGCAACCGACGGCGGCTTCCGGCTGTCCCGGCGGCGCGTGCTCGCGCTCGTGTCGGCCGCGGCCGTCGCCGGGACGGCGGGCGGCTTCCCGATCGCCTACGCCGCGCCGGACGGCGGGGGTGACGCGGCCAAGCGGTTCGCTGACCCGCGGCCCGACTCGCGGCCCACCGTGCTCTGGTTCTGGAACGGCGCCGTCACCCCGGCCCTTGTCGCCGACGGGCTGGCGGACCTGCGGAGCCGAGGTGTCCACGAGGTGCTGGTGTTCCCGTTCGACACGGCGGCGCTGCGGCCCGCGTTCTTCACCGAAGACTGGTTCACGCTCATCGAGTTCACCCTGCGCGAGGCCCAGCGCCACGACATGCACCTCTGGCTGTTCAACGACGACTACTTCCCGAGCGGCCGCGCCGGCGGGCTCGTCGTCGACGGCGGCCGGGTCGGCACCCGGGTCTACCAGCCGCGGCCGGATCTCCGGCTCAAGGGCGTCGGGCACCAGACGCTGACCGTCGCCGGCGGCGAGCCGGTGCCGCTGGTGAGCCGCGGGCTCTCGGTGTCGGGCGGCCGGCTGCTGGTCGACGCGGGCGCGCGCGACGGCGTGACGCTGCTGCGCGAGGGCACCCAGTGGCAGGACTACGACGTCGTCGCAGTGGTCCGGATCGAGCGCGCCACGGCCGGGCTCATGGTCCGCAGCGCCGGCGAGGCCGACGGGGTCCTCGCCGACCTGCGCGCCGACGGCGCCGTGGACGTCTGGCAGCAGACCGGCGGCGCGTTCACGCTGGTCCGGAGCGGTTCACCGGTCGCGGGGTTCGACCCCGCCGCGGACCACGAGCTGCTCGTGCGGGTCCGCGGGACGACGCTGACGGTGACGCTGGACGGCGTCGCGCAGGCACCGGCCGAGATCACGCACACGACCGGCCGGGTCGGCGTGCGCGCGGTCGCGAGCCAGCGGTCGTCGTGGGCCGGCCTCACCGTGCGGGACCCGGCCGGCGGTGTGCTGTACGCGGAGACGTTCGACAGCTCGGCCGCGCTCGACGCCTTCGCCCTGCCCGCCACCGGGGTGCCGCTGGTCGCCGCGGCCGCGCGGCCGGACTCCTCTTCCGACCCCGGCTCGCTCGTCGACCTGACCGAGCAGGCGCGGGCGGGCGGCACGTGGACCCCGCCCGCCGGGAGCTGGCGGCTGGACCTGTTCACCCTCCGCCCGCTGAGCACCCCCACCGGCACCGGCCGCGCCTACCTGGACCTGCTCGACGACGAAGCGGTGCGGCTGTTCGTCGACGCCGTGCCGGGGGAGTACCTGCGGCGGTTCCCGTGGGCGGTGGGCTCGGTCCTGCGCGGCTTCGCCGACGACGAGCCGTACCTCGCCTCGGCCGACGGCCCGTTCGACACCGTGCCCTGGTCGTCCACTTTGGACGCGGAGCTGAAGCGGCTCGGGGTGACGCCGGGGATCGCGCTGACCGCCGTGCACACCGACCTCGGTCCGGACGGCCTGCGGCTGCGCGGGGTCTTCTGGCGCGCGGTCAGCAACCGGTTCGCGGCCGCGTACTACCGGACGCAGGGGCAGTGGATGGCCGCGCACGGCCTGCGGCTGATCTCGAACCCGCTGTGGGACGAATACGGGCCGGGGGAGCAGCTGCGCAGCTCCGGCAACCTGAACACGACCAACCAGTGGGCGCAGGTGCCGGGCACCGACCTGATCTTCGACCACTACCAGCGCGGGTACCACCGCACGCTGTCCCGGTGGCCGGCCAGCACCGCCCACCAGCTCGGGCTGGAGCGGGTCTACCTCGAGGCGATGGGCGGCACCGGCTGGGCGGTCACCCCGGCGCTGGTCCGCGAAGTCGTCGGGGCGTTCGCCGTGCGCGGGGTGAACCACACGCTGCTGCACGCCCGGTTCAGCGACGAGAGCCAGATCGTCTACCCGCCGCCGTTCCAGCCGGCCAACCCGTGGTGGGCGGTGTCCGCGCCGCTCAACGACTGGATCGGGCGGCTGATGGAAGCGTGCCGGCTGCCGGCCAGGGCCCGCACCGCGCTCCTGCAGCCGCAACGCGCCGCCGAGTCCACTCAGGACACTCCGGAGATGTCCACTCTGGACACCGAGTTCCTGGGCGCCGCGCACGCGCTGGAAGACGTCCAGGTCGACTTCGACTTCCTCGACGAAGGCGCGCTCGACGCCGACCCCGCCTTGATGACCCACGCCCGGCCGAACGGGTCGAGGCTCGTCGTGGGGCAGCAGGCCTACCTGACCGTGGTGGTGCCGCGGACGCCGATCCTCGCGCTCGGCACGCTGCGGACGTTGCTCCGGTTCGCCCGCGGCGGCGGCCAGGTGATCGTTGTGGGCGAGCCGGCGCGCGAGGCGGGCGGTGACCACGCGGGCCTGCGGGCCGCACTGGCCGAGTTGTTCGCCGTCCGCTCGGTGGTCCGCGCGGCCGACTCCGCCGCGGCGGCGACGGCCGCGTCGGGGAGGGCGGCCGCGGTGCTGGACCCGCCGCACGCCGACGTCCGGGTCCTGCGGCTCGAAGGGGACGGCCGCGCGACCTTCGTGGTGCTCAACGAGCGCGCGGAAGCCGTCGATGTGACCGCGACGTTCCCGGCGACCGGCGTGCCCGAGGTGTGGGACCCCGACACGGGAACCGTGACACCGGCCGGAGTCTGGCGGCGTTCGCCCGCCGGCACAGCGACCGTCCTGCGGCTCGAACCGAAGGCGACCCTGCTGGTGGTGTTCCGGGCCGGACCGGAGCCCGCCCACGCGGTGGCCGCGTCGGCGCCGGTGGAACGCGTCCGTGCCGACGGCCGGGCCGCGACTCTGCGGGTGACGGCGCCGGGCGAGGTCACGGTCACCACGACCGACGGCCGCCGCTCGTTCACCGGGCGCGCCCGGGTGACCGACCCGCTGACGGCGCTCCCGCTCGACGGCGACTGGGCGTTCAACTTCGAGGGTTCCCCGGTGCGCACCCGGCCGCTGGGTTCCTGGACCGACCTGAACCCGGCGTACTCCGGTTCTGCTTGGTACACCAAGGAGTTCACCGCACCGGCGTCACCCGGCCGGCGGTGGAGCCTCGACCTCGGCGAGGTCCACGAGGTGGCCGAGGTCGAGCTCAACGGCGTCGTCGTCGGCTCGCGGCTGTGGCCGCCGTACCGCCTGGACGTGACCGCGGCGCTGCGCCCGGGCGTGAACCGCCTGCGGGTCCGGGTCACCAACACCGGCGCGAACACCCGCGGGCAGGTGCTGGCGTCCGGGTTGCTGGGGCCGGTGGCCCTGCGGCCGTACCGGCTGGTCGAGGTCACCCCGGACCGGTGATCAGCTCACGGCTGGAAGGTGCACAGGGCGGCGACCGCGTTGGGAGTTCTCCGAGACGACCTTGCCGTCGACGGTGATCTTGCACGTGTCCGGCACGGGCGGCCCCGCCGGGTTCATAACAGCGTCACCCGCTCGGCGCAGCGTCGTGATCAAGTTGTAGCTGCCGGTCGTGCAGCCGCCGCCACACGAGGAGGGAGACCACGGCGCCGCAGAGGCAGAGGAACATGTCCCACTGCGTGTCCCAGACATCCCCTTGGGTGGCCAGGAAGTCGTCCGCGCCCGAGCCGGCCGCGAGGGCGCTGAACCACTCCACGAACTCGAAACACGCGCTGATCGCCAGGCACACGCTCACCGTCAGGAACGCCACCCATCGGCCGGCCCGCAGCGGTGTGCGGCGCAGCAGCACCTCACGCACCGCGATCGCGGGCACGAACCCCTGGACGAAGTGCCCGAGCCGGTCGTAGTCGTTGCGCGGTGTGTGCAGCACCAGCAGCCAGCACAGCAGCCGCGTCAACGGGAACCGCTTGCGCAGCAGCAGAACCAGCGGCAGGCCGATCAGCACCCAGACGACCTCGAGGAACCACGTGCCGAGCGCGCGGGCCTGGACTCCCGTCACCACCAGCGCGACAAGCACCACGCCGGTCAGCAGGATCCCCTCGGCCCGGTCGGCTCCGCGCACCATCGGGCCAACCTACCGCCGGCGGCGCCTCACGGCAGCGGATCGAGGCCGAGGTGCTCCCGCAGGGTCGTGCCGGTGTACTCGGTGCGGAACGAGCCGCGTTCCTGCAGCAGCGGCACCACCCGGTCGGCGAACTCGTCGAGCCCGCCGGGGGTGACGTGCGGGACCAGGATGAAGCCGTCACTCGCGTCGGCCTGGACCAGCTCGTCGATCTTCGCGGCGACGGTCGACGGCGAGCCGATGAACGTCTGCCGGCCGGTGACCTCGATGATCAGCTCTCGCGACGACAGGTTCTTCGCCTCGGCGAGCTGACGCCATTCGCGGGCCGTGGCCAGCGGGTCGCGGTACATGCGGACGCTCGCGCGGCCGCGGGCGATCGTGTTCTCACCGGGCACCGGGTCGATCGCGGGCAGCGGGCCGTCCGGGTCGTGGTCGCTCAGGTCGGTGTTCCACAGCTGCTCGAGGAACTTGATCGCGGTCTGCCCGCTGACCTGCTGCAGCCGCACGACGTGGGCGCGCTCCTGGGCGTCGCTGTCGGTGTCGCCCAGCACGAACGTCGCCGCCGGGAGGATCACCAGCTGCTCGGGCGTCCGGCCGTACTTGGCCAGCCGGCCCTTGACGTCGGAGTAGAACGCCTGCCCGGCCTCCAGGGTCCCGTACCGGCTGAAGATCGCGTCGGCGGTGGCCGCCGCGAAGTCGCGGCCCTCGTCGGAGTCGCCGGCCTGGATGACCACCGGCCGGCCCTGGGGGCTGCGCGGCACCGGGAACCGGCCCTCGATGGCGAAGTGGTTGTCGTGGTGGGAAAACGCGCCCGCGGCGGGGTCGCGGAGGAACTCGCCGGTCTTCGCGTCGGCGGTGATCTCGTCGCCGCGCCAGGAGTCGAACAGCTCCCACGCGGTCCGCAGGAACGTCTCGGCGCGCTCGTAGCGCTGGTCCTGCGGGAGGAACCCGGCGCGGCGGAAGTTCTCGCCGGTGAAGGCGTCCCACGACGTGACGACGTTCCAGGCCGCGCGCCCGGCGGAGAGGTGGTCGAGCGAGGCGAACTGGCGGGCCACCTCGAACGGCTCGTTGAACGTCGAGTTGATCGTGCCGGCCAGGCCGAGCCGCTCGGTGACCGCGGCCAGCGCCGACAGCACGGTGAAGGTGTCCGGCCGCCCGACGACGTCGAGGTCGTAGATCTCGCCGTTCTGCTCGCGCAGCCGCAGGCCTTCGGCCAGGAAGAAGAAGTCGAACTTCGCGCGCTCGGCGGTCTGCGCGAGCTTGACGAAGGAGCTGAACTCGATGTGGCTGCCGGCCTCGGGGTCGCTCCACACGGTCGTGTTGTTCACGCCGGGGAAGTGTGCCGCGAGGTGGATCTGCTTGCGGGGCTGGGACATCTCGGGCCTCCTCAGGCGGTCGCGTAGCGGTTGGCGGGGCGGGCGAGGCCGAGCAGCCCGCGCAGGGTGGCGGCCTCGTACTCGGTGCGGAAAGCCCCGCGGGCCCGCAGTTCGGGGACCAGCCCCCGGGTGATCGCGGTCAGGTCGTGCGGCACCGCGGCGGGGCGCAGCCGGAAGCCGGAAAGCCCGGCGCCCTGCCAGCCGAGCAGCAGGTCGGCGAGCCCGGCCGGGGTGCCGGTGAAGACGAACGCGTCGGAGGAGTACTCCGCGCCGGACAGCTCGTCGAGCCGCTTCTTGCGGTCGGCGGCGGCTCGCTCGGTCTCGTCGAGGAACACCACGACGTCCCCGAAGACGTGCAGCGTCTCGCCACCGCGGCCGGCCAGGTCCTGCTCGTCCCGCACGGCGCCGACGATCGTGGCGGCCTGCTCGCGGTCGAACGGCGTCACGTACACGACGTCGGCCGAGCGCCCGGCGAGCCGGTAGGGGACGGGCGCGTGCGCCAGTACGCTGACCGGCGGCTGGCCCTGCGGCGGGCGCGGCGTGATCGACGGGCCCTTGACCTTGAACCAGCGGCCTTCGAAGTCGATGTAGTGCAGCTTCTCCCGGTCGACGAACCGGCCGGTGGCGACGTCGCGGATCTCGGCGTCGTCCTCCCAGGAGTCCCAGAGCCGGCGCAGCACCTCGACGTAGTCCGCGGCCTCGTCGAACAGGTCCACGAGCGGGCTCGGCACGTCCGGCGTGGTGGAGTCCTCGAGCCGGAACTCGCCGAACTCGCGGCGGCCGAAGTGCCGGTTGTCCTCGGCGCGCCCGGCGACCTGAACGCGGACACCGGCGCGGCCGGCGCTGACGTAGTCGAGCGTGGCGATCGCCTTCGACAGGTGGAACGGCTCGGTGTGGGTGACCACGGCGGTCGGCACCAGCCCGATGTGCGAGGTCAGCGGCGCCACCCGGGCGGCGATCAGGACCGCGTCGAGCCGGCCCTGGACGACTTCGGTGCGCTCGCCGGGCCGGTCGAGGGCCTGCGCGGTCTGCAGCGCCAGGGAGTCCTCGAAGGTGACGAAGTCGAGCTTGGCCGCTTCGGCCTCCCGGACCTGGTCGGCCCAGAAGCCGGCGGTGAGCAGCTCGGCCGGCCGCGCCCCGGGCTCGCGCCACGCGGCGGGGTGCCAGCCGGCGCCGTCCAGCGCGACGGCGATCCGTGGTCCGTTTCCTGAGGCCATCCCGGCGTTCCCTTCCTCGGCAGGTGCCTGCAGTCTGCGCCCGATCGCGGGTGCCGGGCCGGGACGGCCAACTGCTGGGACGGTTCGCCGTCCCGGGAATAACCTGGGCCCCGGTCCGCGATTCCCGGCGACGGGTCGTGGTGCCCGAGTTCCACGCTACGGGCAAGGGAGGGAAGTATCCGTCCACATCGTGGGACGGCCCGTTATTCACCCGCGGAACTGCTTAAGGTCCGGGACGTCACTCGATCGGCTGAACCTTGAAGGTGCCTTTGCCCGCCCCCGCCCTCCCGCCGCTCGCGGCGCGTTCCCTGCCCGCCGCGGTGTGGCGTGCCGTCCGCTCGGGGTGGTGGACGTCCGTCTGCGCGCTCCTCGTCGTCGTCATCGTGCTGCTGGCCGCCGGGGCCGACCTGTTCGTGCTGGCCGAAGGGCAGAGCCTGGTCCCGGACATCTCGACGCTGGGCCCGACCGGCCTGCCCGCCGGGTCGCTCGGCGGGGTGAGCGCGGCGCACTGGTTCGGCGTCGAGCCGCTGACCGGCGTCGACCTCTTCGCGCTCGTCGCCCACGGCGCCCGGACGTCGTTGCTGGTCGGCCTGGGCGCGACCGTGCTGGCCACCGCGCTCGGCGTCGTCATCGGCGTCAGCGCCGGGTACCTCGGCGGCTGGTGGGACCGGCTGGTCACCTGGACCGCCGACGTCATCCTCGGCTTCCCGTACCTGATCTTCATGATCGCGCTCGGCGCGGTGCTGCCGGTCGACTTCCCGCGGCAGTTCACGCTGGTCGTCGTCCTCGGGCTGTTCGGCTGGCCCCGCGTGGCGCGGATCGTGCGTGCGCAGGCGCTGACGCTCGCCAAGCGCGACTTCGTCGCCGCGGCGCGGGTGCTGGGCGGCGGGCCGTGGCACGTGTTCACCAAGGAGCTGCTGCCGAACCTCTGGGCGCCGATCATCGTCGTCGCGAGCCTCGGCATCCCGTCGATGATCGGCAGCGAAGCCGCGTTGTCGTTCCTGGGCGTCGGCGTGCTGCCGCCCACCCCGAGCTGGGGCCGCACGATCAGCGCGGCCATCGACTTCTTCGAGACGGACCCGATGTACCTGGTCTTCCCCGGGGCGCTGCTGTTCCTCATCACCCTGGCGTTCAACGTCGTCGGCGACGCGATCCGCGACACGCTCGACCCGCGGTCCGGGGGCGCGGCCTGATGCGCACCGCCCGCTTCGTCGCGACCCGGTTCGCCGGGATGCTGCTGGTCCTGCTGGTCGTCGCCTTCGTGACGTTCGTCGTCTTCTACGTCCTGCCCGCCGACCCGGCGCGGATGGCGTGCGGCCGCCCGTGCTCGCCGGAAAGCCTCGAGCTGGCGCGGGAGTTCATGGGCTACAACAGTCCCTGGTACCAGCAGTTCTTCGAGTTCCTCGGCGGCATCTTCGGCGGCCGCACGTTCGGCGTCGGTGTCACCGCGATCCACTGCACCGCGCCGTGTTTCGGGTACGACTTCCAGAACGACGTCGACGTCCTCAGCGAGATCGGCGGCCGGATCGGGGTCAGCTTCTCGGTGGCGCTGGGCGCGGCGGTGATCTGGATCGTCCTCGGTGTCGGGCTCGGTGTGCTTTCCGCGCTGCGCCGCGGTTCCGCCGTCGACCGGATCACCATGGCCGCCGCGATGGCCGGGGTGTCGATGCCCGCCTACCTGGCCGGGATGATCGGCATCACGATCTTCGCCTTCGCCCTCGACGTCGTGCCGAAGAACGGCTATGTGCCGCTGACCGAGGATCCCGCGCAGTGGGCGTGGCACCTCGTGCTGCCGTGGCTGGTGCTGGCGTTCCTGCACGCCGCGATCTACGCCCGGCTGACCCGCGGGCAGATGCTGGAGACCCTCGGTGAGGACTACATCCGCACCGCACGGGCGAAAGGCCTCACCGAGCGGAAGGTGGTGGGCCGGCACGCGCTGCGCAACGTCCTGCTGCCGGTGGTGACGGTGTTCGGCGTCGACCTCGGGTCGCTGCTGGCCGGCACGGTGATCACCGAACGGATCTTCGGCATGGCCGGGGTCGGGCGGCTGCTCGTCGACGCGATCGCCTCGCTCAACCTCCCGGTCCTGCTCGGCGTGACGCTGTTCTCGGCGCTGCTGGTCACGCTCCTGAACTTCCTGGTCGATCTCTGCTACGGCGCGCTCGATCCGCGAGCCCGCCTTGTCTGAAGGGGAACTGATGAAACGGGGACACTGGCTCGTTGCGGGGGCCACGGCGGCGATCATGCTGCTGACGGCGTGCGGGGCCAACGACGCGCCGACGTCGCAAGGCGGCACGGTCAAGCCCGGCGGGAACCTGGTCCTGCTCAACGACTCGCCGTCGATCACCTGGGACCCGGCGAAGAGCTCCAACCTCGTCGTGACCACCCTCGGGCTGGTCCACCGCCGCCTCACGTCGTGGGACGTCGCGCCGGGCAAGGACACCACGGTCGTGCCGGACCTGGCCACCGACACCGGCCGCCCGAGCGACGGCGGCAAGACCTGGACGTTCACCCTGAAGGACGGCCTGAAGTACAGCGACGGCACGCCGATCACGGCGGCGGACGTCAAGTGGGGCCTGGAACGTTCCTTCGCACCCGCGTTCTCCGGTGGCCTGGCCTACCACAAGGACCTGCTCTCGCCGGGCCTGGCGTACAAGGGCCCGTACGACGGCAACAAGGAGCTCGACTCCATCCAGACGCCGGACGCGAAGACGATCGTCTTCCACCTGGCGCGCCCGTACGGCGACTGGAACTGGGTCGCCAGCACCCCGGCGTTCACCCCGGTGCCCAAGGGCAAGGGCGCCGAAGCGAACTACGGTGACCACTCGGTCGCGACCGGCCCGTACCAGATCCAGAGCTACGAGCGCGGCAAGTCCGCGAAGCTGGTCCGCAACCCGAACTGGGACCGCGCGACCGACCCGACGCGCAGCGCCAACGCCGACACCATCACCTTCGAGCTCGGCCAGGACACCAGCGTCATCTCCAAGCGCCTGATCGACGACACCGGCAACGACCGCAACGCCTTCGGCATGTCCTTCGCCTCGCCGGCCCAGCTGGCGCAGATCCAGGGCAGCGCGTCGGCGAAGTCCCGGCTCGTGACGTCGGAATCCGGGGCGCTGGCCTACCTTTCGCTCAACGTCCAGCGGGGCAAGCTGACGAACCCGAAGGTGCGCGAGGCGTTCCAGTACGCCGTCGACAAGGCCGCCTACCAGGTCGCCAGCGCGGGCAGCGCCCAGCTGGCCGGGGACGTCGCCACCACGTTGATCACCCCGGGATTGCAGGGCCGCGAGCAGTACGACCTCTTCCCGGCGCCGCCGTCCGGTGACCCGGCCAAGGCCAAGCAGCTGCTCGCCGAGGCGGGCCTGCCGAACGGACTCGACGGGCTGGTCCTGGCCACCCACAACGAAAACGGCTACCCGGAGAAGGCCGCGGCGATCCAGGCCGCGCTCGCGCGGGCGAACATCAAGATCACCATCAAGCCGCTCGACCAGGACACCTACACGTCCGAAGTGGACACCAAGGGCCTGTCGGACTACGACCTGACGCTCACCTCGTGGCAGCCGGACATCCCGTCGGCCAACGCGAACATCCAGCCGCTGTTCCAGTCGACCGAGATCGGCAACGGCGGGTACAACGAGTCGCGCTACAGCAACCCCGACGTCGACAGGCTGATCGGTGAAGCCCAGGCCACCGTCGACCCGGCCGAAGCCGGGAAGAAGTGGGCGGCGCTGGACAAGAAGATCCTCGCCGACTCGCCGGTCGTGCCGCTGATCTACACGCGCAACTCGTTCCTGCACGGGTCGAACGTCGGTGCCGTGCAGATCGGGAAGTTCCCGGCCTACGTCGACTACCGCAAGTTCGGGATCGTCCAGTGACCGGACTCCTCGGCCTGCACGACGTGACGGTCTCGTTCGGGGACGTCGAAGCCGTCCGCGGGGTCGGCTACGAGGTCCACGCGGGCGAGGTCGTCGCGGTGGTCGGGGAGTCCGGCTCGGGCAAGACGGTCACCGCGATGTCCCTGCTCGGCCTGCTCCCGCCCACGGCCCGGGTTTCCGGGCGGGCGGAGCTGGCCGGGCGGGACCTCTACACGATGACGCCGGCCGAGCTGCGGGAGGTCCGCGGCGGCGAGGTCGGCATGGTGTTCCAGGAGCCGATGAGCGCGCTGAACCCGGTGTTCACCATCGGCGACCAGCTCGTCGAGGCGATCCGGACGCACCAGGAGCTGTCCGCCGCCGCTGCCCGGGAGAAGGCGGTCGGGCTGCTCGGCCTGGTCGGGCTGCCTTCGCCGGGTGAGCGGTTCCGGTCGTACCCGCACGAGCTGTCCGGCGGCCAGCTGCAGCGCGTCGTGATCGCGATGGCGGTGGCGAACGAGCCCAAGCTGCTGATCGCCGACGAGCCGACCACCGCCCTGGACGTCACCGTGCAGGCCGAGATCCTCGAGCTGCTGCGGGACCTGCGGGCGCGGCTGGGCACGGCGATCCTGCTGATCACGCACGACATGGGCGTGGTCGCCGACCTCGCCGACCGGGTCGTGGTGATGCACGAGGGCCGGGTGGTCGAACACGGCGACGTCCGCTCGGTCTTCACCGCGCCCGCCGAGGACTACACGCGGCAGCTGCTCGGTTCGGTGGTGTCGCTGAGCAGCGCGGCCACCACCGGGCTCGAACGGGCCCTCTCCGCGGACGTCGAGGTGGCGCCGGGGCACGTGGCCGCCGCCGAGCACCCCGCCGTCGAGTCGGTTTCGGATGTTCCCGCCCAGGCGCCGCTGCTGCGGGTGGCGGACCTTTCGGTCACCTACCGCGGCCGGTTCCGGGCCCACGCCGTGCGGGCCGCGGAGGGCGTGAGCCTGCACGTCGAGCCGGGGGAGATCCTCGGCCTGGTCGGCGAGTCGGGCTCGGGCAAAAGCACGGTGGCCCGCGCGGTCACGGGGCTGCTCGCCCCGACGGCCGGCTCGATCCACATCGGCGACGCGGACATCACCCGGGTCCGCGGCCGCGCGGCGAAGGCGTTGCGACGGCGCATCGGCGTGGTGTTCCAGGACCCGCTGTCGTCGCTCAACCCGCGGACGACGGTGGGGGAGAGCGTCGCGACACCGCTGCGGCTGCACAAGGCCGTTCGTTCGTCCGAAGTGGACGGACGGGTCGCCGAACTGCTGTCGGCGGTGCAGCTTTCGCCGTCGCTGCGGACGCGTTACCCGCACGAGCTGTCCGGCGGGCAGCGGCAGCGCGCGTGCATCGCGCGTGCCTTGGCGCTGCGCCCGGACCTGCTGGTCGCCGACGAGCCGACGAGCGCCCTCGACGTGACGATCCAGGCCCGCATCCTCGACCTGCTGCGCGAGCTGCGGCACGAGTTCGGTTTTGCGTGCCTGTTCATCAGCCACGACTTGGCGGTGATCGAGCAGCTGGCCGACCGGGTGGCGGTGATGCACCGCGGCCACGTGGTCGAGCAGGGCCCGACGAAGGAGGTGCTGACGGCACCGGCACACGCGTATACGCGCCGGTTGTTGTCGGCGGCGCCGGTCGCGGATCCTGATGCCCAGCGCCGCCGTCGGGAAGCCTGGCGGCAGCTGCACTAAGGGCGGCGCCAGACCGCTCCCCGCTGCTCGTACTCCAGCACAGACTCGACACTCACGGCCACCGCGGCGCCCAGATACCGCGTGACCAGCCAAAGCGCGAGATCCAGCCCGGACGTGACGCCGCCCGCGGTGACCAGGTCACCGTCGTCGACCACGCGGGCGTCGACCACTTGGGCGCCCTGGGCCGCGAGGTCCGCCTTCGCGAGGTGGTGGGTCGTGCACGGACGTCCGTGCGTCAGGCCGGCCGCGCTGAGCGCCATGACGCCGGTGCAGACGCCCGCCACCAGGACGCCCGACCGGTGCGCGCGCACCAGGCCGCGCAGCACGGCCGGATCCTTGATCAGCGTGTTCACCCCCGGGCCGTCCTTCGCCGCGTAACCGCCGCCGGGAACGACGAGGATGTCGCCCTCGGCCGGGTCCCAGGCGGCGGGCACCGCGAACCGGGTGCCGAACGTGCCCGCGACCTCTCCTGGACCACCCGGCTTGACCAGGCTGAGCCGGACGTCGCCGCCCGTGTGGCCCGCGTGGCCGAACACCGCGACGGGCCCGATGACGTCCTGCTCCTCGACACCGTCGTACATCAGGATCCGCACCGCCGGCGGCCCGGAGCGGGCCGACGCCGTCCCCGCCGTGGCCAAGCCGCCCAGGGCCGCGGCCCCGGTCGAGGCCGCGGACACCCGGAGGAAGTCCCTGCGTTCCATGTCCGTCTCCCTGTGGTCGGCGTTTCTCCCTCCCACAGGTCGTACGCGGCGGGGCCGTGGTTCCCGCCGGCGTCGATCGAGGCCGGCCGCGTGATCGTCCACTGTGGACCGCCGGGTCAGCCGGGGAGGCGCACCGCGATCTCGGCGCCCAGCTCGGCGCCGCCGGTGAGCTCGAGCTCGTCACCGCTCCAGAAGCGGCCGGCGTCGTACCAGTTCGGGCGGCGGCCGGCCGGGAGCAGCCCCATCGCTTCGTAGGTCAGCGCGACGATCTCGGCGCAATAGGCGGCTTCGAGCGCGACGTCCCGGTTGTCGCGCTTGCGTGACGGCAGCCGTCCGCCGAGCCAGCGGGCCGCGAGGCGGGCGGTCGAGGGGAACGGCGTGCCGTCGAGCCGGGCGACCGTGCGCAGGGCGGCGTCCTCCAGCTCCCGGCCGACCGGGTGGTCGAGCTGCCGCAGCCACACCTGCTGGTGGTACTTCTCGGCCCAGACCAGCACGGCGCGCCGCAGGTCGTGCAGCTGGGCGCCCCGCTGGTGCGTGCCCGACCAGACGTCCGGCAGGGCGCGCCCCAGCTCGGCGTGCCACAGCAGCGGCGGGAGGTCCTCGATCACCACGGCCATGCCGACGTGGTTGACGGGGCTGTTCGTCACGACGCGGATGGTCCGGTCGGCGGCGGAGTGCCCCCGGAACAGCCACAGGTCGCCGGTGCGCGTCACGGCCACGGCTTCGTCCAGTTCGACCTCGGTGCCCGGCACGGCAGTAGCCTAGGCCGATGCGCTGGTGGAAGACAGTGGGCCTGGCCGGGCTGGTCGGGGTGGCGGCGACCGGGGTGGTGATCGCCCGGCAGGAGCGCCGGCGGCGGGCCTACACGCCGGAGGAGATCCGGGAGCGGCTGCACGCCCGCCTCGAGGCCGGGCCCGCCGGAGAAGCGGAGAAGTAGCCGTCCTCAATGGACCCCGCGCGGGGCGGAACCACCCGGCCGGATGACGGCCGCACTCCGCCAGTTGGCCTAAGCTGGGGCCGCGCTCCGGCGCCCCTGGACGATCTTCGAGCGAGCGGGGTGGACGCATGGCCGAGGGCACCGAGGCGGGCCGGCACTGGCCGGCGCGGCACGGCGGCGGGTACCCGCCGGGCTGGCAGGTGCGGTACCGCGGACGCCGGGAGCCGGGGCAGCGGTCCGGCGCGGCCGCGCCGGAACGGACCGGCACCATCGCCGGCCCCAGCCTGCGCGACGAGCACACCAGCACCACCTGGGTGCCGGTGCGGCCCCGCAGCGCGGCGCCGGACACCCCGTCGAGACTGGTGCGGGCGACCGACATCCTCGACGCCCGGCCGCCGGACGAGCCGGCCTCCGAGCACGCGCCGTCCGACGGCGACGGCCGCGTCGTCGAGCTGTCCGAGCGCGGTCCCGGCGCGCGGTAGGCCTGCGGGCCCCACGGCGGGGCCGCTCGTGAGAGGCTTGACCTCGGCCGTAGCCACCGGAGCGAGGTGGCGCACCGCAGGGGGGCGGTCAGCGAGACCGAGGACGCCATGACGTATCCGCCGAACCCCGGCCAGCCGCCGTACCCGGGCCAGCCGCAGCCGCCGTACCCCGCCCAGCAGCCCTACTCGGGGCAGCCGCCGTACCCGTCGCCCACGGGTGGTTTCCCGGCGCAGCCCTACGGTCAGCCGTACCCGCAGGCCCCGTACCCGGGCTACGGGATGCAGCCGCCGAAGCCGAGCGGCGCCACCGCGATCACCGCGGGGGTGCTCGCGATCCTCGGCGGCCTGTTCAGCGCCATCGGCCTGATCGGCGGCGTGATCACGCTGAGCCGGGGGTTTGTGGACTGGCTGTTCGTCCTGTCCGTGGTCGAGGACCTGGTGCTCGTGGGCACGCTGATCCCCGGCGGCATCCTCCTGTTCCTGCGCAAGCCGCTGGGCCGGCTGCTCACGGTCATCGGCAGCGGCGTCGCCATCCTGACAGCGCTCGTTTCGCTGGTGCTGAGCGCGATCGGCCTGGGCCTGCTCGACAGCGGCGTCGGCGGCGCCTACCTGGGCGGCGCCATCTTCGGGCTGCTGCTGGTCCTGCTCCCGGCGGGCGCGACGCTGACCCTCGCGATCGTCAAGCCGACCGCGCGGTGGTGCGAGAGCTCCGCGGCCCCGACGTACTGAGCGGTGTATTTCCCCGGCCGTTCCCGGATCCGACTGGTATGCCCACCATCGGGAAGGAACGACCATGCCGGAACCCCAGCTCTACCACGCCCGGGCCGACGCCGAACGCGCGCTGCTGCTCGCGGGCACCACGTCGCCGTTCACCATCACGGTCCGCTTCGCGGGCGGCCTGACCCAGTCGCAGATGGACGCCTTCGCCGCGGCCGCCGACCGGTGGGCCAAGGTGATCGTCGGTGACCTGCCGGACGTCGTCGTCGGCGACGAGGCGGTCGACGACGTCCTCATCATCGCGCGCGGCGCCGACATCGACGGCGAGGGTCACATCCTCGGCCAGGCCCACATCACCCACGTGCGCCCGGCCGGCGGCGAGCGGACGGCGCTGCTGCCGGCGCGCGGCGAGATGACCTTCGACAAGGTCGACCTGGCCAAGATGGAGGCCGAAGGCATCCTCGGCGACGTGATCACCCACGAGATGGGCCACGTCGTCGGGGTCGGCTCGCTCTGGGAGGCCAAGGGCCTGCTGGTCGGCAAGGGCACCACGGACCCGACGTTCTCCGGGCCGGCCGCGATGGCCGAGTACCACAAGCTGCGCAACGGTTCGGGCGACCCGGTGCGGGTGCCGGTCGAGAACACCGGCCAGCCGGGCACTCGCGACGTCCACTGGCGGGACCGCACGTTCGGCAACGAGCTGATGACGGGCTTCGTCAACCCGGCGCCGAACCCGCTGAGCCGGCTCACCGCCGCGTCGCTGGACGACCTCGGCTACCAGGTCGACCTCGAAGCCGCCGACCTCTACGAGCTGCCGGCGTCGACGGAGTCGCTGCAGCTCGCCGAACGGCTGGCGGTGCACGCCCTCGCGGTGCGGCCCGCGCCGGTCGAACTGTCCCGTGAGGACCTTCGCTGACGCACTGCCGTGGCCGGTTCCGGAACTCTGGGACCGGCCACGTGCCGGCGAGCTGTACCTGCTCGGCAAGCACCTGATGGAGCTCGCGGCCCGGGGATGCGCGACGAATCGGATCCCGACGTGCCGGAGATCTACCTGGTGCTCGTCGAGGTGCCGGACATCTCGATCAGCGAGCTCACCGCTGGCCGACTGCGGCTCGAACGCGGACCTGGCCGCCCGGCTCGTCGCGGCGGGCCCGCCGGGGGACGTGCTGGCCGGGTATTCGATCCCGCTCGCGCTCGCGGTGCTCGACGAGCTGCTGGGGATCCCGCCGCCGGCGCGGGACGAGCTGCGGGGCTGGCTCGACGGCGTGCTGGCGGCCACAGTGGACACGACCCGCACGCCGGGGCACCTCACCTTCGGCCACGGGCCGCACCACTGCCTCGGTGCGGCGCTGGCCCGGTCGAGGAGCTCCCGTGGCGCCGGATGCCAAGGTCCCGCCGCCGTCCCGGTCAGCTGGTGACGGCTTACGGGGCCCAGGGCGGGGAGACGGCCCAGCTGCTGTCCGCCGTCAGCGTCTGCGGCCGATCGGAGCCCGTGCTCGCCCCCGCGCCCGAGGCGATGTAGACCTGGGAGTCGTAGTGCCGCAGGAACGCACCCGGGATGTTGAGCGACTCGAACGTCACCCCCGTGCCGCCGAGCCCCGGCCGGGTGCAGAACGTCGCGTCCGCGCGCATCAGGGCCGAGCCGTCGTCCGGTGAGTTGCGGACGCGGCCGTCCTGGTGGCGCAGGAACTGGCCGGGGAAGTTCACCGACTCGAAGGAGTAGCACGACGACTCGCCGAGCCCGCGCCGGACGGTGTAGGTGGCGTCCTGCTTGAGCAGCGCGCTGCTGGCACTGTTGACCACCTCGGTGTAGGCCAGGCCGCCGGCGTGCCGCAGGTAGCGGTCGGTGTAGCCCCACGTCGTCACGCGCAGGGACTGCCGGGCGTTCACCGCGAGCGGCACCGAGCTGCGCCACAACGCCGGCGCGGCCACGTTCCAGGTCGCGTCCGCGGCGAAGCTCGTCGCCGTGTCCCACGGGTTCGGGCCACCGCTGACGGCCAGGTACACGGTTTCGTTGTAGTGCCGCAGGAAGCGGCCCGGGAGGTTGAACGACTCGAACGACGTCCCGCCGGCCGCGAGGCCGGGGCGGTCGCACCAGGTGGCGTCCGCGGTGAACGAGCCACCGGTGTCACTGTCGATCCGGACGCGGTTTTCACTGTGCCGCAAGTACTTCCCGGGGAAGTCGACCGACTCGAACGAATAGCACCGCGGGTTCGCCAGCCCCGCGACGGTGCGGAACGACGCGTCCTGCCGGGCGCCGTCCGGGCTCGCCGTCGTCAGGACGTCGGTGCGGGCGAAGGAGTCCGAGTGCCGCAGGTACCGGTCGGTGAAGCCGGGGGTGGTCACCTTGAACGACCGGAGGTGCCCCAGGGTCAGCGGCACGGCGGCGTTCAGGTTCTTCGACGCGGCGATCAGGTCGGCGTGCGCCGCGCGGACGCGGGCGGTGTCGACCTTCTGCACCCGCCGGTCGTAGGTGTAGAGGCCGTTGTATTCGCCTTCGACGTCGGTGATCTCGGTGTAGACCGACGCCGAGACCCCCTTGGTGGTCATCAGCTGCCGGACGTCGCGGACCATGCCGGTGTAACGGTCGTTGAGCTGGTCGGCGCTCGACATCTGCTCGTAGGCGAAGAACCGGCCGTCCGGACTGTATTCGTGGCCGGGGTTGCGCAGCCCGAGCCCGCCGAACTCGCCGAGCACCGACGCGCGGGTCGCCGACGGCGGGGCCGCGTCCGGTCCGGTGTAGACGTGCCAGTCGATGAGGTCGCCGGTGCCCGGGTCACCCTTGGCGGCACAGCAGTTGATGCCGCTGTGCGGGTTCATCAGCCGGGTCGGGTCGTAGCTCTCCAGGCTGCTCGTGACGCGCTTGGTGTCCTCGAAGTTCCACTCGCCCCAGCCTTCGTTGAACGGCACGTAGGTCACGACGGCGGGGGAGAAGCGGTGTTCGTCGACGATCTCGCGGGCCTCGGTCTCGAACTCGGCGATCTGCGCCGGCGTCCGGTTCGACTCGGCGGCCGTGGTCGACGGGATGTCCTGCCACACCAGCAACCCGAGCCGGTCGGCCCAGTAGTACCAGCGTGCGGGTTCGACCTTGATGTGCTTTCGGACCATGTTGAAGCCGAGGTCCTTGTGCTTCCGGAGGTCCGACGCGAGCGCGTCGTCGGTCGGCGCGGTGTACAGGCCGTCCGGCCAGAACCCCTGGTCGAGGGTGCCGATCTGGAAGACGAACTCGCCGTTGAGCGTCGGGCGCACCACGCTGTTGATCGTCTTCGTGCCGACCTCGCGCATGCCGAAGTAACTGACGACCTGGTCGACCGTGGTGCCCGCGGCGTTGCGCAGGGACACGCGCAGGTCGTAGAGGAACGGGTCGTCGGGTGACCACCGCCGCGCGTTCGGCACCGGCACGGAGAACTCGGTGAACCCGCCGGTCGCGCTGCCCACGACGGCGCCGCCGGTCATCGACTCGGCGAGCACGGAGTACCCGCTGACGTCACCGCGCCCGAAGACGCGCACCCGCGCGGTGTTGTTCGCCAGGTTCGGGTAGACGTCGACGGAGAAAATGGACGACGCGGCGGTCGGCTCGAGCCAGACGGTCTGCCAGATGCCCGAGCTGGGCGTGTAGAAGATGCCCGAGGGGTTGGTGACCTGCTTGCCGAGCGGCTGCTTCTCGCCGCGGCCGTCGGTCGGGTCGTAGACGCGGACGAAGATCTCGTTCGTGCCCCCGGTGAGCTGGGCGGTGACGTCGGCTTCGAACCGGTCGTAACCGCCCTTGTGCGTGGCCACCTGGACGCCGTTGACCCACACGGTGGCCTCGTAGTCGACGGCGCCGAAGTGCAGCTGGACGTGCCGGCCCGCCCAGGCCGCGGGGACGGTGAAGGTGCGGCGATAGAACATCACGTCGCGGTTGTCGTTGCGCATGATGCCCGACAGCGCGGACTCGACCGGGTAGGGCACGAGGATGCGTTCGGGCAGGGTCTGCCCGAACGGCGGCGTGGCGTACCGGTCGACGCTGTTGTTCGGCCCGGCGGCGGGGTTGAGGAACTCCCATTCGCCGTTGAGCGACTGCCACTCGGGCCGCGTCATCTGCGGCCGCGGGTACTCGGGCAGCGGGTTGGTGGTGCTCACCTGCGAGGTCCACGGCGTGGTGAGCGGCGGCGTCTTCGGCACGACGGCGGCCGGTGCGGCGTTCGCGGCCGGCAGCGCGGGGCTCACGACGATCGCGCACAGCAGCGCGAGAACCAGGGTGACGAGGCGGCGCATCGGACTCCTCGGACGGAATGCGCACGGAAGCCGTGAACCGCCCTGGCGGGGACGGCGGAGAACTCCGGGCGGGACGGCGAACGGGGGTGCACGCGGAGCCCGGAGCACTACGGCGGGCTCGTCGAACCGAACATAACACGAGACAAGGACAAACGGAACAACTCAGAAACCACCAGACAATCAACACCGGTGGCGCGCTGCCGCCTGGTGGGTTCGGTTCGATCGTGCCCGCAGGGGTGGGAGGTTCGCCGGGAATGGGGCGGGAATGTCCGGAACTGGCCGCGGGGGCGGGAGTCCGGTGTCCGGATCCGGCTGTGGGAGCGCGCCGGCTCGAGCTCGGCCGGGACGACATGAGTGACTCATTCATGTCGTCCGGCGAGGTGAATGAGTCACTCATGGCAGTGGGGGCGGGGCACGAGCGGCACCGGCGGCGCTCGTGAACTCCCCGCCGCGTCAGGCGAGGGGGTACTTCACCCCGGTCAGGTCCTCCGAAACCGCCCACAGCCGCCGCTGGGTCGCCAGGTCGTAGGACTGGGGGCTCGAGGCCACCACTTCCGGTCGTCCGCGGTAGCCGCCCGGGGCCGCCGGGCCGTAGTACTGGCCGCCGAGGGCGGCCGGGTCCGTGGCCGCCCGGAGGATCGGGAGGGTGCCCATCGCCGAGCTCTGGCTGATCAGCGGGGCGACCACCGGGAACAGCGCGCGGGTGATCGCGGGGGAGTTGCGCATCAGCTCGGTGCGGGCCACGCCCGGGTGCGCCGCCACCGCCGCCGTGGTCCCGTGCGGGGCGAGGCGGCGCTGCAGCTCGTAGCTGAACATCAGGTTGGCCAGCTTCGCCTGCCCGTACGCCGCGACGCGGTCGTAGGAGTTCTCCCACTGCAGGTCGTCGAAGTGGATCGCCGCGCGGATGCGGTGGGCGATGCTCGCGACCGTCACCACGCGGGAGCCGGCCACCGGCAGGAGCAGGTCCAGGAGCAGGCCGGTGAACGCGAAGTGGCCGAGGTGGTTGGTGCCGAACTGCAGCTCGAACCCGTCGCGCGTGGTCTGCCGCGGCGGGTACATCACGCCGGCGTTGTTGATCAGCAGGTCGATCTTCGGCACCGTCGTGTGCAGGTCGGCCGCGGCGGCGCGGACGGAGTCCAGCGAGGCCAGGTCCAGCTCCTGCACGGTCACGTCGCCACCGAGGCGCGCCGCCGCCTGCTTGCCCTTCTCGACGTCGCGAACGGCCAGCACCACCGACGCGCCGCGCTCGGCGAGCACCTTCGCGGTGTCGAAGCCGAGGCCGGTGTTGGCGCCGGTCACGACGGCCACGCGGCCCTTCTGGTCCGGGACGTCCTGGTCGCTCCACTGCTTGCTCATGGCGGTTCCCCTACTCGTTGCCGGCCTTTGCGGACCGTCGGTCTGTTAAGACCGACGTTAAGGAACCGGCGGTCTGTTGTCAAGAGACCGCCAGTCCGTAATCCGCCCCGGTGGGGTTACGCTGGGTCGCATGACGTTCCAGCGGGCGCGCAGCGCCGAGCAGCGGGAGGAGCGGCGCCGCAAGATCCTCGGCACCGCGCTGGTGATGCTCGACGAGATGCCGGTGGCCGACGTGAGCCTCACCGAGCTGAGCCGCCGGGTCGGCCTGGCCAAGTCGAACGTGCTGCGCTACTTCGAATCCCGGGAAGCGGTGCTGCTCGAACTGCTGCAGCAGGCGCTGGACGACTGGCTGGCCGAGGCGGCCGGCGAGCTCGCCGGCGGCGTCGACCCGAGCCTGCCGGCCGGCGCGCGGGCCGACGCGTTCGCCGCGATCGTCGCGCGCACGCTGGCCCGGCGGACGGTGCTGTGCGACCTCGTCGCCGCCCAGGCCGCGGTCCTGGAGCACAACGTGTCGGTGGACGTCGTCGTGCGCTACAAGCGGTCCGCGCTCGCCGGCCTCGACACGATGGTCGGCCTGATGCGCCGGTACCTGCCGGAGGTCGGCGCCGAAGCGGAGTCGGTCTGCCTGCTGGCGATGATCCTGACCGGCGGGCTCTGGACGCACACCCAGCCCTCGGCCAGCGCGCTCGCCGCCTACGAGGCGGACCCGTGCCTGGCCGGGTTCCGCCTGGACATGGCGCCCGCGCTGGAACACGCGCTCGCGACGCTGATCGCGGGCGCGATGGCGCGCGTCGGGTCGTGACCCGGCACGCACCGAAGCGGGGCTGAGATCACCGCATGGCGAGTGCCTCGTCCACGGTCGGGGCGAGCACGAGCAGCTCGTGCGCGCCGGCGAGCCGGATGGTCCGCAGGACCGTGGGACCGGTGGCGACAACCCGCAGCCGGTGCGACGAGTCTTCGGGGGGACGGCCCGCGAGCACGATGGCGTTGATGCCACTCGAGTCGAGGAACGTCACACCGGTGAGGTCGAGCACGACGGGGCCGGTCGCGGCGGCTTGGACGGCGGTCAGGGTGCGGCCGAACTCGGGGACGGTCAACAGGTCGAGCTCGTCCAGCACGGCGAGCACCACCGCGTCGCCGCGCCGGCTGACGGTGCACCGGAAGATCGACGGGTCGTGGGGGACTTCGGGGGTTTCGTTGCCGGACACGGCTCCAGTTTCCCCGGAGCGGGCGGTGTCCGCAGTGTGGTGGGCACGTGGTTTGCCGGTTCCCCGTCGTGGGTACTTCCTCGCGCGAAGAAGGAGGATCGCATGGCGGTGCGCATCAGTGCCACTCGGCCCGGCGGGGTGTGCGTTCGATGAGCGCTCCCGCGGTCCTGCCCGTCGCGCCGGTCACTGTGGACACTCCCCGCCCGCGCAAGCGGGACGACTACTCCCACTGCCGCCCGCTGTTCGACCGGCTGGCCGCGCTGCCCGACGGCGACCCCGCCCGCGAACCCCTTCGCGAGCGGCTGATCATCGAGTTCCTCCCGCTCGCCGAACACGTCGCGGTGCGGTTCAGCGGGCGCGGGCAGTCCCGCGACGATCTGGTGCAGGTGGCCCGGATCGGCCTGGTCAAGGCCGTCGACCGGTTCGAGCCCACGAAGGGCGCGGACTTCCTGTCCTTCGCGGTGCCGACGGTGATGGGTGAGGTACGCCGCTTCTTCCGCGACAGCGGCTGGGCGGTGCGGGTGCCCCGCGGCCTGCAGGAGCTGCAGGGCCGGCTTTCCCGCGGCACGACGCACCTCGCGCAGCAGCTGGGCCGGGCGCCGACGCCCAGCGAGCTGGCGAGCCACCTCGGCCTCGACGTCGAGACCGTGCGCGAAGGCCTGCTCGCCGCGAACTGCTACGAGACGTCGTCCCTGGACCGCCCGCTCGACGAAGGCGGGCTGTCACTGGCCGACACGGTGGGCGAGCCGGACGCCCGGATGGAGCTCGTCGAGGACCGCCAATCCCTGGCCCCGCTGGTGAAACGGCTGCCGGAACGCGAGCGGGCGATCCTCGAGATGCGGTTCTTCGAGGGGTTGTCGCAGTCGCAGATCGCCGCTCGCGTCGGCTTGTCGCAGATGCAGATTTCCCGGCTGCTCACCAAGACCTTGCACCAGCTGCGCGCCCAGATCGGCGACTAGGCGCCCGCGGAACCGTCCACAAAGGAGAGTGCTACCCGGGAACCGGCGGGCAGGCGAGCCCCGAGTTCGCGCACCCCAGCCGGCCCCACACGACCTTGCCCTCGTCGTGGTGGCTCACACCCCAGGCCGAGCAGATCTGGTCGACCAGCCGCAGCCCGCGCCCGCCCTCGCCGTCAGGGGTGCGCAGCCGCGGCGCTTCGGCGCCGGTGTCCGTGACCGCCACCGCGGTCTCGCACGGGTCGTGGCTGCGCAACAGCCGTAGCTGCACCGGGCCGTTGGCGTGGCGGTAGGCGTTGTCCAGCAGTTCGGCCACCACCAGCAGAGTGTCTATCCGGTGCGCTTCGCCGAGCGTGGCGAGCCGGGCCGCGGCCCAGTGCCGGGCGGCGGCCAGGTCCGTCAGGTCGGCGCCCGTGAGGTCCAGGCTCTGCCAGCCGGCCTGGTCATCCCGATCCCAGGTCACCGCCACGGTGAAACTCCTCCCGTCGACGGCCCGGTGGCGCGGAACCGCCCGGATGTGATCGTTTCCACGTCGAGAATACCCAGGTTCGCGACGTTTACTCGCGTTTCGGGCCCAGTGCGGCCCGGGCTGTCTCGACGTCCGGGTGGATGCGCAGGAGGTCGGCGAGCCCCAGCAGGGCGACGGGCCGGAGGATGGCGCGCTGCGCGGTGACGATCACGAACTCCGTGCCCGCCTCTTCGGCGGTGGTGTGGCCGTGGACCAACGCGGTCAGGCCGCTGGAGTCGCAGAAGGTCACGTCCGTCAGGTCGGCGATGACGGGACGCCCGTCGCCAATCGCGGTCGTCAGCTGGGTGCGCAGGTCTTCGGAAACCGCCGAGTCGATCTCCCCGACCGCGCGGAGCAGCGTCTCGTGGTCGGTCGAGGTGATGGCGATGGCGAAGTCGGGCGGGGCCGCCAAGGGTGAGCTCCTCCGGATCGGCGTGCGCCGGCAGGGAGCACACGGCTAGAGCACCGCGGCTGGTGCTCAACCGCGTCTGCGGAAACGTTAGCAGCCGCGCCTGGGCCTCAGCTGCGTCGCAGCGCCAGGAGCGCGATGTCGTCCTCCGCGGCCGCGCCGAAGCGGGCGAGCAGGGTGTCGCACAGGGTTTCCAGATCGGCGTCGTGGGCGACGGCCGTGCGCAGCAGCTCCATGCCGTCGTCGACGACGCTGCCCCGCCGCTCGACCAGGCCGTCGGTGACGAGCAGCAGCAGCGTGCCGGGGTCGAGCGTGAGCGACGTCGCCGCGGGCCGCGGCAGCCCGAGGCCCAGCAGCGGCCCCTTGATGCCGAGGTAGCGCGCGCCGGACGCGTCGGCGAGCAACGGCGGGATGTGCCCGGCGTTCGCGACCTCCGCGGCGCCCGTCGCCGGGTCGAGCACGACGAGGCTGACCGTGGTGAGCCCGCGCGGGTGGTAGCGGCGCAGCATGGCGTCCAGCCGCTCGAGGATCTCGACCGGCCCGTGCCCTTCGACGGCGTAGGCGCGCAGGGCGTGGCGGACCTCACCCATCACCGTGGCCGCCTCGAGGGAGTGCCCGACCACGTCGCCGACGGCGATGAGCAGGCGCCCGCCGAGGTCGGACACCTCGTAGAAGTCGCCGCCGATCTCGGCGTTGGCGCTCGCGGGCGCGTACCGGGCGCACATCTCCAGCCCGGGCGACACCGGCAGATGTCGGGGCAGCAGGCTGCGCTGCAGGGTGAGGGCGAGCTGGTGTTCCTCGGTGAACGACCGCATCGCCTCGCACGCCAGCGCCGTCGCCTGGCCGAGCTGCAGCAGGAGGTTGCGGTCGTCGTCCGACCGGATCGCGCCCGGCTCGACGGTCAGTACGAGGGGGACCAGCGACGGGTTCGCCTGGGCGAACGCGAGGGTGGTCCCGTCCGGGGAGGTGACCAGCTGGGCGAAGGAAGCCTCCGTGCCCGGGTTCGCCGCGCTCACCGACCGGGTGACCTCCGCCAACGCGCGGAACGTGTCGGAGCGCACGAGCGGCGTCCGGCCTGGCCCGTCCGTGGCGGCCGAGCGGGCTAAACCGTGGTGACTCGAACTGAGGACCGTGGCCGGGCCCTCGAAGACGGCCGCGGCGCCCGCGGCGGCCGCGACGAGCACGTCGTCGAACGTGGTGGCGCTGTTCATGGCGCGGGTGGCGTGGGTCAGCCGGTCCAGCCGCACCGCCAGCCGTTCGGCCCGCGTCCGGGCCCGGTAGTACCGCAGGGCGGCCTCGACGGTGGCCACCAGCTCGCCCGGGTCGACCGGCTCGACGAGGTAGCCGTCCGCGCCGCGGTCGAGCCCGGTGGTGCGGTCCTCGACCTCGATGGCGGTGGCCGAGATGTGGATCACTGGCATCGCCGCGGTCCGTGGGTCGCCCTTGACCCGGTCGCAGACGTCGAAGCCGCTCATGTCCGGGAGGTTGACGTCCAGCAGGACGAGGTCGAGCGGCTCGGCGTCCAGCGCGGCCAGTGCCTCCCGGCCGGTCTTGGCCTCGGTGACGCGGTAACCGTTGCGGCGCAACCAGCTGCTGGTCAGGTACCGGCTCGCCTCGAGGTCGTCGACGACCAGGATGCTCGCTCTCGCGCGCTCGCCGGGATCACTCATCTGGGCACCGTCCTGGCCACGACCGCGAAGGCTTCACCGACCGCCAGTCTGAGGGTTTCGGGGGAGACCTGCGACTTGAGCAGCAGACCCGCCCGGAGCCCGGCGCCGGTGAGGTCCAGTCCCTCCGGCACCGCCGAGGAGACCACGACCACCGGGATGTCGCGCAGGCCGGGCTTTTCGCGCAGCACCTGCAGCACTTCGCGGCCGTTCATGCCGGGCATCAGCAGGTCGAGGAAGACCAGGTCCGGCCGGTGCCCGTCGAACACCTCGATCGCCTCCCGCCCGTCCGCGGCGTGCCGGACGTCGGCGGCGAGGTCGCCGACCAGCCGGGCGAGCCGGACGCGGAAGTCGGCGTCGTCGTCGACGATGAGCAGCGAGCCGACGCGGACCGGGGTCGCCCGGCGCGGGTCGGGGCGCGGCAGGCGGAGCACGACGGTCGTGCCCGTGCCGGGCTCGCTGGACAGCTCCAGGCCGCCGCCCAGGATCTCCGCGAGCCGCCGTGCGTAGGGCAGGCCGAGCCCGGTGCCCGGCGCCCGCGCCTGCAGGTCGTTGGGCACCTGGTGGAACTCTTCGAAGACGCGGTCCTGCTGGTCGGCCGGGATGCCGATGCCGGTGTCGGACACCGTGAAGCGGACGTCGTCGTCGTCCGCGCCGACGGTCAGCCGGACCTCGCCGCGCTCGGTGAACTTGAGGCTGTTGGACAGCAGGTTGCGCAGGATGCGCACCAGCATCGTCTCGTCGGTGATCAGCTGCGGAGCCGGTTCGGGGACCTCGATCACCAGCTCGACCTCAGGCGAGGCCACCGTGGACCGCAGGGCGCCGCGCAGCTGGAGGCAGACGGCGACCAGGTCCACCTGGGACGGCTGCGCGACCAGGTGGCCGGACTCGGCCTTCGCGGTGTCGAGCAGCTCGTTGACCAGCGACAGCAGCGTCGAACCGGCGTCGTTGACCAGCCCCACCTGGCGCCGCTGGTCGTCGGTGAGCGGGTCGGCGCCCGGCCCGCTCAGCAACCGGGCGAGGCCGATGACGGAGTTGATCGGCGCGCGCAGCTCGTGGCTGATGTTCGACCAGAACCGGGTCTTCGCCTCGCTGGCCGCCTTGAGCTGGCTGGACTTCTCGTTCAGCTCGGCGTAGAGCGCGACCACCCCGCGGTTGGTTTCTTCGAGCTCTTCGGAAAGCTCCTTGTAGAGGGCGACCACCCCGTGGTTGGTCTCCTCGAGCTCTTCGTTGACCCGCATGAGTTCCCGGCTCTTCGCTTCGAGGCTTTCCAGGGTCTCCAGCAGGTCCTGGTTCTGGGCCCGCAGCTCGTCCATCGGCGTGCTCATCCCGTGCTGCCCCAGGACTTCGCGCAGCCGCGCGAGGTCGGCGGGTGCGGGCGTCCGGAGCCCGGAGGAACGCAGCTTGTGCAGCGAGACCACGTTCTGCCCGGCCTCGCAGGTGACGTCCAGGCCGTCCATCAGCCGCTCCGCGGTAGCGCGACCGGCGTCGAGGACCGCTTCGGCCGCCCGGCCGCGCCAGCTGAACTCGGCGACGAGCGCCGCCGGTGCGTCGGCGAGCACGAACCGCACGGTGGCCTGGACTCCGGCGGCGACCAGGTCGCGGCCGACGTCGCTGAGCACGGTGGCGACGCGGACCTGGTCCTGGCCCTCCAAGCCGACGGCCGCGGCGACCTCCCGGCCGCAGCGGCGCACGGCGAACACGTCGGTCTCGGCCGCGATCGGCAGGCGGATGAGCTCGTCGCGCCGCCGCGCGGTCATGGGCGTGGTTTGCCGACGAGGACGCCGGCGTCGTCGTTGCGGGTCCCGGCGTCACGCAGCAGGCAGGCCGCGATCTCGAGCGGGCCGGCCGCGAACTGCCGCTCGCGGCCTTCGACGCTCCAGCGCTCGGTGAGGCCGTCCGAGTGCAGGACCACGGTCGCGCCGGGCGGGAGGGCGTAGTCGAAGGCGCGGATCGTGCGGGCCTGGTAGCCCGCGACACCCGGGACCGAGACCATGCCCTGCTTGCGGCCGTCGGCCACCACACTGCCGGCGATGTTGCCCAGGCCGGCGTACCGGACCGTCCCCGCGGCCGCGTCGACGTCGGCGATCGCGATCGCGCCGCCGCGGGTTCCGCGCAGTGCCTCGTGGATGCGCTTCACCAGCACCTCCGGGCGTTCGGTCGCGTGGGCGCAGAAGGTTTCGACCGCGGCGCGGGCCGCCGCGGCCGCCAGCGGGCCGTGCCCCGACCCGTCGCACATCATCAGGCGCAGCCGCCCGGGTTCCTGGTGCACGGCGTAGGCGTCGCCGCTGACGTCTTCGCCGCCGATCGGCCGGGTGATGCCCGTGGCAGTCTCCCCGGACAGCTCGGCCGGCGCCGTGCGCTGGGGGTGGAAGCGCGCGGTGACGACCGTGCCGCGGCCGGGTTCGGAGAGCACGGCGGTCGTGTCGGCGAGCCGGGCCACGGCGCCCAGCCCGACCCCGAGCGAGCCGGTGGTGGACTCGCCGTCCCGGCGGGACAGGTCGACGTCGGCCATGCCGGGGCCGTGGTCGATCGCGACCACCTCGACGGCGGCCTCGGTCACCGCCCGGACGACCCGCACGACCAGGACGCCTTCGGTGGCGTGCTTGGCGAGGTTCGTCTCCAGCTCGGTGACCGCGAGGCCGACCTCGGCCGCGCGGACCTCGTCGAACCCGAGCCGGGTGGCGAGCCCGGCCGCGGCGCGCCGGGCCCGGCCGTGCGCGGTGCCGTGCTCCACCCGGACCCAGGCGAGGTCCTCGGTGACCGGGAGGCAGGCGCCGTCGATCATCGGGCCCACTTCACGACGGTGACCTTCGTGCCGCGCCCGACCTCGGTGTCCAGGTCGAACTGGTCCACCAGCCGCTTGGCGCCGCCCAGGCCGAGCCCGAGGCCGGTGCCGCTGCTCCAGCCGTCGGCCAGGGCGACGGTGACGTCCGGGATGCCCGGGCCGTCGTCGTGGAAGGTGGCGCGCACGCCCTTGCGGCGGCCGTTGTCGACCTCTTCGACGCGGGCCGACCCGCCACCGCCGTAGATGAGCGTGTTGCGGGCGAGCTCGCTGGTGGCGGTGACCAGCTTGGTCTGGTCCACCAGCGACAGCTTGAGCCGCAGGGCGTAGGCGCGGACCAGCTGCCGGACCCGGACGACGTCCTCGTCGGCGCGGATCGCGATCTCGTCGGGTCCGTCCGCGGCGCCGGTCATCCGGTGACCCGGACGGATTCATCGTCCTGCTCGACCGACGCACCCCTCCTTCGCGCGGTGAGCTTCTGCAGGACCGAGATCCCGCGGTCCAGGTCCAGGGCGGTGTGCACGTCGCCGAGGGTCAGGCCGAGCTCGACCAGCGTGATCGCCACCGCGGGCCGCATGCCGACCACGACCGTCTCGGCGTCGAACAGCTTCGACAGCGACGCGATGGTCGCGAACATCCGGCCGATGAACGAGTCGACGATCTCCACCGCGGAGATGTCGATGACCACGCCGGACGCGCCGGTCGTGCTGATCTTCTCGGCGAGGTCCTCCTGCAGGGCCAGCACGCTCTGGTCCTGCAGGTCGATCTGGATCGACACGAGGAGCATGTCGCCGATCTTGAGGATGGGGACGCGGTCCATCAGCGGGTCCGCTCGCCGGAGCGGCTCACGACCACGCCGTCGCGGTGCAGCGCGTGCCGCAGCGCGTCGGCCAGGGTCGCCTTGGTGGTGATGTCGCCGAACTCGATCCCGAGCGCGACGATGGTCTGCGCGATCTGCGGCCGGATGCCGGAGATGGTGCACTCGGCGCCCATCAGCCGGGCCGCGACGACGGTCTTGAGCAGGTGCTGCGCGACCTGCGTGTCGACGGCCAGCACGCCGGTGATGTCGATGATCGCGTGCTCGGAGCCGGTCTCGACCAGCGACTCCAGCAGCTTCTCCATCACGACCTGCGTGCGCGCCGAGTCGAGGGTGCCCACCAGCGGCACCGCGAGCACGCCTTCCCAGAGCTTCACGACCGGGGTCGTCAGCTCGAGCAGCTGCTCGGACTGCTCCTTGATGATCTCTTCGCGGGCGGCGGCGTAGGTCTCGAACGTCCAGAGCCCGAGCGTGTCGAGCAGGCTGGAGAAGGCGAGCACCTCCCGGAACACCTCGGCGCTGTCCTCGTTTTCGGTCAGCTCGGAGACGGCCTGCTTGAGCGCGAAGACGCTCGAAGCGGTCTCGGACGGGCTGAAGCCCTGGCGGGCCCGGGACCGCGAAAGGTCGGCGAGCTGGGCCTTGATCTCGCCGTACTCGGCGCGGTCGAGGTTCCCGTCCAGGCTGACGACGGGGACGAGCGAGCCGTACAGGTCACGGAGGTCGCGCTCGAGCTCGACGGTGGTCAGCCGGCCGCGGACCGCCGAGCCCGCCAGTTCGGCCCACCGGGCGATCAGCCGCTCACGCTCGGTTCCGAGCATTCCGGCCAGCCGATGGGGCCGCTCGCTTTCGGCTACCACTGATGTCTCCTCAACGGTCAAAGGTGGGACCGACCCTAGCGTGGCGGCCGGGTTCAGCGGGGGCGCAGGGCGTCGACGACGAGGTCGAGCAGCCGGGCGATCCGCTCCGGCTCGGGCCCGGGCGAGGTGGCCAGGAAGATCCCGAGCAGCAACGTCGTGACGTCTTCGGGGTCGTGGTCGGCGCGGAAGACGCCCGCTTCGGCGCCGGCGGTGAGGATCGAGCCGATCGCCGCGGTGATGCGCTGCCGCGTCACCGGCGTCGCGATCCGGCCGGACGCCCAGCCGGC
Organism: Amycolatopsis sp. NPDC104819; assembly: GCF_055583145.1. Lineage (NCBI taxonomy): Bacteria > Bacillati > Actinomycetota > Actinomycetes > Pseudonocardiales > Pseudonocardiaceae > Amycolatopsis > Amycolatopsis sp. NPDC104819. Next base: position 530,975 of record NZ_JBVJON010000005.1, on the reverse strand, counting down.
ACGCAGGACGTCGGCCATCCCGCGCTTGGTTTCGACGAACGCCGCGTAGCGGTTCATCCACGCGCGGAGGGCGGCTTCCGGCGGGAGCTCGGCGAGGAACGTCGCGGCGCTGGTGGCGACGTCGTCGAGCTCGGCGGCGTAGACGGCTTCGACGAGCGCCTCTCGCGTGGGGAAGTGCCGGTAGAGCGTGCCGATCCCGACGCCGGCCTCGCGCGCGACGGCTTCCAGCGAGACGGCGCCGTCGGCCGCCGCGAAGGCGTCGCGCGCCACGGTGACGAGCTTCTCGCGGTTGCGGCGCGCGTCGGCGCGGACGGCTCGATCGGGCGAAGTCAAAACGGAGGCCCCTCCGGTTGTGCTATCTTCGGCTTAGCGGAGGTCCCTCCGCTTCTCCATCATCGCACGAAGGCGGATCACCATGACCTCGAACGCACCCACCGGCCCGCTCGCCGGCCGCACCGTCTCGCGGGTCGGCTACGGGGCGATGCAGCTCGAACGCCTCCGCGGCGACCGCGCGGCCGCCGTCTCCTTGCTGCGCCGGGCTTTCGAGCTCGGTGTCGACCACGTCGACACCGCCGAGTTCTACGGGAACGGCTTTGTCAACGGCGTCATCCGGGAGGCGCTCGAGTCCGGCGAAGACGTCCTGGTCGCCACCAAGGTCGGCGCCGACCCCGACCCGGACGGCCCGATCCCGCTGCGGCTGGCGCAGCGGCCGGAACAGCTGCGGGCGAGTGTCGAGCAGAACCTCGTCAGCCTCGGCACGGACCGGATCCCGCTGGTCAACCTGCGCCGCGCGGACACCCGGCCGGGCGTCACGGCCGAAGGGGACCAGGTGGTGGACCTCGACGACCAGCTCGAGGTGATGACGGCCCTGCGCGACGAGGGCAAGATCGGCGCGATCGGGCTCAGCGCCGTGACCACGGACATCCTGCGCCGGGCGCTCCCGGCGGGCATCGCCTGCGTGCAGAACGCCTACAGCCTCGTCGGGCGCGCCGACGAGGACATGCTCGCGCTGTGCGTCGCCGAAGGCATCGCGTGGGTGCCGTTCTTCCCGCTCGGCGGCGCCTTCCCCGGCCTGCCGAAGGTGACCGACGAGCCGGCCGTGCACACCGCGGCGGAGTCGCTCGGCTGCACGCCGTCGCAGGTCGGTCTCGCGTGGCTGCTGCACCACGCGCCCAACGTGCACCTCATCCCGGGCACGGCGGACACCGCGCACCTCGAGGCGAACGTCGCCGCGGGCGGGATCAAGCTCGACGAGCCGGCCCTCGCCGCGCTGGACGCGGTCCCGGTGCGGTCGACGGACGTCGCGCTCGGCTGAGCGCCGGCCCCGGTGGCCCGAGCCCCGGCACGCTCTGACACCCGGTTCGCGACACACAAGGTCGCGGTCGGAGCCGACGGCAGCTCGGCCGCGCGAATCCGGCCTTGCCGGAACCCTGGGTGGCGCCGCCGGGGCCGCGCGGCTCAGTTGTACCCGAGGACGATGTGCTCGCGGACGTATTCGCGTTCCGCCGGCGGCGCGCCGGTCCGCTGCGCCGGGATGTCGATCCGCCGGTGCTCGCCCCGCTGGACGGGCACGGCCTCCGTGCGCCGGTCGGCCGTGGTCGCGGTCGTTTCCATGGGTTCCTCCGTTCCGCTGCCGTTCTTGCGTGCCGACCACGATCCGCCCCGCGGGTCGAGGAACGGATGTGAAGCGCTCACGCCCCGGGGATGCGCAGCGCACGAGTAGCGGGTGTGCGGCGCGCGGGCTGCACTGGAGGCGAGGGTTTTCGACGGCGGAGAAAGAGGTGTGCCATGTCCGGACCGGTTCGGGCGCTGAAGCGGGTGCCGGCGGCGCGGGCTCGCCGCCTCGCGCCGCAACCCGGGTTCCGTCAGGTGATGGCCCAGTTCGCGACCGGCGTCACGGTCCTGACCGTGGGCGGCGAGGACGCGCACGGGATGACCGCGAGCGCGTTCGCGCCGGTGTCACCGGAGCCGCCGATGGTGTTGTGCTGCGTGGCGAAGGCGGCGCGGATGCACACCGCGATCGTCACCGCGGGCTCGTTCGGGGTGAACGTCCTGGCGGCCGACCAGCACGAGCTGGCCGGCTACTTCGCCGACTGGCGCCGTCCCGGCGGGATGGCCCAGTTCGGCCCGGTCGGCCACCGCATCGGGCCGAAGACCGGCGCACCGCTGTTCACCGGGGCGCTGGCGTGGCTGGAGTGCGAGCTCGAGCAGGCGAGCGCGGGCGGCGACCACTCGATCTTCCTGGGCCGCGTGGTCGCCGCCGGCCGCGGCGCCGGCGAACAGCCGCTCGTCTTCCACGGCGGCCGCCGCCACGACGTCGACCGGCGGGCCCGCGCCGCCTGAGCGAGTCTTACGTTGCTGTGACAGGTTTTCCCGCGGCGCCCGCGCGTCGCCGGGAACTGAATATCGTCGGGTGAATGACAACTGGCGACGCGCTGGTCCTCGACACCTTCGGTCACGACGTCCACGGGGAGGGAGCGCGGCTGCGGGCCGCGGGTCCGGCCCGGCTGGTGGAACTGCCCGGCGGTGTCCGGGCCTGGGCCGTTCCCGACGCGGCGGTCCTGCGGAAACTCCTTACCGATCCCCGGGTTTCGAAGGACCCGAACCGGCATTGGACGGCCTGGCGCGAAGGCCGGATCTCCGAAGACTGGCCGCTGCGCATCTGGGTTTCGGTGCGCAACATGTTCACCACCTACGGCCCCGACCACCGCCGGCTGCGGACGCTGGTGGCCAAGGCGTTCACCCCGCGCCAGGTCGAGGCGATGCGCCCGGACATCACCACGATCACGGCCGGGCTGCTGGCGGAGATCGAGCGCGCGGGCGCCGGCGGCGAGCCGGTCGACCTGCGGGAGGGCTACGCCTACCCGCTGCCGGTCGAGGTGATCTGCCGGCTGTTCGGGGTGCCGGCCGGGCGGCGCGAGGCCCTGCGCACGGTCGTCGACACGATCTTCGACACCACGGTCACCCCGGCCCGGGCGCAGGCGAACGCGCTGGAGCTGTACGAGATCATGCGTGGGCTCGTCGCCGAGAAGACCGCCGACCCGGGTGCCGACCTCACCAGCGGGCTGATCGCGGCCCGCGCCGAGGACACCGGCCGGCTCGAGGCCGACGAGCTGGTCGACACCCTGATCCTGATGCTGACCGCGGGCCACGAGACGACGGTGAACCTGCTCGACCACGCCGTCACCGCGATGCTCACCCATCCGGAGCAGCTGGCGGCCGTCCGGCGCGGCGAGCACACGTGGAGTGAGGTGATCGAAGAGACGTTGCGCTGGCAGGCGCCGGTGCCGTACCTGCCGCTGCGGTACGCCGTCGACGACATCACGCTCGGCGGCGGGGTGGTCATCGGCGCCGGTGAGGCGATCCTCGCCGCCTACGCGGCCGCCGGGCGCGACCCGGCCGAGCACGGCGCGACCGCCGACGGTTTCGACCTCGGCCGCGAAGACAAGCAGCACCTGGCCTTCGGCCACGGCGTCCACTTCTGCCTCGGCGCGCCCCTGGCCCGGCTCGAAGCCGCCATCGCGCTGCCGGCGCTGTTCGACCGGTTCCCCGGCCTGCGGCTGGCCGTCGATCCGGGCGAGCTGACCGGCGTCCCGTCGTTCCTCTCCAACGGCCACACCTCGATCCCGGCGCTGGTCACCCCGCGCTGATCTTCGCCGGACGGGGGAACGGGACTACTCAAATGATCGATGACCGTCACGCTTCTCTCACGTAGCGTGGGAAATCCAGTCGTCGACGTTTGGGAGGTCCCGGATGGCGCAGGAAAACACGGTCAGCGACAACCAGGCCAGCGGTCTGCTGCTCAGTGTCGAGCCGCTGCCGACGGCCGTCGACCGCGGCAAGGCCAACGGCGCGGTCGCCGACAACGACGGCAACGACTAGCCGAAGCCGTCGTGACGGAGATTCCCGGACTGGCCGACCTCGTGGCACCCCTCGAGGCCGGCCAGTTCTTCGACGACGTGCTGGGGAAGTCCCCGCGGCGGTTCCCGGGGGAGAAGGGGCGCTTCGCCGCCCTGCTCCCGTGGCGGGAGATCGACCGCGTGCTGCGGCAGCACCGCCTGGACTTCCCGCGCCTGCGCCTCGCCCTCGACGGCGAGGTCGTGCCGGCGCACACCTACACGGAGATGGTGCCGACCCGGCGCACCGGCCTGGTGCCGCGCGTGCTGTCCGCGCCCTTCGCCGAGCACCTGCGCGCCGGCGCCACCCTCGTGCTCGACTCGGTCAACGAGCTCGTCGACCAGGTCGGCGACCTCACGGCCCGGCTCGAACACGACCTGCGCGAGCGTGTCCAGGTCAACCTCTACGCCGGGTGGGGGACCACGCACGGCTTCGACGTGCACTGGGACGACCACGACGCGTTCATCATCCAGATCTCCGGCCGGAAGCGGTGGCGGCTGCACGGCCTCACCCGCCCCTCGCCGCTGCAGCGCGACGTCGAGCTCCCGCCGAAACCGGAGGGCGAGCCCCTCGAGGACTTCCTGCTGGAAGAGGGCGACGTGCTCTACGTGCCGCGCGGGCACTGGCACGACGTCTCCGCCGTCGGCGAGGAGTCCCTGCACCTGACCATCGGCTTCAACGCGGCCAACGGCGTCGACCTCGTGGCGTGGCTCGCCGACCAGGTGCGCGCGGACGAGCTGTTCCGCGCCGACCTGCCGCGGTTCGCCGCGCCGGAAGACCGGACGAAACGGGCGGCGGAGCTGCGGCAGCGGATCACCGAGCTGATGACCGACGAGCTCGTCGACCGGTTCCTCGCCGACCGCGACGCCCAGGCGCCCGCGCACCCGCGGGTCGGCCTGCCGTGGGCCGCGACCGGCGAGCGGCTCCCGCCGGGAGACGACTTCGAGGTCCGGATGCTCACCCCGCGGGCCGCACTGGCGGACGGCGACGGCACGATCGCCCTGCTCGCGGCCGGAAAACGGCTGGTCTTCGCCGCGGCCGCCCGGCCGGTGCTCGACGCTCTGCTGAGCGGCTCACCCCGCTCGTTCGGGGCGCTCGCCGAGGCCGCGCCGGCACTCGACCGGGCGACGCTGAGAGCGTTCCTCGGAGAGTTGGTCACACAGGGGCTGCTGGCGCCCGCTTAGTCAGGTACGCTTAGGCATGCCTAAGTCGAGCTCCGAGGCACCAGGAGGAGCTTGCGCCGGACACGCAGGTGCGGCGCCGGGGTGCGCCGCGCTCACCCGAGCCCTCGGGGGTGAGCCCGCCGGCACCGCCGGCCACATGACGTCCTGGCTGCTCATCGAGCAGCCCGGCGCCTGGGCGCCCGATGCCCTCGAAACCACGCTGGACGAGCTGTTCCCCGGGCGGCGGCTCGACGCCGCCCGGGAGGCCGGCCTGCGCCCGCTGCTCATCCGGAAACCGGGCCGCCACGCGCGGGTGCCGGGTTCGTCGCGCACGGTGTTCGTCGCCAGCGGCCGGCCGGGCAAGCGCTGGCTGGAACGCCTGTCCCTGGACGAGCTCTCCGACGTCGACCTCGAAGCGGTGGCCGCCGGCCGCCGCGGGCACGGCGCCCCGGTGGCCGGGCCGCTGTTCCTGGTCTGCACGCACGGCAGCAAGGACATGTGCTGCGCGGTCTTCGGCCGCCCGGTGGCGACCGGCCTGGCCCAGAACCACCCCGGCCTGGTCTGGGAGGTCAGCCACGTCGGCGGCGACCGCTGGGCGGGCAACCTCCTGACGGTCCCCGACGGTTTCATCCACGGCGGCCTCGGCATGCCGGAAGCCGAGCTGGTGGCCAAGGAGGCGTTGCACGGCAACGTCCGCCTCGACCACCTGCGCGGCCGCACCTCGGCGGAGACCCCGTGGGCGCAGTACGCGGAGATCGCGGTCCGCAACCGCACGGGTCTCCGGAGCCTCGACGCCGTGCTGGCGCTCGAAGAGCACCCGCACGGCGACTCCCGGACGGTCGTCGTGGCCGCCCGGGACCGCCGCTACGAGGTGGTGCTCCGCCGGGTGCCCTCGGCCGGGTCCGGCGTGAGCCGGTGCTCCGCCCGGGTGGTGCTGTCCGGGTTCACGGTGGAGTCGATCCGCGAGCAGAGCCGCGAGCTCACCGCCGGTTGAGGGCGCTGACCTCGTCCTGGAGCCGGCCGCGCAGCGCCGAAGTCCCGTCCGCGAGTCGCGTTTGGACGGACGGCGCTCCGTTCCGCACCGGCCCGGCCACCGGGTACACCTGATCCTCGCCGGGCAGCGGCACGCCGGGACAGGTCGTCGCGCCGGGCCGGGAGTTCTTGGTGAGGAACACGTTCACGAGCCCGTCGACGCACGGGTTGCCGGCCAGCGCGTACTGGCCGTGGAACGGCGAGTCGTCCACCGAGACCAGCGGGACACCCGCCGCCCGCGCCCCCGACTTCGCCTGCTCGTAGCCGGTCTGCGGGTCGAACTCGCCCTGCACCACCAGGATGTTCGCCGCCACTTCCGCGGGCACGTCCGGGAGCTCGTGCCGGGGCGCGTCCGACCAGAAGCCGCACGCCTCGCCGAGTCCGTACGCCCAGCCGAACAGCGGGTACTGCGGGCCCTGCCGGTCACTGAGCCGCTTGTACCAGGCCGAGCTGCGGGTGGGCTGGTCACCGCAGGCGACGGCGTAGCGCGTGCCGGGAACCTGGGTGTAGTCGGGCGCGAGCGCGACGACCCGCGCCGGGGTCAGCTCGGCCGCGGGCACCCCGAACTTCTCGCGCGACGCGGCGTCCAGCGGCCCGGCCAGCGCGGGCGGCGGCGTGGCGGACGTCCCGTCGAGCGCGGCCGCGCCCTGGAGGAACACCAGCGCGCCGAGCAGCCACTGGATCGGGCTGCCGTTGCCGACGAAGATGCTGTCGAAGGTGTCGGGGGAGACACCCTGGGTGCCGTAGTAGGCGCGCACGCGTTCCCACTTCGCCTTGACCTCGGCGGCCGTCCGGCCCAGCTGGTCCGGGAAGGTGCGGGCCAGCCACGGCAGGTAGACGTCGTCGAACTGCCGCTGGTCGATGACCGGGAAGGCCTCGAAGTCGGCCTGCAGCCGGCCCTCGAAGTCGACGCTGGAGTCGAGCACGGTCTTGCCGGTGTGCTCCGGGAACAGCGACGCGTACTTCGCGCCGAGCCAGGTGCCGTAGGAGTAGCCGAGGTAGTTGAGCTTCTCGTCGCCGAGCAGGCCGCGGACCAGGTCCATGTCGTGCGCCGTCTGCCAGGTGGTGACGAACGGCGCGAGCGCGTCGCTCTGGCACGCCTCGGCGATGGCGCGCGGAACCTGCTGGTGCCGCGCGATGCTTCCGGCCGAGCGGTCCCGGGCGTCGAGGGCGCCCTGCGGGAGCCGGCCGGCCGGGACCTGGCACTGGAAGCCGTGGTCGTCGGTCCCGGCCTGCCCGGTCCCGCGCGGATCCATGCCGACGAAGTCGTAGAGCGCGTGCACCGACGGCTCCAGCGCCGCGAGCGGTCCCGCCAGCGTGGTGCCCTGGCCGCCGGGCCCGCCGGGGTTCAGCAGGAGGGCGCCGCGCCGCTCCCCGGTGGCCGCGGCCCGGCTGATCGACACCTCGAGGTCGTGCCCCGACGCCGGGTCGGCCCAGTCCCGCGGGACGACCACCCGGGCGCACTGCACGGGCGCGTCGTTCGCGGCGGGCTTGAACGGGCAGTCGCCCCAGGTGAGCTTTTGGGTCGTGTAGGGCGTGAGGGGATCGGCGGCCGCGGCCGTGGTGGCCGTGGTCGCGACGAGCAGGGCCGCCAGGGCGGCCAATCCTGTCCGGGTGGTGCGCACCGGGAGTCCTTCCGTCGTCGGGTCGTCCGCGCCGAGCCTGGCCTCGCCGCGCGCGCCGGTGATCAGCCCGGAGGACGAACTCGCCGGTTCCGCCTCGGCCCGGGGTATGAGACACGCGCTCAGCGCGCGCCGGGGCCGCCGGGCGGAGATCATGGGCTGATGAGCGGTTCCCGGACCGGACGCGGCATCGTCGGGCGGCGGCTCGTGCAGTTCCTGCTCGACGAGATGCTCGTCTTCCTCCCCATGCTGCTGCTCGCCATCGCCGTCATCTGGCTCTTCCACCCGCACGGGCCCGCGCTGCTCGGGTTCCTCAAAGCCGTCGTCTACACGATGCTGGCGCTCGACTTCGTCGGCTTCTGGTTCGTCACCACCTGGTGGCCGTGGCGGCACGGCGGCCAGACCCCGGCGATGCGGTGGCTGCGGCTGCGGGTCGTGACGCTCGACGGGGGCCACCCGCCGCTGTCGGTGTTCGTCGTGCGGGAGCTGCTGATGATGGTCGACGGCTTCGCCTGGGGGCTGGTCGGGATCGTCGTGATGCTGGTGACCCGCCGCCGTCAGCGGTTCGGCGACGTTGTCGCGCGCACCGTCGTCGTGCGGGTGCCGCGGTCAGCGGACCAGGCCGCTTTCCCAGGCCCAGATGGCGATTTCGGTGCGGTTGCGCGCCCCGAGCTTGCGCTTGGCCGCGCCGATGTGCGTCTTGACGGTGGGCAGTGACACCACCAGCGAGCGGCAGATCTCGTCGTTCGTCTCGCCGCGGGCGACCGCGCGGACGACGTCGAGCTCACGCGGGGTCAGCGGGCTCGCCAGCTCCGTCGCGCGCCCGGGGTCGCGGCGTGCGAAGTGCGCCAGCAGCCGGGTCGTGATCGCGGGGGAGACGAGCGCTTCGCCGTGGGCGGCGGCGTGCACGGCCTCGACGAGCAGGTTCGGCCCCGCGTCCTTGAGCAGGAACCCGCAGGCGCCGGCGCGCAGGGCCGCGTGCACGTTCTCGTCCAGCCCGAACGTCGTCACCATCACGACGTGCAGCGGCTCCGGGACGTCCGGGCCGGCGAGCAGCTCGGTCGCCCGCAGCCCGTCCACGCCGGGCATCCGGATGTCCATCAGCGTGACGTCGGGGCGCAGCTCGCGGGCGAGCCGCACCGCCTGGTCGCCGTCGGCGGCCTCGCCGACCACCTCGATGTCCGGTTCGCCCTCGAGGATGAGCCGGAACCCCGCGCGGACCATCGCCTGGTCGTCGGCGATCAGCACTCGCGTCGGCACCCGGTTCCCCTCGTCGGCGGTCAGCCCGGTTCGAGCGGCAGCCGCGCGACGACGCGCCAGCGCTGCCCGTCCGCCGGTCCCGCCTGCACCGTACCGCCCACCGCGGCCACCCGCTCGGCCATCCCGAGCAGGCCGTAGCCACCCCGGCGGGCGGGTTTCGCGGCGCCGTCGTTGACCACCTCGATCCGCAGCGCGCCGTCCGGTTCGTGCCGCACGAGCACCCGCACCTCGGCAGCGCCGGGCGCGTGCCGGCGGACGTTGGTGAGCGACTCGGTGAGCAGCCGGTGGGCGGTCGTCACGACCTCGGGCGCGACCGGCACCCCGGCGAGGCCGGGACCGACGTCGAGGTGGATGCGCTCGTCGTCGCCGACCGCGCGGTCCACCGCGGTGGCGAGATCGGTGGGCGGCACGAAGAGGTCCTCCTCGCCGGTCCGCAGCGCGCCCACCAGCCGGCGCATGGCCGCGAGGGCCGTGGCGCCCGCGGTTTCGAGCTCGGCGAACGTCGTCGTGTCGCCGCCGGTGCGTTCGGCGACGCGGTGGGCGGCCTGCACCCGCACGACGATCCCGGTGACCTGGTGGGCGACCAGGTCGTGCAGCTCGCGGGCCAGGCGCAGCCGTTCGGTGTTGCGGACCTCCAGGACTTCCACGCGGGCGCGGACTTCGGCGTCGCGCAGCACCAGGCCGCCGGCCAGCGCGGCGCCCCAGACCACGGCGGCTCCGGCGGAGTAGAGCGCGGCCGGGGTGTCCGTGCCGTAACGCAGGATCGGGGCGAGCGTCACCGCGCAGCCGCCGAGAACCGCCTGCGCGGTGGCGGAACGCGGGGAGAGCCGGTGGCAGCAGGCGCCGACCACGAGCGCGATCGCCAGGGTCTCGGCGGCGCCGGGTTGCGGCGGGAGCCGCGAGCCCGCCGCGGCGACGGCGGCCGTGATCACCGTGCCCAGCAAGGAAAGCCCCGAGACGGCGGTGGCGAGGACGGCGATGTGGTCGGGGAACCGGCGGCGCAGCACGGCCAGCAGCGCGACGACCGGGCCGACCCCGGGCGCGAACTCGAGGGCGACGGTGGAGAGCTCGCCCCGCACCGGACCCGCCCGGACCGCGAGCACCATGTCGAGCACCACCAGCACGGCGAGCACAACCGCCTCGGCCACGAGCGGGCCCCGGCGGCCGCTCCACGGGATCCGCGTGATCACGGACGGCCTTCGAAGGTCATCTGCCGATGGTGCCTCACGAGACGCGCCCGCGCCGCCTCCGCGGCCGGAACTCATACCCGGGTACGAGACGGCCGGGCGATCTCGTACCGCCGGTTGATCGCGGCGCCCGTGGTTCCCGTGAGACTCGGGACGAGACGACGACAGACGGAGGGTTCCCATGCGGGAGGCAGAGTTCATCACCGGCGCACGACCCGTCCAGGGACCGGTCGAAGGGTTGCCGGGCTGGTACTTCGTGCTCGTCGGGCTGCTGGTCGCCAGCAACGACCTGACCCGGCAGTTCAGCGACCGCTACTCGTGGGTCGCCCTGCTGCCGCTGGTGCTCGTCGCGGTGCACCTGACGCTGTGGTTCACGCTGCTTTCCCGCCGCCGCAAGTACTTGCGCGCGGTGTGGCGCAGCAAGCAGGCGCTCGGCCTGGTCGCGGTCCTGTTCGTCCTGCGGCTGGGACTGCAGTTCGGGCTCACGAAGCTGACCGACAGCGCCGCGCCGCTGCACAGCTACACGCACCTGGTGATCGGTCTGGTGATGCTGGTCGTCACGACGGCCGGCGCGTGGTTCGACCAGTGGCTGATCCTGCGGGTGGTGAACCGCGACGCGCGGGTCAGCCCGGGCAGCTGAGGTCGTGCCGGGGCGCCCGGCCGGTCAGCAGGTAGCCGTCCACGGCCGCCCGGGTGCAGGGGGTGCGCTGGTAGACGGCGTGGCCGGAGCCCTCGTACGTCAGCAGCGTGGTGTTCGCCGGCGCCTGGTGGTGGATGTTCAGCGCCCACGCGTACGGCGTCGCCGGGTCGTGGCGCGAGCTCAGCAGCAGGATCCGCGGCGCCCGCGCGAGGTCGAGCCGGTGCGGCGGGTTCGCGGGCGGGCCGGGGATGCCGGTGCAGGCCATCACCTCACCGTGCCCCAGGACACTGCCCCGCATGATCGGCGCCCGGCGCAGCTCTTCGGCGCGCATCGCCGAGTACTGCGCGAAAGTGCCGATCCGGAGGTCGAAGTCCTGGCAGACGACGGCGAGGCGGACCGACCGGTAGTTGTACTCGAACTGCGCGCGCACCGGCGGCCGGCCGGCGGCGGTGTCGGCGACCAGCGTCGCGAGGGCGTCCCAGTCGGGGGTGTACATGTCCGAGAACGCCCATTCCGGCAGCCAGCCGGACGGCAACGGCATCCCGTCGGCCGCGACGAGCGCCCGCTCCCACACCGCCCGGACGTCCTGGCCGTGCAGCGCGCACGAAGGGGTCCGGCCGCACCACGCGGTGAACTGCCCGAACAGGTCGTCGGCGGCGGTGGCGCGGTCGCCGACGAAGTGCCGGGTGTCGACGCTGTGGTCGATGGTGCCGTCCAGGACCATCGCGCGGACGCGGTCGCCGTGCGCCTCGGCGTACTGCTGCCCGAGCAGGGTGCCGTAGGAGATGCCCTGGAAGCTGATCTTCTCCTCGCCGAGGGCCCGCCGGAGCGCGTCCATGTCTTGGGCGTTGACCGCGGTGTCGGCGTGGTCGAACACGGGTAGGTTCCGCGCCCGGCAGTCCGCCACCGCCTGCCGGTTGTACCGCCGGAAAGCGTCGAACTCGGCCGGGCTGGCGGGCGTGTCGTCCGGGCCGCCCGGCTCGGGCTCGCACCGGATGAACTCGCTGTTCCCGGTGCCCCGCAGGTCGAAGCCGACCACGTCGAACCGGGCCCGCACCTCGGGACTGAAGTAGCCCGGCGCCAGCGCGAACTCCGCGCCCGACGAACCGGGGCCGCCGGCGTCGGCCAGCAGCACGCCGATGCGGTGCGCGGGATCGGTGGCGCGGTGCCGCGCCACCGCGAGGGTGATCTCCGGCCCGCGGGGCCGGTCCCAGTCCAGCGGCACCCGCAGTGTGCCGCACTCGCCGTCCGGCTCGTCCGGGCAGGTCGTCCACGTGATCGGCGACGGCGCCCACTCCGTGCCGGCGGTCGCCGGAGTGGCGCCGGTCAGCAGCAGCACACTCGTGAGGACAGCTCCGGACATTCGCACGGCTTCCCCCAGTGGCTCGCGAATTTCCGACCGTAGGGGCTTCCCGGCCCGGACCACAACCCGCCGAAGGGCCGAACAGAGGGCGCCATTCGTGCTGCTGGCGGCGGCCTTTCGTGCCTATCCTGTGCGCCCCGAGTTCTCTCGCGAAAGGGTCCCCGCCATGGAGCAGTCCGAGAGCCACGCTGCCGATCGCCCGGCCGCCGACGGTGTGAACCGGCGGAGCCTGCTCGCCGGGGTCGGCGGGATCCTCACCGCGGGCGGGGTCGGCCTGCTCGCCCCGGGCGCCGCCGCCGCGGACCCGGCGGGTCCGGCCGGCCGGCCGGACCGCGACGAACGGGTCGAGTCCCTGCTGCGGAAGATGACCCTCGCCGAGAAGCTCGGCCAGCTCCAGCTGGTCGGCACCGAAGACCTCGCGCGGACGTCGCTGGCGACCGGGCAGCTCGGCGGGGTGTTCTCCGTGGTGGGCGCCGCGAAGCTGAACGCGCTGCAGAAGATCGCCGTCGAGCAGACCCGGCTGCGGATCCCGCTGATCTTCGGCCTCGACGTCATCCACGGGTACACGACCAACTTCCCGATCCCGCTCGCCCAGGGGTCGAGCTTCGACCCGGCCGTGGCGGGGGCCGACGCGACGGTGTCGGCGAAGGAGGCCCGCCACAGCGGCATCCACTGGACCTACGCGCCGATGATGGACGTCACCCACGAGCCGCGCTGGGGGCGCATCGCCGAGGGGTACGGCGAAGATCCTTACCTGGCTTCGAAGATGGCCGTGGCGAAGGTCCGCGGGTACCAGGGTGACGACTACTCGTCACCGGACCGCCTCGCCGCGTGCGCCAAGCACTTCGTCGCCTACGGCGGGGCCGAAGGCGGCCGGGACTACAACACCGTCGACATCTCGCTGCAGCGGCTGCACAACCTCTACCTGCCGCCGTTCAAGGCGAGTGTCGAGGCCGGCGTGGCGACCGTGATGGCCAGCTTCAACACGATCAGCGGCGTGCCCGCGCACGGCAACGGTTACGTCCTGCACGACGTCCTCAAGGGCGCCTACGGCTTCCGCGGGTTCGTCGTCAGCGACTACACCGGCATCGAGGAGCTGATCAACCACGGGCTCGCCGGCGACGGCGCGGACGCCGCGGCGGCGGCGCTGCCCGCGGGCGTGGACATGGAGATGGTCAGCACCAACTACGTGAAGTACGGCGAGCAGCTGCTGAACCAGCGGCGGATCACCCGCGACCAGATCGACGACGCCGTCCGCCGGATCCTGCTGGTGAAGGTCCGGCTGGGGCTGTTCGAGCGTCCGTACGTCGACGAGCCGGGCGAGGTGAAAGCGCCTTCCCCGGCCGCGCTCGCCGCGTCGCGCCAGGCCGCCGGGCGGTCCATGGTGCTGCTGAAGAACGAGGGACTGCTGCCGCTGGCGAAGACCGTGCGCTCGGTGGCGGTGGTCGGCCCGCTCGGCACGGCGACCTACGACCTGAACGGCACCTGGTCGGGCCTCGGCACCGGCGCGGGCACGACCCCGCCGGTGACGGTGGTCGACGGCATCAAGGCGGCGGCGCCCGGGGCCACGGTGACCTACACCGCCGGCTGCACGGTGGAGGGCGCCGACACGAGCGGGTTCGCCGCCGCGCAGCAGGCGGCCCGCGCGGCCGAGGTGACGGTCGTGGTGGTCGGCGAAACCGCCGCGATGAGCGGCGAGGCGGCGGCGCGCAGCGTCATCGACCTGCCCGGGGTGCAGCAGCAGCTGGTGGCCGCGATCAAGGCGACCGGGAAGCCGTTCGTGGTGGTCCTGGTCAACGGCCGGCCGCTGACGATCCCGTACCTGCACGACAACGCGCCGGCGATCCTCGAGGCGTGGGCACCCGGGGTGCAGGGCGGGCACGCGGTCGCGGACGTCCTGTTCGGCGTGGTCAACCCGGGCGGCAAGCTGCCGGTCAGCTTCCCGCGCGCGGTCGGGCAGGTCCCGATCTACTACAACCACGAGAACACCGGCCGCCCGGCCGACCCGGTCAACAAGTACACGTCCAAGTACCTCGACCTGGAGTCCGGACCGCTCTACGAGTTCGGCCACGGCTTGTCGTACACGACGTTCCGGGTCGACAGCCTGCGTCTTTCGGACACCCGCATGCCGGCGCGGGGAGGGCGGGTCCAGGTGAGCGTGCGGCTGACCAACACCGGCGGCCGTGCGGGCGATGAGGTCGTGCAGCTGTACTTGCGTGATCCGGTCGCTTCGATCGTTCAGCCGGTTCGTCGCCTTCGCGGGTTCGAGCGGGTGACGCTGGCCGCGGGCGCGTCGAAGACGGTGTCGTTCACGCTCACCCCGGAGGACGTCGGCTTCTACGACAACGGCGCGAAGTTCCGGGTGGAGCCGGGGAAGATCGAGGTCTACGTGGGCACGAGCTCGGCGGCGACGTTGACGGCGAGCTTCACGGTCGTCTGACGACAAGCAGCGCTTCACTGTCGTCACGCACGCGTCCTGCGCCGGGGTGGTCGCGGCGAACGTTTGGTGGTCTGGCGTGGCTTGTCGTGAGTGGTAAGTAGGGTTCTAACCCGACTAAACACTCACGACCCCTTGAGCGCCCGGCGAACTGGACGACGGGCAGCTCGGCGGAGTGGGGGAGAAGGTCACCGAACTGACCGGCGTCGACCTGCCCGTCGACGGGGCCACCGAGGCGGTCGGGTCGGCGACCACCCAGGGGCAGGAGTTCCTCGACTCGACCGGCTCCCTCAGCGAGACCGCCACCGGCCTGGCCGGCGACGTGATCGATCCGAACGCCCGGGGCTGAGCGACGCGTCCGCCATTGCGGAACCCGGCCGGGACGCTATACGGTTGACCGAACTAGAACAGGTTACAGTTCTGGGGCGGGCCGACCGAGGAGCGGAAATGGCGAACAGGGCGCCGCGCGGCGATGAGGCCGACTACGTGGTCGTCGGGTCGGGGAGTTCGGGTGCCGCGGTCGCCGGGCGGCTGGCTGCCGCGGGAGCCAGTGTCATCGTCCTCGAAGCCGGCAAGTCCGACCAGAAGATGATGATCAAGAAGCCCGGGCTGGTCGGCCCCATGCACGCCGTGCCCCAGCTCAAGAAGCCCTTCGACTGGGGCTACTACTCCGTCCCGCAGAAACACGTTCTAGATCGACGGATGCCGGTGCCGCGCGGCAAGGTCGTCGGCGGGTCCAGCTCCATCAACGGCATGGTCTACGTCCGCGGCAACCGCGCCAACTTCGACTCCTGGGCCGCCGAAGGCAATACCGGCTGGGACGCCGACAGCGTGAACGCCGCCTACAAGCGGATGGAGGACTTCGAGGACGGCGAGAACGCCTTCCGCGGCGCGGGCGGCCCGATCCGCGTCACCCGCAACAAGCGCCCCGAAGAGGGGACCCTGCAGTTCATCCAGGCCACCGCGGACGCCGTCGGCTGCAAGATCCTCGACGACTACAACGCCGAGTCCCAAGAGGGCGTCAGCCGGATGCAGCAGAACGCCGCCGACGGCCTGCGCTACAGCGCGTCGCGCGGTTACGTCCACGGTCTCGCGCCCGCGACGCTCCAGGTGCAGTCCGGGGTGCTGGCGACGAAGGTGCTCATCGAGAACGGCCGCGCCGCCGGGGTCGAAGTCCTCGACCGCGGCCGCCGGCGCACCATCCGCGCCGGCAAGGAAGTCATCCTCTCGGCCGGGTTCGTCGGCTCCGCGCAGCTGCTCATGCTCTCCGGGATCGGCCACGCGGCGCACCTGCGGGAGCTCGGCATCGGCGTCGTCGCGGACCTGCCGGTCGGGGACAACCTGCACGACCACATGTTCCACGCGCTGACCTTCCACGTCTCGTCGAGCCGCAACTCCGGCACGCCGGGCTACTTCGCGCGCGGCCTGGCCCGGGAGCTGATGCGCCCCGGCACGACCTTCCTGGCGAACTCGGTCTTCGAAGCGGTCGCGTTCCTGAAGACGTCCCAGGCCGAGGCCGTCCCCGACCTCCAGCTGCACCTGCTGCCGTGGGCGTACGTCTCGCCCAACCAGGACGCGCCGATCCGCCACGACGTCGACAAGCGCCCGGCGCTGACCGTGCTGACGACGTTGATCTACCCGAAGAGCCGGGGCACGCTGCGGCTCGCGTCGGGCGACCCGACCGCGGCGCCGCTCATCGACTTCCAGTACCTGGCCGACCCGGCCGACCTCGAAGTGCTCGGCGAGGGTTCGGAGCTGGTGCGCGAGATCTTCGCGTCGAAGGCGTTCAACGGCTCGGTCAAGGAAGAGATCCACCCGGGCACGCAGCTCAAGGGCCAGGAGCTGCGCGACGCGATCCTCAACCGCGCGACGTCGGTCTACCACGGCGTCGGCACCTGCCGGATGGGCGTCGACGAGCTCGCCGTCGTCGGACCCGACCTCAAGGTCCGCGGGGTCGACGGCCTGCGGGTCTGCGACGCCTCGATCATGCCGTCGATCACCGGCGGCAACACCAACGCGCCCAGCATCATGATCGGCGAGATGGGCGCGCACCTCGTGCTCGCGGACCACTGACGGGAAGCCGGCCATGACCCTCACCCCGCTCCAGCTCACCCGTCCGGCGTCGGTGACCGACGCGCTCCTGCGGCGGCTCGTCGCCCGGGTGCCGGGCCCGGCCGGCGCGACCTGGCCGCTCACCGAGGTCTACACCGGCGAGACGCTCGTCGAGCTGCCGCAGTCGGCGCCGGCCGACATCGAGGCGGCCTTCGCCGTCGCCCGCGCGGCGCAGGCGAAGTGGGCCGCGACCCCGCTCAAGCGGCGGCTGGCGGTGTTCAAGCGGGCACACGCGCTCTTCGTCGCCCACGCGACCGACGTCGCCGACCTCATCCAGGTCGAGAGCGGCAAGAACCGCCGGATGGCGATCGAAGAGACCTGCGACCCGGCGATGGTGATGAGCCACTACCTGAAGCGGGCCGCGAAACTGCTGGCGCCGACGAAGCGCGGCGGGCCGGTGCCGCTGCTGACGACGTCGACCGAGATCCGGCGGCCCAAGGGGGTCGTCGGGGTCATCGCGCCGTGGAACTTCCCGTTCGCCACCGGCATTTCCGACGCGATCCCGGCGCTCATGGCCGGCAACGCCGTGGTGCTCAAGCCCGACAACAAAACGGCGCTGTCGCCGCTCTACGGCGTCCAGCTGCTGGAGGAGGCCGGCCTGCCCGCGGGCCTGTTCCAGGTGGTCTGCGGCGAGGGCCCGGACGTCGGGCCGACGCTGATCGACCACGCCGACTACGTGATGTTCACCGGCTCCACGGCCACCGGCCGGGTGATCGGCGAACGGGCCGGCCGGAACCTCATCGGCTGCTGCCTCGAGCTCGGCGGCAAGAACCCGATGATCGTGCTCGAAGACGCCGACTTCGCCGAAGCCGCGCAGGGCGCGATCTTCGGCGCGTTCGGCAACACCGGCCAGATCTGCATGCACATCGAGCGGATCTACCTGCCCGAGTCGCGCTACGACGAGTTCAAGAACGCCTTCGTGGCCAAGGCGAAGGCGCTCGACGTCCGCGCCGCCTACGACTTCGGGCCCGAGATGGGCTCGCTCGTCTCGGTCGACCACATGCGCCGGGTCAAGGCGCACGTCGACGACGCCGTCGCGAAGGGCGCGACCGTGCTCTGCGGCGGCAAGCCGCGGCCCGACCTCGGCCCGGCGTTCTTCGAGCCGACGATCCTCGAAGGTGTCACGAAGGACATGGACTGCGGGGTCACCGAAACCTTCGGGCCCGTGGTGGCGCTGCACAAGTACGGCAGCGTCGACGAGGCCGTCGCCTTCGCCAACGACACCGACTACGGCCTCAACGCCTCGGTCTGGGGCCGCGACGTCGGCGCCGCGGCCGCCGTGGCCGCGCGCATCGAGTCGGGCAACGTCAACATCAACGACATCCTCGCCACGGCGTTCGCGGCCAAGGGCACGCCGTCCGGCGGGGTCAAGAGCTCCGGGGTCGGCGCCCGCCACGGCGACCAGGGGCTGCTCAAGTACACCGACGTGCAGAACCGGGCCGTGCTCAAGAAGCAGGTCATGGGGCCGCGGGCCGGCCAGAGCTACGAAAAGTACGTCGAGGGCATGCTTTCCGGGCTGAAGCTGATGCGGAAGCTGCGGATCCGCTAGCGCGGGCCGTCGCGCAGCACCCCACGCACGTGGTCGGCCGACAGCGACTCCGGGTCGAACGCGGTCAGCAGCCAGGTCGCGCCGGCCCGCGCGTACGGGGAGCTGTCCTGGCCGGGCGTGACTTCGGCGACGTGGTCGAACGGCCCGGTCGTCGTGCGCAGGGCTTCGACCTGGGCGACGACTTCGGCGAACTGGTCCGGTGAGGTGAGGTTGACCGGGAAGAAGCCGTCGAGACGCGCGGCCCGGCGCATCGGGCGGAGCTTGCCCGGGAACCCGGCCGCCCACACCGGGATCCGCCGCGCCGGCGTGGGCAGGAACCGGATGCCGTCCACCGTGTAGTGCTCACCGTGGTGGTGCACGACGTCGCCGGACCAGGCGGCGGCCAGGACGTCGAGGGCCTCGTCCAGCATGCGGCCGCGCACCTTGTCGTCGGTTTCCTCGCCGGTGCGGGAGAACTCCTCGCCGAACCGGTCGCTGCCGAGGCCGACCCCGAGGGTGAGCCGGCCACCGCCGAGGCGGTCGAGGGTGGCGGTTTCGCGGGCGAGCTTGACCGGGCGGCGGCGGGTGATCGCGCTGACCATCGGGCCGAAACGGAGTTTCGAGGTGGCGGTGGCGACCGCGGCCAGAGTGATCCACGGGTCGGCGACGGCGGTGACCGGCTCGCGCCAGCGCAGGTGGTCCCAGACGAACAGGCCGTCCCAGCCGGCTTCTTCGGCTTCGGCGGCGAGGCGGGCGATCAGCGCGGGGTCGGCCAGGGCGTCGAACAAGGGGAGCCAGAGGGCGTGCCGAGGAGTCATGAAAGGGACGTTAGGGGCCCCGAGTGATCGCGAAAAGCCGTCGCGGCCGAAGGCACCTTCGGCCGGGCCGCCGAGCGCCTCGGCTACACCCAGTCCGCCGTCAGCCAGCAGATCGCCGCGCTGGAGAAGTCCGTGGGCGGCGCGGTGTTCGACCGCCCGGGCGGCCCGAAGGCGGTGCGCCTGACCCCGCTCGGCGAGGTCGTCCTGGCCCACGGCCGGGAGCTCCTCGCCCGCGCGGCGGCGGCCGAGGACGCCGTCGAGCGGTTCAAGGCCGGGGACGGCCGGGTCGACATCGGCACCTTCCAGAGCGTCACGAACGTCCTGCTGCCCGCGGTGGTCCGGCGGCTGCGGGACGAGCACCCGGCGGCCGACGTCCGCCTCTTCGAGGAGGAGACGGACGAGCCGCGGATCGGCGAGCTGGACCTGCTGTTCTTCGACGGCCGGGTCGGCGGGGACGTCGAGCAGACGCGGGTGCTGGCCGATCCGTACGCCGTGGTCGCCCGCCGCGGCACGTTCGCGCCGGGGCCGGTGCCGCTCACGGCGTTGCACGGGACGCCGATGGTCGCGCAGCCGCCGATCTGCGATCAGGCGCGCGTGGAACGCGTGTACGCCGAGTCCGGGGTCTCGCCGCTGATCGTGTTCCGCACCGCGGACAACCAGGGTGTGCTGTCGATGGTGCGCGCCGGCCTCGGCATCGCCGTCATGCCGATGCTGACCCTCGACGGCCGGCCGGACGACGACGGGCTGGTCACGCACCCGCTCGAGCCCGCGCCGGCGCCACGGGAGATCTGGCTGGCGTGGCCGGCCGACCGGACGCTGTCCCCGTTGGCCGAGCGGGCGGTCGCGCTGAGCCTGGAGGTGACTCAGGAGCGGCAGAACAGCGCGTCCGGCGTCTTGCCGGAGCCGATGCGGCCGGTGTAGGCGACGCCGGCGACGTACTCGTTCGGCGCGCACTGGCCCTTGTAGTTGCCGGAGGCGAAGTCGCCGCCGGGGTCGCCGGCGGGCCGGTTGTCCCCGCGGTCGAACCAGACCGTGCGCCCGGTGCGGCCCAGCGGTGTCGCGGACCTGCCGCACAGCACGGCGGAGAAGGCCGCGCCCTTGACGCTGTACCCGACCACGGCGGAGTCGGCCGGGCACTGCACCTTCGTGTACCCGGACGCCCAGTCGGTGTCCACAAAGGACTCGTCGCGGACCGTGGTGTAGGCGGACGGGACCAGGAGCGTGCCGGTGCACAGGCCGCGGCCGCCGGTGTGGGCCAGGCCCGTCAGCCGCTGGCCGTCGGGGCAGGCGCCCTTGCGGGCACCCGGATCCCAGTCGGGCTTGGCGCGGACTGTGAGTGACGCCGGGAAGTCCGCGTAGTCGAGGTTGAGCATCGACCAGTGGTCGGCCGCCGGGATCCGCCCGGTGCGCGACGGCGCGGTGATCAGCCGTTGCCACGCGGGCCCGCGCCAGTCCGTGCCGTCGAGGACGTCGATGCGCCGCCCGGCGGTGTCGTAGGCGAGCAGCGACCAGCCGTCACCGGTCCCGTCGGTCTGGAAGCCGACCGCCGGCCAGTAGGCGAAGTCGGTGTCGGTCTCGGCGAGGTAGTTCACGAAGTTCTCGAAGAACGCGCGCGACGCCGGGTCGGTCGTGTGCCGGCCCTCGCCGAACTCGCTGATCCACAGCGGCGCGGTGTAGTGCTTGCCGGTGTCGGCCGAGACGAAGAACGCCTGCCGGTACAGCGTGTCCCGCAGTTCCTGCGGCGAGAGGTCGCGGTAGCGCGGGTCGTGGGTCTCGCCGATGCCGGTGGCACCGGAGTGGTTCGGCCCGGTGTAGCCGTAGAAGTGCGCGGAATAGACGAGCTTCCCGGACTCGACGAGCGTGTGGGACAGCGTGCGGGCGGGCTCGAGGGTCGGGCGGCCGTGGGCGAAGCCGTCGATGGGCAGGCCGGTCCAGTTGATGCCCTCGACGATGATCAGCAGGTCCCGGTTGGCCTCGCTCAGGATGCGGTCGGCGACCTGCTGGGTCGCGCGCTGCCAGTCCTTGTCGTTGCCCCAGCCCCAGTTCGGGTCGTCGAAGGTGTTGCGGCGGACCTCGTTGTAGAGGTCCGCGCCGACCACGCGCTTGTTCGCGGCGTACCGGCGGGCCATGAACAGCCAGTCGTCCTGCCACTGCTGCTCGGTCTGCGCGGTGTTCCAGCGCTCGTTGCCGTCGAGCCCGCAGCACCAGCGCGAAGTCGTGGTGTGGTTGTTGAGGATCACGGCGAACCCGCGCGCGGTGAGGCGGGTGACCACGCGGTCGTAGACCTGCAACGGCGTCAGGCCGTGGAGGTCCGGGTTGGCCGGCAG
Source organism: Amycolatopsis sp. NPDC104819 (assembly GCF_055583145.1). Lineage (NCBI taxonomy): Bacteria > Bacillati > Actinomycetota > Actinomycetes > Pseudonocardiales > Pseudonocardiaceae > Amycolatopsis > Amycolatopsis sp. NPDC104819. Next base: position 509,589 of record NZ_JBVJON010000005.1, on the reverse strand, counting down.
GTCGGGGACCGGCCGGGTGTCGTGGATCATCGCGTTGGAGAACTGCAGCCGCACGCTGTTGAGGCCCAGCCGCGCGAGCCCGTCGATCACCGTGTCGACGGAGACGCGGTCCAGGCCGAGCGGGGTCTGGTAGGCGATCTCCCCGGCGTGGTGGTTCGCGGGGTCGTTCACGTCGCCCGAGCCGGTCCACGTGCCGCTCGCGCCGTGCCAGTTGGCGGCCTTCAGCTTGAAGCGGTCGCCGTTCGCGTCGACGATGTAGCGGCCGCGCGTGCTGAGCGGGCCGGCCCACGGCGCCGGGTCCGCCTCGGCCCGGGCCGGAGCCGGGGCGAGGGGGACCAGGGCGCCTACTGCCAGCATCGTAGAGAGCAGCGCACTCGTGAACTTCACCAGCGGAAGCTAACCGATCTTCCTGCTGGTTGTATACCGGCGAAAAGACGGTTTTCGCCCCGGGCCGCGCAGGAGCACGTGGCCGAGCACGACCACCAGCACCCCGGCGCCGGCCCACATCGCCTGCTGCCAGCCGTCCACGAAGGACTGCCGCGCCGCGTCGGCCACCGCCGGCGAGCCGGCCGCGACGGCGTTCGCGACACCCCGGCGCGCATTCTCGGCGAGCTCCGCAGGAACGCCGTCGAACCGGGAACCGAGGGCGCCGCGGTAACCGGCGGCCAGGACCGTGCCGAGCAGCGCGACCCCGAGCGCGGTGCCCAGCTCCCGGGTGACGTCGTTGAGCGCGGACGCCACACCCTGGCGCTCCCGCGGCAGGGCGCCGGTGATGGCTTCGGTGGCCGGCGTCATCGTCAACCCCATGCCCAGCCCCATCGCGAGCATGCCGGGCAGCACCGAAAGGTAGCCGCCGCCGACCGAGACGAAGACCGCCATGAGCACCAGGCCCGCGGCGCCCAGGACGATCCCGGCCGCCATCGTCGCGCGCACCCCGGCGCGCTCGGCCACCCGTGGCGCGAGCCCGGACGCGACCATCATCAGCAGCGCCGTCGGCATGAGCGCCAGGGTCGAGCGGAAGCCGGACCAGCCGAGGACTGCTTCGAAGTAGGGGAAGAGCACCACGAAGATCCCCGCCTGCACCCCGAACACCGCCAGCAGCGCCACGGAACCACTGGCCAGGCCGCGCTCGCGGAAGAGGCGGACGTCGAGCAGCGGCGCCGGGCTGCGCAGTTCCCAGGCCACAAAACCGGCCGCGCCGAGGACCCCGGCCGCCAGGCTCAGCAGCGTCACCGGCGCGGCCCACCCGCGTTCCGGCCCTTCGTGCAGCACAAAAACGAAGCCGACCACGGCGACCACGGACAGCAGCGAGCCGAGGACGTCGAAGCCGTGCCGCGTCTGCTCGCGGGAGTCGGGCACCGCCCGCAGCGTCACGGCCACCGCGGCCACGACGAGCGCGACCGGCAGGACGAACAGCCACCGCCAGCTCGCGACGTCCACCAGCACGGCCGACAGGAACATCCCGAGGATGCCGCCGCCCCCGGCGACACCGGTCCACACGCCGATCGCCCGGGACCGTTCCTCGTCCGGGAAGGTCGCCGTGATGACGGCCAAGGTCACCGGCATGATCATCGCCGCGCCGACCCCGCTCAGCAGCCGCGCGGACATCAGGATCCCGGCCGACGGCGCGAGACCCGCCACGCCGTTCGCCAGCCCGAAGAGCGTCAACCCGCCCAGCAGCACCGGTTTCCGGCCCCAGCGGTCGCCGACGGCGCCCAGCGGCAGGAGCAGCGCCGCGAGGGTGATCGTGTACCCGTTGATGATCCACATGACGGTGCCCTGCGACGCGCCGAACTCGACCGCGAGCTCGGGCTGGGCGACGTTGAGCCCGGACACCGACGCGATCACCGCCATCAGCGCGAGGCAGACGCCGACCAGGACGGTGCGCCGCCGGCGCGGGTCGGTGATGGTGGTCATGCGTCCTCCCGGGTGGCGCGCACGACGACGTCGTGCAGCGAGCCGCGGCCGTTCAGCGCGGACCGGGTGCGGGTTTCGGCGGTGGTGGTCCGCCAGCCGTCGCCGAGTGCTCCGGTGATGGCCTCGGGCGTCACCGACGCCTCGTCGGGGTGGTGGTGCCCGTGCCGGTGGCCGACGACGAGCAGCGTGCCGCCGGGGGCCACCCAGCCGGAAATGCGTTCGTAGAAGGCGAGTTGCGGCATCGCGGGGTGGGCGTAGTGCGTCACGACGAGGTCGAACCGCTCGCCGGGCGCCCAGGTGGTCAGGTCCGCGCGGACCCACCGGACGCCCGCCGAGGCGGGGAGGGCTTCGGCGGCGATGTCCACCGCCGTGACGGCCCAGCCGCGGGCCGCGAGCCAGCGGGCTTCGCTGCCCTGGCCGCAGCCGGCGTCGAGGGCCGTGCCGGGCGTCAGGTCACCGGTTTCGCGGAGCAGGTGGGGGTTGGGCGTGCCCGGGCCGTGGTGGGCCTGCCGCCAGTGGTCTTCCCAGTAGGGCTGGTCGAATGCGTTCACCGGGCCACCGTGCGCCCGGACCGCGCCATCTGGCAAAGTTTCTTGCCGAATGGCAAAATGGCCGGATGGACGAAACGACCGACCGGACGCTCGACGCCGTCGGGCCACGGCTGAAGCGGCTCCGGCTGCAGCGCGAGACCACGCTCACGGCGTTGGCGGAGCAGACCGGGATTTCGGCCAGCACGCTGTCACGGCTCGAAGCGGGCCTGCGCCGTCCCACGCTGGAACAGCTGCTGCCGCTGGCGCGGGCCTACGAGGTCACGCTCGACGAGCTGGTCGACGCGCCCCCGACCGGCGACCCGCGGGTGCACCTGCGGCCGATCGCCGGCCAGGACGGCTCGACGATCCTGCCGCTGACCCGCCGCCCGGGCGGAATCCAGGCGTACAAGTTCGTCCTGCCCGCCGGGGACGTCGAACCCAGCCCGCGCACGCACGAGGGCTACGACTGGGTCTACGTGCTGAACGGGACGCTGCGCCTGGTCCTCGGCGAGCACGACCTGGTCCTCAAACCGGGGGAGGCCGCGGAGTTCGACACCCGCACCCCGCACTGGTTCGGGGCGACGGGCGACGGGCCGGTCGAGTTCCTCAGCCTCATCGGCCGCCAGGGCGAGCGCGCCCACGTCCGGGCCGCGCCGAAGTAGTTCGGCCGTTGGGGGGAATCCGGGGGAGCGCGGTTACGCCGGCTCGCGCTCCGGCGACTGTCCCGGGCATGAGATCCCTGATCCGCGTGGCCGGTGTTGTCGCCGTGCTCGGGTTGGTTCCGTTGGTGTCGGCCGAAAGCTGCGGTGGCTCCGGCGCGCCGGCGACGTCGTCGGACACCGCGCCGGTGGGTGGTGACTCGCTGCCGCCCGGCGCGAGCCCGTCCCCGCAGGCGGCGGACCCGACCGGCCCGTCGCTGACACTGCCCGAGCCGACCATGTCGCAGGCGCCGACCACCACGGAGCCCGAGGACAGCGGTGCGCCCGCGCCGTCGACCGGCTCGGCTCCGTGACACCCGCCGCCCGGCCCCGGCCGCCGTCGCGCGGCCGGCCGGGTGGTGGACCCGTGCGACGGCGGTGCTCTCGCAGACCGTGCTGCTGTCGTCGGTGTTGTTCTACTTCGGCTGGGTGCGCACGCAGGCGACGTGGGGGTACTTCGGGATCGACGTGAGCCTGCTGGGGTTTTCGCCCGCCGACTACACCCTGCGCAGCGTCAACGCGACGTTCCTGCCGTTGATCGGCGTCGGCATCCTCGCGCTGCTGGCGGTCACCGTGCACCGGACGGTGGTGCTGCCGGCGGCGCTGACCAGCCGTCCGGCGCGCGGCCGGGTGCTCGCGGACGCGGGCATCACCACGGCGTACGTCCTCGGCGGGGTGGCGCTGGGCGTGCTGGCGATGGGGATGCTGGTGCCGGTGACGGTGTCCTGGGCGCCGGACATCGCGCTGCCGCTGACCCTCCTGACCGCGGCCGGCCTGCTCGCCTACGCGGACCGGCTGCGGGCGGCCCCGCGGCCGGCGGAACCGGCGAAACCGGGGCTGCGGCCGCTGATCCTCGCGGTGCTGGCGCTCATCGGTCTACTGTGGAGTGTCGCGGACTACGCGCGCCGCACGGGTGAGCAGGCGGCGGTCGCGGTGGCGACCAGCCTGCCGTCCCGCCCGGCGATCACGCTCTACAGCGTCGACCGGCTCGCGGTGTCCGGACCCGGGGTGACGGTCGTGGCGCTGGCGCAGCCGGACACGAAGTACAAGTTCCGGTACACGGGACTGGTGCTGCTCCGGCCGCTCCCGGACCGCTACCTGCTGGTCTCGGACCACTGGCGCCAGGGTTCCGACCCGGTCTACGTCGTCCCGGCCGGCGACGTGCGGATGGACGTCACCGGCCGCTGAGCAGGACCACGCTGATGACGCTGGGTCAGCTCTTCCACACCAGCGGCGACTTGTCGTAACCGTCACCCTTGTCGAAGGTCGCGGCCGCGACCGCCGACCCTTCGCGTGCGCCCTGCAGCGTGCAGCTTTCGAACTTCGCGCCCGGGGTCGTGAAGTCCTTGCCCGCCGTGCCGGACTTGCACTGGTCGGTGCTGCCGGTGATGATCACGCCGGTCGACCGGCCGTCGGCGCCGAGAGCCCGCAGGGTCACCGAGGAGTAGGAAAGGTCGGCGCCGTCGACGTTTTCGATCGTCGCGCGCAGATAGTAGGGCGTGATGCCCTTCGCCTTGTCGCCGTACTTCGCGAGATCGGCGTTGGCGCCCTTGTCGATCGCGGTGACGGTGATCGCGATCGTGCCGGACTTGTTCGTGCCGTACTTGAACGGGACGACCGCGCGGTCGCCGAGCTTCAGCTCGGTACCGGGCTTGGTGACGTCGCCGGCGGGCGCGGCCGCGCCGGTCGCGGACTCGCTCGGCTTGGCCGGGGCGGAAGACTCCGGGGCGCTCGGGGGCGCGGCGGGCGCCGCCTGACCGGGTTCGGCGGAGCACGCGGACAGCAGGAGCGTGGCGGCGCAGGCGGCGAGCAGGGTGGTGCGGATGTGCTTCATGGATCTCCTCGTGCTGCCCGCCGGAGGAGTTCCGGCGGGGGAGAGCGCCGCGCGGGCGCCGCGCGACCGCACCCCCAGGGTGTTCGCGGGCGCGCCCGCGCGGCACCGTAGCGGGACGCTAACCCGGCCGGCCGGGCCGCGGTGTGGGCTGTTCGCACCACACCGGGGTCACAAGTCGTCCACGCCGATCAGGCCGTCCTGGATGGCGCGCGCGACGAGCGCGGCCTTGGTCGGCGCCTCGCGGCCGATGCGCGCGTACTTGACGCGGATGCGTTCGAGGTGGGAGTTCACCGTGCTCGCGGAGATCCCGAGCCGGTGCGCGACGAACTCCTTCGACTCCGACTGGAACCATTCGACGAGCACTTCGGCCTCCCGCGCCGAAAGCGCGGGCCGCGTCTCCGACCGGTCTCCGGCGAGCGCGCCGGCCAGCGACGGCGGCGTGTAGGGCCGGTCCGCGGCGGCCGCCCGGGTCGCCTCGACGAGGTGCTCCCCGCCTTCGGCCTTCGTCAGGTAGCTGAGCGCGCCCAGCTCGAGGCACTGCAGGACGACGTCGTCGTCGGCGCGCATCGAGTAGACGACGACCCGGCGGCCGGCCTCGGCGAGCCGCCGCAGGTCGCCGAACGCGGGTGCCGGCCCGCCCAGGTGCAGGTCGAAGATCACGACGTCGGCGGTGGCGCCGGCGCCGAGCCAGGCGGCCTTGACGTCCTCGCCCTCGGCGACGACGTCGATCGGCGGCGCGCCGGCCGCCAGCCAGTACGCGACCCCGGCGCGCACCGCCGGGTGGTCGTCGACGACGACCGCCGTCACTCGGGTCGCCACTGCGCCTCCATCCAGAGCTGACCGTCCCGGGACCGGGACGTGACGGGGACCGCCGCCGATCCCGCGAAACCGGGGTCGCCGCCCGCAGTGTCCGCGACGACGGCGACCCGGACCAGGCCGGGGGTGCGCAGCACGCTCACCCGCGCGCGGGTGCGGGCCGTGGTCAGGGCGGCGAGCACGGGCCCGGTCAGCTCACGCCGCGCCGCGGGCGGGACGTCGACAGGGTCGCCACTGACGGCGAGCACCACGGTGACCCCGCGCCGCTCGGCGACGTCGAAGCAGGCGCCGACCTCGTGCACCAGCGGGTCGGGCACGTCGTCGTTCTCCGCGAAGAGCCGTCGCAGCTGCGCGGCGGCGAGGGCGCACCGGGCGCGGGCCTCGGGTGTGCGGGGGTCGACGGTGCCGTCGGCGAGGCCGGCCAGCAGCGGCAGGGTGGCGCCGAGCTGTTCGGCGAACCCGGTCCGCAGCTCGTGCCCGGCTTGCGCGGTGAGCGCGGCCCGCGTGGCGAGGCGTTCCCCTTCGGCGGCGGCCGCGGCGGCTTCGCCCGCGCGCCGGTCGAGCAGCCGGATGAGAGCGGCGATGGCGAGCTGGAAGGTGGTGACGCCGAAGAGCACGATGGCGGCGTCACCGAGCTCGGTGCGGATCGGGGTGCCGTCGAGCAGGAACTGGGTGACGGTGAGGGCGGTGTGCGCGGCGATCGCGGTGACCAGAGCGGGCGTCCGGTCGGCGAGCAGGACCAGCAGCGGCCAGCCGGCGAGCCCGAAGGACCAGTGCGCCTCCCGGAAGTAGGTGTCCGCCGGCAGTGCGGCGGTCGCGGCGCCGGAGGCGGCGAGCACCACGAGCGTCCCGGCGGCGGCGACGGCGACGGGCAACGCCTTGCGGCGCAGCACCCACCCGGCGCACACCCCGGTGACCAGGGCAAAGGCGACGAAGGCGAGATCGGCGGCGAGCGGCGGCCGGTAGGCGGAGTGGTGCCGGAGCAGCGGAACGAGCCCGAGCCCGAACTGGATGGAGACGGTGACGCCGACGAGCATGATCCGGATGGCGGCGGCCAGCCGGACAGCGGGGTCGGTGAGAAGACCGCTCGGGGTGGCGGCGGAGCGGGACCCGATCATCTCGGGAGCCGCCTCGAGACGGGCGAAGTCAGGCACGCGACCACCGCAACGTCACCGTTGTCCCCGCCCCGGGCCGGGATTCGACCTCCGCCGTCCCGCCGACCGCGCTCATGCGCTCCACGACCGAGCCGCGGACGCCGCGGCGGGCCGGGGAGACCTGTGCCGGATCGAAGCCCGATCCGTTGTCCGCAACCGTCACCGTCACCCCTCCCGGGCCCGCCGCCAGGCGCACGAAAACCGCCTCCGCCCCCGAGTGACGCTCCGCGTTGCGCAGGGCCTCCTCCGCCGCGCGCACCAGGGCCAGCGCCGCGGCCGCCGGGATCCGGGGGACCGGCTCCCACACCGCCGACACCGGCAGCGCGCGGCCGGTCAGCACCATGCGGAGGCCGGCTTCGAGGTCGACCGGGGTGCGGTCGGCGTCGTCCGTCAGGATCGCCAGGTCGCGGGCCGCGTAGCCGGCCACCGCCGCCGGGTCGGTGGCCGTGCCCGTGGCCACCGCCAAGAACGTCGCCGACGCCGTGTCGTGCAGCAGGGCCAGGTACTCGCGCTCACGGCGGCGGCGGTCACGGTCCAGGGCCCCGGCCTGCACGAGCGCCGCCTGTTCGGCGCGGACCGCGTCCGTGCGCGCCGTCGAGCGGATGAGCAGGACGAACGCCAGCCGCGCCAGCACGGACTCCACCACCACCCGCAGCACCACCGGCAGCCACCCGCCGGGACCGGCCACGATCCCCGTCGCCAGCAACACGGCCAGCGCCGGGCCGGTCACGCGCGGCGGGTGCTCCCACTGCCACGTGATCGCGGTGATCGTCAGCACGTTGAGCGCCCACAGGCTCGCCTCGCCGGGCACCGAGGTGAGCCACGGCTGGCACCCGCACACCGCGCCGGCCCGGAGCACCGACAGCACGAACGAACGACGCGTGAAGACGTCCGCCGCACTCGCCACGAGCGTGAGCGCCAGCAGCCCGAACGCCAGCGGCACCGCGTTCACCGGCGCCGCGACGACGCCGAAGACCCCGACCACCGACGTCGCCCCCGCCCGCGCTGGTCCGGCGAACCGCGTCACGGCCGCCCGGAACTGCGCCTCGACCGGCCCGGCGGTCATCACACCCCCGGTACGGCGAACGGTGGAATCGGACCTGCCGTTTCTACCAGGCCGGCCCCGGACGGCTCAGCTCACGCGTGCCGGAAGCACAGCGTGCCCCACTGGAACCCCGCCCCGATCGACGACACCACGTACGTGTCGCCCGGCCGGACCCCGCCGCGGCCGAACCGCTCGTCCAGTGCCGTGAACACTCCCGCCGATCCGGTGTTGCCGAGCCGGTCCACCGTGATCGGCGCCCGGTCGCGGGGTACGCCCAGCTTGTCGAGCGCCGCCGTGACGATGTTCAGGTTCGCCTGGTGGAGGAAGAAGTGCGTGACGTCCTCGATCGGCACGCCCGCGTGGCCGGCGGCCCGCAGGATGCTGTCCGGCAGGCAGCGGGTCGCGGTGTTCCAGACCGCGCGGCCGTCCATCTTCAGGTAGTGCCGCCGCTCGGCGAAGGTCCCGGCGCCCGCCGGGAGCCGCGAACCGCCGGCCGGGATCTCGACGTCGTGGGACAGCTCGCCACCGAAGTCCCAGCCCAGCAGGCCCGCGCCCGTCGCCGCGGCGCGGGTCAGGACGGCCGCGCCCGCCGCGTCGCCGAAGAACACCCGGGTGGTGCGGTCTTCCGGGTCGGTGACCCGGGACGCGCAGTCGGCCGCGACGACCAGCACCGTCGAGGCCGCCGACGTCTGCAGCAGGTGCGCCGCGAGGAACAGCGCTTGCACCCCGTTGGCGCACGCCGCCTGCGTGACGTCCAGGGTGAGCGCGCGGTCGGCGCGGAGCAGGTCCTTGACGATCAGCGCCGTCGACGGCAGCGGCTGGTCGTAGGTGTAGGTGCCGACGACGATCGCGTCGACGTCGAGCGCGGTGAGCCCGGCCGCCGCCAGCGCCGCGCGGGCCGCCGGCACGCACATGTCGGACGTCGCCCGGTCGGGCGCGAGGCGCCGCCGGGTCCGGATGCCGGTGCGGCTGGTGATCCACTCGTCGGACGTGTCCAGCGTCTCGGCGAGCTCGGCGTTGGTGACGACCTCCGGCGGCAGGTGCACCCCGGTCCCGGCGATGGTCACGGGCACGCCGAGGCCGGTCACACCGCACCCCCGGCGTACACGTTCCGGGACGGGCGCAGCTGCTGCTCGAGGTCGGTGTAGAACCGCCCCGACCCGCACGGAAGCCCGAGCAGGATGCGCCGGGCCGCCTCGCCGCACAGCGCGCCGCCGAGCGCGACGCCGGAAGCAAGCTGCGGCCAGCTGCTGAGCGTGCGCCCGAGCTCGCCGAACGACGCCGCCAGTTCGGGGCTGATCCGCTCGGGGTCGACCATCGTGAGCACCAGGCCGACCTTGTCCTGCGGGCTCAGGTCGAGCAGGTCGACGGACTTCACGTCGCCGAGCAGGCCGTGCAGCAGCGGCCGGTCGGGCTCGCGGTCGAACCGCTCGACGTCGAGCATGCCGCGGTCGTTGCAGTCCATCACCACCGGGATGCCGAGGTCCCGCGCGTACTCGCGGGCCGCGACCTTGCCCCACGGCGTGTCGCACTCTTCGACGAGGAGGTCGAGGCCGCCGTCGAAAAAGGCCTCGATGGTGTCCGGAGTCAGGCCGTCCCGCTCGATCTCGATGTCGAGGTACGGGTCGACCTCGGCCAGCTGCCGCGCCGACAGCACCGCCTTGCCGACCCCGAGGTCGTGCACCCCGCCGCGCAGCCGGTTGAGGTTCGACAGGCCGAAGGCGTCGAAGTCGGCGAGCTTGAACGCCCCGCCGACGCCCTCCAGCGCGAACGTCAGCGCGGCGCTGTTGCCGACCGACAGGCCGATGACGCCGATCCGCTTGCCGAACAGGCGGCGCTGCTCGGGCCGCTCGATCCGGCCGCGGTTGCGGTCCGTGCGGACGAGGCGGAACTCCTCGCGCGGCAGCAGGTGCACGAGCCGGCCGGACCACGGGTACCAGACCCAGGTGCCGTACTGCCACGGCTCGAGGCCGCCCAGCTGGTCCCGCTTCTTGCGCGCGAGCTCGCCGGCTTCCCGGCACGCCGGCTCCCGGCTGCGGACCAGTTCGGTGAGCTGGTCGTCGAGCGTGTCGTGGACCTCGCGGACGTCGCCGGACGCGAGCAGGCGGTTCAGCCCGTCGAGGCCCGCGGCCTCGGCGGGGGTGAACAGCTCCGGCCGCCACCGGTCGCGGTCCGGCGCGGCCGCGGTGGTCAGGCCGGCCGGAGCGGTGCGGGACGCGGGCGGGGCGCCGGCGACCGGGCCCCCGCCCGCGGCCGCGATCACCGGGAACTCCGGACGCAGCCGGGTGACGAGGTCGTGGTGGCGGCCGGCGCCGTCGGCGACGCGGTGGAGCATGATCACGACGTCTTCGGTGTAGCGCTGGACGTACCGGCGGGTGCCCGGCACCGGCCGGAAGCCGAACCGCTCGTGGAACCGGTCCTGGCCGTCCTTCGTGCCGGACGTGCCGATCATCGCCCGCGCCCCGAGGTGGTGCGCCGCGGCGATGGCGAGCGCGTTGAGGTACTGCCCGAGGCCGAGCTTGCGCGCCCGGTGCTCGACGACGAGCCGGCTGTGCTCGAACACTTCGCTGCCGGCGAACCCTTCCGCGGCCAGGAGTTCTTCGTACCGCGCGTCGCCGAGGAAGACCCGGGACTGGAAGAGCGCGCCGGTGTCCGGTGTGGACAGCCGGATGTAGCCGAGCGGCGGTCCGGCGGGACTGCGCCGGGCGATGAAGTGCCACGCGCCGAAGTCGAGGTCCTGGTCGTCCACGGGGGTGCCGTCGGCGCGCAGGAACGCCGGCCGCCGCCCGTGGTCGAAGAGGATGCGCGCGCGGAGGTCGCGCACCGCGTCGAGCTGCGCGGGGTCGCCGGCGCCCGGCCGCGGTCCGAGGAACGCGGTGACGTGCCAGTCGGGCGTGCCGGGCGGGGCGGGCTCCCGCGGGGCGAGGTGGGTCAGGTGGGTCAACGGTCGCCTTGTCTGAAGTGTGCTTCGGAGGGGAATCACCGGCCGGGCGCGGAAAAACGCGATCTTGGCCGGGCCGGGCGGACGCTACCAGCGACCGGGCCGCGGTGCCGTGCTTCGGTTCCGTACGCCCGGTCGGGGCCGGAAAACCTTTACTCGGGCCGGAAAACACCGTGCGTCAACGGAGGACGGCCACTCCTCGGATGTTGATCTTGAAGTGGCCACACGACGGAGTGGACTTGTCTTCCCCAGCGTGACGATCGTTTTCCGGCCGTCCTGGATGATGTGCGGGGGTGTCACCCCGGTGGGGGAGGAGCGCGCCGGGCATTAAGGTCGGCCGATGGAGCTGAGGCAGGTCGAGCACTTCCTCGCGGTGGTGCGCAGCGGCAGTTTCACCGGGGCCGCGCAGGACGTGCACGTGGTGCAGTCCGCGCTGAGCGCGTCGATCCGGAAGCTCGAACGCGAGCTGGGCGCGCCGCTGTTCGACCGGACCACGCGGCGGGTCGCGCTGACCGAGGCCGGGCGGGCGCTGCTGCCGCTGGCGCACCGGATCACCGCCGACGTCGTCGCGGCGCGGGGTGAGGTGGCGGCCGTCGCGGGCCTGACCCGCGGGCAGGTGTCGATCGGGACCATCCAGACGCTCACCGTCGTCGACCTGCCGGCCAAGCTCGGCGAGTTCCGGGTGCGCTACCCGGGCGTCCGCATCCACGTGCGCGAAAGCACGGTGCCCGACCTCTCGGCCGGCGTCGGCAACGGCGAGCTCGACCTGGCGTTCCTGGCCGGTGAAGACCCGCTCGCGGCCGAGCTGGCGAGCTTCGCGCAGTGGAGCCAGCACCTCGTGCTGCTGTGCCACCCGGGCCACCGGCTGGAGCACCGGCGCCGCGTCCGGCTCGCCGAGCTCGACGGCGAGCCGTTCGTCGACTTCAGCGGGAGCGGGATCCAGGCGATGGTCGCCCGCCGCTTCGCCGAAGCGGGTGTCCGGCAGAACCGCGTCTGCGAAGCCACGCACATGCCGCTGCTGGTCGAGCTCGTGACGGCCGGGCTCGGCGTTTCCGTTGTCCCGCAACCGGTCGCCGAAAAGTCCGGCCTGCCGTTCGCGCGGATCGGCCGGCCCGGGTTCAGCCGGGCGATCCACCTCGCGGGCCGGGGGCCGAAGCCGGCGAACCCGGCCGCCCGGGCCCTGCTGACGCACCTGCTCGGCTGAGCCCTACCGGTCGCGGACGGGCGCGAAGAGCAGGCCGAACCCGATCAGGGTCAGTGCCATCGCGACCGTGGTCAGCCCGGCGAGCGCCACGATCGCGGCCAGCACGAACGCGCGGACGGCGAACCACCGCAGCAGCCGGACCAGGTCCGTCGTCTCGGGGTCCGGCTCGCCGGCCGCTTCGGGAACACCAGGGGGCATGGTCTTCAGTGTTCGCCCGTCGTGGCGATCGGTCCAGCGCAAAGAATCGCCGGCATTCAGCTGCGAGAGTGATCGGTGCGGGTGGGCGGAGCCCGGAAAACGCCTTGTCGGGACGGATCTTGCCGAGCAAGGCCGGCTCGACGGCCGGGGCAGTCCGCGCGACGGACGCGTTGTGGCCCCGGCGTCCGGTCGCCATCCTGACCCGATGCTCGAGACGATGGTGGTGGCACTGGTCGGTTTCCTGGCGGGGGCGTTGAACGCCGCGGGCGGCGGTGGCACGTTCGTCGCGTTGCCCACGCTGGTGGCCGCGGGCCTGCCACCCGTGGTCGCCAACGCCTCCAGCACGGTCGCCCTGCTGCCGGGAGCGGTGGCCAGCGCGTGGACCTACCGGGGTCAGGTGGTCCGCGTCGGCCCGACGTCCACCGCCTCGCTGGCCACCGCGAGTGTGCTGGGCAGCGTTTTCGGCGCCGCCCTGCTGCTGGTCCTGCCGGCGACGTCGTTCAGCGCGGTCGTGCCGTGGCTGCTGGCGTTCGCGACCGCCGTGCTGGCCTTCGGCCGGTGGATCTCGCGATTGCTGGTGCGCGCCATCGGCCACCCGATCGACCTCGGGGCGCGCGGTGTCCTCATCGGACAGGCGGTGCTGGGCGCGTACGGCGGCTACTTCGGCGGCGCCGTCGGGATCATGATGCTGGCGTTCTGGAGTGTCGGGCTCGGGCTGGACCCCGCCGCCGGCAACCCGGCACGGGTGACGCAGCTCGCCGCCATCTACGGCGTCGCGGCCGTGTTCTTCCTCGTGGCCGGCGGTGTCCTGCGGTTCTGGCTGCCGGTGGGGCTGCTTCTGCGCGGGGTCGTGCTGACCACGGCGGTCACGATGACCGTGCTGTACTTCGCCCGCGGCTGACCTTCGGTCCGTCCACAAGGGACTCGATACCGGCTGGGAGGTCCTCGCGGTGCGCGGGATCCGCGACGAACCCGACGATCGCGTCCCGCAGGGCGCGGACCGCCCGGGTCGGGTCGACGTCACGGCGGCCGGCCAGCTGCACGATCCGGGTCATGCCGGCCTCCGGCACGAACCGCGTCATCAGGAACCGGTCACCGGCGACCGTGCTCGGCACCACCGCCGCGCCCACGCCGGCGCGCACCAGTTCGAGGACCGCGTCCATCTCACCGCCTTCGATCGCGAACGACGGTTCGAACCCGGCGGCGCGGCACGCGTTGACCGTCGCCTCCCGGACGTCGTACCCCCGCCGGAACATCACGAGCGGGACGTCCACGAGTTCGCTGACGGCGAGCCGGGCACCGGCGCGCTCCACCGGCGTGTCCTTCGGGGAGATCACCACGAGCTCCTCCAGCAGCAGGGGTGTCGCCGCCAGCTGGGTGTCACCCGGCGACCGCGCGCCGGCCAGCAGGGCGAGGTCCAGCGCGCCTTCGGACAGCCGCTGCCGCAGGTCGCCCGAGCCGCTCTCGTGCAGCTCCAGCTGGATGCCCGGGTACCGGCGGCGGAACGCGGACAGCATCGGCGGAAGCAGACCCGTGCACAGGCTGGGCGGCGCGCCCAGCCGGACCCGGCCGCGGTCGAGCTCGTCCAGCTCCCGGATCGCGCGCCGCGCGGTCTCGGCTTCCGCGAGGATCCGCCGAGCGATCGGCAGCAGCGTTTCGCCGGCCTCGGTCAGGGTCACGTTGCCGCGGATCCGGTGGAACAGCGCCGCGCCCAGGTCGTGTTCGAGCGTGCGGATCTGCTGGGACAGCGAGGGCTGCGCGACCCGCACCTCTTCGGCGGCGCGGGTGAAGTGCCGGTGCTCGGCGACGGCGACGAAGTAGGCGAGCTGGTGCAGCTGCATCCGTCCATGATAGGCGATGACTATCGAGTGCAGAGTGATGATGTCTTTGACCTCTGGTCGCGCGGCTCTTACCGTCGGTCGGGTGGTGAACGACCTCGCAGACCGGCCCGCGACGCGGCGGCGCCGCCCGGCCCTCCGGCAGTTCTGGGCTTCGACGATCGGCAAGAAGATCGTCATGGCGGTGAGCGGCGCGCTCCTGCTCGCGTTCGTGGCCGCGCACATGGTGGGCAACCTCAAGACCTTCCTCGGCGCCGACGACCTCAACCACTACGCGCACTGGCTGCGCACGATCGGCGAGCCGGTGCTGCCCTACGGCTGGTTCCTGTGGATCCAGCGGGTGGTCCTGCTCGTCGCGCTGGTCCTGCACGTCACCGCGGCGGTGCAGCTGGTCCGGCGCGACCTCCGCGCGCGGCCGGTGCGCTACGTCCACCGGCGGCCGGTGCGCGCGACGTTCGCGGTGCGCACGATGCGCTGGGGCGGCGCGACCCTGGCGGTGTTCGTCGTCTGGCACATCCTCGACTTCACCGTCGGCCGGGTGAACCAGGACTTCGTGCCCGGCGACCCGTACCACAACCTCGTCGCGGACTTCCGGGTCTGGTGGGTCAACGTGATCTACCTCGTCGCCCTCGCGATGCTGGGCCTGCACATCCACCACGGCTTCGCGAGCGCCGCCCGCACCCTCGGCGTCACCAGCGCGCGCCGCGAACGGGCGATCAAGATCCTCGGCAGCACAACGGCGGTCGTGATCGCGGCGGGGTACGCGCTCGTCCCGGTCGCGATCATGACGGGACTGGTGGACTGACATGGAATCCTACGTCGTCGGCGACCCGATCGCCGATCCGAAGGCGCCCGCCGTCCCGCTGGAGAACCGGTGGGACGAACGGAAGTTCGCCGCCAAGCTCGTCAACCCGGCGAACCGGCGCAAGCACCGCGTGATCGTCGTCGGCACCGGGCTGGCCGGCGGCTCGGCCGGGGCGACCCTGGCCGAGCAGGGGTACCACGTGGTGCAGTTCTGCTTCCAGGACTCCCCGCGCCGCGCCCACTCGGTCGCCGCGCAGGGCGGCATCAACGCGGCCAAGAACTACCGCAACGACGGCGACTCGGTGTACCGCCTGTTCTACGACACGGTGAAGGGCGGCGACTTCCGCTCCCGGGAGTCCAATGTGTACCGGCTGGCCCAGGTGTCGGCCCAGATCATCGACCAGGCCGTGGCCCAGGGGGTGCCGTTCGCCCGCGAGTACGGCGGCCTGCTCGACACCCGCTCCTTCGGCGGCGTGCAGGTGCAGCGCACCTTCTACGCCCGCGGCCAGACCGGCCAGCAGCTGCTGATCGGCGCGTACCAGGCGTTGTCACGCCAGATCGACGCCGGCAACGTCGAGCTGCACGCGCGGACCGAGATGCTCGACCTGGTCGTGGTCGACGGCCGGGCCCGCGGCATCGTCGCGCGCGACCTCGTCACCGGGGAGATCCGCACGCACCTGGCCGACGCCGTCGTCCTCGCGACCGGCGGGTACGGCAACGTCTTCTACCTGTCCACCAACGCGAAGGGCTCGAACGCGACCGCCATCTGGCGCGCCCACAAGCGCGGCGCGTACTTCGCGAACCCGTGTTTCACCCAGATCCACCCGACCTGCATCCCGCGCTCGGGGGAGCACCAGTCGAAGCTGACGCTGATGAGCGAGTCGCTGCGCAACGACGGGCGCATCTGGGTGCCGAAGCAGCAGGGTGACCCGCGGCCGCCGTCGGAGATCCCCGAGGACGAGCGCGACTACTACCTCGAGCGGCTGTACCCGAGCTTCGGGAACCTGGTGCCGCGGGACATCGCGTCCCGCGCGGCGAAGAACGTCTGCGACGCCGGGTTCGGCGTCGGCCCCGGCGGTCTCGGCGTCTACCTCGACTTCGCCGACGCGATCACGCGCCTGGGCCGGCCGGCCATCGAAGCGCGGTACGGCAACCTCTTCGACATGTACCAGCGCATCACCGCGGACGACCCGTACGCGGTGCCGATGCGGATCTACCCGGCCATCCACTACACGATGGGCGGGCTCTGGGTCGACTACGACCTGCAGAGCACCGTCCCGGGCCTGTTCGTGATCGGGGAGGCGAACTTCTCCGACCACGGCGCCAACCGGCTCGGCGCGTCCGCGCTGATGCAGGGGCTCGCCGACGGCTACTTCGTGCTGCCCGCGACGGTGAACGACTACCTCGGCCAAGGCCGGCTCGACGAAGTGACCGCCGACGACCCCGCGGTCGTCGAGGCACAGCGTGCGGTGCGCGAGCGCGTCGAACGGCTGCTGGCGGTGAAGGGCACCCGCAGCGTCGACTCCTTCCACCGAGAGCTGGGCCTGATGCTGTGGGACCTGTGTGGCATGGCCCGCACCGAGGCCGGGCTGCGCAAGGCCCTCGAGCGGGTGCCCGAGCTGCGCGCCGAGTTCTGGCGCGACGTCCGCATCCCCGGCACCGGCGCCGAGCTGAACCAGGAGCTCGAGAAAGCCGGCCGGGTCGCCGACTTCCTCGAGCTCGCCGAGCTCCTGCTGCTCGACGCCCTCGTGCGCGAGGAGTCCTGCGGCGGCCACTTCCGCGAGGAGCACCAGACCGCCGACGGCGAAGCCCGCCGCGACGACGAGCGCTTCTCGCACGTCGCGGCCTGGGAGTACGGCGAGAAACCCGTGCTCCACAAGGAAGAGCTCGTCTTCGAGCACGTCCACCCGACCCAGCGGAGCTACACATGAACCTCACCGTCCGCATCTGGCGGCAGGCCGGCCCGGCCACGGCAGGCCGGCTGGTCTCCTACCCGGTCGACGACGTCAGCCCGGACATGTCCTTCCTCGAGCTGCTGGACGTGCTCAACCAGGAGCTGATCGAGAACGGCGAAGAGCCGGTCGCCTTCGACCACGACTGCCGCGAGGGCATCTGCGGCTCCTGCGGCGTCGTGATCAACGGGCAGGCACACGGGCCGGAGCGCACGACGTCCTGCCAGCTGCACCTGCGCTCGTTCGCCGACGGTGACGTCGTCGACGTGGAACCCTGGCGCGCCCAGGGTTTCCCGGTGATCAAGGACCTGGTCGTCGACCGCTCGGCGCTCGACCGGATCGTCCAGGCCGGTGGGTACGTCAGCGCACCCACCGGCAGCGCCCCGGACGCCCACGCGACCCCCGTGCCCAAGCCGGACGCGGACCTGGCCTTCGACAACGCCACCTGCATCGGCTGCGGTGCCTGCGTCGCCGCCTGCCCGAACGGCTCGGCGATGCTCTTCACCGCGGCGAAGGTGACCCACCTGAGCCTGCTGCCGCAGGGACAGCCGGAGCGGGCCCGGCGGGTGCTGGACATGGTCGACACGATGGACGCCGAAGGGTTCGGCGGCTGCACCAACACGGGGGAGTGCGTCGCGTCGTGCCCGAAGGGGATTCCCTTCGCCAGCATCGCTTCGCTCAACCGGGAGTTCTTGAAGGCGTCCCGGTCCGGGCGGGACTGACCCTCACCGCTTGAGCTTGGCGTACACGATCACGTTGTCGAGGTAGTTCCGGTTCGCCGCGTCGTACTGGCCGCCGCAGGTGATCAGGCGCAGCTCGGGATCGGTCGTGTTGCCGTAGACCGCTTCCGTGGGGAACGACTTCTTCGCGATCTCGTCGACCTTCGTCACCTCGAACGTCAGCTTGCCGCCGTCGGCGCGGTCGACGTGCACCGGGTCGCCCGGCTTCAGCTCGTGCAGCCGCCAGAAGATGCCCTTGCGGTGGTCACCGTCGATGTGGCCGAGGATCACGGCCGGCCCGACCTCGCCCGGGGTCGGCCCGTACTCGTACCAGCCGGCCTGCAGCGGCTGGTCGACCGGTGGCACCTCGACCGTGCGGTCGGGATTGAGGCCGAGCGAGACGAGCGTCGACTTCGCTTCGATCGCGGGCACGTCGAGCGCGGTCGGCAGGGACCGCGCCAGGCTGACGGCGGCCTGTGCCGGTGGTGGCGCGGCGGACGGGGCCGCCGTCGCGCCGCACCCGGCGAGCACCAGCGCGACGACGGCGACGAGCAGTGCGCGCATCGGCAGTCCTCTCACCGCCCGGCCGCCAGGCTGCCGTCACCGGTCTGCGGGGCGCCGGCGGGGACCACGACCACCTGGCCGGGGCCGGTCGGCTTCGGCGGCGCCTCGGGCGCGCGTTCCTTGGACGGGCCGCAGGCCACGGACGCGAGCTTGACGTCACCACGGCCGAGCGCTTCGGTGGTTTTGCCGCCGAGGAGCTTGATGTGCAGCGCCGTCACTTCGAGCACGCCGTCGTAGCGCTGGACCTGCTCGTTGACGATCACCTCGGCGACACCGGGGATCCCCAGCTTCTGGTTGGGCGAGGTGGCTGCGGGCAGGGTGCCGAGACGGCCCAGGTTGACCCCGGCGAGGTCGCTGCTGCCGGTGACGTGCCCGTCCGCCGACCCGCAGCGCGCGCTGATCAGCCGGATCGACGGGACCCGGCCGGCGGCCGCGGCCAGCAGCGGGAGTGTCACCTCGGCGACGCTCGCCTTGGCGGCCACGGAACCTGCACCGTCCACTACGGAACTGGAAATCGCCTTCGCCGTGACGAGGCCCTTGAGCGGGGCGTCGGCGACGCTCGCGGAGGCCGGACCGGTGCTGCTCGACTTTGCGAGCTCACCCGTTTCGACGGTGATGCCCTTGCTGTCGGTGAGCACCCCGGGGAGCAGCGAAACGGTCGCGGACGCGCCGAAAGCGGATCCGGTGACGGCGTCGTCCGCGGCCGAAACACCGGCCGAGCCGGCGAGAACGGCGACGGTCACCCCGGCGAGGCTCCCGGCTCGGAGCAGGGTTGTGCGCATGAAGAATCCTTTCACCGGAAGAAAACGGAGACGAAAACATGGGGAGACGCCGCATCGGGACGTGACCCGGCGGCGTGGGAAAGCTCGGCCACGCTATCAAAATCGCTACTTCGGGCAAGGATTCCGCACCGCCGCGGCGGTCGCGGCGGTGCGCAAAAAGTGATCTTCGGCGAAAAGGACAACTCGAAGTGGCCACTCAAGTGCGGAGCCGCCGGCGGTTTGCCGACGCGCAGTAGTGCGCGTTGCGGCATTCGAGGCGGTCCGCGGACAGAACAGACACGGTCGAGTGATTACCTGGAAGAGGGCTCGCGAACACTCAGCGTGATGTGATCACCACGGTGGTTTGGTCAGCTCGGCGGCTCGGTTTCGCCTGCGTCGTCGTCGACGTCCTGCGTCTCGGGCTGCTCGCGATCGGCTTCGGGAACTTCGACGTCGAGGTCGACCTCCGGCGTGCCGGGCGGGCGCGGGACGTCGGGGGTGAGGGGGCCGGTTTCGCTGTCGGTCATGGTCCCGGGATACCCGGTGGCCGGCGGCCCAAGCGTGGCGAGCCGGGGCGAAACCACCCGGCCGGGGCGGGAAATCACCCGGCCGAAGTTCCGCGAATTGCGGGGTCCGAGTCCTGGTGGGAGCGTCGGGGCACCGACTGCTTTCCCACCACGGAACCAGGAGTAGAGGCATGACCACCACCGAGATGCCGGCCGTGCACGAGTGCACGGTCAGCGGCTGTTCCTACAACCACGATGGCTGCCACGCGTTCGCCATCACCGTCAACGGCGACAACGGCACCGCCGACTGCGGCACGTTCGTCCCGCTGAGCACGAAGGGCGGCCTGGACCGCGTCGTGGCCCAGGTCGGCGCCTGCTCCCGCACCGACTGCCGGCACAACTCGTCGCTGGAGTGCACGGCGTCGAGCGTCCGCATCGGACCGGGCGACGGCGGGCACGCGGCCAACTGCCTGACCTTCGCGAAGTAGTCCCTCCCGGGACCGGCTTCAGACCTGGAGCCGGTCCCGGGCGGTCTTGATGACGTCCTGGCTGTCCACCAGCAGGGCGTCCGCCGCGGTGCGCCCGGTGGCGGCGAGGTAGGCGTCGACGAGCCGGTTGCCGGCCGCGTACCCGGCGCCGGTCGGGAGCCCGACCGGCGCCGCGCCGAACCGGACGGCGGTGGCGTCGCCGTGCACCCACGCGGTGAAGTTGCGCATGCCGGTGATCCCGAGCCCGGAGACGACCTTGGCGAGCACGGCGTCGTCGCCCAGGTGCGGCACGCCGATCCGGGCGTACCCCAGCTCGTCCCCGTAGAGCTGCCGCGCGAAGGCGTCGGCGAGGCCTTCGGAGACGACCTGCTCCCCGACGGTGACCGTTGCCGGGTCCCACACCACCGCGCCACTGGCATAGCGCAGGTTGTGGTGCAGTTCGTGGACGGCGGTCGCCTCGAGCCGGGCCAGGTTCTCCGGGTACGGCCAGAGGTTGAGGAACAGGTACCCCGGCACGCTGCCGTTGGCCGTCATGCCGAGCGACGGGCCCATGAAGTGGGCGTCACCCGGGTCGCCGAGGACGAACAGGACGGTGAGGTCGGGGACCGTGATGCCCGGCGTCGCAGCGACCTGCACGGCGCCGGCGTTGTCGAGTGCGTCCCGGATTCGTTGCCACGCCTGGGCTTTCTCGAGGGCTTGGAGTGCTTCGAGGCAGCGTTCGCCGTCGCGGTCGAGCGGGAACCCCGAACCCATCCGGTGCATCGCCACCAGGTCGACGTCGCCGGGGAAGTACCGGTACATCCCGGCGGCGGGCCGCAGCATGGCGCGCAGCAGTTCCGGCCGGTCGGCTTCCGGCGCCCGCAGGATCTCGCGCATGGCCGGGAGGGTGTCGAGGACCGTGATCGTCATGCTGCGCAGGCTAGGGTCTCCAGCGACTGGAGAGTCAAGAACGTCTGCGGGCCAGGTGATGCCCGATGGCGGCAACAACGCCGGCCGCGGCGACCACGGCGGTGACCACCGGACTCATGGACTTCGACAGGCTCGGCGCGTCACTCGGCCCGAGTAGCCAGACCCCGAGCGGCACAAGGTAGGCGGCGGTGAGCAGGGCGGTCCACCAGTGGGCGGCGCGCAGCCGGGTGTCGCGCAGCGTGGCGACGAGCACCACGATGACGGGGATGCCGGCGAGCAGGGCGAACTGCCCGGCGACCATGAGCGGGAACGCCCAGGCCGCGACGAGGACACCCCGGGACGTGCGTGAAGTGGTGGTGGTCATGGTGATTCTCCGTTGTGTGGTGGTTCAGCAGTGGTCGGCGCGAGCTTCGGCGGTGGTCTTGAGGGCGGCGAGCCAGGCGTCGAGGCCGGGGGCGAGGAACTGGATGGCGGTGGCCGGGTCGGCGTCGATCTGCGCGCCGGTCCAGCTCTCTTCGGTGCGGACGATTACGCCGCCGCGGACGGGGGTGAACGTCCAGACGTGGACGCCCCGGTCGATCTTGAGTCCTTCGCCGATCGCGGGGCCGGACCAGCGGATGCACTGGCCCTGCTTGATCTGGTGGACGGTGGAGGTGATGACGAGGGTGGTCGCGGGGGTGGTCGGCGTCGGGGGTGCGGGGGTGGTCCAGCGGAACCGCGATCCGGGGCGGAGGGGGCCGGGGTCGAGGCGCTTCATCGTTTGGACGGCGGTCTGCCAGGTGGGCCAGGAGTCGACGTCGGTGTGGAGGTTCCAGATCGTGGTGAGGGGGGCTTTGATGAAGGTTTCTGTCTGGTAGTGGACCTGGGCTGTGGGGTCGATGCCTTGGTTTCGGCAGGTCAGCGGCGCGGACTGAGCCGCCTGGTGGGTCTGGTTTTGCGGGGTCGGCCGGGTGGTGGCTTGTGCCGGTGTTGCGGCGAAGAGCGCGGCGGCGGCGAGCGGGACAGCGAGCAAGGCGCGGGCGTAGGGCACGGTGGTTCTCCTCGGTGGCGGGCGACTCGGTTAGTCCTCATCGCGTTGGTTAGAAGCTATAACCAACGCGTGCTTAGTGTCAATAAGAAAAGTGATAGGCTCTAACTAGACGGAAGGGGTCACATGACGGATGTGGACACCCCGCGCGAGCGCTACCGGGCGCAGGTGCGCGCGGAGATCAAGCGGCATGCGTGGGAGCAGATCGCTGCGGCGGGGGTGCCCGCGCTGTCGTTGAACGCGATCGCCAAGCAGGTGGGGATGAGCGGGCCGGCGCTGTACCGGTACTTCGCGAGCCGGGACGAGCTGATCACCGCGCTCATCCGCGACGCGTACCGCAGCCTGGCGGACACCGTCCGGGCGGCTCGCGCCGCGGGCGCCGATCTTGCCGGTCTGGCTCACGCCATCCGCGACTGGGCGCGAAGCGACCCGCAGCGCTACTTCCTCATCTACGGCACGCCCGTGCCGGGCTACCACGCGCCGGACGACACCACGGCGATCTCGAACGAGGTCATGACGGTGCTGATCGAAGCGTGCGCCGGCCTCCCGTCGAAGGGCGGCTCACCGTTCGCGGAGCACCTCGAGGGGCACCGCGAGTGGGCCGGGGACCAGTCGGTGCTGGCCTCGACCTTGCACCGCGCACTGTCGTTCTGGACCCGGCTGCACGGGGTGCTGTCGCTGGAACTCGCCGGTCACTTCACGGGCATGGGCTTCAACCCCGACTTCCTGATCGACGCAGAGCTGGAAGCCCTGGCCACCTGACCCCGGCAGCAGGAAGGTCGGCGATCGTGGGGGAGTGCCGCCATACAGCGCGGCTGGCAAATCTTGGCGGCAAGCGGACGCATCGGCGATTGCGGGAAGCACCACCATCGAACCTCGCCCGCCAGATTCCCGCGGCGGTTGGAGGCAGCGACGATCGCAGGAAGCTAGAGCGCAGGCACGCCGAGCTGGCCTTGGCGGCAAGCGGATACCCGGGCGATCGCGGGAGCGCTGCCCCGACGATCGCGGGGGAGCGCACCCGCGACCTGTTCGGCAGATCTCGGCGGTGGCCTCACGCCGCCCAGGGCAAGCGGTCGCCGAGATCGATCAGGGGCAACCCGTCTGGCAATGCCTAACCGCAGCCGAAAGCCGAAGAAGCCTAAACGATCCCCGCGCTGATCAACTCCTGCCAGATCTCCCCTTGATCCACCACTTCCACCCCATGCTTCTCAGCCTTGGTCAGCTTCGCAGCCCCAACCTCAGCCCCGGTGATCAGCACATCCGTACTAGCCGAAACGGACGAAGCAATACTCGCCCCGGCCCGCTCACAAAGCCGCTGGAAAGTAGGCCGAGGCACCTTCTCGCCCGACCGCGGGTCACTGATCGACCCCGTCACCACCACCGTCTTCCCGGCCAACGGCGCACCCGCCGCCACCACCGGCGGCAAATCCTCGTCCCGGACGTCCAGGGAAACCCCCGCCTCCCGCAGCCGCGTGAGTTCCGGGCGTAGCCGGGTCAAGTGCTCGATCAACGACGCCGCCACCTTCGGGCCGATGTCCTCGACCGCGACCAGTCCCTCCTCGCCCGCGTCGGCGACGTCCTCCAAGGACCCGAAGCCCGCTCGGCAAAGCCGGGCCGCCGTGCCTTCCGAAGCCATCGGGATCGCCAGGCCGATCAACGCCCTGCGGAGGCCCACCGCGCGGCTCGCGTCGATCGACTCGATCATGCGGGTGGCCGAAACCTCGCCGATGCGCTCGAACTCCAGCAGGCGCTCCTTCGTCAGCGCGTAGAAGTCCGACGGCTGCTCCAGCAACCCCGCCTCGGCGAGCCGCTCGATCCACACGCCGCCGACCGCGTCGATGTCCGCCGCGGCCCGGGATGCCCAGTGGATCAGCCGGCGGACCGTCTGGGCGGGGCAGGAAACGTTGGTGCAGAACAGTTCCCGGCTGTTGCCCTGCTCGGTCAGCGGTTGCCCGCACGACGGGCACTCGGACGGCGGGACGATCTCGCGCTCCTCACCGGTGCGCTTCGACTCGTCCAGCACCCCCGCGACGAACGGGATCACGTCGCCCGCGCGGCGGACCAGCACCGTGTCGCCGATGCGGATGCCGCGGGCGCGGATCACCTCCTGGTTGGCCAGGGTCGCCCTGGTCACCGTCGTGCCGCCCACGAACACCGGCTCCAGCCAGGCGACCGGGGCGATCTTGCCCGTCTTGCCGACGTCCCAGACCACGTCGGCCAGCACCGTGGTCTTCTCCTCGGCCGCGAACTTGAACGCCAGCGCGCCCCGCGGGGAGCTCGAGCGGGTGCCGGCGGCGGCATAGGCGTCACGGTCGGCCAGGCGCAGCACCGCGCCGTCGAGGTCGTAGTCCAGCTTGTTGCGTTGCTGCTCGATCGCCGTGATCACCTCCTGCGCCGCCTCGGCGTCGGCGCAGTGGCGCATGTCGGCGGCGGTGAACCCGAGTGTCCGAAGAGCACCGTCCAGATCGGTCTCCGCGCTGTCGGGTTCGGTGTAGAGGTCGAACGCGAAGAACTGCAGCCGCCGCCCGGCGACCGTGCGCGGGTCCTTCGCGCGCAGCGTGCCGGCCGCGGCGTTGCGCGGGTTGATCAGCGGCTTGTCCGGGTGCGCGGTGTTGTAGGCGGTGAAGGTGGTGCGCAGCATGACAGCCTCACCACGGACCTCGACCCGGCCCGGCGCGTCGACGCGGTCCGGGATCCCGTCGGTCAGCGCCCGCACGAGCATGGTGACGTCGTCGCCCGTCGTCCCGTCGCCGCGGGTGACCGCCCGCGCCAGGCGGCCGTTTTCGTAGACGACGGCGAGCGAGAGGCCGTCCAGCTTCGGCATGACCACCACCGGCTGGCCGGGGAAGCGGTCGAAGAACGCCACGACCTGCTCGGGCTTGGTGGCCTTCTCCAGCGAGAGCATCGGGCGCGAGTGCCGGATCGGCGCGTGCAGCACCGCGGGCCCGCCCACCTGCTCCAGCGGGTTCGGGTCGGGCGCCAGCTCCGGGTTCGCCTCGACGAGCCCCCGCAGCTCGTCCTCGATGGCGTCGTACTCGGCGTCCGCCACCTCGGGCGAGCCCCGGTAGTAGGCGTCGCGCAGCACGACGATCTGGTCGGCGAGTTCCTGGATGCGGTCCCGAGCGTTCACGGACAGGACGTTACCGGGCACCACCGACAGTCCGGCGCATCTCGCGCCGGGACGGTCAGAACTCGTCCGCTTGCGTCAGTTCGTGTTCGAAGGCGTCCGCCCGGGCGACGATCGACCTCAGCGGCCGCTCGAACTCGTGCTCGATGCTGAGGTCCTCCAGCGGGAACGTGTGCTTGAGCAGCGCCACGCCGTCGACGACCGCGGCGCCGCCGACCGCCGAGCCGCCCGCGAGCTCGAGGAACTTCCGCAGGTCGATCGCGTCGGCCCAGCCGACGGGGGAGGACAGCTCGATCCACGCGCCGCCGTCGAGCTCGGGGAGGTGGTGCACCGTGACCTGCTGGGTGCGGTCCCGCGGGCCGTCGAGCCGGAACCGCAACCAGCCGTCCGATTCCTCCAGCACTTCGTAGCGCGTCCGGACGAAGTTGATCACATCGGTCCAGGTGGTCACCCGATCCGCCTTTCCCCTACGGCCTGCCTGCGCGATGAGCATCTCACGGCGGCCCGGGGTCCGGCACCCGGGTGAAGGGTCAGTGCACTTCGGTCAGTTTTCCGGTGGCGACGTCGAAGACGAAGCCGCGGACGGAGTCCTTCTTCGGGACGAACGGGCTGTTCTTGATCCGCGCGACCGACTGCCGGACGTCCTCGTCGAGATCGGCGAACGCCTCGGCGGCCCAGGCGGGCTTCACGCCGACGTCCTCCTGGATGGACTTCTTGAAGTCGTCGTCGGTGAAGGTCAGCATCCCGCAGTCGGTGTGGTGGATGAGGATGATCTCCTCGGTGCCCAGCAGCCGCTGGCTGATCGCGAGCGAGCGGATCTCGTCCTCGGTGACGACCCCGCCGGCGTTGCGGATGACGTGGGCCTCGCCCTCGTTGAGGCCGAGCACGCCGTAGACGTTGATGCGCGCGTCCATGCAGGCGAGCACGGCGACGTGCTTGGCGGGCGGCAGCGGCAGCGGTCCCGTGAAGCTTGCGGCGTAGGCGGCGTTGTTGGCCAGCAGTTCGTCCGTGACGGACATGGTGGTCCTTCCGCAGGAGAAGTGGTTGCGCTGAGTGGACCCGTCGCATGCGTCTTCCCGCAACTGTGCCCAGCCCCTGGGAGGCCGTCCTGAGTCGCAATTTTTCTGAATGATGTCAAGTTCTTGCAATTTGTCTCTCGGTTGTTGCATGGTGGTACGGCGCTGGCTCCCTCCCCCCGCCCTCTCAAAGAAGAGACGACGCCATGACACGCATGCGCCTGACCCGGCTGCTCGCCGGATTCGCCGCCGTGGGCCTCTCCGCCGCCGGGCTCTCCCTCGCCTCCGCGGCCGCCGGTCCACCCCCGGACACCGTCGCCGCCGCCCCGGCCGCGCTCGCCGACGTGCCGCTGACCCGCACCGTGTCGGCGAGCAGCGCGCTGCCCGGCTACCCGGTGGCCAACACCATCGACGGGAACCAGGACACCTACTGGGAGTCCGCGAACAACGCGTTCCCGCAGTGGGTCCAGGCCGACCTCGGGTCGGCCAAGTCCCTCTCGCGGATCGTGCTGAAGCTGCCCGCGCCCTGGGAGGCCCGCACCCAGACGCTGACCGTGCGCGGCAGCACCGACGGCACCACGTTCACCGACCTCGCCGCCGCGAGCGGGTACGCCTTCGCCCCGGCCGCCAACACCGTGACGATCCCGGTGACGGCCTCGGCCCGGTACGTCCGCCTGAACATCACCGCCAACACGCAGTGGCCCGCCGCGCAGCTCTCGGAGTTCGAGCTCTACGGCCCCGACACCGGTGACACGCAGCCGCCGAGCGCCCCCGCGAACCTCACGCTGACCGAGCCCGGCTCCGGCCAGGTCCGGCTCGCGTGGTCGGCCTCGACCGACAACGTCGGCGTCACCGGCTACACCGTCTACCGGGACGGCACGCCCGTCACCACGGTCACCGGCACGACCTTCACCGAGACCCGGCCCGCGGGCACGCGGATCGAGTACTTCGTGCGGGCGAAGGACGCCGCCGGGCTCGAGTCGGCCGACAGCAACCACGTCGTGCGGCAGGGCACCCAGGCCGGCGCCAACCTGGCCGCGGGCAAGCCGATCGAGGCGTCCTCGACGGTGAACACCTTCGTCGCCGCCAACGCCAACGACAACAACACCGGCACGTACTGGGAGTCCGCCGCCGGCTACCCGAACACGCTCACCGTCAAGCTCGGCTCGAACGCCGACGTCGACTCGGTCGTCGTGAAGCTCAACCCGGACCCGGTCTGGGGCGCGCGGACGCAGAACTTCGAGATCCTCGGGCGTGACCAGGGCGCGACGGCGTTCACCTCGCTGAAGGCCCGCGCCGACTACCGCTTCGACCCGGCCGGCAACCAGAACACCGTGACCGTCCCGGTCACCGGGCGGACCGCGGACGTGCGGCTGCAGTTCTTCGCCAACTCCGGCGCGCCCGGCGGGCAGGTCGCGGAGCTGCAGGTGTTCGGCACCCCGGCGCCCAACCCCGACCTGGTCGTCACCGGCACCACGTGGACCCCGGCGAACCCGACCGAGTCCAGCCCGGTCTCGGTGTCGGCGACCGTGCGGAACGCGGGCACCGCGAACGCGGCCGCGACGACCGTGAACGTCAGCCTCGGCGGCACCGTCGTCGGCAGTGCGGCCGTCGGCGCCCTGGCCGCGGGCGCGTCCACCACCGTGACCGTGAGCGCGGGCACCCGGCCGCAGGGCACCTACAGCGTGTCCGCCACGGTCGACCCCGCGAACACCGTCGTCGAGCAGGACGACACCAACAACACCTTCACGTCCCCGACGCCGCTGGTGATCGCGCAGTCGCCGGGGCCGGACCTCGAGGTCACCGGCATCACGTCGAACCCGCCCAACCCGGCGGTCGGCGCGGCCGTGTCGTTCACCGTCGCCGTGCACAACCGCGGCACGAGTGACGCGGGCGCTTCGGTGACCCGGCTGACCGTCGGCAGCTCGACGCTCACCGGCTCCACGGGCACGATCGCGGCCGGCGCGACGGCGAACGTCGCGATCTCGGGCACGTGGACCGCCACCACCGGCGGCGCCACCCTCACCGCGACGGCCGACGCCACGAACACCGTCGCGGAAACCAACGAATCCAACAACAGCCTCTCCCGGCCGATCGTGGTCGGGCGTGGCGCGGCGGTGCCGTACACCGAGTACGAGGCCGAAGCCGCGCAGTACCAGGGCGAGCTGCTGACGGCCGACCCGCTGCGCACGTTCGGTCACACGAACTTCGCGACCGAGTCCTCGGGTCGTCAGTCCGTCCGGCTGGCGAGCCAGGGCCAGTACGTCGAGGTCACGTCGACGAACCAGTCCAACTCGATCGTGGTCCGCAACTCGGTGCCCGACGCGGCCGCCGGCGGCGGGCAGGACTACACGCTCAGCCTGTACGTCAACGGGACCTTCGCGCAGAAGCTGACGCTCTCCTCGACGCACAGCTGGCTCTACGGCACCACCGACGACCCCGAAGGCCTGACCAACCGGCCCGGCGGTGACGCGCGGCGGCTGTTCGACGAGTCGCACGCCCTGCTGGCGCAGTCGTACCCGCCGGGCACGAAGTTCAAGCTGCAGCGCGACAGCGGTGACAACGCGGCGTACTACGTCGTCGACCTGGTCGACCTGGAGCAGGTCGCGCCGGCCGCGGCCAAGCCGGCGAACTGCACGTCGATCACCGAATACGGCGCCGTGCCGAACGACGGCGTCGACGACTCCACGGCGATCCAGCGCGCGGTGACCGACGACCAGAACGGCGTCATCTCCTGCGTCTGGATCCCGGAAGGCCAGTGGCGGCAGGAGAAGAAGATCCTGACCGACGACCCGACCGTGCCCAACGGCGGCGGCCAGTACAACCAGATCGGCATCTCGAACGTGACGATCCGCGGTGCCGGCATGTGGCGCTCGCAGCTGTACTCGCTGATCCAGCCGCAGGACGCGGGCACCATCAACCACCCGCACGAGGGCAACTTCGGGTTCGACATCGACAAGAACGTCCAGATCTCCGACATCGCGATCTTCGGCTCCGGCCGGATCCGCGGCGGCGACGGCAACGCGGAAGGCGGCGAGGGCCTCAACGGCCGGTTCGGCACCGGGACCAAGATCGAGAACGTCTGGATCGAGCACGCCAACGTCGGGGTGTGGGTCGGCCGCGACTACGACAACATCCCGGCGCTGTGGGGCCCGGCGGACGGCCTGGAGTTCAGCGGCATGCGGATCCGCGACACCTACGCCGACGGCATCAACTTCACGAACGGCACGCGCAACTCGCGGGTGTTCAACTCCTCGTTCCGCACCACCGGCGACGACTCGCTGGCCGTGTGGGCCAACCAGTACGTGAAGGACCCGTCGGTGGACATCGGGCACGACAACGTGTTCACCAACAACACGGTCCAGCTGCCGTGGCGCGCCAACGGGATCGCGGTCTACGGCGGGTACGGCAACCGGATCGAGAACAACCTGGTGTACGACACGATGAACTACCCGGGCATCATGCTGGCGACCGACCACAACCCGCTGCCCTTCTCCGGGCAGACGACGATCGCCAACAACGCCCTGTTCCGCTGCGGCGGTGTCTTCTGGGGCGAGCAGCAGCAGTTCGGCGCGATCACGTTCTTCGCGCAGGGCAAGGACATCCCGGGGGTGACGCTCCGGGACACCGAGATCCACGACTCGACCTACGACGGGATCCAGTTCAAGACCGGCGGCGGGGTCGTGACCGCGGCGATCACGAACGTCAAGATCGACAAGTCGAACAACGGGGCCGGCATCCTCGCGATGAGCGGCGCCCGCGGCAGCGCGACCTTGACGAACGTGACGATCACGGGTTCGGCGAAGGGTGACGTCGTGCGCGAGCCGGGCACGCAGTTCGTCGTCAACGGGGCTCCGGTGCCGGCCGTGGTCCGGCGCGAAACGCGGTAGCACCGGGTCGGGACGGCCGGTTTCCCCGGCCGTCCCGACGTGGTCACCGGCGCCGCAGGGCCCGCCTGCGGGTCAGCAGCACCAGCCCGCCGCCCGCGAGGAGCAGTGCGGCTCCCCAGTAGACGCCGATCAGCGAGACCCCGGTGTCGGCCAGCCCGGACGGGCGGAACGCGACGTCGGGGACCAGGTCGTCACCGGAGCCGCCGGCCGCGCCGCCGGGGTTCGGGCCGCCCGCCGGGGGCAGCGTCGCGCACTGCGCTGCCAAGGTGACCGTCGGCTCGTCGAGGACGTCCCCGGCCTGGTAGAAGTTCGCGAACGCCTCGGCGCTGGTCAGGGTGGCCTTGATCGCCGAGACCGTCAGCGTGCCGGTGCCCGGGTTCTGCACCGCCGACGCCAGGTCCAGGTTCGCCAGCGCGACACCGGGCTTGCTGACCGGCGGCGACGGCGCACCGGCGGTCGTCTTCAGGTCGACGTCGGCGTAGAGCGTCCCCTTGCCCCCGGCCACCGTGAGCTTCGGGTTCGCCAGCGTCAGAGTGAAGAAGTGCGCCGGATAACCGAACGTGATCTTGCCGCCGAAGGACGCCGTGTACTCGCCGTCGGAGGTGAGGCTGCCGGTGCCGAGCGGGAACCGGTAGGCGCCGGTCGGGATCGCCTTGCCCGCCACTTCGTCGACGTTCGTGATCTCCGCGCCGCCGTCCGCCGTGATCGTGTTCCCGGCGCCGCTGCCGACGTAGGAGCGGAAGCTCTTCTTGAAGCCCCACAACAGGTTTCCCTGGGCGATCGAGCCGGGGGAGAGGGTGCAGGCCGGCGGCGGTGTGGTCGTCGACGGCGGAGTCGTGGCCGGCGGGGTGGACGTCGGCGGGGCCGATTCACCGGGGAAGACGAGCCGGCCGGCGTCGAGGTCGGTCCCGGCCGGGTAGAACCCGGCGAACGCGCCCGCGCCGGCTTCGGTCAGCTTGGCCGAAGCGAGGTCGACGACGACGTTCGCGCCGTCCTTGCGGACCTCCTTGACGGTCAGGTCGGCGAAGTCGACCGGGGCCGGTTCGCGGACCTGCTCGGGTGCGGTCTTGGTCCCGTAGAACCGGTACCCGACGGTGGCGCTGAGCTTGCCGGTGCCGTCCCCGGCCAGGGTGAGCTTCGGGTCGGCCAGGCTGAACTGCCAGATCAGGTGCGGTTCGAGGGTGAAGGTGACGCGGCCGCCGAAGCCGACGGACCCCTTCTTGCCGTCCCAGGCCGTGGTCCCGGCGGGCCAGCGGTAGGGGAACGGCGCGGTGTTCGGGGCGGTTTCGTCGAGCGTGGCGCCCTGGTCCGCGGCGATCGAGCCGCCGAACCGGCTGATGTACCCGCGCCAGCTCTGCTTGACACCCCACGAGAGCCCGGTCGCCGGGGCGGGGTCACCGGCGCCGGCGAACGTCAGCGGTGTGGCGCGGTCCCACGTCAGGTCCGGGGTGTCCCAGCCGAACACGTAGACGCTGAACGGCTGGGTCTTCGCGGTGTACGTCGTCCCCGCGGAGGTGTACTCGGCCTTGACGGTGACCGTGAGCTCCCAGCTGCCGTCGGCGTTCAGCGGGATCTGCGTGCCGACCGGGTCCTTCTTGACCAGCTTGCTGACCTGGAACCCGGTCGCCGTGCGAGCGCGGACGTCGTCCTTGGCCGGGCCGACGCGGACACCGAAACCCTTGCCGTCGTTGGCCGCCGGGTCGAACCCGGTGCCCTTGACGGTGATCGAGGTGCCGGCCGGGTCGAGCCCGGCCGCCGGCGTGACGGTCACCGCCGGGGCAGCGGCCAGCGCCGGTGGGGCGAGGAGGCAGCCGAGCAGGGTCGCGGCTCCGGCCGCGGCGAGGAGTCTTCGCAGTCTCACGAGGGGTTTCCTTCCTGGTTCCTGGGGGTGCGACGGCGTCGCAGGAGGGGCGGGACGATCAGGGCGGCGGCCGTGACGACCAGCGCGCCGGCGGCGACGAGCCACCACCCGGCGCCGCGGGCGGGCTCGGCGGCCGCCGCGGCGGCCGGGGTGGGTGCCGGCGCCGCCGAAGTCGGGGTCGCGACGGGACTCGACGACGTCGTCGGCGGCGCCGGAGTGGTGCCGACCGGCGGGCTCGACGCTGGTGCGCTCGTCGCCGGGGGAGGAGCGGCCGCCTGCTTCGGCACGGCGAACGTCACCGGGGTGAACGTCTCGTTGTTCGCGTTCACGACACCGTGCGCGCCGACGGTGATCAGTCCACATCGGACCTTCAGGCAGTCGACGTCGACCACCGCGCCGTCGCGGTCGGTCGCGCGGAACTTCGCGCCGGGCACCACGAGCTGCGTGCTCCAGCTGCCGTCGGCGGCGAGCACGCCGCCGTTGGCCGAGGCCGCGGTGTCGCTGCCCGGGAAGGCGACGAACCGCTGGAAGCCGCGGTTGTCCTTGGCCTCCTTGTCCGGGACGTACCGGTAGGTGGCCCCGGACGCGCCGCCCTTGCTGGGCTGCCACGGGCCGTCGGCGACCCAGCCGAACAGCAGGTAGATCCCGCCGTACCCCTTCGGCACGGACTGGAACCCGCTGCCGCGCACGGTGAGCACCGTGGCGTAGCCGGGGTCGGCGGCCGCGGGGGACGCGGTGACCCGGGCCGCGGCTTCGGCGGGCGGGGCGAGCACGAGCGGCAACGCGGCCGCGGCCAGGACGAGGCCGGTTCGGCGCATCAGTTCTCCTCGGCGGGACGGTGGGGCAGGACGACGGGCCGGCCGGTCCGGGGGTGCGGGAACACCTCGACCGGGTGCCGGTAGACCTCGCTGAGCAGGGCTTCGGTGAAGACCTCGGCGGGCGGGCCGGACGCGGCGACGGTCCCGCCGGAGAGCAGGACGACCCGGTCGGCGTACGCGGCGGCGAGGCCGAGGTCGTGCAGGACGACGAGCACGGCGTCCCCGGCGGCGGCGCGCTCGGCGGCCACTGTCATGACGCGCTCGGTGTGCCCGAGGTCCAGGGCCGCGGTCGGCTCGTCGAGCAGCAGCACCCCGGCCTCCTGCGCCAGCACCCGGGAAAGCGCGGCGCGGGCCTGCTCACCGCCGGACAGGGTGGGGAACCGGCGGCACGCGAACGCCGCCATACCGGTGACTTCCAGCGCCCGCGCGACCGCCGCGTCGTCCGCGGCTTCGGCGGGGGTGCCCCGCCACGGCGCACGGCCCATCGCGACGACTTCGGCCACGGTGAACGGAAAGCTCACCGTATTCAGCTGGGGGAGCACGGCCCGCCGCCGCGCCTGCTCGGCCAGCGACCAGCCGCCGAGCTCACCGCCGTCGAGCCGGACGCCGCCGTGCGCGGGCGTGAGGTCTCCGGCGAGCAGGCCCAGCGCGGTCGACTTCCCGGCGCCGTTCGGGCCGGCCAGCACCAGCACCTCCCCGGCGTGCACCGCCAGCGAAACACCGTCGAGCAGCCGCCGTCCGTCGACGGTGTAGGTGACGTCCACCAGCTCCGCCGCGGTCATGCCCAGCCTCCCGCGCGCCGGCGCGTCCGCAGCAGCAGCCAGAAGAAGACCGGCCCGCCGACGAGCGCGGTGAGGATGCCGATCGGCAGGTCGGCGTAGTCGAAGGTGGTGCGGGCGGCCAGGTCGGCCGCGGCGAGCAGGACCGCGCCGGCCAGCAGCGACGCCGGCACGAGCACCCGGTGGCCCGGCCCGGTGAGCATCCGCACCGCGTGCGGCACGATCAGCCCGACGAACCCGATGACCCCCGAGTACGACACGGCCGCCGACACCATCAGCGCCACTACGACGATTCCCGTGGCACGCAGGCGTTCCACGTGCACGCCGAGGTGCCGCGCCGGGCGTTCGCCGAGCGCCAGCAGGTCCAGCCGCCGCGCGAGCAGCAGCGAAACGGCCACACCGACGGCCACCAGCGGCAGGATCGACCCGACGTACGGCCACCGCGCCGAAGCGAGGGAACCCAGCTGCCAGAACACGATCTGCTCTCGCGCGGCCTGGTCACCGGAGAACAGCAGGAACGCGATCACCGCGCTCGCCACGGCGTTGACCGCGACCCCGGTGAGGATGAGCGTCACCACCTCGCTGCGGCCGCCGGAGCGGGACAGGAAGTACACCGTCAAGGTCGTCAGCAGTCCGCCCGCGAAGCCGAGGGCCGGGGTGGTGAACGCGCCGAGGAACGTCCAGCCCGCCACGATGGACAGGCTCGCGCCGACCGCCGCGCCGGCGGAGACGCCGACCACCGCCGGCTCGGCGAGCGGGTTGCCGAACAGGCCCTGCATCAGCGCCCCGGCCACGCCGAGCACCCCACCGACCAGCAGGCCGAGCACGACCCGCGGGAAGCGGACCTGCCAGAGCGTGCCTTCGGCGAACGGGTCGGCCAGGCCCGGCCCGATGCCGATGTGGTGCAGCAGCGACGCGACGACGTCGGACACCGGGATGGCGAACTGGCCGGTGCCCGCGGAAACGCAGGCCACGACGACCAGCGCGGCGACGAGCCCGGTGAACAGGGCCGTCACCTTGACCGGACGGGTCATCCGCCGGACCCCGGGGCGTAGAGCGCGCGGGCGAGCGCGTCGAGGACGTCGGGAGTGCGCGGCCCGAAGCTCAGGATCTGGCTGTCGGCCATGTCGACGAACCGGCGGTGCAGGCCGGCCGGGGTCTGCGCGACCCCCGGGACGGCGAGCAGCCCGTCGGGGCCGCCGACCGACTCGAGTCCCTTGGTCATCAGCAGGATCACGTCCGGGCGGGCCTTCACGAGCGCTTCCGGTGTCAGCGGCCGCATCCCCTCGACCCCGGCTTCGCTCGCGACGTCGACCGCGCCGAGCGCGGTGATCAGCGAGCCGGCGCCCGAGCCGCGGCCGAACAGGTAGTACACGCCCGCCTGCCCGCGCAGGTAGAGGAACACCGCGCGCAGCTTCCGGTCCGGCTCGGCGGGCGCGAGGCGGGTGATCTCGGCTTTCTTGGCGGCGATGTCGTGGTCGAGGCGCGCCGAAAGCCGTTGTCCCGCTTGGGGAACACCGAGCGCGGCGGCGACGTCGTGCACCAGCGCGCCGACGTTGTCCATCGTCCGCTCGGGGTCGAGCACGACCACGGGGACGCCCGAACCGCGCAGCTGCAGCACGGCGTCCCACGGCCCGAGCGTCGTGTCCGTCAGGACCACGCTCGGCCGGAGCGCGAGGATCGCTTCGGCGTTGAGCTGGTGCCCGTTGCGCGTGACGAGCGGAAGCCGCCGGGCCGCCGGGAAACCGGTGGAGACGTCGCGGCCGACGACCCGGTCACCGAGGCCGAGGCCGAACACCGTCGCGGCGAGCGTGCCCGCCATGTCGAACGCGAGCACCCGGCTCGTGTCCGTGACGGTGACGCGGGTGCCCTGGTGGTCGGTCACGGTGACCGGCAGGTGCTGCGCCGGCGGCGGGGCGGCGATGTCGGCCTGGGCGAGCGTCGCGGTGCTCGGCCCGGTGCGGGACCTGGGGTCCGCCAACGGTTTCAGCGCGGACAGCGGCGCGGCGGGCGCCGCGGTGACCTGCTCCGCGGGTGCCGTCGTGCAGCCGGCGACCGCGGTGGCCAGCAGCAGGACGGCAGCGGGCAGCAACCCCCTTGACAACATTAGGTAAGGCTAACCATATTGATCACGAGTAGGTAAGGCTTACCTAATCTCCGTTACCTCGTTGTGATCGAAGGGAATCCCCGTCATGTCGAAGAGATCCGTCCTGGCCCGCGTCGCCGTGGTCGCCACCGCCGCCGCTGCCTTCGGGAGCGTCGCGGTCGCGCCCGCCTTCGCGGCCGCCGGCTCGGCCACGCACAACGGCTTCACCCTCAGTGCGTCGAATGCCACCGGGCTCGCCGCCGCCGGCGAGACGATCACCGTCACCGGCAGCGGGTACAACCCGGCGAACGGCTACTACGTCGCGCTGTGCGCGGTGCCCGAGGACTACTCCTACGGCGTCAAGCCGAGCCCGTGCGCGGGCGGCGACGGCCAGGGTGGCACCGGGGTCGGCCCGTCGGCGTGGGTGACGAACCTGCCGGGCGGCACCGCCACGATCGCCGCGAACGGCACGTTCACCACGCGGATCCGGATCGCCCGCGCGAACAGCGGTCTCGACTGCGGCGACCCCGCCGTCACTTGTGCGATCGTGTCGCGCCGGGACCACCTGTCCGCGGCCGACCGCACCGCCGACGTCTTCGTCCCGGTCACCTTCTCCTGATCGGCGAGCGGGGTGCGGGTCGCCCGCACCCCGCTTGACAGGCCGGTTGGGGTCCCTTTAGTTTTAGGGGGTAACTAACTGGCGGGGGGAACTGCGGTGACGAGCACCGGAGGCGGCCGTCCCGCGAAGATCG
Source organism: Amycolatopsis sp. NPDC104819 (assembly GCF_055583145.1). Taxonomy (NCBI): domain Bacteria; kingdom Bacillati; phylum Actinomycetota; class Actinomycetes; order Pseudonocardiales; family Pseudonocardiaceae; genus Amycolatopsis; species Amycolatopsis sp. NPDC104819. Next base: position 473,355 of record NZ_JBVJON010000005.1, on the reverse strand, counting down.
CGGTGGCCGACATCGTCCGGGCCGGTCGTGAGCTGGGGCTGCGGCAGCTGAGCGTCAAGGCGGTGGCGACGCGGCTGGGGGTCACGTCGACGGCCCTGTACCGGCACGTCGAGGGGCGGTGGGGGCTGGAGCGGCTGGTCGGCGAGAGCCTCCTGGCCGAGCTCCGGCTGCGGGACGACCCGGCGCACGACACGACCCGGCACCTCGTGGCGTTCGCGCTGCAGCTGCGGGAGTTCGCCCTGGCGCACCCGGGGCTCGCCGGGTACCTGCAGCTGCTGTTCCCGCGAGGAGAGGGCGGGCAGCGGGCGCTGGCCGCCGAGGTCGAGGCGCTCGGCCGGCGCGGGTACGCGGTGGACGCGGCGATCGTGCTCAGCGGCGCGGTCGCCTCGCTGACCGTCGCGATGACCGTGTCGGAAGAAGCCAGTGCCACGGCCGAAGACCTGGACGGCGAGGGCCTGGACCGCGAGCGGCGGGCGGTGGCCGGCCGGCTGGTCTCCGACGAGCGGCTCGGGCCCGCCCACACGACGTTGCCGCAGCTCGAGCGGCCGCTGTACGTGCGGTTGCTGCTGACCGCGGCGATCCGGGGCCTGGTGGCGGTCTGCCCGCCCGGCCGCCCGGTGGCCGAGATGGTGGCCGAGCTGGCGGCCACCGGAGGGGAGCTCTAGATGGCACGCGGTGTCCAGGGCGCGATCCTGCGTGGGCTCGGCGCGCGGGACCACGAAGCGACGGTCACCGGCACCGAACAGCTCGCACCGCACTTCGTCCGGATCCGGTTCACCGCCCCGACGTTGTTCGACGACGTCGTGCCCGGGCCGGCCGCGTGGCTGCGCTTCTGGTTCCCCGACCCGGACGGCGGGCCGGCCGAGCACCAGCGGGCGTACACGATCTCCGAAGCGGACCCGGCGGCCGGCACGTTCGCGGTCGACGTCGTGCTGCACACCCCGGCCGGGCCCGCGTCACGCTGGGCCCGGTCCGCGCGGCCCGGGACGACGGTTCCGGTGACGTCGCTGGGATCCACCACGTTCGAGCCCGGCACCCCGGCGGGGTGGCTCCTCGTCGGCGACGCCGCCTCGATGCCGGCGATCGACGCGATCCTGGGCGTGCTCCCTGTCGAGCTGCCGGTGGCGGTCTACCTGGAGGAACACGTCCCCGACGACCGCCTGATCCCGCTGCGGGCGCACCCCCGCGCGCGGGTCCACTGGGTGCCGCGGCGGGACGCGGGGTCGCTGGCCGCGGCGATCGAGGAGCGGGACTGGTCGGGCTGGCGGGCGTGGGTCGCGACCGAGTCGGGGTCGTTCCGGCAGGTGCGCACCCGGTTGCGGGGGAGCTTCGGACTGCCGAAGACCGACGTGCACGGGCGGGCCTACTGGTACCACGGGCGCGCGATGGGCTCGTTCCGGTCCGGAAAGGACGGTGCCGTCGCGGCCGTCGAGGGGGCGGCCGCGACGCACACCCAGGGGATCTCGGAATGGGTTCCCACCCCCGACGGCCGCCGGTTGCACACGATGGTGCTGGGCTCCGGCGCCGGGCCGACGGTCGTCTTCGAGGCCGGCGCCGCGGCGAGCCGCTCGTCGTGGGCCGCCGTGCAGCCGGTGGTCGCCCGGCACACCCGGGCGATCGTCTACGACCGCGCGGGCTTGGGGCGCAGCGAGCCCGATCCCGCCGGCCGCACCCTGACGCGGCTGGCCGGTGACCTGACCACGGTCCTCGACCACTTCGGCCCGGGCCCGTTCGTCCTCGTCGGGCACAGCGCGGGCGGCCCGATCACCCGGCTCGCGGCCGCGGCGCACCCGGAGCGGATCGCCGGCCTGGTGCTGGTCGACCCCACCGACGAAGCCGCGGACGTCCTTTTCGGACGGACGTTCCGCCGCGCCGAACGGCTCGCGCTCGGCGCGGGCGCCGTGCTGGCCCGGCTGGGGCTGCTCAGGGTCGTCTTCCGCGGGCTGCTGAAGGGCGTCCCGGACGACGTCGGCCGCGACCTGCGCCGCGAGGCGTTCGGGCCGGGTGTGGTCCGGACCCAGCGGGAGCAGGCGAAGACGTTCCTCGACGAGCTGGCGACGTGGCGGTCCGCGCCGCCCGAACTGGGCGGCGTCCCGGTGACCGTCATCTCGGGCGGCCGTCCCGGGGACGGCATGAGCACGGCGATGCGCGCGGCGGCGAACGCGTCCCACGCCCGCCGGGCGGCGGGTGGCCGGCACGTGGTCGCCGCGCGCTCCGGGCATTACGTCCCGCTGACCGAACCCGAGGTGGTCGCCGCCGAGGTCGTCCGGCTGCTCTGATCGACCGACGGCGGCAGGAACCCGTGCTCCGACAGGTCGAACCAGTTGCCCTCCGGGTCGATCGCCCGGTACTCGGCGAACGGACGGTCGCCGCCGCGCAGGGCCGGGCGGGGGACACCGGCCGCGGTGAGCGTCTCCGCCAGCGGGGCCACCGCCGGCACCTCGAAGCCGAAGTGGTTGAACCCCGTCGCGACGTCGCCGGTCAGCTGCTGCTGGATGAGCGCCAGGTTGAGGTACCCGTCGGTGACGAAGTGGCTGCCGTCGGGGTCGGTGTGGAACAGCTCCATCCCGAACTGCGCGCAGTAGAACTCGGCCATGCGCTGGGCGTCCCGGACGACGAAGGCGAGGTGGCGCAGGCGGGGGCGGGTCATGCGGGTCCCTTCGGGATCATGTTGTGGAAGGCGGCGATCTCGGCGACGTCGCCGTGGCGGACGACGGCCGCGGCGTGCGTCACCACCCCGGCGGGGTGGATCTCCGACGTGACGTGCACCAGTGAAAGATCCGGCGCCAGGGGACGGACCAAGGTCACCGACGCCGACAGCGTCGTCCCCCGATAGACCGAAGCGAAGAGGCGGCCGTGGCTGTCTTCGACCGCGGCCCGGCCGGAAACGGCTTCCCCGCGGACGTTCACGAAGGCGACGTCGGCGGCGAACACCGAGGCGAACCGGGCCGCGTCGCCGGCCGCCCAGCCCGCCGCCATCGTGTCCCACAGGGCCGGGATGCGGTGGTCGGTCACGCGCTCACCACGGCCGCCGAGGCGTGGACGCGCAGGGACAGCGGCGCACAGTCGCCGTCCCACGCGCCGAGTGAGTAGTAGAACGCGCCGTGCCGCCGTTCGAGATAACAGACGACGTTCAGCGGCCAGCCCGCGCCGCGGAACACGTATTCGTCCATCGGCGTCGGCCGGTCGCTCAGCGGACGGTCGCGTTCGCATTCCGGGCCGAGCCGGTGCCAGTCCGGGTGCAGGTGGATCGAACCGAGCACGTCGAGATCGCGCGCGCCGGCGTCGCGGGTGATGCGGAGCAGGTCGGCGGGGTCGAACCACCAGGCGCGCACCGGGTTTTCGTACGCGGAGCCGAACCGCGGGACGATGGCGGCCGCGAACTCCGCCCGGGCACTGGGATCCGTCGTGCGGGCGTTGCGGCCGAAGGCGAGGTCGGACACGACGACGGCGTCGTCGGCGAACGCGCCGAGCAGCACCGCGAAACAGGGTCTCGGTTCTTCCGGGGTGATGAACGCGTATTCGGCGGCCGCGGCGTCGAGGAACCTCCGCAGCACGTCGTCGGACAACAGCACGGGAAGTGCCGGCTTCCCGCTCACCGGAACCGAAACCAGAACAGTCACCCCGGAAACGTAAACGCGCGCCCGGCCCGGTGGCGATGATCGTCACGGAGTCGGCCCTATTGCATCGCGCGATAACGTTCCGATCATGCGTCTGGAAATCCGGCACCTGGAACTCGTGGTCGAGGTCGCCGCGGCCGGCAGCCTGCGGCGGGCGGCCGCGCGGCTGCACCTGAGCCAGCCCGCCGTGACCACGCAGCTCAAGCGGATCGAGCAGCTCGTCGGCGGCTCGCTGTTCGTGCGCTCGGCCGAGGGCGTGCTGCCCACCCACGCCGGCGCGGAGTTCGTGCGCGACGCGCGCACCCTGCTGCGCCAGTTCGAAGTCCTGCAACGCACCGCGCGTGTGAACACCTGCAGCGAGGCGGGCGCGCCGGTCAAGGTCGGCGGGATCCCGGCGCAGCAGTTCAGCCTGCTCGTCAACACGCTCACCGCGATGGTGCCGCGGCGGGAGGTCACCAGCCGCACGATCCGCGAGACGGGCGCCCTCACCGCGTTGCTGCGCTCGGGCGAGCTGGACGTCGCGGTGCTGCGCGAGTTCCCCGGCTTCCCCTTGCAGCTGCCCGAAGGCGTGGAACACCGGCTGCTGCTGCGGGAGCCGTTCTTCGTCGGTGTCGCGGAAGGACACCCGCTGGCCGGGCGGGGCGAGATCGGCCTCGCCGAGCTGGCCGACGAGAAGTGGGTGATGCCCGACCCCGACGACAGCGGCATGAACGACTACTTCGCCCGCGTCTGCGCGTCGGCCGGTTTCGAGCACCGCATCACGCACTTCACGAACGAAGCGCACGTCGCTTTCGCGCTGACGCGGGAGAACCGCGCGATCTGCCCGCTCTACCCGATCGGCACGGCCCGCGACGGCCTGGCGACCCTCTCGCTCACCGGGACTCCGCTGCACCGCGGGCTGGTGCTCGCCTGGCGCACGGAGTCCGCGCTCGCCGCGCTGGTGGACGAGGTGTGCGAAGAGATCCGGCTGGGTTACCTGGCCCTCGTCGAGAGCACGCCGGGCTACCGGCGGTGGTGGCACGACGGCGGGGCGGCGTTCGCCCTGCCGTGAGCGGGCCGGTCATCGCGAGAGGGCCGCGACCAGCCCGGCCGACCCCGGCGCGCCGAGGCGGACGAACATCGGCGTGACGTCGAGCGGCGCGGGGTAGTTGCGCAGAGTGCGTCCGCCGAGCTCGACCCGCTTGGTGTTCGGGTCGAACCACAGGCCGGCGGGCAGGACGACGTCGCGGGTGGTGCCCGCGGCGAGCACCGGGGCGGCCAGCAGCGCCGGGCCGAGCAGCCACTCGTCGTCGATCGTGTCGAAGCGGTGGTCCCGCGGGAAGTCGAAGAACACCGGCCGCATGATCGGCGTCCCGTCCGCGACCGCCTGCTTCACCTGGGTCTTCAGGTACTCGGCCAGCTTCGCGTGGGTCCGCACGGCGCCCGCGTACCGCTCGGCGGTGCCGGCCGGGTAGGTCACCGTCTGGCCGGTGGTGGTGTCGACGGTCGTCACCGGCGACGTCGAGGCGTACATCAGCGGCATCAGCGACGCCGCCTGCGCCCAGCGCACGAGCACCTCGGGCGAGGGCGGCGGTTCGCTGTTGGAGCCGCCGATCATGTCCGTCTCGACAAACGGGTACCCGTCGGTGGAGATGACCGAGGCCCGGCGGACGGACGTGCGCAGGCCGTCCCACGTCGTGTCGGCGTCGACGGCCCGGATCACGAAGCCGTAGCGCTGGGTGCCCCAGTGCGTGCGGATGCCGGCGCCCTGCTGGTCGAAACTGTCGGTCATGTCCGCGCCGAGCCGCTGGTAGTCCTGCGGGGTCAGCCCGCCCGAGGTGGCGCAGCTGTCGTCGAAGAAGCGGGTGTCGAACTTGAAGCCGTCGACGCCGTAGCCGGCCATGAGCGTGCGCAGGTTGCCGGTGTACCAGTCGCGCGCCTGCGGGTTGCCGAGGTCGATGATGCCCGCGGTGCCGTTCCACCACTTGACGGTGCACGGTTCGCTGGTTCCCTTGGCGCGCAGCAGGTAACCGTGGTCGCGGGCGTAGGCGTAGTTGGCCGAGTCGAGGTTGATCCAGAACGTCGTCCACAGCCCGAACTTCTGGCCCAGCGCGTGCACGTCGTCGACGAGCTTCTTGGGCGCGGGGAACGTCTTCGGGTCGAAGGTCAGGTTGCCGTAGTTCGACTCCCACTTGTCGTCGAGCTGCACGGTGTGCCCGGCGACCCCCGCGGCCGTCAGGTCGCGCGCCCAGGCGAGGACCTTGTCCTGGTCGATGTTGCGGTAGTACTGCGCCCACGAGTTCCACAGTGGACTGGTGTATTCGGCGTCGGAGGCGTCGCTCTTGGCGGGCTTGCCGACCTCGCCGAGGTAGTCGTCGTAGACCGCGCGCCGGCTCGATTCGACGAAGATCGTGCTGGAGTACTCGGCCGAGCCGGTGACGGTGAGGTCGGCACGCCCGTTCGCGAGCGCGACCTTCATCGGCTGCGCGGTGCGCACGAAGAGACCGACCGACTTCGACGTCGAGAAGTACGGCTCCTGCATCATGTAGCTGGCGGGGGAGAACTCGGGTTCGTCGACGACGCCGGCGGAGAGCGGGTACGGCTGGGGTTTGCCTTCGCTGGTCTCACCGCCGCCGTACCAGTGCCCGGACGTCGCCAGGTCGAAGTGGGTCGCCCGGTCTCCCGCCGCCTCGCCGCCGACCGACCAGCTGAGCTCGAAGCGGTCCGCTTTCGGCGTCAACCGCAAGGTCACGGCCTTGCCGGCGGTGCTGTCGGCCACCGCGACGAGCGTGTCACCGTGCTTCTCGACCGACCGCACCCGAGTGGCGACCCCGCCGGCGAAGGTGAAGGCGTCGGGAGCCGTGCGCAGGAGCTGCTCACCGCCCCGGGACACGCTGATCCCGAGGCGGTGCGTGTCGACGCGCAGCTGGTAGCCGGGGGCGTCGCCGCTGCGAGGCACGGTCAGCGACGCCTGCTGGGCCGCGGCGGCCGGTGTCGCGCCGGCGAGCAGCAGGCCGATGGTCCCGAACACCAGTGTGCGTCGCTGCACCCGAGCCTCCAGTAAGTGCGAGAAGTTGCTCGTTACTGCGCTGGATTGCGCAGGAGTAAGCAGACAGGGTGACGCGGTTGCTTGTCAAGGGGGTGCGCTACCCGCCGAGCCGGGTCAGCGGGAGCCGCTGGAACACGATGGTTTCGTACGGCCCCGCCGTGCCCGTCTCGTACAGCAGCCCGACCGTGAGCGGGTCGGCCTGGACGAGGTCGGAGTACGCCGCCGGGCCGGTGGTCAGCGTGCGGCCCGCGTGCCAGGTGTGCCCGCGGTCGGTGCTCAGCCGCAGCTGCATCACCGAGCGCGTCGCGGGGTCGGCCGGGCCGGAGTACAGCACCAGCCACGGCAGGGTCGTCTGGAGCACACTGCCCTCGACCTTCGTCCCGGACACCGACGGCTGCGCCCGGTACGGCCGCACGAGGGTCTTGCCGCCGTCGACGCTGTAGCCGTCGACGCGGTGCTCGGGCGCGGAACCCTGGTTGCGGCTGGAGAAGTAGAGCGTGCCGTCGGGCAGCTCGGTCGCCGTCGTCTCGTTCGCCGCGACGACGCCGTCGGTGCGGTCGTCGGTGAAGCCGATGTGCCAGGTGCGGCCGTCGTCGTCGCTGTAGAGGCCGTGGCCGCCGTAGTACTTCGCCTCGGTGCCGACGTCGGCCGAGCCGGCCGGCGGTGCGCTGGAGTGGTTGGCGGGCACCACGATCCGGCCCGCGTGCGGGCCGTGGCGCAGCAGTGTCGCGTGCCCGGGACCGGTGGCGTACCACCGCCAGCCCGGCAGCTTCGTGTCCGCGGTGATGTCGCGCGCGGCGGTCCAGGTGCGGCCGTTGTCCCTGCTGCGCTGGACGAACACGCGGCGGGTGTCCTGCTCGGACGCCTCGCCGGACATGATCTGCTTCTCCGAGACGAGTCCGTTGTGGACGGTCAGCAGCACCAGGTCGCCGTTGCGCGCGAGCACCGGGGTCGGGTTGCCCGCGGTCGCGTCGCCGTTGCTGGTGACCACGGACAGGGCGCCCCAGGTGCAGCCGCCGTCGCGGGAGCTGCGCGAGACCGTCTGGATGGCGCCCGAGTCGCCCGCCGAGTCGCGCCGGCCCTCCGCGAATGCCACCAGCGCGCCGTTCGCCGCGCGCACCACGGCCGGGATGCGGAACGTGTCGTACCCCTCGGTGCCGGAGGTGAACGGCACGGAAGACGTGCAGCCGTGGGCCGGCGCGGCCGTGGCCGCCGGAGTGAGGGGCAGCCAGACCACGGCCGCTGCCAGCAGAATCGTGCCGAACCTGCGTGTCGGTGCCACCGGCGCCGCCTCCTCGCTGAGGGGATGGGGAGCTAGGACATGGGATGTCCGACGTCCTATGTCCCGACAACCTAGGAGGCGCGTGCGCGCGCGTCAAGGACCACGCTGAGTGCCGGATCGGCTACCCAGCGAGAAAGAACTGCTTCACCGCAACGAGTTCAGGAACTCCGCGCCGTAGTCGTGGTCGTCATCGTCGTCCGGTCCGGGCTTCGGGCCCGGCTCCGCATCCGGAAGGGCCGCGAGCGCCGCGATCTCGTCCCGGGTCCGGGCCGCCGCGCCGTCGAGGGCCGCCTGCCGGTCCGCCTCGGGCAGGGCGTGCCACTCGGCGATGCCCGCGTGCGCCGCTTCGAGCGTCTCGTCACTCAGGTACGAGCGGTACAGCAGGTCTTCCGGCTTCGCCCGGCCCGCCAGGACGTCGCGGGCGAAGTCGGCCAGGTCGCCTTCGCCGCGGGCCAGCAGCACCATCTGGTTGTGCCTCGCGCGCCGGCCCTGCTCGGTGCGCCACGGTGAGCTCTCCACGTCAGGTCCCCGGGTGCCTGTAGGGTTCGCCGGGCCAGGCCTTGGCGGCGATCTCGCCGTTCCCCGCCACCAGCTCGGAGATCGACGCGATCGTGTGCGCCAGCGTGTTCAGCGTGTCGATGGCCGTGCGCAGCGGGGTCACCTCGGTCAGCACCCCCGCAATCGCCTGCCGGACCGACTCGCCGTCGCCGAGACCGGCGATGCCCAGCAGGAACAGCTCCAGGGCCTTGCCGAGCTTGAGGACCTTGCCGAGCAGGGCGTCGAGGAGCCCTTCGAGCGCGATGTCGAGCGCCTGCATCGCGTCGTAGGCGGCGCGGGCGAAGTTCTTGATCTTCCAGCCGGCTTCGGTGCAGAACTTCGCGTGTTCCGCGCAGGCGTACGAGTAGTCGGTCAGCCAGGCGCGCGCGGCCTCACCGGCGTGCCCGGTCCAGCGTTCCTGGATGCCGAACCGGCCGCGGTCGACGTTCTGCTTGATCTTGCCGAACGCGATCCCGGTGTCCTCGAACACCATGCCCTGCCGCAGCAGCGCGTCCCAGTCGCCGGCCACCAGCTTCTCGACGACGGTCAGCAGGTCGATCCCGACCAGCTTCGTCAGCAGGCCCCGCGCCGCCCCGGAGATCGACGCCCCGCCGGCGATCCGGTCGGCGATGCGCTGCAGCTCGATGTTCCAGCCGCCGAACGCGTCTTCGCCCGGGTTGTCCGGGCCGGTGTACTCGAGCTCGGGGTGCCGCGGGTTGCGGGAGGCGTTCTCGAAGTCGGTGAAGGCCGCCGCGGTTTCCGGCGAGGCGACGTCGCCGGGCGCGACCCGCTCGGACAGCGCGTCCGGATAGGACGCGTCGGCCTTCGCGGCGGCTTCGTGGTCGGTCTCCCGGTACAGCTTGGCCACGGCGACGAGCGCGGTGTCGTAGGCGTGCGCGAGCGACTCGGCCTTGCCGCCGTTGGCCACGGCGAGCTCCTGCCACCGGTCGAGCGGCGCGGCCAGCTTGCCCAGCAGCCCCTCACCCCATTCGTTCGGGCCGTCGGTGGCCGCGGCGCGGTAGAGCCCGGCCGCGGCGCCGGCCCGCCCGGCCAGCGCGCCGAGCTTCCCGATCGCGTCCGGGTCGGCGGTGAAGGTGCTGCTGATGGTCGTGCCTTTCGAATCCGAGGGTGCTGACGCAGGTGCACGCGCGCCGCGGTGATCCGGTTTAGTGTCGGTGCCGCGTGTGACACTGGCCAGGTGAACTTCGTCTTCGACGCCGAGCTCTGGGAGTGGGACGCCCGGCGCACCGAGAGCTGGACCTTCGTCAGCCTGCCCGTGGCCGCGTCGGAGGAGATCCGTGAGTTCGCCGCCGGCCCCCGGCGGGGCTTCGGCGCGGTGCGCGTCCGGGTCCGGGTCGGGGCGACGACCTGGCGGACGTCGATCTTCCCGGACAGCGGCCGCGGCGGTTACGTGCTGCCCGTCAAGCGGGCCGTCCGGCAGGCCGAGGGCCTGGAAATCGGGGGCACGCTGACGGTGAGCGTCGAGCTGATCAACGTCTGAAACCCCCGGTCGGTGCGGGATCTGCGGAAAACCGATCCCCGCACGCACGAATCTGTCAGAATTCGGCCACTGTCCGCCCCCGCACCCACGCAAGGAGACACGATGTCCGCCCAGATGGACGAGCTGATCGCCCAGTTCGAGCACTTCCGGGCCAAGGTGCAGCAGGCCGAGGCCCGCTTCGCCGACGTCGGCGACATGCAGGAGCGGATCGCCCGGGTCGAGACCACCGTCACCTCGCCGGACGGCACCGTCACGGTGGCCGCGGGCGCCGGCGGCACGATCACCGACGTCCGGCTCACCGCGGGCGCCATGCGCGTCGAGGCCGGTCAGCTGGCCGCCACGATCATGAGCACCATCCGCGCCGCGGTGGCCGGCGCCGTCCGGCAGCAGGCCGGGATCGTGGACGACACCTTCGGCGACACGCTCGGCGTGAACGTCTCCGAGCAGGTGCGCCAGGCCCAGACCGAAGCGTTCGGAACCGTGGCGGCCGAACCCGCGTCGGAACCGCAGCCGCCGCACCCGGCGCGGCCCGCCCGCCGTCGCCCGGCCGGCGACGACGACTACTTCGACGACCAGGGCCCCATCCTCCGCCGATCCTAGGAAAACGCGATGCCAGACGGAATTCAGACGAACATCGGCGCGATCTCCGCCTACGCCCGCCAGCTCCCCTTCTACGAAGGCGAAGCGGACAAGTTCGGGGCCAAGATCGACGCCGCCGACGTGACGAACGAGGCCTGGGGCCTCATCGGCCTGTACGCCAAGCAGGGCTACACCGACCGGCTGACCGAACTGCGCTCCCTGCTCACCGACCTGAAGGACGGCGTGGACGGGTTCACCGCGAAGCTGACCAAGGCCGCGGAGATGTACCAGGGCACCGAAGACGCCGGCAAGGTCACCTTCGGCCGCTACGAGGCGGAGATCGACGCGGTGGGGAAGGGCGAATGACCGAGCCGAAGAAGAGCATCGCCGACGCGCTGGACGTCCAGGCCTACGACGAGAGCACCGGCGCGAACCTCGACCGCGCGGCCGGCTACGTGCCGGTGGCGGGCACCGCCTACAAGGCGGGCAAGTCGATCGGCGAGCACGCCCAGCAGGCCGCGCAGGCGGGCAACTTCGGGGAGCTGGCCTCCGCGGGGGGCGCGCTGGTCGGCGACGGCGCGAAGTTCGTCGGGGCCGCCGCGGGCGACATGGTCACCTTCGCCATGGACCCGATCGGCTGGCTGGTCAGCCACGGGCTGAACATGCTGCTCGAGCTGGTCCAGCCGCTGCAGGACGCGCTGCACCAGGTCACCGGCGACGGCCCGGCGATCGGGCACGCGTCGGAGAACTTCGTGACGATCGCCCAGGGGTTTGTCGCCCTCGCCGAGGACTTCGAGAAGACCGGTGACACGGCGCTGGCCGAGTGGGTCGACGACGCCGGCAACGCCGCGAAGGAAGCGCTCGGCGACTTCTCCTCGGGCATCCGCGGGGTCGGCTCGGCCGCCGGTTCGGTGGCCGAGGTGCTGCAGATGTGGTCGATGGTCATGGTGGTCATCGAAGAGGTGATCAAGGGCATCATCACCGAGCTCGTGTCCTGGCTGATCACGCTCTGGCTGCCCGCGCTGGCCGCGTCGGTGATCAGCTTCGGCAGCTCGGTCGCCGCCGCGATGACCGCGTCCATCGCCAAGGCCGCGACGGTCCTGAAGAAGGTCACCGGCTACCTGGGCAAGTTCGGCAAGCTGCTCGAGACCTTCATCAAGTTCCTGGAGAAGTACTCGACGAAGCTCGTCGAGTTCACCACCAAGCTGCGTGTCGGCGTGATGCCCGGTCAGACCAAGTTCGGCTTCGGCAAGGTCGCCGAGGGCTGGCAGCCGAGCAACCGGGTGCTCACCACGATGCTCGGCACCAGCGCGGGCGCCGGGCCGCTGCTCGCCGGAGCGGGTGTCAAGGCGGGCATCGGGGCCGCGAAGGGCGCCTTCGCCGAAGGCAAGGACGCCGTCACGCCCGAAGGAGACGAACCGTGGTTCGACAAGAGCGAGATCGGCGGGGACCGGAGCCCGGAGGAGACGCGGAAGGACCTCGACATCTAGACGCCCGGGCCGCGCGGCTCCAGGACCAGGTCGAACGCTGGTCGGCCGAGGCCCGGGTCCGGCCCGGGTTCCGGGAGCGCGTCGAGGAGCTGATGCGCGCGCGGTGGCAGGAGCCGGTCATCGTGCTGCGCCTCGGCGACACCGACCTGGGCTTCGCCGTCCCCGGCCGTCGCCTGGACGGCACGGTGCAGGGCAAGCGGCTCGTCCGGCGGTTCTTCTGGAACATCCTGCGCGGCATCGGCACGGCGGTGTTCGCCGTCTTCGCCCTGGCGAACGGCGGCGCCCCGGGGCGGCCGTTCCAGCGGGAGGTCCGGGTTTCGGGCCCGGCGGACGCGCTGGTGCTCGACCTGGCCGACCGGTTCCGGCGGCTGGACGGGCCGTGGCTGGTGTGCTCGCCGTCGAGCCTCGCGGTGGTGGACACCGGGTCGACGTCCACCGACCTCGCCGACGCGCCCGAGCCGAAGGTCGTCTGGGAGGCACGCGGGGCGGCGGCGCCGCAGCTCAGCCTGCGCAAGCGGACCCTGACGTGGCCGGACGGCTCGAGCCTGCAGTTCCCGCTGCATGGCCGCACGGAAGACCAGCACCTGCGGAAGTTCCTCGAGTACCCCGACGTCGTCCACTGGACCGGCCGTCCCGGATAACCGGACTGTCTCAAGAGGACTCATTCCGGTAACCGCCGTTGTTTCCCCGCCCGCCGGTGTGATCGGCTGGCGGGAATTCGCGGTCGGTCCGGTGAGGAGGAGCGGTGCCGTTCTTCCTCTCCCGCTTGTTCTCGCGCTGGCTGGCGAACCGCGGCTGGACGCTGCCGGTGCTCGTCGTCGTGTTCGTGTTCGCCACCAGCTGGCCGCTGATGGTGCTCGCCGAACCGGCGGGCAGCGACCTGGTCCGGGCCGGCAACTACTGGTGGTACTTCGTGGTCACGGCGGCCACCGTCGGGTACGGCGACTACTCGCCCGAGAGCACGGCCGGCCACTTCGTCGGCGCGTACGTGATCATCGGCGGGATCGCCACCCTCACCACGGTGTTCACCAAGCTCGCCGCGAAGCTCGAGCAGGCGAAGGGACGGCGGATGCAGGGGACCGAGCCGGTGCGCGCCACCGGGCACACGGTGCTGATCGGCTACACGGCCGGGCGGACCGAGCGGATCGTCGCCCAGCTGCTGGCCGACGGCGTGGCGGGGCTGGTGGTCTGCGCGGGCGAGGAGGTCGCGGTCCACCCGATGCCGGCGCAGCCGGTGGACTTCGTCCGCGGTGAGCCGACGGCGGCCGGTGTGCTGGAGCGGGCGGCCGTGCCCCGGGCCGCGGCCGTCCTGGTCGACATGGCGGACGACAACGAAGCGCTGGCCGTCGCGGTCACGGTCGACCACGCGAGCCCGTCGGCGCACGTGGTGGTCGCGCTGCGGGACATGGAGAAGTCCGAGCTGGTCCGGTACGTGAACCCGCGGATCAGGTGCGTCCAGTGGCACACGCCCCGGATGGTCACCGAGGAGCTCACCTCGCCCGGGATCACCGACGTCTACGCCGAGCTGATGACCACGGGCGGCGCGGGGACATACTCGGTGACCCTGCCGGAGTCGCTGGGACGGCTGCCCGCCGAGCGCTGCCGGCTCGCGCTGGGCCGGACGTTCGGCGCCACCATCCTGGCCGCCCGGTCGGCCGGCGACCTCGTGGTGAACCCCGCCTGGGACCGGGACCTCCCGGCCGGCGCGGTGCTGTACTACGTGAGCCCGCGCCGGTTGAGCGAAGCCGAGGTCGAGTCGGCCCTGCGCGCGTCGTGATGCCGTCAGCGTGATCGGCTCGACCGGCTCCGTGACCAAGCCGGGCCGAGATGTCCGGCCGCGAGCCGCGCTGTCCGGTTCGGGAACTTCCGTCCGGTTCGGCGGAGGTGGCCCACGCCACTGGCCGGGCCCGGCCGAGTCTTGCATACTGCGACAATGGCCCGAAGAACAGCCAGTCGCGCGTGGGGGCGGGTGTGAGCCCGGCCGCGGGCGGGAAGCGCCCGAAGTTCGGCCGGATCGACCCGTTCTGCCTGATGGCGGTGCTGCCGGTGCTGTTCGTCGCCGGGATCCTCGGCGCGCTCGTCAACCTGATGCTGGGGCTGGGCTGCGCCGTGTTCGCGGCGCTGATCGTGCTCTTCGACTCCTGGGCCAACCGGCCCTCGGCGGCCCCGCCGCCCCCGGCTCCGGAACCGCCGCGGCGCCCGGTGCGGGACCGCGCGCCGCGGCCCCCGGCGCGAGAGCGAGACCGGGCGCCGCAGCACCAGCCCCCGGCCCGGCGGCAGGCCCGGCCGCCCGTCGCGCGGCCCCGGCAGGTGCCGCCCGGCGCGCCACGCCGGTAGTCGGCAATCCACGCCGGACATTTCTGTGTTTCCGTAACGCTTTTCCGGTGTTCCACAGAGGATCGTCCTATCCGGACCCGGCCGGTCTTCGTCCATAAGGGACGAAAATTGGTCCGAAGTGGACCGCATCGGTCACGCATCGTTCCGGTGGTCACGCCTCGTCACAGTCGAGCCGGGCCCACACGAGTTTTCCGTCGTCGTGACGGCTGACACCCCAGGCCAGGCACAGCTGGTCGACGAGCAGCAGGCCCCGGCCGCCACCGCGGTCGGGCACCCGCAGCCGGGGCTCGCCCCGCCCGGTGTCGGTGACGGCCACGGTCACCTCGCAGGGGTCCGGCGTGCGGTGGATCCGCAGCTGGCCGGGTCCGCCGGCGTGCACGTGGGCGTTCTCGAGCAGCTCGCCGACCACGATGAGCGCGTCGATCAGGTGTCGTTCGGCGAGCGTGGCCAGCACCTGCTCGGCCCACCGGCGGGCGGCCGCCAGGCCGGGGCAGCCGCTCCCGGCCACGTCCAGCACCTGCCACCCCGGCTGTCCCGTCATGCTCCAGCTGACCCGCACGCAGCACCCTCCTTCGAGGGACGTCTACCCAGGACGGCGAGGTTTATCCACGGCGGGCGCGGCTAGGCGACGAGCACTCCGTGACCGGGCCGAGCCTGGTCAGGCGCGTGAGCGGTTGTGCAGCGATCCGGGCCGGTCAGCGGTTGAGCTCGGTCCGCCAGAGAAAGGCTTCGCGCAGGGCGGCGATGAGGGCTTCGTCGTCGACCTCGGACGGCAGGTCACCCATCGGCAGCCAGACCTCGTCGTGCGGGGAGCCGGCGCTGACGCGGGTCAGAGTGACACCAGGGTAGGAAAGCGTCTCGTGGGCGCCGTCGAGATCGGACACCTCGACGCGCCGGGATTCCGCCCGGACGAGCACCTGCCGCTGGTCTTCCATGCGCGAATCTTCTCCGAACCGACGGTCACACCAGTGTCCAGCTTAACCGGGCGAAGCGATTAACACGTTCACGCGAACAGCCGAATTCCTGTTCACCTCAGCTAAAACGGCCCTGCACAACAACATCTCCGCTGGCGTGCGGCCCGTCTGCTCGCTGTCCGGTTACTGTGCGCGAAGCCGCTGTGGCCGTTTTGCCCGGTACCTATCTTTTGTCCTGTCCGACGAAAGTCGGTACCGCCGGTCCCGGCCGCCGATCACCCTCGACCGCACCGGACCACCGGCGCCGGCCCTCGTGGCCGGCTTCCCCCACCGTGGCCGGCGTGGCCACCCCTCGCGCCGGTCTTCCCGCGAAAGTGAGTTACCGGCATGCGCAGAACGTCCCCGGGACACCACCTGTTCGCCCGCTCCGCCACCACCCTGGTGGCCGCCGCCGCGGTCATCGGCTTCGCCGCCCCGGCCACCGCCACCACCCTCGACGGCTACTCGCCGACCGTGCAGAGCGAGGCGGTCGCGTCGCTGGCCGCCGAGGCCGGCATCAGCGAGTCCGCCGCGGTCGCCTTGCTGCGCACGCAGTCGGCGAGCGTCGAGACCCTGCAGAAGACGACGGCGTCGCTCGGCGCCCGCGCCGCCGACGGCTACCTCGACGCCGCCGCCAAACCGGTGGTGAACGTCCTCGACCAGGCGGCCGCCGACCGGGTCACCGCGGCCGGCGCGCAGGCGAAGCTGGTCAAGCACTCCAGCGCCGCGCTGGCGAGCGCGCAGGACGCGCTGCAGGCGCTGCCCGCGGTGGCGCACACCTCGGTCGGCCTCGACCCGAAGACCAACCAGGTCGTGCTCACCGTCGCCGACGCGGCCAAGGGCACCGAGGCCCTGCTGCGGGTGGCCGGGACGCTCGGCGACCGCGTCCGCGTGGAGCGCGTCGCCGGCGAGATGCACACCGCGATCTACAACGGCGAAGCCATCACCGGCGGCGGCACCCGCTGCTCGGCCGGCTTCAACACCAACCGCGGCGGCCAGAACTACCTCATCGACGCCGGCCACTGCACCCGCGCGGTGTCGCAGTGGAACGTCGGCCCGTCGCAGGGTGCGAGCTTCCCGACCAACGACTACGGCTTGATCCGCAACACCACCGGCAGCGCGCCGGGCGCGGTCACCCTGTGGAACGGCTCCACGCAGCGGATCAGCTCCGCCGGCAAGGCGACCGTCGGGCAGCGGATCAGCAAGAGCGGCAGCACCACGCACCTGACGTCGGGCTCGGTGCAGCGCACGAACGTGACGGTCAACTACGCGGAAGGCTCGGTGTACCAGCTGATCCAGACCAACGCGCTGGTCAACCCGGGCGACTCGGGCGGCTGCCTGTTCGCCGGCAGCGTCGGGCTCGGCATCACCTCGGGCAAGGGCGGCAGCTCGTCCTACTTCCAGCCGGTGGGCGAGGCGTTGAGCGCGTACGGCGTCAGCCTCAACTGAGCACGGCCGGCCGCCGGGGAGTTCCCCGGCGGCCCGCCGTCAGTCGCGGCGGCTGCGGCCGCCGAAGAGCAGGCGGTAGGCGAGCAGGATGACCAGCGCGCCCAGCACCGCCAGGCCCCACGTGCGCAGGTCGAAGAACGTGCCGAGCTGGGTGTGGAACAGCGTCTTGCCGATCCAGCCGCCGACGAACGCGCCCGCGACGCCGAGCAGCATCGTGATGATGCAGCCGCCGGGGTCCTTGCCGGGCATGAGGACCTTCGCGATGATGCCGGCGATGAGGCCGAGCACGATCCAGCCGATGATTCCCACGGGTGTCCTCCTCCGGGTGCCTTCCTGACGGCACAGGATGGCAGTCACCCGGCGCCGCGGCGCGGCGAGCGCGCCGGACGTGACCTGGATCTCAGCGCGTTTTTGTCGGACCCCCCGGGTAGCTTCGGGCGCATGGTGCTGTCCAAGGAAGAACGCGAAGAATTCCTGGCGTTGCCCCACGTCGGCGCGCTCTCGGTCGTGGAGCGGCCCGATCGCGCGCCGCTCACGGTGCCGATCTGGTACCAGTACACGCCGGGGGGCGACCTGTGGATCCGCACGGCCCCGGACGCGCGGAAGACCCGGGCGATCGAGGCCGCCGGCCGGTTCAGCCTGCTGGTGCAGCGCACCGAGCCGACGGTCCGGTACGTCTCGGTGGAGGGACCGGTGACGGCGACCGAGCCGGACGACCCGGGCCGCGCCCGCGAGATGGCGGCGCGCTACCTGCCCCCGGAGAAGGTCGACGGCTTCGTCGAGTTCGAGCGCACGGAGCTCGGCGAGCACGCGGCCGTCTTCATGCGCCCGGAACACTGGCTGTCGGCCGACCTCGGGCCCGGCTGACCGATCGGCTCTGCTCGTCGGGGGAACTGCTCCTTCCGAGTGACTACCCGTAACGGTGCAGTCGCTCTCGGGGACTGACTTCTCGGTGACCCCGACGACGCGGAGGCCGTGCATGAAGATCGACCTGTTCAACGAGATCCAGAACCCGCGCCCGTGGACCGAGGGGCACGAGCAGCTGAGGTTCCGCCAGGCGATCGAGCAGGCCGTCCTCGCCGACGAGCTGGGCTACGGCTGCTGGTGGCAGGTCGAGCACCACGGCGCGGGGGAGTTCAGCCTCTCCTCGGCGCCCGAGCTCATGCTGGCGGCGCTTTCCCAGCGCACGAGCCGGATCCGGCTGGGGCACTCCGCCGTGCTCGCGCCGGGGCGGTTCAACCACCCGATCCGCGTCGCCGAGCGGGCGGCGACGCTCGACCACCTCAGCGGCGGCCGGGTGGAGCTGGGGCTGACGCGGTCGACCATCCCGGAGTGGCGCCTGTTCGGCATCACCCCGGACGACGCGCGCGCCGAGACGCAGCAGGCGTTCGAGATGGTGCCGAAGATGTGGACGTCCGAACGGTTCTCCCACACCGGCGGCGCGTACCCGGTCGACGGCGTCTCGATCGGCCCGAAGCCGATGCAGCGCCCGCACCCGCCGCTCTGGCAGGCGGCGGCGAGCCCGGCGTCGTTCGAGGAGGCCGGCCGGCGCGGGGTCGGGGTGCTGGGCACGACGATGTGGGAATCCCTGGAACGAGCGGGCCGCCTGATCGGCCTCTACCGCGCGGCTGCCTCGCAGTGCACGTCGCCGGTCGGGGCGTTTGTCAACAACCAGGTCGGGTTCTTCACGTTCGTCCACTGCGCGGACACCGACGAGGAGGCGATGCGCAACGGCGCGGCGGCGGCCGCGGCCTGGTACACGGTGACGGCCCTGACGTTCTTCGAAGCGGCCACGGAGTTCGTGCGCGCCAACGCCCGCAACGAGGAGCTGGTGAAGTCCCCGGGCCTGACGGGCGACTTCCTCCGCGGTGAAGCGGAAAACGCGCCGTCGGAGGCGAACCTCCTGATCGCCCGCATCCTCCAGGGCGAGCAGGTGGCCGACGACGAGGTCTTCGAGGTGCTGAGCGCGCAGGACTCCCTGATCGTCGGCAGCCCGGAGACGTGCCGCAAGAAGCTGCGCGCGTACGCCGACCTGGGCATCGACCGGATGATGTGCCTCCAGCAGATCGGCGGCATCCCGCACGAGCAGGTCCTGCAGAGCATCCGCCTGGTCGGCGAGCTGATCCCCGACCTGGCGTGACCTTCGGGTGAGGCGGCCGGTTGTTGTCGCGGCGGCGGTTGTCGGGCATCCTCCGGACATGGCTGTCGTCGTATCGTTCATCACGGTGCTGGTCAGCACGTTCGTGTTCGTCTACAACCGGCGCACCTCCCGCAGGGATCTCCTCCTCGACGCACACGAGCGGCAGCTGGTGCCGGAGAACCAGCACGGCCGGCGGGTGGTCTTTCAGATGCGCGAGACCAGTGGGTCACCTGACGCTTTGTCCGCCGAAGACTTCCGGTCGGCCAACCATGCGCTGTCCTCGTTGAGTCGTCGATGCGGCAGAGAAAACCGGGTTTCTCGCTCTCCGTGACTCGCAGCAGGAGGGAACGCCGGTGTGGCCGTACCTTCGCGAGTTCGCCTTGATCGCACGAGCTCGTTCGGATCTGTATCTGAACCCTTTGCGAGTCAGCGGGTTTCGGAGGAGGCCGAGGTTCCGGATTCAGGTCACGCCGGTGCCCGGTGACGAGTAGCCGGGCGGCGGGTCGAGAGATCCCGCCGCCCGGAAGGAACCAGCGCTACGCCGTGAAGCCGCCGTCCACCGGGAGGACCACGCCGCTCAAGTGGCTTGCCCGGTCGCTCAACAGAAACGCCGCCGTCGAGCCGACTTCCTGGCCCGTTCCCGCCTTTCGCAACGGCGTTGCGGCGATCCGGGCCTCCACCCCGCCCGGGATCGTACGGCGGAGCTCGTCCAGCATCGGCGTCTCCGTCGGGCCGGGGGCGATCACGTTGACCCGGATCCCCCGGGGGCCGAAGTCGTGGGCGGCGGTGCGGGTCAGGCCGATCACCGCGTGCTTCGTCGCCTGGTACGCGCCCATTCCGGAGCTGCCGCGCAGGCCGCCGATGCTGCTCACGTTCACGATCGAGCCGGCCCCCGTCATCGCGCGGACCTCCGCGCGCAGGCACAGCCACGTGCCCTTGACGTTCACCGCCATGATCCGGTCGAAATCCGCCTCCGAAACCGAGTCGAGCCGGCCGCTGCCACCCATCGCCGCGTTGTTGAACGCGCCGTCGAGGCGGCCGAAGCGCGTCACCGTCGCCGCCACGAACGCGTCCACATCGGACGCCGACGTGATATCGCCGGTCGTGTAGGCCACGTCGAAGTCGGACAGCTCCGCGGCGAGCTTGGCCAACGGCTCTTCGTTCCGGGCCACCAGCATCACCGACGCACCGTCCGAAGCGAACACCCGGGCCGCGTCCGCGCCGATGCCCGAACTGGCCCCGACGACCAGAATCACCTTTCCCGTCAGCAAGCTCATGCCACACCGCGCAGGGCGAGCATCGCGCGCGCGTCGGCCGGGGTGGCGATCGGCTTCCCGAGATCTTCGACGACCGCCCGGATCTTCCGGACCTGCTGGGCATTGCTCGAGGCCAGCCGCCCCTTGCCGATCCAGAGGCTGTCCTCCAGCCCGACCCGCACGTGCCCGCCGAGCCACGCGCTGTGCGTGCCGAAGCTCAGCTGGTCGCGCCCGGCCGCGAAGGCCGAGAAGTAGTAGTTGTCCCCGAAGAGCTTGTCGGCGATCCGCACCATGTGCTCCAGGTTCGCGTGGTCGGCGCCGATGCCGCCCAGGACACCGAACACGCCCTGGATCAGCAGCGGCGGCTTGGCCAGCCCGCGCTCGGCGAAGTGGGCCAGCGAGTACAGGTGCCCGATGTCGTAACACTCGTACTCGAACCGGGTCCCGGACTCACCGAGCGCACGCAGGGTGTGCTCGATCTTGTCAAAGGTGTTCACGAACGGGTGGGAGTAGGTGTTCAGCACGTACGGCTTCTCCCAATCGTGCTTCCACTCCGTCACCTTGTCGGCGATGCCCGAGTAGACGAAGTTCATCGACCCCATGTTCATCGACGCCACTTCGGGCTTCAACCGGTACGCGGCCGCGAGCCGTTCGTCCATCGTCATCGACGACGCGCCGCCGGTGGTGATGTTGATGACCGCGTCGGTCTCCGCGGTGATCCGCCCGACGATCTTCTCGAAGACCTCGGGGTCGGGCGTGGGCCGCCCGTCCGGCTCCCTCGCGTGCAGGTGGATCACGGCGGACCCGGCCTCGACGGCTTCCAGCGCCGCGTCGGCGACTTCGTCGGCGGACAACGGCAGGTACGGGCTCTGCGACGGGATGTTCACCGAGCCCGTGATCGCGGTGGTGATGATGACATTTTCGGCCGTGCGCATCAGTCCTCCTCTTCAACGAGCGCCCGGTAGGCGTCCAGCTTCGCTTCGTCCAGCGGGCCGACCAGGCTCAACGCCACCTGCGTGGCGCCCGCGTCGTACTGGGCCCGCACGGCTTCGCGCACCTCGGCCGGGGTGCCGTAGGCGACGAGCGCGTCGAGCAGGCGGTCGGACCCCGGCGGCGCGAGGTCGGCTTCGGTGAAGCCGAGCCGCGTCAGCTTCGCGATCTGGTGGGGGAGCGTCAGGTAGTAGGCGAGCCGCTCCCGCGCGACGTCCCGGGCCGCGGCGCGCGACCGCCCGACCACCGCCCACTGGACGACGGACAGGAAGAGGTCCCCGATCGTCTCGCGCGCCCAGCGGGTGTGCTCGGGTGTGACGAGGAACGTGATCAGCCCGTCGGCGCGCTCCGCCGCCAGCCGCGTGATCCCCGCCGAATACGCGCCGAGCACCCGCGGCACGCCGGTCGCGACCTTGTCGACGCCGTCGAGGTATTCGCGCAGGAACGGCAGCGGTCCGACCCCGCGTTCACGGACCGCTCCGCTGACCCCGAGCCCCAGCACGTACCGGCCGGGATACCCCTCGGCCAAGCCGCGCGCGGCCGACGCCGCCGACTTCGGCACCCGTTCCAGAGCCCGCGCGACGCCGTTGCCGACGACCAGCCGCGACGTCGAGCTCAGCACCAGCGATGCCGTCGTGAACGCCTCGCGCCCGGCCACCTCGGGGATCCAGACCATCCGGTGGCCGTACTCCTCGAGCGCGCGCACGAACCGCACGACGCCGTCGTGGTCCAGGTTGTCCAGCTCGGCGATCGACAACGCCGTGCGCGGCAGGGTGAGTGTCATCCGGTCGCTGCCCGGAACGCCGTCACCAGCCCGCGGGCCGCTTCGGCCAGCATCGTCGTGTCGTTGCTGAGCAGGACGAAGTCGCAGCCGTCCCGCACGGCCTGCGCGGCCTTCTCCGGCACCCCGCCGAACGCGAGCCCGCACCGCTTGCCCGCCGCGTGGGCGGCCGAGATCGCCGACGCGACCAGGTCGAGCACGTCCGGCGACGCGGGCGTCGACCCCATCGACATCGAGAGGTCCGCCGCGCCGACGAAGACCGCGTCCACTGTGTCCAGTGCCAGCATCTCGGGGGCGGCCTTGATCGCCTCGACGCTCTCCAGCTGGGGAATGCAGAGCACGTCGTTGTTGCCCGTCGCCAGGTACTCGGCGTTCGGCTTCAGGCCCCAAGACCCGGCGCGGCTGGTGCCGCCGGCGCCGCGGACGCCGTGCGGCGGGAACCGGCACGCGCGCCCGACCGCGGCCGCCTCCTCGACGGTGTCGACGTGCGGAACCAGGATGCCCATGGCGCCCGCGTCGAGGATCTTCTGGATCGTCGACGGCGTCTTGTCCGGCACCCGCACGATCGGCGTCATGCCGAGCGCGGCCGCGGTGTTGATCAGCCGGTACGCCGTCTGCAGGTCGAGCGGCGCGTGCTCGAGGTCGACCACCACGAAGTCGAACCCGGCGAACGCCATGATCTCGGCGGGCTCACCGGACGCGATCTTCAGCCACGTGCCCAAGGGAGTGTGCGAGCGGGTGAACAGCCCGCCGCCGGTGCGCCCGCTCACGGCATCGGGTAGTCGTCGGCGTTGAGCACCCAGCCCGGTTTCTCCGAGAAGTCCATCCGCGGCGGGCTGAAGATGTCGATCAGCTGGTTGACGCCCGGGTCGCTCGCTTCGGACGTGTGCACGGTCGGCGGCGGGATGACCGTCACCGACGGGCTGCCGATCCGCACGTGCTCGTCCTCGCGCCAGGTGGTGCTGTCGGGCAGCCAGGGCGTCCGGATATGGTGGACGTATTCCCCCTGCACCGCAAGGGAAAGCTGCTCGAAGTCGGCGTGGTCGTGCGGCGAGAGCTTCCGTGCGTCACGCGGGCCGTGCTGGACCGGCAGGAAGTTCACCATGAACGACCGCGTCCGGAAGATGCGCCCGAACCGCTTCGGGTCGTCCGAGACCTCCGAAAGCGGATAGAACCGGACGCGCGTCTCAGCGGGCGCGGGCCAGCGTTCCAGCAACGCGACACGCGGGTGGTCCTCGACGTAGGCGTCGGCGTTCGCCACGCGGTCGCGCCACGCCGGTTCGGTCGCCTCGACGAGCCGGACCAGCGGCCCGTCGCCGTGGACGCTGATCCGCGACGCACCCGGCGGGACGACCACCAGCCCGGGGGAGTCCACTTTGGTCGCGCCGTCGTCGGTCAGCACGGTGAACGCGGGCGAGGCGTCGGTGACGACGATCGCCAGCTCGCCTTCCAGGGTCCCGTTGTCCAGGTCGGCGCCGGCGCGGGCCTCGGTGTGGACCAGGATGACGTTCTGCGCCCGCACGACCGGGCTGGTGTGCAGGTCGAGGTACTGCGCGGCCGCGATCGCATCGCCGCTGTCGGGCCGGGCCGCGGTGGCCAGGCCGGCGCGGGGATCGTCCTTTTCGTACACGGGAGCGTCCTTTCAGGCGTCGAGGTTCAGCAGGTAACCGGGGTTGTCGCGGACCATCCGCCGCAGGTCCTTCTCCGGCAGGCCGAGGTCGAGCAGCGCCTCGCCGACGCGCATCCAGGCGTCCACCGGCTTCGGGTTCGCCTTCTGCCCGAAGTCCGAGGCCAGCACGGTGTGCTCCGGGCCGAGGGTCTCGATCCAGGTCAGCAGCTGCTTCGGGTCCCACTTCTGGGTGCCCTCGGGGTCGTACATGCCGACCTCGTGCTCGATGAACGCGCCGAGCTCGATCAGCTCCCGGCACACGGCCGGGTCGGCGCCGATCACGAAGTCCGGGTGGCTGACGACCATCCGCTTCAGGCCGCGCTCGTGCGCCTCCTGGAACAGCGTCCTGATGTACTCCGGGTACATGTGCCCGCCGTTGAGGACGGCCTGCTGGTCCTTGATCTCGTCGAGGATCTCGATCGCCTCGGGCTTGAGGGCGCCTTCGCCGTCGACGATGTCGATGCGCTCCAGTGTCAGCGGCACGGTCGTGGTCGGGAACGCGCCGTCCTCGGGGTGGCAGTCGATGTGCCGGCCCGACGAGATGGTCGGGAACCAGACGACCTTGCCGCCCATGCGCAGGGTCATCCGCACGGCGTGCACGTTGAGCCCGCCGACCGTGCTGTTCAGCGCGATCCCGCCGTAGACCGACGCGGCGACGTCGGCGAGGCGGCCCTTCATCGCGAGCACGTCCATCTGGGTGTTGTGGTGGTGGGACTTCGCGACCATGGCGCGCATCCCGATCCGGGCGCCGTCCTGCGCGGCCTCGACGTGGTCGAAGCGGCGGGGGAACGGGCTGGGGCCGGAGTGGACGTGCATGTCGGCCAGGCCGTCCAGGACGGTCGCGACGGCAGGGCGCGGACTCATGGGTCGCCTTTCGTTCGCATTATGAAGTCAAAGTTCACTATAAGACCGGCTGTCAACCCTGTGACCGCTCTTGTGTTCACGGTTGGCGGTATTTAGAGTGACTCACGTTCGCTTCGTGAACATCTGGTTCGAAAACGGAGGACATCGATGTCCACACCGCCCAGCGCCGCAGAGACGGCCGCTCGTCCCGGCGCCCCGCACGGCCCGGACATCACGAAGGTGCGGGCCGCGGTCCGCGGCGGCACTCTCGCCTACTTCGTGGACCAGTTCGACATCTACCTGCCGATCGTGGTGCTGGCGCCGGCGACGGCGTACTTCCAGGCGGCGAACCTCGGCGCGAGCACGACGGCCCTGCTGGCGTCACTCGTCTTCGCCTCGACGCTGATCGGCCGCCCGCTCGGCGCGGTGATCTTCGGCCACTTCGCCGACACCGTCGGGCGCAAGCGCACGACGCTGGTCGCGGTCGGCGGGTTCGGCACGATCACGCTGCTCACCGCGTGCCTGCCCGGGCACGAGACGATCGGGATGTGGTCGGTCGGCCTGCTCATCGCTCTGCGGTTCGTCGACGGGATCTTCCTCGGCGGGGAGTACA
Organism: Amycolatopsis sp. NPDC104819; assembly: GCF_055583145.1. NCBI lineage: Bacteria > Bacillati > Actinomycetota > Actinomycetes > Pseudonocardiales > Pseudonocardiaceae > Amycolatopsis > Amycolatopsis sp. NPDC104819. The sequence goes on along the minus strand of NZ_JBVJON010000005.1, from coordinate 448,287 downwards.
CGACCGCGGTGCCGCTGGCGATGGAGTGGAGCCCGAAGCACAAGCGCGGGCTCTACGCGTCGATCATCACCTCGACCTCGCCCGCCGCGTACGCGGTGATCGCCGCGATCACGCTGCTGATGCTGCAGCTGCTGCCCTCGGCCGGGCTGCACAGCGCGTACGTCCAGTGGGGCTGGCGGATCCCGTTCTTCGTCGGCGCGGCGCTGGCGGCCGTGCTGTTCCGCTACTACCTCAAGAACGTGCACGAGACGCCGGTCGAGCTGACCGGCGAGAAGCACAAGATGCCGTTCGTCCGGCTGCTGGTGAAGTACCCGCGGGCGCTGGCGCAGGTGTTCGTGCTGATGACCGGCACGTGGCTGGCGACCAACATGGAGGCCGCCGTGACCCCCGCGCAGCTGAAGGCGCACCTGCAGCTGTCGAGCAAGGAGGTCACGCTGACCATGCTCGTGATCAACGCCGCGGCCGCGCTGTCCTACCCGCTGTTCGGCCTGCTCTCCCAGCGCATCGGGCGGAGGCGGTTCTACATCGGCTACGGCCTCGCGGTGCTGGTGATCGGCGCCGGCTCCTACACGCTGCTGATGGCGTCGAACGGCGGTTTCGGCGCGGCGCTGGGCTTCGGTGTCCTGATCGGCGTGTTCACCGTCGGCACGTTCGGCCCGATCGCGGCTTACCTGACCGAGCGGTTCCCGGCGGGCATCCGGTCGACCGGGTACGGCGTCGGGTACAGCCTCGCGCTCATCGCGCCCGCGTTCTACCAGTTCTACCTGCAGCGGTTCGACGGGGTCATGCCGGCGCACCTCGCCCCGGCCGTGCTGATCGTCCTGGCCGGCGCGCTGATCAGCCTCGGCGGGTTCCTCGGCCCGGAGACCAAGGACGTCGACATGGCCGACGACAGCACGATCCCGGCACTGTCCTAAGTGGATTTCGGTGGGCTGGTCGCCGCCAACCCGGTATGGGTCGGCTCGTCCGAGCTGACCATGACCCTCGACGGCATCGCCGCCTGCGTCGACGCGGGCGCCGGTGCCGTCGTGGCGAAGTCGGTGAACGAAAGCGCCGCGGCCCGCCGTCAGCTGGACATCGCGGACTACGCGTTCGTCTCCGGCGACCGGCAGGTGCGGCCACCGGGCCGGGCGTACCCGGGTGACGGCCTGCTGAACCGGTCCGGGCTCGCGCAGGTGGACCTGGACGACTGGCTCGAGACCCTGGCCGCGGGCGTCGCCCACGGCGCGGCGCGGGGCTGCCCGGTGGTCGGCAGCATCACGCTCGGCGACCCCGCCGCGGCCGCGCGGATCGGGCGTGCGCTGGCTTCGGTGGTCCCGGCGGTGGAGCTGAACGTCGGAGCGCCGCACGGCCGTGAGGCGCGCGCGGTGCGGCAGCTGACCGAAGTGGACGGTGTCCGCGACGCGGTGCGGACCGTGCGGAGGGCGGTCGACGTCCCGTTGTTCGTGAAGCTGCCGGGCCAGGCCTCGGACGTCGTCGCGCTCGCCCGCGCGGCCCGGTCGGCGGGCGCGGACGCGGTCGGGCTGGTCGGCCGGTACCCGGGTTTCCTGCCCGACCTCGACGGCGGCGCGGTGCTCGGCTCGTGGGGCGCGTGGAGCTCACCCGGGTGCCTGCCGATGAGCCTTTACTGGGTGAGCAAGGCTTTCCGGCAGCTCGACGTGCCCGTGATCGGCACCAACGGCGCGCGCACCGCGGCCGACGTGCTGCGGTTCCTCGCCTCGGGCGCCCGGGCCGTCGAAGTCGTGACGGCGTTGTGGATCGGCGGCCCCGTCGTGCTCCGGGAGCTGGTCGACGGGGTCACCGGAGTCCCTGACGACTTCGTCGGCAGCGCCCTGGCGGGAGCCCGGGAGTACGCGGACGTCCCGCCGCAGCCGAACCCGGCCTGGCTGCCCTACACCGCGCGCTGGACGTCGTCCGGGCGGTAGTGGCCGCCCAGCTCCTCGGTGAGCTCGCGCGCGGTGTTGACGACCACGCGCAGCTCGGGGGTCTCGTCGGCCATCGACAGGGTGTTGTCCGGGCCGACGATGGCCAGCGTGGCGCAGATGCCGTACTCGTCGAAGACCGGCGCGGCCACCGCCACTATCCCGGGCGTGCTCATCGCCGAGCAGTGGCCGACCGCGCGCACCCGGTCGACGTCCGCGCGCAGCTCGTCGCGCGCGGTGCCGGACAGGTTGCCGATCAGCCGTTCCATCGACAGCTGGTCGGCGTGGTAGGCGAGGAAGACTTTGCTCTGCGCGGTGTCCAGCGGCAGGTGGCTGCCGACGCGCACGGACACGATGACGATGGTCGAGGCGTTCTCCTCCACCCGCGAGACCACCGGGCCGGTGAGGCCCCAGAGGCTGAGCACGACGCTGGTCTGCGTCGCGCGCGAGAGCGCCTGCATGTGCCGCGGCGCGAGGTTGACCACCCGGCGGTGCCCGATGGCGAACGCGCCGAGCTGCAGCAGCAGGCCGCCGGGCACGTAACCGCCTTCGGCACTGCGCTCCAGGAGCCCGGCCGCGACGAGGGATGTGCAGTACCGGTACGCCGTGGTGCGGTTGAGGCCGAGCCGTTCGGCGACCTGGGCCGCGGTGACCTCGGGGGTCGCCGGGTCGAACAGCGACAGGATCTGGCTGACCCGGCTGACCGCCTGGATGTCCGCCTGGTCCCCGCGCGTGTCCGGGGACCGCGTCGGTTTGGTCACGGGGCCTCCGCCGGAAGTCTGGAATCACTGTTCACTTCGTGAACACGGACATCAGGCTACCGGACCGGGGGAGATCCGGTCGCTGTCCGGCCTCGGGTGGCTCAGCCGGCCAGGCCGACGTGCGCGAACGCCAGCACGGCGCCGGGGCCGACCAGCAGGCAGAGCCCGAGCCCGCCGAGCAGCGGCTCGTCGTCCCGGAGCATCTTCACGAACAGGCCGACGGCCACCAAGACGACGGCGGTCAGCAGGGTCAACACGACAACGGACATGGGTCCCGTCCTTCGGGCAGTAGTGAGCGCGACACCGCGGAAAGCGGTGCCGGGTAAGGGATCAGCTCACTGAGGACGGTGGTGCCCGGGCCGGGTGCGACGTCGGGACCGCGTCGGCCGGGAGGTGGAGATCGGCCGAGTCGACGCGGAAGACCGGGGAAGCCGGGCCGAAGCCCGGGGCGGTCGGGAGGACGGCCCACGGGACCGGCGTGGGCACGGCCGAGACGCGCAAAGGCGCGCCGCGGCCGGAGATGAGGTCGTGCGCGGGCGGGGCGGTGATCGCCGCCCGGCTGTCGGGCGCGGGTGTTCCCGCGTCGAGCGCGGGGGCGGCGCCGCCGAAGAGCAGGAGGACCGCGAGCAGCAGACCGAGGCGGGCACGCGGTGCCCGCCTCGGTGCTGGGTGCTGTCCGGTTCGTCCGATGTGGTCAGGCTACCGGCCGGGGGCTCAGCCGCCGCCGTAGGTGGCCTGGGTCACCGCGAAGACGTTGCGGTTGCCCGCGCCCTCCTGCAGCGACCACAGCAGGTCGGCGCTGGTGTCGTCCTCCCAGTAGGAGAGGCTTTCGCCGCTGCTCACCCACGGGAACGTCGACGAGCCGGCCGACGGCGTCCAGTAGTACAGCTGCTTCTGGCCGGACGAGTTGAACCACCAGCGCCCGTTGTGCGACGCCACGCCGTTGAGCTTGTACCAGGGCAGCTGCAACGCCTGGCTCGCCGTCGTCGTGGCGGCGAAGGTCCCGGACGAGGCGAACGGGTAGCGGATCGCCCGCGGCGCGCGGTTCGGGTAGTCGGTGCAGCCGGACGGGCAGGTGTACTCCGTCATGACGATCGACTTGCTCACCCGGTCGAGCGAGATCGACGACCACGCGAGGTTCGTGCCCGACGTCGTCGCCGAGGTGACCGTGCCGACCTGCGGCAGGACGTAGGCGTAGTTGTGCGCGTAGTACGTGCTGCCGGTCGCGTGCCCGATCTGGTCGGCCGTGCCGCCGGAGTCCGTCTTGAGGATCTTGCGCATGTCGAACACGCGCATGCCCCGCCCGGTGTCGGCGACGTAGAGGTAGTCGCCGTACCAGGACACCCCGCCGGCGTGGATCGGGATGTCCTTGAAGTCCGGCGCCGCCGCCGTGCCGGTCGGCTCGACCAGCAGCACCTTGCGGTACTTGTTCGGGTAGGTGGCGTCCCAGTCGGCCAGGGTGATCCGGCTGCGGGCCTGGCCGCCGTCGCAGCCGTCCTTGGTGTACCAGCTGACCAGCACGAGCTGGTGCCCGTCGTAGTTGCCGCTGTTCGCGGTGCCGACCGCGTCCCGGCTGGTCGTGATGCCCTGCGGGTAGTTCGCGCAGTCGGTGTTGTCGCCCGAGTCGAACCGGAACCCGGTCGAGAGCCCGGCGACCGAGAACGACGACGGCAGGGCCGTGCGGTCGTGGTTCGCGTTGTCCATCACGGTGTGGACGGCGGCGGTGCCGAGCGTCGAGACGAGCGCCGAGTTGACGGCGTCGAACTGGTGGTAGTTGGCGTTCAGCGTGTACTGCGTGGCCGGCAGGGTCGCCGGTCCGGCCGCGGCCTGGGCGGCCGCCGGAGCGGCGAGCAGGCCCGCGAGCACCCCGGCGGCGAGTGCCGCCTGGGCCCATCGGTGGCGCGATGTCATGAGACCCCCAAGTAGTCCGATGTGGTGAGAGCGTTCCACGTCGTCTCACATTGAGACCGGTGTGGTCCGGGCGGTGTGCTGTGATCACATCCGTCGGGAAGGAGACGCTGATGGCCGACGACGCCGAGCCCGGGCCGCCGGGTGACGAGCACCGGGTGTGCCTCGAGCGCGCCTGCCGCACCCTGGTGCTCGCCGGGTGGCAGGTCGACCTCGACGGGGACGACCGCGCTCACCAGCCGGACGGGACGTACGCCCAGCCCAGGTAGTCGGAGCGCTGCGCGTAGGTGCTGGTCTGGTACACCGACGGGCCGGTGCTGATCGCCACGCCGCCGCCGAGCGCGAGCATGATGTGCCCGTTGCTGGTCGTGCTGGTGAAGAACACCGCGGCGCCGGCGGGCGCGACCGAACCGGTGTGGATGCGGCCGTTGCTCTTCTGCCACTGGTAGTGCGTGGTGGCGCTGGCGAACCGGCCGCTGGTGCCGAAGGCGCGTTCGACGAACAGCTCGCACTGGTTGTTCCAGTCTGTGTGGCCGAGGCGGGCCTTGGCGAACGCGATCGCGCTGTCGGCGCGCGGGTCCGCGGGGTTGGCCGAGCCGCCCGGCTTGAGGCCGTCGGTGTCGCAGTGCGGGACACCGCTCACGAAACCCTCGGTCCCGGTCTTGACGAACTCGTCCGGCACCCACAGGTCGTCCGCGGTGAAGTCCCAGATTTCGTCCTTCGCGGTGGCCTGGCAGACCACCGGCACCGAGGCGCCGGTCAGGTACTTGTTGGCCACGCTGCCGGCCGCGTCCGCCGCGTCGCCCTTCTTCGCGCGGCCGTTGAGGTCCGCCTTCGCCGGGTACGCGTGCGGCGTGGTGCACTGCGGCGCGACCATCGACGTCGAGCCGGTCTTGACGTAGGCGTCCGGGATCCACAGGCCGTCGGTGGTCAGGTCCCAGATGCTGCTGCCGCCGTAGGCCGGGCCGCTGTCCTGGCAGGCGAGGGTGACCGAAGTGCCGGACTGGTACATGTTCGCGATGCGCTGCGCGCCCACCGCGACGTCCGGGTCCTTGACGGTGCGACCGTCCACTGTGGTCGTGACCGGGTAGGTCGAGGCGGCCTGCGCCGCGGGCGCGGCGGCCAGCCCGGTGACCGCGACGGCCAGGCCGACCGTGGCCACCGCCGCCTTGAGTGTGGTTTTCACGTTTCCTCCATCGGGATGTCGGGAGGGATCGTGGGCGGCTGCCGTACAAGAGCCGTACAACAGTCGCGGGCGCCCTAGTACTTTCCGCCTATCCCGGCGTCGCCGAAGATCCGATGTGCGCGCCCGCGGAACCGGCGATCGTGGTGTCAGGAGCCCGCACCCGGCGGGCCGCAGCCCCGGAGGAGACCCATGCACCCGGCCGCCCTGATCCAAGGCCACGAGGAGACCTGGTCGTGGCTCGTGCTCGGCCTGACCGGCGCCGTCGTGCTGGCCTTCGTCGTGCTGTTCCTGGCCGCGCTCGTCAGCATCCTCGGCTCCCGGCTCACCGGCGGCATGAAGCTCGTCTGGGTGATCTTCGCCTTCTGCGCGCCGTTCCTGGGCAGCCTGCTGTGGTTCGTGGTCGGCCGGCGCGACGCCTACGCCCCGGTGCGCCGATGATCGTCGCGGAAGGGCTCACCAAGACCTACCGCGGCGGCGGCGGTGTCGACGACCTGTCGTTCACCGTGCGGCCCGGCGTGGTGACCGGTTTTCTCGGGCCGAACGGCGCCGGCAAGTCGACGACCATCCGGCTGATGCTCGGCCTGACCCGCGGCGGCGGGCACACCACTTTCGGCGGTCGCCCCTACGCGCGGGTGCCCGGTCCACTGCGGACGGTCGGCGTGCTCACCGACGCCGCGGCGGTGCACCCGGCGCGGACGGCCGCGGCGCACCTGCGGATGGTCGCCGCGGGCGGCGGCCTGCCGGCGCGGCGCGTGCGCGAGGTCCTCGCGACCGTCGGCCTGGAGTCCGTGGCCCGCCGGCCCGCGGGCCGGTTCAGCCTCGGCATGAAGCAGCGGCTCGGCCTGGCCACGGCGCTGCTCGGCGACCCGGAGTACCTGATCCTCGACGAGCCGGCCACCGGGCTCGACCCCGAGGGTGTGCGCTGGATCCGCGACCTGCTGCGCCGGCTCGCGGGGGAGGGACGCACGATCCTCGCGTCGTCACACCTGCTCGCCGAGATGTCGCTGCTGGCCGAAGACCTCATCGTCATCGGCGCCGGCCGGCTTGTCTCGGCCGGGCCGCTGCCCGAGTTCGTCCGCCGGCACGCCCGCGCCGACGTCGTCGTCCGCGCCGACCGGCCGAGCGTGCTGCTAGTCGCCCTGGCGCGCGACGGGCTGCGCGTCCGGCAGGAAGCCGCCGAGCTCGTCGTCGAGACCGCCGACACCGGCCGGGTGGCGGCGATCGCCGGCCGGGAAGGCGTTGATGTGCGGGAGCTGTTCGTCCGGCAGAGCGGGCTGGAGGACGCCTTCCTCGCCGCCACCTCCGCCGCCGTCGAACACCGGGGGGAGGCGTCGTGAAGAACGCGCTGGCCTACGAATGGGCCCGGGTCCGGTCGCTGCGCTCGACGTGGCTGCTGCTGGTCGGCGCCGGGGTGCTGCAGTTCGCGTCCGGCCTGTACTGGGGCCTCAAGCGCGACCTCGGGGACCTCGACGCGTTCACCTCGGCGTTCGGGCTGGTCGACCGGCTGGGCGCGCTGCTGGTCGCGGCGGTCGGCGTCGCCGCGTTCGGGCTCGACCACCAGCACGGCACGCTCGCGACGACCCGGCTGGTGCTGCGCTCACCGGCGCGGATCGTCACCGCGCGGGCCCTGGTCACCGCCGGGCTCGGGCTGCTCGCCGGCCTGCTGATGGTGGTGCTGACCGCCGCCGGGGTGCTGACCGGCGGGGGAGCCCTGCCCGCCGACGCGGGGGCGGCGGGCAGGGCGGCCGGCGCGGTGCTGGCGCTGACCGTCCTTTCCGGACTCGCCGGCGTGGCGCTCGGCGGGCTGCTGCGGCACACCGGGCTCGCCGTCGGCCTGTTCGCGGTGTGGGCGTTCGTCGTGGAGACGACCTTGGCGGCGCTGGCCCGCGTGCCGGTGACCGCGCTGCCGTTCAGCGGCACGGCGCTGGCCGCGGCCACCGGGACCGCGGTGTACGCGGCGCTGGTCGTGGTGGCCCTGGGCGCGACGGCGTTCACCCTGGCACGTCGTGCCGGCTGAGCGGGCGCGCTCTACCCTGGTCGCGATGAAGCGGTGGCTGAGCTGGTGGGACGGCCGGGTCGTGCTGCTCGCGCTCGACGTCGCGGTGGCCGCGGCCGTGATCGTGGTGAGCCTGGCCGGCGGCGACCCGCGCGACCCGCACCCGGCGCTGTACGTGCCCGCGGTGGTCGTCTCCGGCCTCGCCTTGCTGGCCCGCCGCCGGTACCCGTTCGTGGTGCTGGTCGTCGCGGTCGCCTGCCTGCCGGCCGGGGTGACGCTGCTGCCGATGACGGTGGCCGTGTACTCGGTCGCGGCCCGGCACGGCGTCGGGGTGCGGACCGGTGTCGCCGTCGTCGCCGCCGCGGTCGCCGGAAAGCTCTTCCGGGTCTTCACCGAGGCGGTGAACCTCACGACGTTCGCGCTCGCGCTGGTCATGTTCGTACTCGGGCCGGTGCTGGCCGGGCTGTGGATGCACCAGCGCGCCGCGCTGCTGGCCGTGCTGCGCGAGCGGGCCGACGAGGCCGAGCGCACCCGGACGCTGCTGGCCGACCAGGCCGTGTTCGCCGAACGGCGGCGGATCGCGCGGGAGATGCACGACGTCGTCGCCCACCGCGTCACGGCCGTCGCGCTGCAGGCGGGCGCGCTTTCGCTGCGGGCTCCGGACGAGAAGACCGAGCAGGCCGCCGAGACGATCCGCGCCACCAGCGCGACCGCGCTGGACGAGCTGCGGGGCATCCTGCGGGTGCTGCGCGACGACGCTCCCGCCGGCGAGGCGAACCCGGGGGTGCTGGCCTCGCTGGAGGACCTGGTGGACGAGGTCACCGCGACCGGGGCCCGGGTCGAGCTGGCGCTGCCGGACCCGCTGCCGGTGGTGCCGGACCAGGTCGGCCGGGCCGTCTACCGGGTGGTGCAGGAGTCCCTGACCAACGCGGGCAAACACGCGCCGCACGCGGCCGTCGACGTCCGGCTGGCCGTCACCGGCGACCGGCTGGCGGTGGAGGTCACCAACCGGCTGACCCCGCACGGCAGCGCCGTCCCGGGGTCGGGCTACGGGCTGGTGGGGATGCGCGAACGGGTGGAGCTGGCGGGCGGCGAGCTGCGAACCGGCCCGACCGGCGACGGCCGGTTCCGGGTGGCGGCCGGGTTCCCGGTGGGCGAGGAGGCGGAGTGACGGTCAAGGTCGTGCTGCTGGAGGACGAGGAGCTGGTCCGCAGCGGCATCCGGATGATCCTGGAGTCGGCCGACGACGTCGAGGTCGTCGCCGAGGACACCGACGGTTCGCGGGCGGTGGAGCTGACCGACCGCTACCGGCCGGACGTCGTGCTCACCGACGTCCAGATGCCGAAGGTCGACGGCATCGAGGTGGTCCGCCGCCTGGCCGGGCACCCGGCGGCCCCGGCGGTGGTGGTCCTGACGACGTTCGACGTCGACGAGTACGTCTACGCGGCGCTGCGGCACGGCGCGGCCGGGTTCCTGCTCAAGGACACCCCGCCCCGCGAGCTCGTCACGGCGGTCCGGGTCGCGGCCCGCGGCGAGGCGATGCTGTCCCCGAAGATCACGAAGCGGCTGCTGACGGACTTCGCCTCCGGGGGCGGGACCTCCCGGGCGCAGGCGAGGCTGGCGGTGCTGACCCCGCGCGAGCACGACGTGGCCGTCCACATCGGACGCGGGCTGAGCAACGCGGAGATCGCCAGGGCCCTGGTGGTGAGCGAGTCGACGGTGAAGGTCCACATCGGACACATCATGGCGAAGCTGGAGGCCGCGAACCGGACCCAGGTGGCGATCGCCGTCCACGACGCCGGACTGAGCTGAGGCCTACCGCGCCGCGCGGCGGTCCAGGATCTTCGCCGACTGCTCGCACCACCGCAGGTTCTCCCGCTCGAACGACAGCCCGCGCATCAACGTCAGGTACGGCCCGATCCGCTCGGCCTCGGCGAGGTAGTCCTCCTCGAAGCGGCCGTCGAGGAGCCGGGAGCGCAGGCGCTCGTAGCGGGCGATCTTGTCCTTCGCACGGGTCATCCGCTCCTCGAGGGCGCGCCGCACCGCCGGCTCGTCACCCGCGTCGAGCGCCTGGACCTGCACCATCAGCTCGTCGCGGATCACGCCGGGCCGGGGCGGTCGCGAGGTGAACTCGTGCAGGGCGTGGTGGCCCGCCTCGGTCAGGGCGAACAGCCGTTTGTCCGGCCGCCGCTCCTGGTGGACGAGGCGGGCGCGCACCAGGCCGTCGGACGCCATGCGGTCGAGCTCGCGGTAGAGCTGCTGCGGGGTCGCGGCCCAGAAGTTCGCCACCGAGGCGTCGAAGCCCTTCGCCAGGTCGTAGCCCGACGCCTCGCCCTCGAGCAGCGCCGCCATCAGCGCGTGCCGGAGTGCCATACTCACCTAGTTGAGTGCTTCGCGCTGGATCTGGTCGAACTGCGCGGCCATCGCCTCCGACAACGCCTGGGCGGCCGAGAGCGGGCGGACCATCACCGTGAACTCGTCGATCAGGCCGTTGTCGTCCAGGTGCAGGAAGTCGCAGCCTTCGACCCGCACGTCGCCGATCCGGGCCTCGAAGACGAGCGCGTGGTCACGGCCGTCACCGCCGGTCAGCTCACGCACGTAACGGAAGTCTTCGAACACCCGCAGGACGCCCCGCAGGATCGCGGCGGTGATCGCCTTCCCCGGGTACGGCCGGAAGGCCACCGGGCTCCGGAACACCACGTTGTCCGCCAGCGCCGCGGCCATGGCGTCGGGATCACGGGCCTCGACGGCCTTGCGGAAGCTGCTCATACCCACACCTCGCATAGTCAACTAGTTGAGTAGCTGCCTGGAGCATACGACTGGTCCCCGCCGGCCACCAGCCTGGTGTGGGGACAGCGGGTCTTCGCCCGCTCGACCAGGTGCGGCGCCACGCCGGTCACGGCGGCCGGGTCGACGCCGGCCTCACGCGCGAGCACGCTCACCGTGCCGTGCAGCGAGGCGGCGTACCCGGCCGCGAACAGCTGCTCCGGGTTCGTGCCGTCGCCGGTGCCGCCGAGGGCGGGCGGAAGCCGCAGCTCGACGCGCAGCCCGGCGTCGGCGGAACGCGCACGACCGGACACCCGGCCGTGCGCGAGCGGGCCGCCGGCCACCGTGACGGTGGTGGTGTACAGGGCGGGGTCAGGACCGGGAATCGTGGGCCAGCCACTCGGCGAGCGTGGTCTCCGCGAGGCGCGCGTCCGGGCCGGGCAGCAAGTCCTCCGGTCCCGGGACCGCGCCGAAGTACGGCGCCGCCGGGTCGGTGACGACCTCCCGCGCGTCGGAGCGGGCCGACAGCACCCGGCGCACCCACTCGTCGAGGCCGAGCACCTCGGGGCCCGCGACCTCGGTGACCCCGCCGACCGGGCTCCCGGCGACGGCCCGGCCCACGGCGGCGGCGACGTCGGCGGCCGCCATCGGCTGCACCCCGGCGCCCGGCAGGTGCACCTTGCCGTCGGTCGTCGACCCGTCGGCGATCCCGCCGGCGAACTCGAAGAACTGGGTCGCGCGCACGATCGAGAACGGCAGGCCCGACTCCGTGATCAGCTCTTCCTGCGCGACCTTCGCACGGAAGTACCCGACGGCCGGCTGCCGGTCGGTGCCCACCACCGACAGCGCGACGTAGTGCCCGGCACCCGCTTCCCGGGCGGCTTCGGTGAGGTTCCCGGTCGACGTGTGGAAGAAGGCCATGACGTCGTCGTCGGCGAACGACGGCGAGTTCGACACGTCGACGACGACGTCCGCGCCCTGCAGCACCTCCTTCAGCCCTTCGCCGGTCAGGGTGTTCACCCCGGTGCTGGGGGCGGCGGGCACCGCCTCGTGGCCGTGCTCGGCCAGCCGTGTGACCAGGTTCCTGCCGATCAGACCGGTTCCGCCGATGACGACGACCTTCATGTCCGTTCCCTCCGCTTGGCGCGCTCCCGGTGGGCCCGGGACGGCTGCGCACCCCCTACGACAAGGCCGCGTCCGCGTTCGTGACGAAGTTCCGCACCTTCACCGGGTTGAGCACCACCCACAGCTCGGTGCTCACCCGGTCGGCGGCCCGCCACAGGACGATCGCGCCGACCTCGCCGGCCACCTGCACCACCAGGCCGGTGCCGCCGTGCGCACCTTCCCGCCACCGTCGAGCCAGGCGGTGACACCGTCCGCCAGCAGCAAACCCAGCGCCGTCACCGATCCGCGTTCGCACGCGGCGCGCACCCGGCTCGCGAACTCGTCGGACGGCGGCGGATCGGCCATGCTCGGCGCTCCTTTCGGCTCGCCCTTTCGACAAGGCAGCCCGCCCGGGTGTGACGCAGGTCGTGTCACAGCCGCGGGACACGTCTTGTCCGAGTGGTCGAGCCGACCTTCAGGGAGGAATCGACTTGCCCGACACGGAAGCCGCGTCGGCCGTGATGATGGTCCACGGGCCCGGCCAGCCGATGCCGGCGCCGCGACCGGCGGGCACCGCGCGGGGTTCGCCCCAACGGCTGATCACGGGCTCGCCTGCCCCGGGAACCGGACGGTGGCGAGTACGCTGCCGTCCGGTCACCCCATCCGAAACCCCGCCCCCGAAAGGAATCCGCGCGCATGGAGGACCTCGACGACGCGGCCGCCGTCTTTGCCGGGGTGCGGCCGCGGCTGTTCGGGATCGCCTACCGGATGCTGGGCAGCGCCGCCGACGCGGAGGACCTCCTGCAGGAGGTGTGGGTGCGCTGGCAGCTGTGCGACCGGTCCGTCGTGACCAACCCCGGCGCCTACCTCGCGACGACGGCCACCCGGCTGGCGATCAACGCGACCAGGACCGCTTACGCACGGCACGAAACCTACGTCGGCCCGTGGCTGCCGGAGCCCGTCGACACCTCGGCCGATCCCCAGCTCGGCGCCGAACGAGGCGCCGCGCTCGAGCTCGCTGTGCTGCTCCTGCTGGAAAAGCTGACCCCGACCGAGCGCGCCGCCTACGTGCTGCGCGCGGCCTTCGACTACCCGTACCGCCAGATCGCCGAGATCGTGCAGACGACCGAAGTCGCCGCGCGCCAGCTGGTCAGCCGCGCGCGCAAGCACCTCGCGGCGGAACGGCGTGCGCCGGCCGCGCCGCCCGAGCAGCGGCGGCTGCTGACCGCGTTCGTCGCCGCGGCCCAGGCCGGCGACCTGCCCGCCCTGGAACGGTTGTTCGCCGCTGACGTGGTCAGCTACTCCGACGGCGGCGGCGTCGCCCGCGCGTCGCGCATCCCGGTCCGCGGCGCGACCACCGTCGCGAAGTACGTCCGCGCGTTCGCCGACCGCTTCTGGACCGGCGTGGAGGTGACCCCCACCCACGTGAACGGCGCGCACGCGATGCGCCTCACCCGCGACGGCGAGGTCTTCGCCGTGGTCACGATCACCGCGTCCACCGAAGGCATCGACCAGGTCCTCTGGATGATGAACCCCGGCAAGCTCACCGCGGCCGTATAACGCCCTACACGGCCGCGCTCCGGGGCTGGTACTGGGCGCGCAGGGCCTTCTTGTCCGGCTTGCCCAGCCCGGTCATCGGCAGGGACGCGGCGACGATCACCTGCTTGGGCACGTGCACCGGACCCTTGCGCTCCCGGACCGACGCCTGGATCTCGCCCGTCAGCTTCTCGATCGCGGCCTCGCCGGAGTCGGCGTCCGAGCGCAGGACCACCACCGCCGTCACGGCTTCGCCCCACTTGTCGTCGGGTGTGCCGATCACACCGACCTGCGCGATCGCGGGGTGCTCGGCGACGACGTCCTCGACTTCGCGGGGGAAGACGTTGAACCCGCCGGTGACGATCATGTCCTTGACGCGGTCGACGATGAACCAGAAGCCGTCCTCGTCCTCGCGGGCGACGTCGCCGGTGTGCAGCCAGCCGTCGCGGAACGTCTCCGCGGTGATCTCGGGCAGGTTCCAGTAGCCGCCGGCGAGCAGCGGCCCGGCCACGCAGATTTCCCCGGGTTCGCCCGGGGCGACCGGGTTGCCGTCGGCGTCGAGCAATGCCGTGCGCAGGAAGGCCGACGGCCGGCCGCACGAGGCCAGGCGCGCGTCGTCGTGGTCGCCCTTGGCGAGGTAGCTGATCGCCATCGGGGCTTCGGACTGGCCGTAGTACTGCGCGAAGATCGGCCCGAACCGGTCGATCGCCTCGCGCAGCCGCACCGGGTTGATCGACGCGGCCCCGTAGTAGACCGTCTGCAGCGAGGACAGGTCGCGGGTGCGCGAGTCGGGGTGGTCCATCAGCGCGTAGAGCATGGTCGGCACGAGCATCGTCGCGGTGATCCGCTGCTCTTCGATGATGCGCAGCACGCCGGCGGGGTCGAACTTCGGCACCACGACCAGCGAGCCGCCCTTGAGCAGCGTCGGCGCGAAGAACGCCGCGCCGGCGTGCGACAGCGGGGTGCAGATGAGGAACTTCGGCGCCTCGGGCCACTCCCATTCGGCGAGCTGGATCTGGGTCATGGTCGCCATCGCCTGCGCGGTGCCCATGACCCCCTTCGGCTTGCCGGTCGTCCCGCCGGTGTAGGTGATCGAGACGACCTGGTCCGGCGGCAGGTCGGCGGGCGCCAGCGGGCCCGGCTCGAACTCCGCGGCGGCCGCGGTCAGGTCCGCGCCGACGTGGGCCAGCTCGTCGGGCACCGGCCCGATGGTGAGCACCTTCGTCAGGCCGGGCACCTTCTCGAGCAGGCCGAGCGCCCGGTCGACGAACGCGGGCACCGGGTCGATGATGAGCGTCGTGATCCCGGCGTCGCCGAGGATGTAGGCGTGGTCGTCGAGCGAGCCGAGCGGGTGCAGCGCCGTCCGGCGGGAGCCCTGCAGCTGGCCCGCGGCGATGATCAGCAGGACCTCGGGGCGGTTCAGCGACAGCAGCGCCACCGCCGCGCCGGTGCCGGCCCCGAGCGTCTCGAAGGCCTGGGCGTACTGGCTGACCTGTTCGGCGGTCCGGCCCCCGGTCATCGTGGTCTCGCCCAGCACCATCACCGGGGCGTCCCGGTGGCGTTTCAGAGCGGAGACGACCAGGTGGCCGAGGTGGTTCGGATACCGCATCGGCTGCTCGTCCATCCCGGTTCCCTCCACGGCACAAACTAGAACACGTTACTGTTTTCGACACTGTACCCGCCCCGCGCAAGACTTGTCCGCGCCGCGGGCCGGTGGAACGGGTTCCTGTGCCGGAAACGCCCGCTGGGCCCGGCCGCCGGCCTGGGGGGAGTAAATTCGAAGCCGGGTGTCACTTCGAAATCCGGTGGCGGGTGGCGGAAAAGAAGCGAGCCACGCGTCCGGTTGCCGCCTCGGCGACGGTTTCGGTGACCCGGCGTCGCCGTGGCCGACCGCGGCGCACGTTCTCGGCGGGCTCCGAACCTTGCGTCCGGCCACCCGTTACGCCACCATGCACGATGTTCTGCACGTGCAAGCGCACGGGCGAGGGGATGTGTGGTGACCGACCTGGCGCCGGCGATGACCGGTTCGAGCGACGCGGCTTTGATCGAAGCCGTGCGCGGCGGAGACATTGCCGCGTATGGGGATCTGTACGACCGGCACTACGTCGCCGCGCGGCGGGTGGCGGCCGCGATCGCGGACAGTGAGGCCGAGCGGGACGACCTGGTCGCCGAAGGATTCACCCGCGTACTGCGGATTCTGCGTTCCGGCGAGGGGCCGGACGAGGATTTCCGCCCCTATCTCCTCACCACCATCCGGAACACCATGATCAGCTGGCGCCGGCGCGACTCCGCCGTGTCCGTGGTCGCCGAGGTGCCGGACGTCCTGCCGGGCGAAGGCAGTGACGACCGCGTGGGCAGCCGGATGCACGCCTCCGTCGCGGCGAACGCGTTCGCGAGCCTGCCCGAACGCTGGCGCGCCGTGCTGTGGCGGACCGAGATCGAAGGCGAGTCGCCCGCCCGGATCGCCGAAGACTTCGGGATGACGCCGAACAGTGTCGCCGCGCTGGCCTACCGCGCCCGGGAAGGGCTGCGCCAGGCCTATCTCGACCAGCACGTCCCGGTCGCCCGCCGGCGCACCTGCCGGGACGTCTCCGGCCAGCTGGCGCGGTGGGTGCGGGACGGGATCGGTGACCACAAGGCGAACCGGATCACCACGCACCTCGCACGCTGCGCGGAGTGCCGCGAGCTGGCCGGCGGCCTGCGGCAGCTGAACGAAGAGCTGCCGGCCGCCGTCGCGCCGCTCATCCTCGGCGTCCCGCTCGTGACGCAAGTGTTGTCCGCCACCGGATCCCTGGCTTCCTCCGGCGCAACGAGCGCGTCCGCCCTCTCGTGGGTCACCGCGGCGAAGGTGGCCGCCGCCGGCGCGGCACTGGCGACGACGGTGACCATCGGCGCGAGCACCGCCGTCGTGGCGCCGCCCCCGGCTCCCGGCGGCGAAACCACGACGGTGCAACCGGTTCCGACCTGGCCGGGCGGCGCGGTGCCGGCCGACGGGGGCCCGCGCGACACGTCGTCGGCGCAGCTCACGTCGGCGCCGCCCACCTCGCCCGACGAGACGGCCGCCGCCGCGGAGTCGGAGTCCGCGACGGAGACCGGTGCGGCTACGAACGACAAGCAGGCGGCGAAGGAGTCGAAGCAGGCCGCGAAAGAGTCGAAACAAGCGGCGAAAGAGTCGAGGAAGGCCGAAAAGCAGGCGTCCAAGTCGGCGAAACCCGAGAAGACGAAGAACCCGGAGGGATGACCCGGCCCCGCGGGGCCGGGTCATCCGCTCAGCAGGGCTGCAGCAGCCAGCAGAGCCGGTACTTCGCCTGATACGTCGCACCCGCCGGCGGCGCGACGACGTTCTGCGCCCGCGCCCCGCCGTGCGCCCAGCTCGTGTAGGCGTACTTCAGGTTGAGCGGCGGCAGGTTCTGCGGGCTGTCCGCGCTGATCGAGTTCGCCGACCCGGCGATCACCGTCCGGGAGAACGGTGTGCGCTGCTGGGTCCCGCCGACGGTGAGCAGCGCCTGGTCCGGGTTCGACGTGAAGTTCAGCGTCACCGTCTTCGGCTGCAGGTCGACGGTCTTCGAGCCGGTCCGGCCCGTCGAGTCCGTCGCCGTCAGGGTCAGCTGCAGGTACGACGGGTACTCGTGGTCCGGCGTGACGAACGAACCCGAAGCCACCCCGGGGAAGTCCTGGACGTTGTGGGTGTGGCAGGTGCCGTTGGCCGCGCAGTGCCGGATCGCGAGCCGCCACGACAACGCCGACGGCGGCAGGGTGCCGTCCTGGGCGTCGATCGCGCGGCCGGCGAAGGGCACGGTCTGTCCGACCGACCAGGTCAGCGTGGCGGTGGGGGAGTCGATGACCGGCACCGGGTCGAGGCCCGCCGGGTTCCCGACGGTGACCCGGACCGTCGTGGTCGCCGTCGCGCCGTGGGAGTCGGTCACGCGCAGCCCGGCGTCGACCGCCGCCGCGGCCGTGTAGGTCCAGGTGGGCTGCGGGGCCGTCGAATCGTCGTACGCGCCGTCGGCGTCGAGGTCCCACGCGTAGGTCAGCACGTCACCGGCGTCCGGATCGGTGGAGCCGGTGCCGTCGAACCGGACGGCCAGCGGCGCCGGCCCGCTGGACGGGGTGGCGGTGGCCGCCGCGACCGGCGGGCGGTTGGTGCCGCCGGGGTAGCTCACCCGGCGCAGCTCACCACTGCCCAGTGCGACGTAGAAGACGTCGCCGCCCGGCCCGGTGAGCACCTGCACGGGCGCGTTGACGCCGGTCACGAACGGCACGATCCGGCTCGGGCTCGGCTGGCCGTTCGCCGTCTGCATCGCCCAGATGCAGCCACGCGAGGAGTCGGCGAAGAACAGTGCGCCGGCGTAGGCGGCCGGGTAGTTGCTGCCCGCCTCGAAGGTGATCCCGCTGATCGAGGAGCCGCCGGTGGGACACGGGTCGCTCGCGACGACCTTGGCGTTGTGGTTGTAGGCGTAGTACGGCGCGCTCTGCCCGCCGGCCGAGTACAGGGACTCGCACCGGTCGAGGTTCGCGCCGTCGTAACCGGCTTGCCGGGCGGTGCCTTCGAAACACGGCCAGCCGAAGTTCTCCGCCACCGCGTCTCCCGCGTCGGCGACCCGGTTGATCTCTTCCCAGGTGTTCCGGCCGACGTCACCGGCCCACAGCTCGCCGGTGCCCGGCCGGAACCCGAACCGGAACTGGTTGCGCGAGCCGTAGGCGATGACCCGCCGGGCGTTCGCGTCGGCGCTGCTCGCGAAGGGGTTGCCGGGCAGGCCTTCGCCGGTGTCGACGAAGCCGGTGGGCACGGCGGCGGCGGTCGGCGCGACGGCCACCGCGAGGGCGCCGGCCAGCGGCAGCACGACGGCCGCCGCCAGGGCGCGCCGGGATCTTCGGGCTCTTCGGGATCTTCGGGACGAGGAACGCATGACGAACTCCTGAACGCCGGAACCCGAAAATGTGCACGAAACGCGCAAAAGATCACTATGAACGGGGTGTATAAACTCCGGCTATACACACCGTGTAGAGTCGTGGGCATGTCGATCGGACTCACGCTGCTCGGCCTGCTGGAGAACGGCCCCCGGCACGGCTACGACCTGAAACGCGCCTATGACGACCGGTTCGGGCACGACCGCCAGGTGCACTACGGGCAGGTCTATTCGACGCTGGCCCGGCTCCTGAAGCAGGGCCTGGTGGAGGCCGACGGCGTCGAGGTGGACGGCGGCCCCGAGCGCAAGCGCTACGCGATCACCGACGCCGGGGTCGCCGACGTCGGCAGCTGGCTGGCTACCCCGGAGAAGCCCGACGCGTACCTGCACAACACGCTGTACACGAAGGTGGTGCTGGCGCTGCTGTCCGGGCGGCCCGCGGCCGAGGTCCTCGACGTCCAGCGCGCGGCCCACCTCGACGCCATGCGCGAGCTGACCCGCCGCAAGACCGCGGGTGACCTGGTCGACCAGTTGATCTGCGACCACGCGCTGTTCCACCTGGAGGCCGACCTCCGCTGGCTGGAGCTGACGGCGGCCCGGCTCGACCAGCTGGCGAAGGAGATCGCGTGAGCGAGGTCCTGCTGGAGGCGCTGGACGTCCGGAAGGCGTACGGCCCCACGGACGCACTGGGCGGCGCGAGCCTGCGGGTGCGCGCGGGGGAGATCGTGGCCCTGATGGGGCCGTCGGGGGCGGGCAAGTCCACGCTCCTGCACTGCCTGGCGGGCATCGTCCGGCCCGACGCCGGCACGGTCCGCTACCAGGGTGCGGACCTGGCGGAGATGACCGACCGCGGGCGATCGGCGTTGCGCCGCACGGAGTTCGGGTTCGTCTTCCAGTTCGGCCAGCTGGTCCCGGAGCTGACGTGCCTGGAGAACGTGGCGCTGCCGCTGCGCCTGAACGGCGACCGCGCCCGGACGGCCACACCGCGAGCGCGGGCGATGCTGGCGGAGCTGGATTTGGCGGAGGTGGCGGGAAAGCGGCCGGGTGAGGTGTCCGGCGGCCAGGGCCAGCGGGTGGCGGTGGCCCGAGCCCTGGTGACGAACCCCCGGGTGGTGTTCGCTGACGAGCCGACGGGCGCTTTGGACTCTCTCAACGGTGAGCAGGTGATGCAGCTGCTGACGGCGGCAGCCCGCGAGCGCGACACGGCGGTGGTCTTGGTGACTCATGAGGCCCGGGTGGCGGCGTATTCGGACCGTGAAGTGGTGGTCCGCGACGGCCGGACTCGAGAGTTGGAGATGACCCGATGATCCGGTGGGGGAGGAGCGGTCTGCGGCTCGGTCGCGAGGTGGCGTTGGTGGGCGCGGCCGGCGGGCGCGAGGGCCGGAGGTTTGGCGCGATCCGGCGTGGGCCAGGTGAGTCGCGGCTTGGCGGATGGGTGGCGTTGGCGTGCGGGGCAGGCGGCCGGAAGCTCGGCGTGGCCCGGCGTTTCGCGGCCGCCCTGCGGCTCGGCGACTGCGCGAGCTTGGCATGCACCTCCGGTGCTCCGACTCCCGAGGTGGCCCGATGATCCGCCGCTGGGCAGCCGACCTTCTCCTCGGCGTCCGCCTCGCCCTCGGCGGGGGAGGCGCCCGGACCGCCCTCCTGCGCCTCAGCTTGACCGCGGTCGGTGTGGGGCTCGGTGTTGCCGTTCTCCTCGCCGCCACCTCCCTTCCGCACATGCTCGCCGCCCGAGGCGATCGTGGCGCCGCGCGGATGCCGATCGCCGAAGCCGTCGGTGGCGTTGATCCGGTCTTCGCCGTCCAGCGGGACGACGAGTTCCGCGGTCGCGGCCTGGAGGGATACCTCGTGCAGCCGACCGGCCCGCACCCGCCCACCGCCCCCGGTGTCGAGCGGCTGCCCGGGCCCGGGGAAGCCGTTCTCTCTCCCGCGCTCGTCGCTCTTCTCGCCTCGCCGGACGGTGAGCTGCTGCGGCCGCGCTTCCCGCACCGCGTCATCGGCACCATCGGCGACGCCGGGCTCACCGGCCCGAACGAGCTCTACTTCTACCTCGGCTCCGACACCGTGGCCGGGCAGCCGGAGGCCGCCGCCGTGAGTCGGTTCGGTGGGGAGCCCTTCCGGCGGGGTTTCGACGCCATCGAGCTGCTGCTCGTCGTCGTGGGCGCGACCACCTGTCTCGTTCCGGTCTTCGTCTTCGTCGTCACGAGCACCCGGCTGGCCGCGGCCTCCCGGGACCGGCGGCTCGCCGCACTCCGGCTGGTCGGCGCCGATCGTGGCCAGGTGCGCCGGATCGCCGCCGGGGAAGCGCTTCTCGGGTCCTTCGCCGGCCTCGTGGTCGGCGGGGCGCTGTTCCTGCTCGTCCGGCTGCTCGTCCCGAAGATCACCGTGTCCGCCTTCCGTGGCGGGATCTTCGGCGCCGACGTCGTGCCCGACTGGCGGCTCGGCGTCCCGGTCCTGCTGCTCCTACCCCTGCTCGCCTCCGCCGCGGCGGTCTTCGCGCTGCGGCGGGTGGTCATCGAGCCGCTGGGTGTCGTGCGGCGCGGCACCCGGCTGCGCCGGAAGTTCTGGTGGCGGTTGCTGCCCGCGGTCGCCGGCGGCGGGCTCATGGCCACCCGCGTGGGCAGCAGCGAGCCCGACGCCCTGGATCCCGCCGTCGTCGTCGGCGTGACCCTGGTCCTGTGCGCCGTCCCGGCGCTGCTGCCGTGGCTGGTCGAGCGGCTCGCGGGCCGCCTCCGCGGCGGCTCGCCGGCCTGGCTGCTGGCCGTCCGCCGGATCCAGCTGGACACCGCGACGGCCGCGCGGCTCGTGAGCGGGATCGCCGTGGTGCTCACCGGATCCATTGCCCTGCAAGGTGTTTACGCCCGCGCCGAAAGCGACCGGCCGCCGCCCACCACCGTCCGCGTCCTCGCGACCTTCCAGGCCACCACCGTCCCCGACGCCCAGGCCTTCACCGCCGCCCTCCACCGCCTGCCCGGGCTCGGCGACGTGCCGGTGCGGACCCGCGGCCTCGTCCGGACCGCGGCCGGGCAGCCGACTCCGGTCCTGGTCGGGACCTGCGCCGAACTGGGGCTCGCGGACTGCCACGACGGTGACGTCTTCGCCGCCGGGACACCCGCGGCCGGTGGCCACCGCCCGGCCCCGGGCGAGCAGGTCTCCTTCACCCGGTACTCGGACACTCCACAGTGGACCATTCCGGCGGACGGCTTCCACCTGGCGCCCGCCGACGGTCCGATGGAGCTCCTGGTGACCCCGGCGGCGCTCGCCACCGCAAAGGCCGTCGCGCTGTCGGCGTCGGCGACGATCGCCGCCGCGGACCCGGCGCTCGTGGAAGTCATCCGCAACACCGTGGGCTGGAACGGGAACGTCAGTTCGCTGGGCACCGAGCGGGACGGCACGTACGCGCTGATCACCCGCGTGCTGTCGGTGGGTTCGGTCCTGGTGCTGCTGCTCGCCGCGGGCAGCCTGCTGATCGCGGCGTTCGAACAGCTCCGGGAACGGCGGCGCAGCCTCGCCACGCTCCGGGCGAACGGCGTCGGCCACGGGGTGCTCGCCCGGTCCCTGGTCTGGCAGCTGGCGATCCCGGTCGCGGTGGCCGTCGTCGTCGCGGTGCTCGCCGGGCTCGGGCTCGACTGGCTGCTGCTCACCCTGGTGCTGCACCGCCCGATGGCCGTCGACGCGGGGATGATCGGCGTCCTTTCGGCGACCGCGGCCGCGGCGGTCCTGGCCGTCACGCTCGTGACGCTTCCGGCGCTGTGGCGGACGTCGAGCCTGGAGCACCTGCGCGAGGAGTGACGGAGTGTGCCAGCCTGGACCCATGAGTGACCGCCCGTTCCGCTTCGGTGTCAGCCTGTTCAACGTCGAGTCCCGGCAGGAGTGGCAAGACCGCGCGCGTGCGGTCGAGGACGCCGGGTTCGACGTGCTCCAGGTCGTCGACCACCTCGTCGGCTGCCCCGCGCCGTTCCCGGCCCTGGTGGCCGCGGCCATGGCGACAACACGGCTGCGGGTCGGCACCTACGTGCTCAACACCGGTGTCCTCAACCCCGGCTACCTGGCCCGGGACGTCGCCGACATCCACCGCCTCACCGACGGCCGTTTTGAACTGGGGCTGGGCGCGGGCTACATGGAAGCCGAATACGAGGCGGCGGGCGTGCCGTTCGGCACCGGCGCCGAACGGGTTCAACGCCTCGAACGGACCCTCGCCGGCACGCTGGCGCTGCTGGCCGAGCAGCCCGACAAGCCCATCCCGCCGATCATGGTCGGCGGCGCGGGCGACCGCGTGCTGCGGCTGGCCGGGCGCGAAGCCGACATCGTCAGCCTCCCGCCCGAGACGAGCGGGTCGGAGGAGCTGCTCGCCGAGCGCATCGAGGTGGTGCGGGAGGCCGCCGGCGACCGCGACGTCGAGCTCAACCTGCTCTTGGTCGCGGCGGCCCGGAACCGCGGCGAGCTCGCCCTCGGCCGGGTCCGCGGCGCGACCGGCGTGACGGACGATGAGCAGGCGACCCGGCTGCCCTGCGTCCTGCTCGGCTCGCCGGACGAGGCGGCGGATCGGCTGCGGCAGCTCCGGGACCGGTTCGGGATCAGCTACTTCAGCGTCTTCGAGCCGGACATGCCCTACCTCGCCGAGGTGATCGAGCAGCTGCGCTGACCTTTCAGCCGAGGTGGGCGCGGAGGAACGCGATCCCGTCGCCGGTGACCTGCTGCAGCTTCCGCTCGCCGTAGAAGTGGCCGGTGCCGTCGAGCCGGATCAGGTCGGCGTCCGCGCCGGCGCGCCAGTACGCCGCCACCAGCGCTTCGCTGTGGGCGATGGGGATCCCGACGTCGTCGGTGCCGTGCACCAGCAGCAGCGGCGCCGAGCCCGTCGACGCGTGGAAGAGCGGGCTCGCCGTCGCGCCGGGCCGCCAGTCGTGCGGGTCGTGGCCGCTGTTGTGCAGCGCGAACCCCTCCGGCGGCGGGGGGATGTGCGTGAAGTCGGTCGGCGCGCTCCACACGACCGCCGCGCCCACCGAGCTGGACGGGCCGGTGATGCCGAGGTCGCCGTCGAAATCGGGCTCGTCCGCCGTCACCGCGAGCATCGCGGACAGGTACCCGCCCGCCGAATGTCCCCAGGCCGCGACGCGCCTGGCGTCGAGCTCCAGCTCGTCCGCGTGGTGCCGCACCCACCGGACGGCGGCCTTCACGTCGTGGAGCTGCGCGGGAAAAGGGGCTTCGCGCCCGTGCCGGTACTGCGCCCGCGCGACGGCGAACCCGGCCGCCACGAGCCGGTCGGTCACCTGGTCGCCCAGCCGGCTGTGCTTGTGGGAGCCGGCCGCCGGCGCGCCGCCGTAGAGGAACACCACGACGGGACGGCCCTCGGCGGGCGCCTGCCCGGCCGGCACGACGAGGTCGAGCAGCAGGGGCCGGTAGCCGGCGAGGGGCGCCACGAGCGCGTCGCGATAGGACACTCGCGTCCCGGTCCGCTCGGCCCGGGGGAGGGTGAAGGGGGCACGGGAGGTGAGCACGCCACCACTATCGGCACCCGGGGTGGTGGGGGCGAGCCGTATCAGGATGCGGGAGGTCACGCGCGCCTTGGGCCTGACCGCTCCGGCGCGCACCGCGCGTGTTGACACGACCGCCGAACGGGTGTCAGTATCAGGATTAATCTGATTGGAAACGTTTCCAGTTCCGGCTTCCGAAGTTGGAAACGTTTCCAGAACGCACTCCCGAGGTTGAGGCGACGATGACGTCAACACGCGCCACGCTGCTGCAGGTGGCCGAGCGGGCCGGGGTCTCCCTGGCTTCGACCTCGCGCGCGCTGCACGGGACCGGCGCGAGCCCCGCGATGGTCGAGCGGGTCCGCGCCGCGGCTGCCGAGCTCGGCTACAGCGCGGACGCGATCGGCCGGTCGCTGCGGTTGAAGAAGACCTTCCAGGTCGCCTTCGGGGTTGCCGACATCGGCAACCCCGTCTACGTCGAGATGATGCGGGCCATCCACGAAGTCCTCGAGCCGCACGGCTACCGGGTCGTCGTGATGAGCACCGGCGACACCGCGACGTCGACGACCGAGCTGGTCCGCAGCCTCAACAGCGGGTTCGTCGACGGCATGATCGTCAGCCCGCTGCGCACCGACGACCGGCTGATCCGTGAGATCCAGCAGGCGCCGGTGCCGGTCGTGGTGATCGGGCGGGCGCTGGACGACCAGGGCATCAGCTCGGTCTCCACCGACTCGGCGGGCGGGATCGGCGAGGCGGTCCGGCACCTGCACTCGATCGGCCGTCGCCGGATCGGGTTCCTCAACGGCCCGGTCGACACCACGCCGGGCGCGTCCCGGCAGCGGGGTTTCGACGCCGTGGCGGCCGAAATCGCCGCCGAGCGCGTCGACAAGGAGACCGCCGCCGACTTCACCGTCACCGCGGGGCTCGAAGCGGCCCGGCGGCTGCTCGCCCGCGGCCGGCTGGACGCGCTCGTCGCGGCGAACGACCTGCTCGCCATCGCGGCCATCCGGGCGGTGCGCGAGCTCGGGTTGTCCGTGCCGGAAGACGTCGCGATCACCGGGATGGACGACACCGAGCTCGGCCGGGTCTTCCAGCCCAGCCTGACGAGTGTGTCCCTCGGCTCGACCGAACGCGGGCGCGCGGCGGCGCGGATCATGCTGCAGCTCGCCGACGACCCGGACCACGAGGCCCAGCAGGTCACCGTCGGCCCGGAGCTGATGGTGCGCGAGTCGACCGGAGGCGCCCGATGACCGCGACCCTGACGCGCCCGTCGCCCGCGCCGCCGCGGCGGAAGCCGGCCATGGCCCGCACCCGCCGCCGCGAGGCGATCGCGCTGGTGCTGCCGTCGCTGATCCCGATCCTCGTGCTGAGCGTCGCGCCGCTGGTCGTCGGGATTTTCCTGGCCTTCACCGACGCGCGCCTCGTGCGCCATCCCGACTACGGCTTCGCCGGGGTCGACAACTTCACCAAGCTCGCCGGCAACACCCTGTTCTGGGACTCGCTCCGGATCGGCATGATCTGGACCGTCGGCGTCACCCTGCTCCAGCTCGCCGCGGCGATGGGCCTGGCGCTGCTGCTCAACTCGGGGCTCAAACTGCAAGGCCTGACGCGGGTGCTCGCGCTCGTGCCGTGGGCGATGCCGCCGGTCGTCGTGGCGATCATGTGGCAGATGATCTACTCCGCCAACGGCGGCCCGCTCAACGCCTTCCTCGGCGGGGTCGGCCTCCCGGACGACGTCAACTGGCTCGGCGACTTCTCCACGGCGCTGCCCGCGGTGATCGTCGTCGGGGTCTGGGTCGGCATGCCGCAGACGACGGTGACGCTGCTGGCCGGCCTGCAGCAGATCCCGGCCGAGCTGCACGAAGCCGCGGCCGTCGACGGCGCGGGCGCGTGGCGGCGGTTCACCGCGGTCACCTGGCCGAGCCTGCGCCCGATCGTCACCTCGATCACCTCGCTGAACTTCATCTGGAATTTCAACTCGTTCTCGCTGGTCTACGTGCTCACCGCGGGCGGGCCGGGCGGCAAGACGATGGTCCCGGTGCTGTTCATCTACCTGGAAGCCTTCAAGAACCGGGAGATCGGCTACGCCGCCGCGATGGGGCTGGTCCTCGTGGTGGTGGTCGTGCTCATCCTCGCCGTCTACCTGCGGTCGCAGTTCCGCGACGACCGCGCCGGAAAGGGGCGCTGATGCGGGTCCTCGTCCGCCCGGCCCAGTACGCGGCCCTCGCGCTCTACATCCTCTTCCTCGGCTTTCCGTTGCTGTGGCTCATCTCCGCGTCGGTGAAGTCCTCGGGTGAGCTGAACTCGCTGACGGTCAGCCTCCTGCCGAGCGAATGGCACTGGGACAACTACACCGAGGCCTTCGAGAAGCAGGGCCTGGTCCGGTCCGCGGCCAACAGCCTGGTCGTCGCGCTCGCGTCGACCGCGCTGTCGGTCCTCATCGCCGTGCCCGCCGCCTACGTGCTCGCGCGGCTCAAGGGCCGGGTGCGCGCCGCCGGTGTCGGCTGGATCCTGGTCAGCCAGGTGTTCCCGGTGGTGCTGATCATCCTGCCGCTGTTCCTGATCCTGCGGACGCTCGGGCTGGCCGACAACCTGGCCGGGCTGACGCTGGTGCACACGACGTACATGCTGCCGTTCGCGCTCTGGATGCTGCAGGGGTACGTCGCGGCGATCCCGGTGGAGCTCGAGGAAGCGGGCGCGATGGACGGCGCGAGCCGGCTCACCGTGCTGCGCACGATCGTGTTCCCGCTGCTGGCGCCCGGGGTGGTCGCGACGGCGATGTTCAGCTTCGTCTCGTCGTGGAACGAGTTCTTCTTCGCCCTGGTGCTGCTGCAGTCGCCGGAGAACTACACCCTGCCCATCACGCTCAACATGTTCGTCGGCGGTGAGGGCAAGGTCGCCCTCGGCCCGCTCGCCGCGGGCGCCGTGCTCGCGGCCATCCCCAGCATCGTCTTCTTCAGCATCCTGCGGAGAAAGCTCACCAGCGGCCTGATGGCCGGGGCGGTGAAGGGATGACCCTCCTTCCCCCGAAGAAAAGTCCGAAAGGTCGGTCGATGAAGACACGACGTTTGCTCGCAGCCACCGCACTGACGGTCACCGGCCTGCTGCTCGCCGCGTGCGGCAGCGGGAGCGGCGACAGCGGGGACGGCCCCGTCACCCTCACCTTCCAGTCCCTGTCCGACCAGCCCGCCGCGATCGCGGCGACGCAGAAGATCGTCGGGGACTGGAACAAGGCCCACCCGGACACGCAGGTCAAGATCGTCCAGGCGGGCTGGGACGGCGTCTACGACAAGCTGATCACCCAGTTCAACGCGGGCACCGCGCCGGACATCGTGCACTACGAGGCCGCGGGCATCGCGCCGTTCGCCACCGACGGCTACCTCGCGGACCTCACGCAGTACCTGCCCGAGCAGAAGCGCAGCGACATCCCCAAGGGCGTGCTCGACTCGGTGACCGTCGACGGCAAGGTGATCGCGGCCCCGACCGAGCTGCAGTCCTATGTGGTCTTCGCGAACAAGACCCAGCTGCAGCAGGCCGGCGTCACGGTCCCGACCGGCGCCACGATGAGCTGGGACCAGCTGCGCCAGATCGCCAAGGCGACCACCAGGGACGGCAGGTTCGGTCTCGGCTGGGGCCTGTCCAGCCCGACCGCGGCGTTCGTCGCGCTGGCCCCCGGGTTCGGCGGCAAGTACTTCGAGGGCACGGGGGACAAGGCGAACCTGAGTGTCGGCCAGGGTGAGCAGGCGCTGCCGCAGCTCGTGGACGCCATGGCGCACCAGGACAAGTCGATCCTGCCGGTCACGCTGACGCAGTCGGGCACCAAGGCGCTCGCGCCGTTCTACGCCGGTCAGGTCGCCATGACCGTCCAGGGTTCCTACCAGGCGGCCAACATCGCGAAGGACGCGCCGAAGGGCTTCGACTGGGTCGTGCTGCCGCCGCTGGCCGGCTCGGCCGGGCCCGCGCAGGCGGCCAACCCGCAGACCCTCTCGGTGAACAAGGACTCGGCGCACGTCAAGGAGGCCGCGGAGTTCGTGGACTTCTTCACCGGCACCGACAACCTCGCCGCGATCAACGAGGCCGACGCGCTGATCCCGCCGACGACGTCCGCGCGGCAGGCGCTGACGGCCAAGCTCGGCGCGAAGAACGGCTGGAACGCGATCCTCGCGTCGGGGGAGTACCTGACCTCGGCGCCCTACCTGTTCGCCGGCAAGTACGCGCAGTGGAAGGACACCGTCGCGACCCCGGCGTACCAGCAGTTCCTCGGGCAGAAGATCGACGCGGCCGGCCTCGCCAAGCAGTTGGAAGACGGCTGGAAGAGCGTCAGCAAGTGACAGGAGCGGATTCTTGACCTGGCTGGAAGACCGGGCCGTCGCGGTGATCACCGGCGCGGCCGTCGGGGACGCCCTCGGCGGCGCCACCGAAGGGTGGACGCCCGAGCAGATCGAAGAGCGGCACGGCGGGCGGGTGACCGGCATCGTCGGGCCGTGGTACGCCGACTGGCGCGACGCCCGCCCGATCGCGCCCTACCACAAGGGCGACGGGCACGTCACCGACGACACCCTCATGACGCGGGCGCTGGTCGAGGTGTACGCGAAGCGCCGTGAGCACCTCGACGCGTACGCGATGGCCGAGGACCTGGTGCCGCTGATGATCGGCGAGCCGCGCTGGGTGCCGGAGCTGGAGTCGACGGCGTTGCTGCTGCAGCGGGTGTTCCTCGCGGAGAAGTGGATCGTCGCGAGACTCCACTATGGACACGTCGACCCGCGGGAAGCGGGCGTGGGCAACGTGGTCAACTGTGGCGCGGCGATGTACGTCGCTCCGGTGGGTGTGGTGAACGCAGGTGATCCGCGGGCCGCGTACGCCGAGGCGATCGACCTGACCGCCGCGCACCAGTCGAGCTACGGGCGCGAGGCGGCGGGAGTGCTGGCCGCCATGGTCGCGGCCGCGGTCGCGCCGGGCGCGTCGCTCGACGACGTCGTCAGGGCGGCGCTGGAGGTCGCCCACGACGGGACCGCGGCGGCGCTGCGGGCCGTCGTCGCAGAGTTCGGTGGCCGGGCCGTCCCCCCGGCCACCGACACCGAAGAACGGGAGCTGGCCGCGCTCGTCCGGGAGACCGTCGCGCCGTTCGACTCGGTGGGACCGCACTACCGGCAGATGTCCCTCGACGCGAGGCGGCCGTCGCGGACGAAGTCCATCGAGGAGCTGCCCGCCGCGCTGGCGTTCGTGCTCGCGCACCGGGGCGACTTCCGCGGGGCGGTGCTCGCCGCCGTCAACTACGGCCGTGACGCCGACTCGATCGCCGTCATGGCGGCGGCGATCTGCGCCGGGCTCGGCGGGACCGCCGTCGTGCCGAAGGACTGGGTCGACGACATCGGTGACGCCAGCCGGATGGACCTGCGGGAGACCGGGCACCTGCTGGCCTCGGCGGCGGCCGACATCCTGCGGGCCGACCGGAAGCGCGCGCAGGCGCGTGCCGCGTTCCTCGAGGAGACGGCGTGAGGCTGACCTGGGCCCAGCCCGAGGACCTGCTCCCGCACGAGCTGGTGCAGTCCCGCGCGGAGGGCAAGGACGTCACCGCGGCGCGGGACCGGTGGGTCGCCGCCGGCGGTGACCCGGCGCCGGCGGTGAGCGGCGCGGGCCCGGCGCGTCCCGAGCTGCGGGCGCTGGCGCGGGAGCTGCTCGACGAGCTTTCCGTGGTTTCCGCCGAGCCGTCGTGGGACGAGCTGGGGCTGCCGGCCGCGCCTTCGCTGCCGCGTGGCTCCCGTGGCCGCGAGCTCGGGGCGTGGACCGGCCGGGCCGCCGGGTGCCTGCTCGGCAAGCCGGTGGAGAAGATCCCGCGCGACGGCATCGAGGAGATCCTCCGCGCGACCGGCCGGTGGCCGCTTTCGGGCTGGTTCACGGCGGTGGGCCTGCCCGCCGAGGTGGCCGCGCGGTGGCCGTGGAACCGGCGGTCGGCCCCGACGTCGCTCGAGGAGAACATCGCCGGGATGCCCGAGGACGACGACCTCAACTACCCGATGCTCGCACTGTCCCTTGTGGAGTCCCAGGGCCGGGACTTCACGACCGGCGACGTCGCGCAGCTGTGGCTGGACAACCTCCCGGCGGGCCGGGTGTTCACGGCGGAGCGGGCGGCGTACCGGAACCTGCTGGACGCGCGTCCGGACACCGCGACGTTTCACAACCCGTTCCGGGAGTGGATCGGCGCGCTGATCCGCGCGGACGTGTTCGGCTGGATCTGCCCGGGCGACGTCCGTTCGGCGGCGCGGCTGGCGTGGACGGACGCCCGGTTGAGCCACACGCGCAACGGCGTGTACGGCGCGATGTGGTCGGCGGCCCTCGCTTCGGCGGCGATGGTGTGCGACACGGTGGACGAGGTGCTCGACGCGGCGGCGTCGGTGGTCCCGCCGGGCAGCGCGCTGGCTTCGGCCGTCCAGCTGGGACGGGACGCGGCAGTTTCGGGTGATGTCCGAAGTGGACTCGACCGGCTGCACGCGGCCTACGGTGAGCTGCATTGGGTGCACGTGCTCAACAACGCGGCGGTGATCGCCTACGCGCTGGCCAAGGGCGCCGGGGAGTTCGGGCCGAGTATCGCGATCGCGGTGACGGCGGGCTGGGACACCGACTCCGCGGCCGCGACGGTCGGCGGCGTGGTGGGTGCGTTGAGCGGGGTGGACGAGTACTGGGCGAAGCCGCTGGACGGCCGGATCGCGACGTCGCTGCCCGGAGGGGAGCGCCGGATCGAGGACCTGGCGGCCCGCACAGCTGCCCTGGCGGAGGTGTCATGACCGGCAAGGTTGTGGTTGTCGGCTCGGCCAACGTCGACCTGGTTGTTGACGCGCCTCGGCCGCCGAAAGCCGGGGAGACCATCCTCGGTGGCCGGCTCCGCCGCAGTCCCGGTGGCAAAGGCGCGAACCAGGCCGTCGCCGCCGCGTGGGCCGGGGGTGCCGACACCACCTTCGTCGGCGCGCTCGGCGAAGACGAAGCCGCCGACCTCATCCTCGTCTCGCTCGGTGGGGCCGGGGTCCGGACCGACCTGATCGAACGGGCCGACACGCCCACCGGGACGGCGTTCATCACCGTCTCCCCGGACGGCGAGAACGCCATCGTGGTCGCTCCCGGGGCGAACGACCACGTCCGGATCGGCGCGGCGCAAGCCGAACGGATCGCCGAAGCCGACGTCGTCCTTGCCCAGCTGGAGATCCCGCTCGACGTGGTGGACGCGGCCGCCGCGGCGCGGCGGGCGAACGCACTCATGATCCTCAACGCCGCGCCGTCCCGGGAGCTGCCGGACGAGCTGTGGGCGGCCGTGGACCTGCTCGTGGTCAACGAGCACGAAGCCGCCGACCTCGCCGGTGAGCCCGAAGCGCTGCTCAAGCGTGTCCCCGCGGTGGTGGTCACCCTCGGCGGCGAAGGCTGTGTGGTGCTCCGCCAGGACCACGACCCGGTGCGGGTGCCCGGGATCCGCGTCGACGCCGTCGACACCACCGGCGCCGGCGACACGTTCTGCGGGGTGCTCGCGGCCGCGCTGGCCCAGGGCCGCGACCTGCCCGAGGCCGCGCGGCTGGCGTCGGCCGCCGGGGCGCTGGCCGTCACCCGGCCCGGTGCGCAGGAGGCCGTGCCCACCGCCGTCGAGGTCGCCGCGCTGGCGGTCGGAGGAAAACCACGATGACCTTCACGTTCGACCCACTCGTCCCGCGGCCGATCGACCGGCCCACCGAGGTCCGCGGCCCGCTGTCCGATTTGGACGAAGCCAAGATCTTCGCCGCGCCCGCCGACCCGGCCGACCGGCCCGCGTGGCGGGAGAAGCTGCACGCGTGGCGCGAAGACGCCCGGAAGCGGCACGCCTACACCGGCGCGGCCTACGAGCGTCCCGGCGGGGCGTGGGCCGCGACCTGCCACACCGTCGCCCAAGTCTGGCTGTGGGACGAACTGCTCTACTCCTTCGAGGAGCGCAAGTTCACCCCGGAGCGGTTCCTCGCCGACGCGCGGCAGCGCTTCGGCGGGCTCGACGCCGTGGTGCTCTGGCACGCCTACCCGGTGATCGGCCTCGACGACCGCAACCAGTGGGACTTCTACCGCGACGTCCCCGGCCTGACCGAACTGGTCGCCACGTTGCACGAGAACGGGTTGTACGTCTTCGTCGACTACAACCCCTGGGACGTCGGCACCCGCCGCGGCGGCGACGACCTCACCGAACTCGCCTCCCTGGTCGCCGACCTCCAGGCCGACGGAGTTTTCCTCGACACGCTCAAGAAGGCCGAACCGGACTTCGTCGAGCGCCTGGAAGCCGCCCGGCCGGGCATCGTGCTCGAAGGCGAGTCCAAGCTGGCGGTCGAGCGGATCGAGGACCACGCGGCGTCGTGGGCCCAGTTCTTCGCCGACTCGCCCGTGCCCGGCGTCCTGCGGGCGCACTGGTACGAGCGGCGGCACATGCAGCACCACGTCCGCCGCTGGCACCGCGACCACACCGAGGAGCTGCAGTCCGCGTGGCTCAACGGTGTCGGGGTCATGGTGTGGGAGGTCGTCTTCGGGGTGTGGGTCGGCTGGTCACCGCGCGACGCCGCCACCGTGCGCCGGATGGTCGCCGTCCAGCGTGCCGCCGAGGACCTGCTGCTCGACGGCGACTGGACGCCGCTGGCCGAGCTGCCGCCCGAAGCCGAAGCCGCCGGTGTTTACGCGGCGAAGTGGGAACTCGACGGCAAGATCCTCTGGACGTTCGTCAACCGCGGTGACACCGACTACCACGGCCCGCTGCCCGGCACCGACCTCCTGGGCGGCGTACCGGCGCGGGGTATCGGCGCCACCGCGGAGGGGTGGCGGCCCGACCTCCCGGAGCTGCCCCACGACCCGGACGCCAGCTTCCCGCACCGGATCGCGACCCGAGTGAGCCCACAAAGGACTACCGGAACACCCGAGCCGGAAGCCGTTGTCGTCCCGGCCGGGCCGTACGTGCTGACTGTTCGGTACCGCGCTCGCGAGACCGGCATGTACCAGGGAGCGCCCTATGTGGACGAATGGAAGCCGCTCCCGCCGCGCCTGCACGACGCCCGCACCCTGCAGCGCGAAGGCGAACTGACCACGGCCGTCGCGGTCGGCGTCACCGAAGTGACCAACGCGCAGTACGCGGAGTTCCTGGCCGCCACCGGTCAGGAGCCGAGGCAGCCGGGAGCCCCGGACGAGCCGGTGACCCACGTCGACCTCGACGACGCCCGCGCGTACTGCGCCTGGCGTGGCGGCCGCCTACCGACCGAAGACGAATGGCAGCTGGCGGGGGAGCGGCTTCGCCGCGGCACCCCGGCCGTGTGGAACTGGACCGAAAGCGAGCACTCCGACGGCCGGACCCGGTTCGTGATGCTCAAGGGCGGCAGCGACCACCGGGCCGAAGGTTCCGAATGGTACGTCGAAGGCGGCCGCCACGAACCGGACTACACCGTGAAGCTCCTGCTCCCGGGCTTCGGCCTCGCGCGCAGTGCGACGGTCGGCTTCCGGTGCGCCTGGGAGGTGACGGCGTGACGGTCTCCCGTGATCCCGCCGCCGGGGCGCTGGCCGGCCTGCGGGTCGTCGACGCGTCCACGCTCTTCGCCGGTCCGATGGCCGCGATGCACCTGGGTGACATGGGCGCCGAGGTGATCAAGGTCGAGCACCCGCGCAAGCCCGACCCGTCACGCACGCACGGCGCAGCGAAGGACGGGGTCAACCTGTGGTGGAAGACGCTCGGCCGCAACAAGCGCACGGTGACCGCGGACCTCGGCAGCGAAGGCGGCCGTGAGGTCTTCCTCGCGCTGGCCGCCACGGCGGACGTCGTCATCGAGAACTTCCGCCCGGGGACTTTGGAACGCTGGCGGCTCGGGTACGACGAGCTGGCGGACTGGAACCCGCGGCTCGTGCTCGCGCGGGTCACCGGCTTCGGGCAGCTCGGTCCTTATCGGACCCGGCCCGGCTTCGGGACGCTCGCCGAGGCGATGAGCGGGTTCGCCGCGACCACCGGGGAGCCGGACGGCCGGCCGACGCTGCCACCGTTCGGGCTCGCCGACGGCGTCGCGTCGCTGGCCACGGCGTACGCGGTCATGGTCGCCCTCGCTTCGCGCGAGCACACCGGCCGCGGGCAGGTCGTCGACACCGCGATCATCGAGCCCATGCTGGCCATGCTCGGCCCGCAGATCACGCGCTGGGACCAGCTGCGGACCGTGCAGCCGCGCACCGGCAACCGGTCGACCAACAACGCGCCGCGCAACACCTACCGCACCGCCGACGGGCAGTGGGTCGCGGTGTCGACGTCGGCCCAGTCCATCGCCGAGCGGGTCGTCCGCATGGTCGGGCGGCCGGACCTGGCCGACGAGCCGTGGTTCGCCAGCGGGGCCGACCGGGCGCGGCACGCCGACGAGCTCGACGAGGCCGTCGGGAAGTGGATCGGCCAGCGCACGCGCGACGAGGTCGTCACGGCGTTCGAGGCGGCGCAGGCGGCGGTCGCGCCGATCTACGACGCCGCCGACATCGTCGAGGACCCGCAGTTCCGCGCGCTCGGCACGATCCACGAGATCGACGACCCCGAGCTGGGGCCGATGCTCATGCAGGGCCCGCTGTTCCGGCTCTCGGGCCACGACGGTGTCATCGGCTTCACCGGACGGCCGCACGGCGCCGACACCGACGCGGTCCTGGGCGAGCTGGGATTCTCGCCGGAGCGGGTGGCCGAGCTGCGGGACCGGGGTGCGGTGTGAGCCCGCCGCTGACGTTCCTCTACGCGCCGGCCGACCGCCCGGACCGGGTGCGCAAGGCGCTGGCGTCCGAGGCGGACGTCGTGCTCGTCGACCTCGAGGACGCGGTCGCCCCGGCGCGCAACGACGAAGCCCGGGCGAACGTGCTGGAGCTGCTCGCCTCGCCGGCGCGTCCGGTGCAGGTGCGGGTCAACCACCCCAGCACGCCGTGGCACGAAGCCGACCTGGCCGCGGTCACGCACTTGCCGCTCGACGTGGGCGTGCGGCTGCCGAAGGTCGAGTCGCCCGAGGAAGTCCTGGCGATCGCGGCCGTGGTGCCGGGCCGGGCGCTGCACCCGCTGATCGAGTCGGCGCTGGGCGTCGAACGGGCGCTGGAGATCGCGACGGCGTCCCCGCGGATCGCGTCGATCGGGCTCGGTGAGGCCGACCTGCGCTCGGATCTGGGCGTGGCCGACGACGCCGGGCTGACCTGGGCGCGCAGCCGGGTGATCGTCGCGGCCCGGGCGGCGCGGCTTTCGCCGCCCGCGATGTCGGCGTACGCGAACGTCCGTGACCTCGACGGGCTGGCGGCGTCCTGCCGGGCGGGCCGGGCGCTCGGGTTCCGCGGCCGGACGGCGATCCACCCGGTCCAGCTGGCGACGATCCGCGCGGCGTTCCTGCCGACCCCGCAAGAGGTTTCGCGGGCGCGCGAGGTCATCGAGCGGGTCGCGGGCGCGACGGCGGCCGGGGTCGGCGCGATCGCCCTCGCCGACGGGACCTTCCTCGACGTCGCCATGGTCGAACAGGCGCGGACGGTGCTGTCGCTGGCCGACTAGTACGATCGTTGTACGGATTTTGGACCCGCGTCCGGCGTAATGCCGCCATGCGAACTCCGAAAGTCCTCCTCCTCGCGCTGGCCGTGGTCGCCGGCGCGCTGGCGCTGCCCGGGACGGCGAGCGCCGCCTACAGCGACCCGCTGACCACGACGGCCAAGCAGAACCTCGTCTGGCACGCGACACCGGCCGCTGCGCTGACCGCGCTGGACAACGCGCTGCCGAACGTCAGCCTCAACACCGTCGTCAACGACCCCAGCTACGCGATGACCGGCTGCACGAGCGCCGAGAAGGCCGCGCTGCCCAAGGCGCCGGTGGCGGCGAAGTCGTTGTGCTGGGACGCCGAACGCGCGGGCAGCACCACCTGGGTCCCGCAGGGCATCACGACCTCCGGCGACGCCGACGACGACGGGATGTGGGGCGCGGACAAGATCATCCTGTCCGGCTGGCACGGCACCGACGCGCTCGGCCGCTACAACGACGCGCGGATCCAGGCCGTCAACTACAACGACCCCGCCTCGGCGGCCCACCGGATGATGTACCTGGCCGTGCCGAACAGCACCGGCAGCAGCTTCTCCGGCGCGCAGGCGCACATGGGCGGGATGGCCTGGTACGGCGACAAGATCTACGTCACCGCCGTCGGCAACACCTCGACCGCGATCCGCGTCTTCAGCACCAAGCACATCCTGCAGCTGACCGACACGACGTCGAACACGATCGGCAAGACGGCCGGCGGGTACGCGGCGTGGACCTACAAGTACGCGATGATGCAGGTCGGCTACTACAGCTACGCGGGCGGCACCTGCAGCATGGCCTCCGACACCGGGGTGCCGTGCTTCTCCTCGATCTCCCTGGACCGCAGCACCACCCCGGCCAGCCTGGTGACGACGGAGTACTTCTCCGACCAGAGCCTCCACGGCCGCCTCTACCGGTACCCGATGGGCACGGACTACCTGCTGACCGGGACCGCGACCGAGGCGTTGCGCAGCTCCGTGGGCAACATGCAGGGCGTGCTGTCCCACAACGGCAAGTGGTACGTCGCGCACAGCTCGGCGACGCTCAACGGCCAGCTCTGGGCCCAGACGACCGCGGCGAGCACGTCGGCGACCTGCGGGTCCACGGCGGCCTGCTGGGCGGTCCACCCGGAGGCGCTCACCTACGACTGGTCGACCGGGCTGGTGTGGTCGCAGTCGGAGTGGTCGACCGCCGACTGCACGGCGCAGGGCCAGACGTGCGGGCGGGCGGTGTTCGCGGTGCCGCTGTCCTCGCTGGGCTGACCGGTGAGCAGGGACGTGCCGAGCGCCGTGATCAGGTAGAGGACCTGGCGCCCGGCCCGTTCCCGTTCCACCAGGCCGTTTTCGCGCAGGACGGCCAGGTGCTGGGACACCGCGCTGGGTGTCACGCCGAGGGCGCGGGCCAAGTCGGTCGTGGTGGCGGGGGAGCGCAGCGCTTCGAGGAGTGCGGCGCGGGGACGGCCGAGCAGCCGGACCGTGCCGGCCGCCGGGGGCCGGGTGCCCGCGGTCCACAGGGCGCCCCGGCCGCGGGCGGGGTAGCGGACCGTCGTCTGCGTGGACGTCCTCCGCTTGACCAGGACGTGCGCGCAGCCGAGCGCGACCGGGATGAGGACGAGCCCGCCGGGACCGCGGTTCACCAGGCGGTCGCCGGTCAGGTACAGCTTTCCGCCGGCCCAGCGCAGGTCCGGGTGCAGACCGGCGAACAGCCGTTCCGCGCCGCCCGCGGCCAGGATCCGCGCGCGGTGGGCGACGTCGGCGTCGAGGACGGCCCGGACCCTCGGCCAGTGCGGGGCGAGCAGCCGGTCGTGCGCCCGGCGCAGCTCACCGGCGATCGCCTTCAACCCGGCGGCCGGCCGTTCGGCGAGCTCGGCCGTGGTGCCGCGCAGGTCCGTGCCGAACACCCGCCCGAGGCTGGTCCGGACCTGCCGCGCGGTCGTCCGCCGCAGCGCGGCCAGATCGTCCTCGATGGACGGACCCGTGCCGCGCGGCGCGGGGACCAGGAACTCCGGCCAGTTGGGCCGGTCGCTCACGATCAGCGGCCACGTCCACGGCAGGTCCAGCGGCACGCGGGCGAGCTCGTCCTCCGCCCAGCGCAGCCACGGCAGGGCGCTCGCCTGCCGCTCGCGCCCGCCCAGCTGCTGCAGGCACGCGACCGTCTCCGACAGCGGGGAGATCGCGAAGCGGGTCGCCGCGAGCTCCGCGACGCCGAGTTCGATCGTCAGGCCCATGGTTCCCGAGTATGTAGATGTGGGCTAAAAGCTGTCCGGGTGTCCGCGCCCGCCCCGAGGATTTCCGGCCATGACCTTGCCCACGGCGTACCGGCGGCTCTGGTGGGCCACCGGCATCGACCACCTCGGCACCGGCGCGTTCACCGCGGCGGTGCCCCTGCTGACCGTCACGATCACCCACGACCCACGGCTCGTCTCGCTGGTCTCGGCCGCGGCGTACCTGCCGTGGCTGCTGCTGTCCCTGCCCGCGGGCGCGCTGGCCGACCGGCACGACCGGGCCGGCCTGATGTGGCGCGCGCAGGCGGCGCAGGCCGTGCTGGTCGCCGTGACCGCCGTCCTGGCCGCCTGCGACGCGATCGGGATCCCGGTCCTCGCCGTCCTCGCGTTCGGGCTCGGCGCGGGTGACGTCGTGTTCACCAGCGCGGCCCAGGCGATCCTGCCGGACCTGGTCGCGAAGCCGCTGCTGCCCCGCGCCAACGGCCGTCAGCAGGTGGTCACGACGGTCGCCGAGCAGTTCGCCGGCCCGCCACTGGGCAGCCTGCTGTTCGGCGTCGCGGCGGCCATCCCGTTCGGGCTCGACGCCGTGTCGTTCGCGATGTCGGCCGTGCTGGTGGCGAAGCTGCCTCGGCGGACCGGCGGCGGCCCTTCGCGGTCCGCCGTCCGCGAGGGCCTGGTCTGGCTGCGGCGGCACCGGCTGCTGCGCACGCTTGCGGTGCTGCTCGGGGTCAACACGTTCTGCGGCCAGCTCGCGTACGCGACCCTGGTGCTGCTGGCCACGCAGGTCGTGCACGTCAGCCCGCGCGGGTACGGCCTCCTGCTCGCCGGGGCGGCGTTCGGCGGTGTTCTCGGCGGCCTGGTCAACGCCCGGGTGGTGGCGCGGCTCGGGGCGCTGCCGGCGCTGCTGACGGCGTTGACCGTGAACATCGGGGCGTTCGCGGGCATCGGCCTGAGCCCGGACGCCTGGGTGCTCGGCGGGTTCCTCGCCGTGAACGGCTTCGCGACGACGCTGTGGAACATCGTGTCGGTGGGCCTGCGGCAGCAGCGGGTGCCCTCGGCGCTGCTCGGCCGCGTGAGCAGCGTGTACCGGCTGGTCGGCTGGGGCCTGATCCCCCTCGGCACGCTCACCGGCGGCCTGGTCGCGCACGCTCTCGGGCTGCGGGCGCCGTACCTGGTGGCGGCGGCGGTGCGGGGCGTCGCCCTGCTGGCCGCCGCGCCGGTGCTGGTGCGCACGCTGCGGGCGGAGACCGCGTTGCCGAGCGAACACGCACCGTGACGAAACGGCGGTTTCCAGCCGCCGGACCAGCGTGATGCAGAAAACCCGCAAGGTTTGCACACGACCCTCCGGTGACGCTGTGCCGCGTCACGTCACAGGGGAGGCAACAATGCGCAGGACGATCCGGACCTGGGTTCCGCTCGTCACGCTGCTCGCGTCGGCCGTCGTGCCGGGAGGGCGGCCCACGTCCGAAGAGGCGCCGCCGGACCCCTCGCGGGGGCCCGGGTCGTCCCCGCGGGGATGAGCCGGGCCGGCGGCCCGCAGTTCCGGGCCGCCCCGGTTTCGGTGGTGGTCATCCGCGCGGCGAAGGTGTTCGCGGCGACCGGCGAGGTGCGGCACACGATCCGGCACTCGCGCCGCGAGTTCGTGATCATGGTCCCGGTGGTGGGGGCGTCCGCCGGGTAGCTACGCGCCCGGGTGGCCGCACCGGTAGACGTTCGCGGCCGCCAGGGTCACGCACGCCGGGCAGGTGTTCACCCGCTGGTCGCGGCGGCCCCAGTAGGAGTGCCGCGCCCCGCACAGGGCGGTGAGCACCTCACCCGGCTGAGGGTCGGGGTGGCACCGCGGGCAGAAGGCGTGCGCGGCGCGTTCGACGTCTGCGCTCATGGTGGCTCCTCGGGTCGGCGCTCACCGGGGTACCCGCGGTTCCGGCGCGCCAATCCGCCGGAACCGCGAGCGCAGCTCCGCGGTGACCGAGCGGCCGCCGGTGAAGCACCAGATCGCGATGACGGGGTCGCAGATCGCGCAGCCGAACGACGAGTCGTGGGCAAACGGCAGGATCGGCTGGCCCTTCAGGTGGTGCACGACGTCCCAGCCGGTGTGCAGGAGCCAGCCGACGCCGATGAACGTCCACGAGTCGAGCCCGCGGAAGCCGAGGTAGGCCATGACGGCGCAGAACACGACCTCCCACGGCCCGAGCGCGCCGCCGGAGAGGTAGGCGGCGCCCGCGCCGGCGACGACCACGGCGTTGAGCTTCCGCCGGTGCGGTTCGGCGACGAGGGAGTTCAGCAGGACGTAGAGCAGGCCGATCAGGATCGGCGCCAGGATGGCGATCATGGGCTCCGACGGTAGGAACCGCGGCCGGGACCGGCCAGTGGCTGTCCGGCCAGGGTCCACCGGATTCCCGCCACCGCGGACGGCTCCGTAAGGTGAGGCCCGGTAAACGACCAGGCTGACCAGGTGGTTCGGATGAACGTCAAGGCGGACCGCGCGAGTGCCACGCGGGAAAGCATCCTCGTGACGGCGGAGCGGCTCTTCGCCGAGCACGGGGTGCACGCGGTGTCCAACCGGCACATCAGCGAGGCCGCGGGGCAGGGCAACAACGCCGCGGTGAACTACCACTTCGGCACGAAGGTCGACCTGGTCCGCGCGATCGTCCGCAAGCACTCCGAGCGGATCGAACGGCTGCGCGCCGGCCTCGTCGAGGCGATCGAGGGGGACGGCGACCTGCGCGACTGGGTGGCCTGCCTGGTCCGCCCGAGCACGACGTACCTGCGCGAGCTGGGCGCCCCGACGTGGTTCGCCCGCTTCAGCGCCCAGGTGATG
The DNA here is from genome assembly GCF_055583145.1 of Amycolatopsis sp. NPDC104819. NCBI lineage: Bacteria > Bacillati > Actinomycetota > Actinomycetes > Pseudonocardiales > Pseudonocardiaceae > Amycolatopsis > Amycolatopsis sp. NPDC104819. The sequence continues at coordinate 408,143 of NZ_JBVJON010000005.1, read as the reverse complement.
ACCGACCCGGCGCTGCGGGAGATCATCGCGGAGGAGTCGTTGTCGTCACCTGCGCTGTCCCGCGCGGTCGAGGGGCTCGACCGGTGTCTCGACGGACTCCCGGCGGATGTCCGGGCGGAGCGCGGCGACATGGCCCGCCAGCTGATGATCCACATGACGGCGGAGCGCGAGCGGGCGCTGGCCGAGGGCATGGCGACTCCGCGGGCGAGCTGGGACGAGGCGGGTTCCGGGCTGATCGACGCGATCACCGGCTTGCTGCTGGCTCCGGTGACCCCGGCTTCCTGAACCCGGGTTCGTCCGCGCGGATCAATCCCGCCGCCGCGGTTCGTCGGCGCGCACGAACGGCGCCGCCCTCAATCCTCCTAACGTCAGCCCGATGCGGACACTCTTGCGGGGCGGCCGGGTCGTGGACCCCGGGAGCGGCTTCGACGGCATCGCCGACGTCCTCCTGAACGACGACCGGGTCGAAGCCGTGGGCCCGGACCTCGAGGCGCCGGACGCCACCGTCGTCGACGTCACCGGGCTCGTGGTCGGGCCGGGCTTCGTCGACCTCCACAGCCATGTGCACTCCGTCGCCGGGCAGCGGCTGCAGGCCATGGACGGCGTCACCACCGCCCTCGACCTCGAAGCCGGGCTGATGCCCGTCGAGCGGGCCTACGCCGACGCCGCCGCGGCCGGGCGGCCGCTGCACTACGGCTTCTCCGCGTCCTGGGGCGCCGCCCGCGCCCAGGTCCTCGCGGACATCGCGCCCGACGCGAGCATCGCCAGCGGGCTGGCCGTGCTGGGAAACCCGCGGTGGCAACGCAGTTCCAGCAAGACCGAGCTCGCCGCGTGGCTCTCGCTGCTCGAAGCCGAGCTCGCGGACGGCGCCCTGGGCATCGGCATCCTCATGGGCTACGCGCCCGCGACCGAGCCGGGGGAGTTCCTCGCCGTCGCGCACCTCGCCGCGAAGGCCGGCGTGCCCACCTACACCCACGTCCGCGAGCTGGTCGAGGTCGACCCGGCCATCCCGGTCGACGGCTCGGTGGAGGTCGTCGCGGCCGCGGGGGACACCGGCGCCGCGATGCACCACTGCCACGTCAACAGCACGTCCGGGCAGCACATCGACCGTGTGCTCGCCACCCTCGAAACCGCCCGCGGCGAAGGCTCCCGCGTCACCGTCGAGGCCTACCCGTACGGCGCGGGCAGCACCGCGGTCGGCGCCGCGTTCATCGACCCGGAACGCCTGCGGATGAAGGGGCTCAAGCCGTCCAGCGTGGTCATCCTGGAGACCGGCGAGCGTGTCCGTGACGAAGCCCGTCTCCGCCAGCTGCGCCGGGAAGACCCTGGCGCGCCGTGCCTGCTGGAGTTCCTCGACGAAACCGATCCGCGCGAAAGGGGCCTGCTGCACCAGGCTCTCGCGTTCCCCGACGCCGTGGTCGCCAGCGACGCGATGCCGGTGTACTGGCCGGACGGCCGTTCCGAGAGCACCGAGTGGCCGCTGCCGCCGCGCGGCACCACGCACCCACGGACCGCGGGCACCTTCACCAAGACCCTGCGGCTGATGGTCCGCGAAACCGGCTCCTGGAGCTGGCTAGAAGCGTTCCGCCGCTGCTCCTCCCTGCCGTCCCGGATCCTCGACGACGTCGCGCCCGCGGCCCGCGGCAAGGGCCACCTCGGCGCGGGTGCCGACGCGGACATCGTCGTCCTCGACCCGGAGACGGTCACCGACACCGCCACCTACGCCGACTCGACGCGGCCCTCGGCCGGGGTCCGGCACCTGTTCGTCGCGGGCGTTCCCGTTGTGAGCGAAGGAAAACTCGACACCGAGGCGCTGCCCGGCCGGCCGTTGCGAGGAGAGCCGCGGTGATCGACGACATCGAGACGCTCGTCCGCTGCGAATCGCCGTCGGACGACCACGAAGCCGTCGCGCGCAGTGCCGAGGTGGTCGCCGGGGTCGGCCGTCGTCTGCTGGGCGCCGAACCCGACTTCATCGTCACCGACGGCTGCACCCACCTGCGCTGGCGGTTCGGCGAAGGCCCGCCGCGGGTCCTGCTGCTCGGCCACCACGACACCGTGTGGCCGCTGGGTTCCCTGCGCACTCACCCGTTCGACGTCCGTGACGGCGTCCTGCGCGGACCCGGCTGCTTCGACATGAAAGCCGGGGTGGTGATGGCCCTGCACGCCGTCGCGGCGCTGCCCGACCGCGCCGGCGTGTCGATCCTGGTCACCGGGGACGAGGAGATCGGCTCACCGCTGTCCCGCCCGCTCATCGAGGAGGAGGCGCGAAGCTGCGACGCGGTCTTCGTGCTCGAAGCCTCGGCCGACGGCGGTGCGCTGAAGACACGCCGCAAAGGGGTTTCCCGGTACTGGATCGAGGTCGACGGCCGCGCCGCGCACGCCGGTCTCGAGCCGGAAAAGGGGATCAACGCCGGGATCGAGGTCGCCCACCAGCTCCTCGCGGTGGCCGCGCTCGCCGACCCCGGCCGCGGGACCACCGTCGTGCCGACCGCGCTGACGGCCGGGACGACGACCAACACCGTCCCGGCCGCCGCCAGCGTCGCCGTCGACGCGAGGGTGTGGGACACCGCCGAACAGGACCGCGTCGACCGCGCCGTGCGGAGTCTCGAACCGGTGCTGGCCGGCGCGCGGATCCGCATCACCGGCGGCATCAACCGGCCGCCCCTGGACGGGAAGGCGTCGGGAGACCTGTTCAAGCTCGCGCAGGAGCTCGCCGGCGAGCCGCTCACCGAGGCGGCCGTCGGCGGCGCGTCGGACGGCAACTTCACGGCGGGGCTGGGGATTCCGACGCTCGACGGCCTCGGCGCGGTCGGCGGCGGAGCCCACGCCGACCACGAGCACGTCCTCGTCGCGGAGCTGCCCCGGCGTACCGCGTTGCTCACCGCGCTCACCAAAACCGTGCTGGCGCAGCGGAGTTCGTCCGCGCCGACGAACGCGCCGGGTGAATCCGGTGCGGGACAACGGTGACCCGGCCCGGCAGTCCGGAAAGGATGGTGGGCGTGACAGACGTCGTGACGAACACAGCCCCGCTCCTGCGGGACGAGGCGGCCGCCGCGGCGGCCACCGCCGCCACGGCCTCGGGGGTCCAGGTCCGGACCCTGGCCGAGGTCGCCGACCTGACCGCCGTGACCCGGCTCTTCGAGTCGATCTGGCGCCCCGCGCCGGGAAACCAGCCCGTGACGTCCGAACTGCTGCGGGCCATGGTCTCGGCCGGCAACTACGTCTCCGGCGCCTTCGACGGGCCCGAACTGCTCGGCGCGTGTTTCGGGTTCTTCGGCGGGCCGGCCAAAGGGGGACTGCACAGCCACATCGCCGGGGTCGCGACGGCCGGGCACGGCCGCGGCATCGGCTTCGCGCTCAAGCTGCACCAGCGCGCGTGGGCGCTGCACCAGGACGTCCCGGTCATCTCGTGGACGTTCGACCCGCTGGTGCGGCGCAACGCCCACTTCAACCTGACCAAGCTGGCCGCGCGGCCCGAGCAGTACCTGCCCGACTTCTACGGCCCCATGCACGACGGCATCAACGGCGCGGGCGACACCGACCGGCTGATGGCCGTCTGGGACCTGGCCGGCCCGCCGGTGCGGGCGGCGGCGCGGGCCGAGCCGGTCCGGCTCGACGCCGTGACGCTGAAGAACCAGGGGGCCGCGGTCGCGCTCGCGGCGGGCCCCGACGGCGGTCCGGTCACCGGTCCCGCCGACGCGCCGGTCGTGCTCGTCGCCGTGCCGCCGGACATCGAAGCGCTGCGGCGGGCCGACCCGGAGCGCGGCCGCGCGTGGCGGGTGGCGCTGCGGGAGGTGCTGGGCGGCCTGATGGCCGGCGGCGCCGGGGTAACCGGGTTCGACCGTGCCGGCTGGTACGTGGTCACGAGGGAGGCGTCGTGAAACTCACCGGTGTCGAGGTCCGCCGGGTGCGGATGCCGCTCGTGGCGCCGTTCCGGACGTCGTTCGGCACGCAGGCCGAGCGTGAGCTGCTGCTCCTGCGTGCGGTGACGTCCGAAGGCGAGGGCTGGGGCGAGTGCGGCGCGATGGTCGACCCGCTGTACTCCTCGGAGTACGTCGACGGTGTCGAGCACGTGCTGCGGACCTTCCTCGTCCCCGCGCTGCTGGCGGCCGGCGACCTCACCGCGAACAAGGTCGCGCCGCTGCTCGCGAAGTTCAAGGGCCACCGGATGGCGAAGGCGGCCCTCGAGATGGCGGTGCTCGACGCGGAGCTGCGGGCGCACGGCGTCTCCTTCGCCACCGCGCTCGGGTCCACAAAGGACTCCGTGCCGTGCGGGGTGTCGGTCGGCATCATGGACACGATCCCGAAGCTGCTCGACGTCGTCGGCGGCTACCTCGACGCCGGGTACGTCCGGATCAAGCTGAAGATCGAACCCGGCTGGGACGTCGAGCCGGTGCGCGCGGTCCGTGAGCGCTTCGGCGACGGCATTCTGCTGCAGGTCGACGCGAACACCGCGTACACGCTGTCGGACGTGCCGCAGCTGCAGCGGCTCGACCCCTTCGAGCTGCTGCTGATCGAGCAGCCGCTCGAGGAGGAGGACGTGCTCGGCCACGCCGTGCTGGCCAAGCACATCCGGACGCCGATCTGCCTGGACGAGTCGATCGTCTCGGCCCGCTCGGCCGCCGACGCGATCAAGCTCGGCGCCTGCCGGATCGTCAACATCAAGCCGAGCCGGGTCGGCGGGTACCTCGAAGCGCGGCGGGTGCACGACGTCTGCGCCGCGCACGGCGTCCCGGTGTGGTGCGGCGGGATGATCGAAACCGGCCTGGGCCGCGCGGCCAACGTCGCGCTCGCCTCGCTGCCGGGGTTCACCCTGCCCGGCGACACGTCGGCGTCCGACCGGTTCTACACCGAGGACATCACCGAACCGTTCGTGCTCGAAGGCGGCCGGCTGCCGGTGCCGTCCGGGCCGGGCCTCGGCGTCACCCCGATCCCGGAGCGGCTCGCCGCCGTGACCACCGCCCAGTCCTGGCTCGCGTCATGACCACAGTGGACGCGGTGACCGCCCGGGTCCGGGCGTACGCGCTCCGGGCCGCGGTGGCCGCGTCGAAGGTCAGGATCCGGCTCGCGGTCGGGGGTGCGGCGGTGCGCGCCGCGCCGTCGTTGCGGTTCCGGTCGCGCCGCCGGCGGTGATTCGTCCGCCGGGATGAAAGTTTCCCCGGGTCTCGTCGGTTTCGACGAATCGGCGGCCCCGGTCCCCGTCCTAGCATCCCGGCATCGCCGGTTCCCCCATCGTCGGACGAGAGGCAACCATGTCGAAACTCACCGAACTCGCCGCCTGGCTCGAAAGCCGGCTCCCCGCCCTGCTGGCCGAGCACCACGTGCCCGGCGCATCCGTCGCCGTCTACGCCGGCGGTGAGGTCATCGACCACGCGGCCGGCGTGCTCAACAAGGGCACCGGCGTCGAGGCCGACGTGGACTCGCTCTTCCAGATCGGCTCCATCACGAAGGTCTGGACGACGACGCTGGCGATGCAGCTCGTCGACGAAGGCGCGCTGGACCTCGACGAACCGGTCCGCAAGTACCTGCCGGAGTTCGTCCTGGCCGACGCGGACGCCGTCGCCCGGATCACCGTGCGGCAGCTGATGTGCCACACGTCCGGCTTCGAAGGCGACATCTTCACCGACACCGGCCGCGGCGCCGACTGCGTCGAGAAGTACGTCGCCACGCTGGGCGACGTGCCCCAGCTTTTCCCGCCGGGGGAGATGTTCTCCTACAACAACGCCGCGTTCTGCGTGCTCGGCCGGGTGATCGAGGTCCTGCGCGGCAAGAGCTACAACGACTGCCTGGCCGAGCACCTGTTCACCCCGCTCGGCCTGACGCACGCCGCGGCGAGCCCGTACGAGGCCATCCGGTTCCGCGCCGCGCTCGGGCACCTCACGCCGAAGCCCGGCGCCGAGCCCGAACCCGCCGGCATGTGGGCGCTGGCGCCGTCCAACGCCCCGGCCGGCTCGATGCTCGCGATGCGCCCGCGTGACCTCGTGACCTTCGCCGGCATGCACCTCAAGGACGGCGAAGGCCCGGACGGGACCCGTGTGCTCAGCGCGGAAAGCGCCCGCGCCATGCGGGAACGCCGGGTGGAGCTGCCCGACCTCGGCCTGATGGGTGACGCGTGGGGCCTCGGCTGGTCGCTGTTCGACTGGCCGGGCGGCGCGGTCGTCGGCCACGACGGCGGCACGATCGGCCAGTCGGCGTTCCTGCGGGTCGCGCCGGAGCACCACGTCGCCGTCGCGCTGCTGACCAACGGCGGCAGCCCGGTCGCCGTCTACACCGAAGTCGTCGGCCACCTGCTGAAGGAGCTCACCGGCATCACGCTCGCCGTGCCGCCGGTGCCCGACCCGGCCGCGCCGCGCATCGACGCCACGCGCTACGTCGGCGACTACGCGTCGTCCGTCGCGGACATCAAGGTCAGCCAGGACGACGACGGCCGGATCTGGGTCGAGCGGATCCCGAAGGGGATCTTCGCGGAGCTGGCCGGTCCGGAGAAGACCGAGCTGGTCGCCATGAACGGCGACACGCTGATCCTGGCCGAGCCGATGCAGGGCATGTACCTGCCGCACGCGTTCGTCGGCGACGACGGCGCCGGGCACGCGCTGTACCTGCACACCGGCCGGGCCGACCGGCGGGTGAGCGCATGAGCGCTGTCGAAGCGGAGATCGCGGGGGTCTTCACCGCCGCGGGCGCGCGGGGTTTCCTGCACGCGCGGGAGATCGGCGGCGGCCCGGAGGTGGCGCTCGGTGCGGACGACCCGGTCGTGCTCGCGTCGGTGTTCAAGATCCCGGTCGCCGTCGCCTACGCCCGTGAAGTCGTCGCCGGGCGGCTGGACGAGACCGGGCGGACGCGGGTCGGGAAGCGTTACCGCATCGGCGGGATCGGCACCGCGGGCTGCGCCGACGACGTCGAAACGAGCTGGCGCGACCTCGCCCTGTTCATGCTGACGATGAGCGACAACGCCGCCACCGACGTCGTGTTCCACCGCGTGGGCCAGGAAGCCGTCGACCGGGTGCTCGCGGACCTGGACCTGCGCCGCACCCGCCTGATCGGCTGCTGCGAAGACCTGTTCGCCTCGGTGCTGGCCGACCTCGGCGCCGGCGAAGACGACGATCTCGACGCCGTGTTCGCCGGTGCGACCCCCGAGCAGACGTGGAAGCTCGCGGTGCTCGACCCCGAGCGCACGTCGGCGTCCACGCCCCGGGAGATCACCACCCTGCTCGACGCCCTCTGGACCGACCGCGCTGCGGAACCCGCGGCGTGCGAACGGGTGCGGTCGATGCTGGCGCGCCAGATCTGGCCGCACCGGATCTCCAGCGGCTTCCCCTCCGACGTCACGATCGCGGCCAAGACCGGCACCCTGCCGGCGGTCCGCAACGAAGCCGGGGTGGTGTCCTTTCCGGACGGACGCCGGTTCGCCGTCGCCGTCTTCACCCGCGCGGACTCCCTCGCCGAGCGGCAGCCCGCCGTCGACGCCGCGATCGGCGAGGTCGCCCGCCTCGCCGTGGCCCACCTGCGGAAGGAAACCCCATGACCAAGACGAGGACCGCGGTGGTCCTGCTCGGGGTGCTCGCCCTGGGCGCGACCGCCTGCGGGGGATCGGGCGGCGCCGCTGCCGGCGACGGGACCCCGGTCGACGGCAAGACGTTCAGCCTCGGCGTCGGCTCCGACCCCGGCAGCCTCGACCCGCACATGACCGTGCTGTCGGTGGCCATCCAGGTCGACCGGTTCCTCTACGACACACTGCTGAACCTCGACGACAGTGGCAAGCCGATCGCCGGGCTGGCCGCGAAGTGGGAGGCGTCGACCACGACCGCGTCCTTCACCCTGCGCCAAGGCCTCACCTGCGCGGACGGCAGCCCGCTGACCGCGGCCGACGTCGCCGCCAACATCAACTTCATCGGCGATCCGGCGAACAAGTCGCCGATCGCCGGCCTGTACATCGCCCCGGGCACCAAGGCGACCGCGGACGCGGCCGGCACGATCAGCGTGACCAGCGGGAAGCCGGACGCGTTCCTGGCCCGCAACGTCGGCGGCGTGCCGATCGCCTGCGCGAAGGGGCTCGCGGACCGCAAGCTGCTCGCCAAGGGTGACGCCGGCACCGGGATGTTCACCGTCACCGAGTCCGTGCCCAACGACCACTACACCTTCACCCGCCGCAAGGACTACACCTGGGGACCCGGCGACTGGAAGGCCGAGACCGGCCTGCCGGACAAGGTCACCATCCGCGTCATCCCCAACACCACGACCGCCACCAACCTGCTGCTGTCCGGCGAGCTGAACGCGGCCCAGATCAACGGCCAGGACCGGCAGCGGCTGGAGGCGCGCAAGCTCTTCCACGCCGACTTCACCGCGCCGATGGGCGAGGTGTTCTACAACCAGGCGACCGGGCGCCCCGGGCAGGACGAAGCCGTCCGCAAGGCACTTACCCAGGCGCTCGACCTGCCGCAGCTGGGCAAGGTGCTGACCGCCGGCGCCGGCAAGCCGTCGCAGGGCATGATCACGAACGAGCCGGAGGTGTGTCCCGGCGACACCGTCACCGGCAACCTGCCGGCCCACGACCCGGCCGCGGCGGCGTCCGCACTGGACGCCGCCGGCTGGAAGAAGGGCGCGGACGGCGTGCGCGCGAAGGACGGCAAGAAGCTTTCGCTCACCGTCCTCTACGGCACCCAGCTCGGCCCGACGATGGCGCCGACCGCGGAGCTGGTCCAGCAGCAGTGGAAGTCGCTCGGCGCCGACGTGACGCTCAAGGCGGTCGACAGCCCCGGCCTCAGCCAGGTCCTGTTCGGCACCGGCGAGTGGGAGGTCTCCCTCGGCCCGGTCGGGTTCTCACTGCCGAGCCAGCTGGTGCCGTTCGTCTCCGGCCCGGCCGCGCCCGACGGCACGAACTTCGCCCACATCGGCAATCCCGGGTACGACCAGGGGGCGCAGCAGGCGGCGACGAAGCCCGGCGACGCCAGCTGCGCGGACTGGAACGCGGCGGAGACCGCGCTGATCAAGCGGGTGGACGCCGTGCCGTACTTCGACTCGGTCGTGCCGACCTACGCCAGTGGCGCGAAGTTCACGCTCAGCCAGGGCAGCCTGACGCCGTCCTCGATCCGGATGCTGGCCAAATGACCACGGCGGCGGCGCCCGCCGGCCTGCGGGGCAGCCCGTGGCCGGCGTTCGCCGCGCGACGGCTCGCCCGGTTCGCCGTCTCGCTGTGGGCGCTGCTCACCGCGGCGTTCCTGATGATCCACCTCGTTCCCGGTGACCCGGTGCGGGCCGCGCTCGGCCTCACCGCGCCGGCCGAGCTGGTGGCGGCCAAGCGGGCGGAGCTCGGCCTGGACGACCCGTTGTGGGTGCAGTACGGGCACTACGTGCGCAACCTGCTCGCCGGGGACTTCGGGACGTCGATGGCGAGCGGGCAGCCGGTGGCGCAGGTGATCGGCGACCGGCTGCCGTCGACGCTGCAGCTGGCGGTCCTGGCCTTCGCGGTCGTGGTCGTCGTCGCGATCCCCGTCGGCGTCGTCTTCGCGGTGCTGACCCGCGGCGGCCGTCGCCGGGGCGCGGAGCTGGGCTTCACGTCGGTGAGCGTGTTCCTCGCCGCCGTCCCGGAGTTCCTGGTCGCGGTCGGGCTGGTGGCGCTGCTCGCCGTCGGCCTCGGCTGGTTCCCGGTGGCGGGCAGCGACGACGTGAGCGCGTACGTCCTGCCGGTGGCGGCCCTGGCGGTCGGGCCGGCGGCGGTGCTCGCGCGGATGGTCCGGGTGGAGCTGCTTTCGGTGCTGGGCGCCGACTTCGTCCGCACCGCGCGGGCGAAGCGGCTGCCCGCGCGGCTGGTGTACGTCCGGCACGCGCTGCCGAACGCGCTGACCGCGACGCTCACCCTGGGCGGGCTGATGCTGACCGGGATGGTGGCGGGCACGGTGCTCGTGGAGAACGTGTTCGCCTGGCCCGGCCTCGGCTCGACGATCGTCGCTTCGATCCTGCAGAAGGACTACCCGCTGGTGCAGGGGATCGTGCTCGTCTACGGCGTCGGTGTGCTGCTGGTGAACCTGCTGGTCGACGTCGTGCTCGGGCTGCTCGACCCGCGCTCGGCCATTCGGGAGGCGTGAGATGGCGCGACGCGGTTCGGTCTGGGTGGCGGCCGTGCGCACGCCGGTCGGCGCGTGCTCGGCGGTCCTGCTGGCGGGGGTCGTCCTGCTCGCGGTGCTGGCCCCGTTGCTGTGGGGTGACGCCGCCGCGGCGATCGACACGGACGCGATCGGCCAGGGCCCGTCCGGGGCGCACTGGTTCGGCACCGACTCCCTCGGCCGTGACCTGTTCTTCCGCACCCTGGTCGCGACCCGGCTTTCGGTCGGGCTCGCGGTGCTGGCCACCGCGATCGGTGTCGCCGCCGGCGTGATCCTCGGGACGCTGCCTTCGGTGCTGCCGCGCTGGGCGGGCCGGCTGCTCACCGCGGCGGTCAACGTCGCGGTCGCGTTCCCGGGGCTGCTGCTGGCGCTGTTCCTCGCGGTGATCTTCGGGGTCGGCACGCACGGCGCGGTGCTGGCGATCGCGTTCGCGGTGGCGCCGGCGTTCGCCCGGCTCGTGCAGACGCTGTCCGCGTCGGTGGCCGGGCGGGACTACATCGCCGCGGCCCGGGTGTCCGGCGTCGGCCGGATCCGGCTGCTGGCCCGGCACGTGCTGCCCAACATCGGCGAGCCGCTCGTCGTGAACGCGACCATCGGGGCCGGTTCGGCGCTGCTGGCGTTCGCCGGACTGTCGTTCCTCGGCATCGGCGTGCAGGCGCCGGACTACGACTGGGGACGGCTGCTGCGCGAGGGCCTGGACGGGATCTACCTCAATCCGGTGGCCGCGCTCGCGCCCTGCGGGGCGGTGGTGCTGGCCGGGCTGGCGTTCAACCTGGTCGGGGAGACAGTGGCCGGCGTCGTCGGCGTCCGGACGCGCGCGTCGCGGCGGGCGGCGGGCCCCTTGCCGGTCCCGCGGCCCGCGGTCGCCGCCGAGGTCCCGGCCGACGCCGTGCTCGTCGTCGAGAACCTGCAGGTGGCGTTCCCGCGCGCGGACGGGTGGACCGTGCCGGTGCGCGGGGTCAGCTTCAGCGTCCGCGCCGGGGAGGCGATCGGCGTGGTCGGCGAGTCCGGCTCGGGCAAGAGCCTGACCGCGCTGGCGGTGTCGCGCCTGATCGAAGCGCCCGGTGTGGTGACCGCCGACCGGCTGGAGTTCGCCGGGACCCCGGTGGACCGGACGTCGGACCGTGAGCTCGGCACGTCACTGGCGATGGTGTTCCAGGACCCGATGACGTCGTTCAACCCGGCCCGCCGCGTCGGCGGGCAGCTGGCCGAGGTGTCCGAACAGCACCACGGCCTCTCCCGGCGGGCGGCGTTCGCCCGGGCGGTCGACCGGCTGGCCGCGGTCCGCGTCCCGGCCGCGCGACGCCGGGCGCGGCAGTACCCGCACGAGTTCTCCGGCGGCATGCGGCAGCGGGCGATGATCGGCATGGGCCTGATGGGGGAGCCGAAGCTGATCGTCGCCGACGAGCCGACGACGGCGCTCGACGTCACCGTGCAGCGCCAGGTGCTGCGCCTGCTGGCCCGCACCCGCGAGACCGAGGGCGCGGCGATCCTGCTCATCAGCCACGACATCGCGGTCGTTTCCCAGACGTGCGAACGGATGCTGGTGATGTACGCCGGGCGGGTCGTGGAGGACCTGCCGACCGGGAGCCCGGCGCAGCACCCGTACACACGTGCGCTGCTGGCGACCACAGTGGACCTCGGCACCGACCGCGACGAGCCGCTGGCCGTGATCCCCGGCCGCCCGCCGGAACCGGACCAGGTGCCGGACGGCTGCGCGTTCGCCACCCGCTGCCCGCTGGCGTCGGACCGCTGCCGCGTCGAAGATCCGGTGCTGGAGCCGGCCGCGGACGGCCACCGCGTCGCGTGCTGGCACCCGCAGGTGAGCGTCCTTTCCGGACAGTCACGGGAGGAAGGTGCCGCATGAGCGCCCTGGAGTTCGACGCGGTGAGCGTCCGCTACGGCAAGCTGACCGCCGTCGACGGCGTCCGCCTGACCGTCCCTTCCGGACAGGTCGTCGGCCTGGTCGGCGAGTCCGGCTCGGGCAAGTCGACGCTCGCCCGGGCCGCGGTCGGGCTCGCGCCGGTCAGCGCGGGCCAGGTGCTTCTCGACGGCGTCGACGTGCGGCGGCTGCCCCGCCGTCGTCCGCTGCAGATGGTGTTCCAGGACCCGTATTCCTCCCTGGACCCGCGGATGGCGATCGGCGAATCGATCGCCGAGGCGATGCCCCGCGGCCCCGGGCGGAAAGCCGAGGTGGCCCGGCTGCTGGACCTGGTCCAGCTCGACCCGGACCGCGCGGCGATGCTGCCTGGGCAGCTCTCCGGCGGGCAACGCCAGCGCGTCGCGCTCGCCCGGGCGCTGGCCGGGCAGCCGAAGGTGCTGATCGCCGACGAGATCACCTCGGCGCTCGACGTTTCGGTGCAGGGCGCGGTGCTCAACCTCGTCCGGGACGTGCAGCGGCGGCTGTCGCTGTCGATGCTGTTCATCTCCCACAACCTCGCGGTGGTGCGGTACGTCAGCGACATCGTCGCCGTGATGTACCTCGGCCGGATCGTCGAAGCCGGGCCCGCCGAACAAGTGCTGACCGACCCGCAGCACCCGTACACGCGGGACCTGCTCGCCGCCGCACCCTCGGCGCACCGCAACCTGCTCGCCGACACCGACGATCCGCTCGCCGACACCGAGCCCGCCGACCCGCACCACCCGCCGCCCGGCTGCCGCTACCACCCGCGGTGCCCGATCGGCCCGCTCGTGCACACCGAACGGACGCTCTGCACCCATGCCGACCCGGCCGCCGACGCCGCCCACCGGCCGCACCGCGCAGCCTGCCACTTCGCCGCGTGAGACCGTTATCCCCCAAGGAGATCCGCATGACCCGACGCCTGGGCACCGACGACCTGCACACCCTCGCGCTCCCCGAACAGCCCGCGATTTCGCCCGACGGCACCCGGATCGTGTACGTGCTGCGCACCGCGGACCGCGACGCCGACCAGGTCACCCGCTCGCTCTGGCAGGTGGACACCGCCGGCGGCGAGGCCCGGCGGCTCACTCGCGGCACCGGCGACGTGGCGCCCGTCTGGTCGCCGGACGGCACGCGGATCGCGTTCGTGCGGGCCCAGGACGGCCCGGCGCAGCTGTGGCTGCTGCCCGCCGACGGCGGTGAGCCCGAGCAGGTCACCAAGCTCCCGCTCGGCGCGGGCACCCCGGTCTGGCGTCCGGACGGCGCCGAGATCGCCTTCAGCGCCCCGGTCGACCTCGTCGCGGAGGAGGGCGACGACGCCGCCGCCCGGGCGCGCCGCGCGGCCGCCCCGGTGGTCGCCGACCGGCTCGACTTCAAGGCCGACGGCGCCGGCCTGCTGCGGACGTTCCGCAAGCACGTCCACGTTCTCGACGTCGCGACCGGCGAGGTCCGGCAGGTCACGTCGGGGGACTGGCACGCGGGCGACCCGGCGTGGTCGCCGGACGGCGCGCGGCTGGCGTTCCCGGCCGGCCCGGACGCCGACGCCGACCTGACCTTCCGGTCCGGCGCCTACGTCCTCGACCCCGGCGACACCGCTTCGGAGCCGCGGCCGGCAGGCTCCGGCGCTGGCATGTGCGGCGGGGTCTCCTGGACGGCCGACGGCGCCGCGCTGCTCGTCATCGGCCGGGCCGACACCGCGCCCGGCCACCTCGGGTTGCTGCGGGTGCCGCTCGACGGCGGGGAAACCACCAACCTCGCCGCGCCGCTCGACCGCAACGTGATGCCGGGTGGCTCGGGCTACCCGGGCGCGCTGCCGCAGCTCACCGGCGACGGCTCGACCGTGCTGTTCTGCGCCCGCGACCGCGGCTGCACCCACCTCTACGCGGTCGACGTCGCGGGTGGCGAGCCGCGGCGGCTCGTCGGCGGCGCCGGGAACACCGTGGACGGGCTGACCGTCGCCGGGACCACCGCGGTGATCGTGCTGACAACGCCGTCGTCGCTCGGCGAGGTCGTGACGGTCGACCTGCCCGGGGGAGAGCTCGAGGTGCGCACCGCGCACGGCGATTCCGAGATCGAGCTGTTCCCCCGCGAGGAGCGGGAGTTCACCATCTCCGACGGCACGGTGGTGCACGGCTGGCTGCTGCGCGACCCCGCCCGCACCGGCCCGCTGCCGCTGCTGCTCGACATCCACGGCGGCCCGCACAACGCGTGGAACGGCAGCGCCGACGCGGTGCACGTCTACCACCAGGAGCTCGTCACGCGCGGCTGGGCGGTGCTGCTGCTCAACCCGCGCGGCAGCGACGGGTACGGCGAAGCGTTCTACACCGCCGCCGTCGGCTCGTGGGGCTTGGCCGACGCGAAGGACTTCCTGGAGCCGCTGGACCAGCTCGTCACCGAAGGGGTGGCGGACGCGCGCCGGCTCGCCGTGTCCGGCTACAGCTACGGCGGCTTCATGACGTGCTACCTGACCAGCCGGGACGACCGGTTCGCCGCGGCGGTCGCCGGCGGGGTGGTCAGCGACGCGGTCAGCATGGCCGGCACGTCCGACAGCGGGCACTACCTCGGCGTCGCGGAGCTGGGCGGCACGCCGGCTGAGTACCAGGCGCACTACGCGGCGCTTTCCCCGCTGGCCCAGGTGGAAAAGGTGCGCACGCCGACGCTGGTCGTGCACGGCGCCGACGACGACCGGTGCCCGGCCGGGCAGGCCGAGCAGTGGTTCACCGCGCTGCGCGAGCAGGGGGTGCCGGCCCGGCTGGTGCTCTACCCGGGCGCGTCGCACCTGTTCATCCTCGACGGCCGGCCGTCGCACCGCGTCGACTTCAACCGCCGGGTCGTCGACTGGGTCGAGCAGCACACGGGGGAGCCGGGCCGGGCGGCCCGCGTGCCGCTCGACGCCGCGCACTGGCGGCGGCGCCTGGCCGCGCTCGCGCGCAAACACCGCGTTCCCGGTGCGGCGCTGGGCATCCTGCGCGGGGGCGACGAGGTCGTCGCGAGCAGCGGGGTGCTGAACAAGGCCACCGGCGTCGAGGTCACCGACGACTCGGTGTTCCAGATCGGCTCGATCAGCAAGGTGTGGACGACGACCGTCGCGATGCAGCTCGTCGACGAAGGACTGCTGCGGCTGGACGCGCCGATCACCGACGTCCTGCCGGAGCTGCGGCTGGCCGACCCCGATGTCACGAAGCAGGTGACCCTGCGGCACCTGCTGACCCACACCAGCGGCATCGACGGTGACGTCTTCACCGACACCGGCCGCGGCGACGACTGCGTCGAGAAGTACGTCGCGCTGCTCGACCAGGCCGCGCAGACGCACCCGCTCGGCGCGACGCTGTCCTACTGCAACTCCGGGTTCATCCTCGTCGGCCGGGTCATCGAGAAGCTGACCGGCAAGACGTGGGACGCGGCGTTGCGCGAGCGGCTGTTCACCCCGCTCGGCCTGACCCGCACCGGCACCCTGCCGGAGGAGGCGCTGCTCTTCCGCGCGGCGATGGGGCACGTGGCGGCCGGGGAAGGCGAGCCGCAGCCCGCGCCGGCGTGGAGCCTGCCGCGCTCGGCGGGCCCGGCCGGGCTGATCACGGCGTCCCCGGCGGACGTGCTGGCGTTCGCCCGCCTGCACCTGACCGGCGGCCTCGGCCCGGACGGTACCCGGGTGCTCTCCGCGGACTCGGCCCGGATGATGACCGAGGAACAGTTCGAAATGCCGGACAAGGACACGCTCGGCGACTCGTGGGGCCTCGGCTGGATCCGCTTCGACTGGGACGGCCACCGCGTGTACGGCCACGACGGCAACACGATCGGCCAGGCGGCGTTCCTGCGGGTCCTGCCGGGCCAGGACCTCGCCGTCACCCTGCTCACCAACGGCGGCAGCGGCCACGACCTGTACGAAGAGCTGTACCGCGAGATCTTCGCCGAGCTCGCGGGGGTAGCGATGCCCCGCCCGATCGAGCCCGCGGCCCAGCCGCCGTCGGTCGACGCGTCCCGCTTCTTCGGGACCTACGAGCGCGCGTCGATCCGGATCGAGGTCTTCGCCGGCGAGTCCGGGATCCGCATGCGCCAGACGGTGACCGGCCCGATCGCGGAGCTGATGCCGGAGGCGACGACCGAGGAGGAGCTGGTCCCGGTGGGTCCCGCGCAGTTCGTGTACAGCCCGGCCGGCATGCGGGGCTGGGTGTCGGCGACGTTCTACACCCTGCCGACGGGCGAGCAGTACCTGCACACGGGCGTCCGGGCCACGCCGAAGGTCAAGGAGTGACCACGAGCCGCTGGTCGCCGGTCTCCTTCCAGGCGGTCTCGACCTCGGCCAGCGGCACCGTGCGCGCGTCGACCCGGAAGCCGGCGAGCTCGGTGACGAGGTGGCCCAGCTCGGCGACGATGTCGCGGGCCGGGACCGAACCCTGGCCGCTGCCGACGAGCTGCAGCCGCGCCGCCCGCAGCGCGGCCGAGGGGAGCTCGATGGCCGGCCCGGCCACCGAGCCGATCTCGACCCAGGTCAGCGGGCGGCCGCGGTCGGCGCGGTGCGTGACGATCGTGCGCAGCGCTTCGGTCGTCGGCGCTCCCCAGACGTAGTCGAGGACAACGTCGACGTCCGCGGCCTGACCAAGGTCGTCGAAAGTGACGGCCAGGTCGGCAGGGAGCGCGGCGAGGCGCTGCGGGTCGCGGCCGGCCGCGATGACCCGGCCGGCGCCGAGGCGCTTGGCGACCTGGAGGGCGAGCCGGCCGGCGTTGCCGGTGGCGCCGAGCACGAGGACGTCCTGCCCGGCGGTGAACTCGATCCGCCGGCGCAGGGCGACCCACGCCGACATCGCGGGGTTCATGCCCGCGGCGACGAGCACCGGGTCGGCGTCGTCCGGCAGGACGACACTGCGCCGCAGGTCGACGACGGTCCGCTCGGCCATCGCGCCCATCGTGGTGTCCGGCAGGACGAAGTACCGCAGCGTGCCGTCGGGGGCGCGGCCGACACCGTCGATGCCGGGGACGAGCGGGAGCTCACCGCGGCCGGTGTAGTGCGAGCCGTCGGCCTGGGAGCGGACCCGCGGGTGCAGGCCCGCGGCGAGGACGTCGACCACCACTTCGTCCGGGGTCCGCGGGGTCGGCTCGGGGAGGTCCCGGCAGGACGGCGGGGTGCCGAACGCGGTCACGACAGCTGCGCGCATGGTGACTCCTTTAGTTGGTATTACCCACTACATTAGCTGGCAGTACCAACTAGTTCAAGGTAGCCTGACACCATGACCGAACCCGACGACGTCCTGGACGGCCTGGTCCAGGTGTCCTTCCGGGTGATGGCGCTGCTGAGCCAGGCGGCGGCCGCGCACGACTTCTCGCTGACACAGCTGCGGGTGCTGGCGATCCTGCGCGACCGCACGCCGAAGATGGCGGAGCTCGCGGACTACCTCGGGCTCGACCGGTCGTCGGTGAGCGGGCTGATCGACCGCGCGGTCCGCCGCGGCCTGGTCGAGCGCCACGCGAGCCGCGACGACGGCCGCTCGGTGCGTGTCGGCCTGACGGCGGAGGGGCACCGGCTGGCCGCCGTTGTCGCGGCCGAGGTGGCGGAGCTGATGACCCCCCTCACCGGCGACCTCAACACAGCGGAGCGTGGCCGTCTCGGCGTGTTGCTGGGCCGGCTGCTCGCATGAGCCGGGTCACGTCGGGGAACACCGGCGGGAGTGAGGCGTTGTAGAGGGTGTCGGTACGGCGGAGTCCCCGGGCCTCACCCACTGCCTTCACGGAAAACCAGTCCGGCTGGAGCCGTGTAGCGCCAATCGCCGCGAGGCGACCCCCGTACCGACCTCGAACTCCCGCTTCCGCTCGCAGGTATCCCCCCAGCCTTCGCCGAGCGGAAGCGGGACTTTTGTCCTCAGTGGACGGTGTCGCTCAGTGCTTCGGCGCGGTGGCCGCCGTGCCGGGGGAGCGGCGGATCAGCCAGGTGCCCGCGAAGGCCAGGAGCCCCACGCAACCGGCGACCACGAACGCCGCTCGCAGGCCCGAAGCGTCCGGGCTGCCCGCCGCGGCGTCCGAGCTCCCCAGCGTCGCCACACTGACGAACATCGCCGTGCCGAGCGCGCCCGCGACCTGCTGGAGCGTTGCCAGGATCGCGCTGCCGTGGGAGTACAGGTGGTCCGGCAGCACCCCGAGAGACTCGGTGAACAGCGGCGTCATCATCAACCCGAGCCCGGCCATCAGCAGCACGTGGATCCCGATCACCGCGATCAGCGGCGAGCCCGCCCCGAGCGTCGTGAACAGCCACAGCGCCGCCGCCACGGCCCCCGCCCCGGGAATCACCAGCGGACGCGCGCCGACCTTGTCGAACAGTGCGCCGACCGGGCGGCCCAGCAGGCCGAGCACCAGCCCGCCCGGCAGCACCGCCAGGCCGCTGACGAACGTGCTCGTATGCAGCACCGTCTGCAGGTACAGCGGCAGCAGGATCGCCGCCGCGCCGATCAGGCAGACGAACAGCAGCGCCGTCAGCACCAGCGCCACCACAAAACTTCGGTGCGTGAACGGCCGCAGGTCCAGCAGGGCCCGGTCACGGCGCTGCAGCCGCAGCTGCCGCCAGGTGAACACGACCAGCGCGACCACCCCGGCCACGATCGACACCCACGCCGGCACCGGCGGCTGGACCCCCTGCTCACCGGTCGACGACAGCCCGTACAGCACCCCGCCGAACCCGATCGCGGACAACAGCACCGACGGCACGTCCAGCGGCACCCGCCGTGGCTCGCTGTCCAGCTTCAGCTGCAGCGCCCCGGTCACCAGCGCCGCCACCGACAGCGGCAGCACGATCCAGAACATCCAGCGCCAGCCCAGCGACGACAGCACCGCCCCGCCGATGGTCGGCCCGATCGCGGGCGCCACCGCGATGACGATCGTGATCGTGCCCATCGTCGCGCCACGCCGCTCCGGCGGCACCAGCCGCATCACCGTCGTCATCAGCAGCGGCAGCATCACCGCCGTGCCGCACGCCTGCACGACGCGCCCGGCCATCAGCATCCCGAAACCGGGCGCGAGCGCACACAGCAGCGTGCCGAGGCTGAACGCCGAGAGCGAGAAGAGGAAGACCTGCCGCGGCGTGAACCGCTCGAGCAGGAACCCGGTCGTCGGGATGACCACCGCCATCGTCAGCAGGAACCCGCTGGTCAGCCACTGCACGGTCGTGGTCGGCACCCGCAGGTCGACGGTCAGGTCGCGCAACGCGACACTCAGGATCGTCTCGTTGAGGATCATCACGAACGCGGACAGCACGAGGACGCCGATGAGCAGCCCCGCTCGAGCCGGCGGGGGCCGCAGTTCGGAGGGTTCGGTGGACACGGTTTCGGTCATCGAGGTGGGAGCTCTCCTGGTCGGCCGCGAAGGCGTGCTGTCTCTTGCAGTCTGCCCGTTTCGGCACCCCGGTGTCACGGCGGTTTCCCCCGTGCGGCCGGTCACACCGCAACCTGGAGGAGGGGGACCCCTCGCGCGCGCCCGCGAACGCGTCCGATATGCTTCCGCCAGTACGAAGTTCCGCAGCGCGCGATTAGCTCAGCGGGAGAGCGCTTCCCTGACACGGAAGAGGTCACTGGTTCAATCCCAGTATCGCGCACCACGAGCCCACCCCCTGGGACCTCGTGGAAGTTCGTACGACGGGCGATTAGCTCAGGGGGAGAGCGCTTCGTTCACACCGAAGAGGTCACTGGTTCGATCCCAGTATCGCCCACTCGATGCGCGGTTGCCCTTGTTCGCGGAATGCGCGAACAGGGGCTTTCTCGTTCTGTGTCCTGGGGGGGGGGGGGGGGGAAACCCCCCCCCCCCCGGGGGGGGAAAACACCCACACCAGAGGGGGGGGGGGGGGGGGGCGAG